>JBBSHE010000043.1:0-21587 GCA_038253325.1 Propionibacteriales bacterium
TCGTCGCCTTGGTAGGCCATTACCCCACCAACAAGCTGATAGGCCGCGAGTTCATCCTCCACCGCCGGAACTTTCCACCACCAGACGATGCCGTCAGTGGTCGTATCCGGTATTAGCCTCGGTTTCCCGAGGTTATCCCGATGTGAAGGGCAGATTGCTCACGTGTTACTCACCCGTTCGCCGCTCGTGTACCTCCGAAGAGGCCTTACCGCTCGACTTGCATGTATTAAGCACGCCGCCAGCGTTCGTCCTGAGCCAGGATCAAACTCTCCGTTGAAATCAGTAAGCGCGCTCCTTGGATTGCGCCGACATCATTGGAGTATCCCGGCAAGAATTGCCCTCCGGCGAACCGGAGAGCGGTACTTACCATTGGAATCCGTCCGGTGAGGTCCATGCGCCCGGAGGCGTTCAGACATCATCGACGGGGCGTTATTTGTTAATTCGTCGTCGACTTTTGGCACACTGTTGAGTTCTCAAGGATCGCGCACACACCTCTGTCGGACCTTCCGGCCGGACTCGGGGGCAACTCGACTAACTTACCCGGTCGGCCGGGCTCCGTCAAATACGTCATCCGGTCAGCGGCAGCGTGTCGGCCGAGGCGCTCGAGCCCTGGCATCCGCTCCGCTGCCGTTCCGGTGTCCCACCGTTTGCGCGTCACCCAGCATAGGCATCCGAGTCACGGCCGCAGACGCAGCCGCAACCCCCAGCCCCCGAACAACGGCCCAGGTCAGTCGGTCTGTTCCCGGCGGTGAACAAGCTCGGGTGGTGAGCGGTCGCAGCCTCCGGTCGGCATCAGTCGACCACCGAGACCCGCGCGCTCGCCAGCTGGCGCTTGCCTTTGCGAAGCACCAGCCACCCGCCGGCCAGCAGCGCCGCGGCGTCAATCGTCGCGTCGGCGTCGAGGACACGTTGGTTGTTCACGTACGCCCCGCCCTCGTTGATCGTCCGGCGGGCGGCGCTCCGGCTCTCAGCGAGGCCTGACTGGACGAACAGGTCGACGACTGCCTGTGGTCCGGTCCCTTGGACCACCGCGCCGGGAACCTCGCCGAGCGCGGCGTCGAGCGTCTCGGCGTCGAGCGCTGAAAGGTCGCCGGCACCGAACAGCGCCCGGGACGCCGCGACCACGCGAGCGGTTTCACCCGCCCCGTGGACGAGCGTCGTCACGTCGCTGGCGAGAACTCGCTGAGCGGCGCGCTTGAACGGCTGCTGCGTCACCTTGGTCGCGAGCTCCTCGATCTCGTCGCGGGTGCGAAACGTGAAGTACTTGAGCAGGTCGACGACGTCGTCGTCGTCGGAGTTGAACCAGAACTGGTAGAACGCGTACGGCGACGTCATCGCGGGATCGAGCCAGACCGCCTCCGTCTCGGTCTTGCCGTACTTCGTGCCGTCTGCCTTCGTGATCAACGGGGTCGCAAGCGCGTGCACTCGCTCGCCGTGCACGCGACGCACGAGGTCGACGCCCCCGGTGATGTTGCCCCACTGGTCGCTGCCCCCCGTCTGCAGCCGGCAGCCGTACCGCTCGAACAGCCGCAGGTAGTCCATGGACTGCAGCAGGACGTAGCTGAACTCGGTGTACGAGATCCCGGCCTCGAGCCGCGACCGCACGACCTCGCGGGCGAGCATCTTGTTGACCGGGAAGTGCTTGCCGATGTCGCGCAGGAAGTCGAGCGTCGACAGGTCCCTGGTCCACTCGTAGTTGTTGACGATGGTCGCCGCGTTGTCGCCGTCGAACGACAACACGCGCGCGACCTGCCTACGGACCCTTTCGGTCCACTCGGCCACGGTGTCGGCCGGGTTCAGTCGGCGTTCGCCGGACTCCTTAGGGTCGCCGATCATGCCGGTCGCGCCGCCGACCAGGCCGATTGGGCGGTGGCCGGCGTTCTGCAGCCTCCGAACGGTCACCAGCTGGAGCAGGTTCCCCATGACGAGGCTCCGGGCTGTCGGGTCGAAGCCGCAGTAGACGGTGATCGGGCCTTCGGCCATCTCGGCGCGCAGCGCATCGAGGTCCGTGGAATGCGCGATCAGGCCGCGCCACCGCAGCTCGTCGAGCACGTCGGTTTGCACGAGGGGTTCCTTCCGCGGTGGTCACTGTCCCAGACCCAGCCTGCCGCATGCGCGGCGAGCGCGTATACCGGTTTGGTCTCGGGTGCTGCGGGCGGGCACTCTACTCGAGTGGCGCGCGGTGGCTTCGTACGTAAGCCGAGACGGTCGGGTCGCCGGCGATCCAGAACCTCCAGCCGAGATCGGCCGCGGCGCTCACTCCCACCCGAGGTCCGGACTTCGTCGCCTCCGGTCCGATCGCTCGACCCGCGACCAGCCGGGTCGAGCTCTGGCGGTCGAGCAGGTCGGCGCCGTACTCCGCGGCACCGATGCCGAGGGCCTGAGTGAGGCAGGCGGGGCCGCGTGCGAGCGCACGTCCGGGCGTCTGAGGTCCACGCCGGGCCCGGGCGAGCTCGGCACCCTCGAGCACTCGGCCCGCTCGGAGCAGAACGGCGGACGCCTGGCCCTCCGGTCCGGTCACGACGTTGGCACACCAGTGCATCCCGTAGCTGAAGTAGACGTAGAGCCGGCCCGCCGGCCCGAACATCACCTGGTTGCGCTGCGTACGCCCGCGGAACGCGTGGGACGCGGGGTCGGACTCCCCCAGGTACGCCTCGACCTCGGTGAGCTCCACCGTGACGCATCCTTCCAGGGTCGTGTGTTGGAGGCGCGCGCCCAGCAGTGCCGGAGCGACCTCGAGTGACGGACGGCCCAGCAGCGTGAGCAGCGATGGTCGGCGGCGCGGGCGACGCAGGGAGTCGCCGGTCCCTCCACCCTCAGACGTCTTCGGCACGACCGGCTCCGCACGCACACATGAGACGACCCTAGGATGCCTGTCCGAGTACGCTCGCTCACCGGCCGCCGAGCGACCTCTAGCCTCCGAGTCGGCTCGGCGCGGTGCGCGCGAGACTCGCGAGGAAACCAGGAGCGCCGATGACAGACACCCTTACCAGAACAGCGTCGTTCGACGTCGACCTTCCCGCAAACCAGGCACTCGAGCTGTTCACGCCGGAAGGAGAGCGATCCTGGGTGCAGGGATGGGACCCGGTCTACGCCGACCCCGCGCGTCGAGGCGGTCCCGACACCGTCTTTCAGACGTCGCACGGCGACGGTCCGGTGACCGTGTGGGTGCTTACCGAGCAAACCGACCACCATCTCAGCTATGCCCGGTGGACACCGGGCGTCTCAGCAGGCACGGTCACGGTCACGATCACCCCGACCGTTCACGGCGGCGCGACGCTGGTGACCGTCCGCTACGCCCTCACGGCCCTGACCGACGACGGCCGAAGCATTCTCGACAGGTTCGGCGTGCACTACGACGACTACATCGCGAGTTGGGGGGTGGAGATCCAAGCCCGGCCCTAGACGGTCAAGCCAGAAATGTCGCCCCCGGCGCGACTCCGCTTTCCCAGGTTAACCTGGTACGTCTGTACTTCACCCAGGAAATTTCCTGGGTGAAGTACAGACTTCCCACGTTAACGTGGGACATCAGCGGATCGGAGCCAGCTCGGCCAGCGCTCCGGTGAGCTCGTCCAGCTGCTCGGAGACCCGGTCCGGCGCCGTACCGCCGCGGCCGTTGCGGGACGCGATCGACCCCCCGATGGTGAGGACCCCACGAACATCGGGGGTCAGCTCGGGCGAGATGGTCGCCAGGTCGTCGTCCGACAGCTCGTCGAGCCCGATGCCGAGGTCCTCGCAGCGCCGGACACAGGCACCCGCGACCGCGTGCGCCTCGCGGAACGGCATCCCGTGCCTTACGAGCCACTCGGCGATGTCCGTGGCGAGTGAGAACCCGCCCGGAGCCAGCTCGGCCATCCGTTCGGTGTCGAACGTGAGCGTGGCGACCAGGCCGGTGACAGCGGGGAGCACGACCTCGATCGTCCGCACCGAGTCGAACACAGGTTCCTTGTCCTCCTGGAGGTCGCGGTCGTATGCCAGCGGAAGGCCCTTCAGCGTTGCCAGCAGGCCGGACAGGTTGCCGATCAGCCGCCCGGCCTTGCCGCGGGCGAGCTCGGCGACATCGGGGTTCTTCTTCTGCGGCATGATGCTCGACCCGGTCGAGTACGCGTCGTCGAGGCGGACGAAGCCGAACTCGTGGGTCGCCCACACGATGACGTCCTCGGCAAATCGCGACACGTCGACGCCGATCTGCGCGAGGACGTAGGTGAACTCGGCGACCTGGTCGCGGGCCGCGGTCGCATCGATGCTGTTCGGGGCCGACTCCGTGAAACCGAGCTCCAGCGCCACCGGGAGCGGGTTCAGGCCGAGCGAGGTCCCCGCAAGCGCCCCCGAGCCGTACGGGCAATGACCGGCCACGCGCGCATCCCAGTCGCGCAACCGTGAGAGGTCACGAACCAGCGGCCACGCGTGCGCCAGCAGGTGGTGCGACAGCAGGATCGGCTGGGCGTGCTGAAGGTGCGTCCGGCCCGGCATCGACGCTCCGAGATGCGAGACGGCCTGCTCGCGAAGCGCCGTCGCGAGGTCATGCACCAGGCCGGTGATCGTCCGCGCATGGTCTCGCAGGTAGAGCAGGACCAGGGTGGCGATCTGGTCGTTGCGCGAGCGCCCGGCTCGGAGCCGACCCCCCAGGTCCGGACCGACAACGTCGATCAGCCCACGCTCGAGGGCGGTGTGAACGTCTTCGTCATCGGGCTCCGGCGTGACGTCCCCGGCGCGCACCCGGTGTTCCAGGTCGTCCAGGCCCCGAGCGAGATTACGTGCCTGATCGTCGTCGAGCAGGCCGGCACGGTGCAGCGCCCGGGCATGGGCACGTGAGGCCCGTAGGTCGTACGGCGCGAGTACCCAGTCGAAGTGCGTCGAGCGCGACAGCTTTGTCAGCGCATCCGCCGGACCGACCCGGAACCGTCCGCCCCAGAGCGACGACGTCGTCGTCTCATCCGTCACGGGAAGCTGCCCCGGTCCCGTGGTCACGTCGGGCGGCGATCTTGCTCGGGAGCCCCCACAGCTCGACGAAGCCCTTGGCGAGCGACTGGTCGAACGAGTCACCGTGGTCGTAGGTCGCGAGGTTGAAGTCATAGAGGCTGGTGGAGCTGCGTCGCCCGGTGGGTACGGCGCGGCCACCGTGCAGTGTCATCCTGATGTCGCCGGTGACCGCCTGCTGCGAGCAGCGGATGAAGGCGTCGAGGCTCCGCTTGAGCGGTGAGTACCACAACCCGTCGTAGGCCAGTTCCGCCCAGCGCTGGTCGGCGGCCCGCTTGAACCGCGCGAGGTCGCGCTCGACGGTCACGGCCTCGAGCTCCTGGTGTGCGGTGATGAGCGTGATGGCACCCGGGGCCTCGTACACCTCACGGCTCTTGATCCCGACCAGCCGGTCCTCGACGATGTCGAGCCGGCCGACGCCGTGGGCACCCGCCCGGGCATTGAGCTGCTCGACCGCCTCCAACATCGTCACCGGCTGGCTGTCGATCGCAGTCGGGACGCCGTCGTCGAATGAGATGATCACCTCGTCCGCTTCTCGCACGCCGGCGGGATCCGACGTGTACGCGTACACGTCCTCGACGGGCGCGTTCCAGATGTCCTCGAGGAAGCCCGTCTCCACTGCTCGACCCCAGACGTTCTGGTCGATCGAGTACGGCGACTTCTTGCTGACGTCGATCGGAAGGTGGTGGTCGGCGGCATAGTCGATCGCCTTCTCCCGTGTCCATGCGTAGTCGCGTACAGGCGCGATCACCCGAAGGTCCGGCGCGAGCGACGCGATGCCGACCTCGAACCGGACCTGATCGTTGCCTTTGCCGGTGCACCCATGGCTCACCGTGGACGCAGCGTACGTGCGCGCGGCAGCGACGAGGTGCTTTGCGATCAGCGGTCGTGACAACGCCGACACCAGCGGGTAGCGGTCCATGTAGAGCGCGTTCGCCTGCAGGGCCGGCAGGCAGAATGCGGTGGCGAACTCGTCCTTTGCGTCGATGACGACGGCCTCGACGGCCCCGCACGCGAGCGCACGGTTACGGATCGTGTCCAGGTCCTCGCCACCCTGACCGACGTCGATCGCCACCGCCACCACCTCGGCGCCGGTCTCCTTGCCGAGCCAGCCGATCGCCACCGAGGTGTCGAGACCTCCCGAGTAGGCCAGCACGATTCGGTCACTCGTTGTCACGTCTGCTCCTTGCCGTGTCGTCATCGATGGTCGGCTCGCGGCTCCCGGCGAGCGTGAGTAACTTGTGGGCGAGCTGCCTCCCTCCGTTGGGTGCGGCGCTGATCACCAGCACAGTGTCGTCGCCGGCGATCGTGCCGAGCACGCTGCTCAGCTCGGCCTTGTCGAGGGCGGACGCGAGGAACTGCGCTGCCCCCGGCGGCGTACGCAGCACGACGAGGTTGGCGGACGCCTCCGCACTGACCAGCAGCTCTGCGCACAGCCTCGCCAACCGCTGTCCGGAGGCCAGCGACTCGGTGACCGGCCGGGGAGTCCGGTCGCCGCCTTCCCCCGGTACGGCGTAGACGAGCGCGCCGCCGGAGCTGCGTACCCGCACGGCGTCCAGGTCCATCAGGTCTCGCGACAGCGTCGCCTGCGTGACTCGAAGACCGTCGCCGGCGAGCAACTCCGCGAGGTCGGCCTGCGACCGGACCGGATGTCGGTTGAGCAGCGCGACGATGCGCTGCTGGCGAGCGGCCTTCGTGGCGAGCTGCGTCATCGGTCGTCGGCCGTTTCCAGCAGCCAGGTGAGCAGCGCCTTCTGCACGTGCAGCCGGTTCTCGGCCTCGTCCCACACCACACTCTGTGGGCCGTCGATGACCGCCGCTTGGATCTCCTTGCCGCGGTACGCCGGTAGGCAGTGCAAGACGACCGCGTCCGGGGCGGCCAGTGCCAGCATCGACGAGTCGATGCTGAACGGCACGAACGGCTCGCTGCGGTCGACAGCCTGCGACTCCTGGCCCATCGACACCCAGGTGTCCGTGGCGAGGACGTCCACGCCCTCGGCAACCGTCTTCGGGTCGTCGAAGACCGCCACCGAGCCGCCCGATCGTCCGGCGAGCCGTTCGGCGTCTGCGACGACGGCCGGGTCCGGCTGGTAGCCGTTCGGCGTCCCGATCCGTACGTGCATCCCCGCCAGGGCGCCCCCCAGCAGGTATGAGTGCGCCATGTTGTTCGAGCCGTCGCCGACGTACGCGACGGTCAGGCCACGCAACGAGCCGCGGTGGTTGCGTATGGTCTGCAGGTCGGCAAGCAGCTGGCAGGGGTGGAACTGGTCCGTCAACGCATTCACCACCGGGACGGAGGAGGCCAGCGCCATCGACTCGATCCGGTCCTGGCCGAACGTCCGCCAGACGATCGCCTTGACCTGCCGGTCGAGCACTCTGGCGGTGTCCTCGATCGGCTCGCCGCGTCCCATCTGGCTGGACTGCGCGTCGATGACGAGCGGGTACCCGCCGAGCTCGGCCACCCCGACCGCGAACGAGATCCGGGTACGGGTCGACGGCTTGTCGAAGATCACCGCGACGGCAGCCGGGCCGGCCAGCGGCGTCCGATGATGCCGGTCGGTCCGGAAAGCGTCGGCGAGGTCCAAGATCGCCGACTGCTCGGCGGCTGTGATGTCGTCGTCGCGTAGGAAGTGTCGTGTCACGTTCGCTCCTCGGTGGTCGGGATCGACGCCGTCGTCGACGGCTCCCACCTTCGTCGGTCTTGCGGAGTAGCGCACTACCGGATCACCTGATCTTGGTGCTCAACTCCGCAAAGCCGAGAGGCTTCCCAGGCGGTGTGCAAGCGATCGGTCGCTTCGGCCACCTCCGCCGCACCCAGGATGAGTGGCGGCGCGAGCCGTACGACGTCGGCTTGACAGTCGTTGACGATCACCCCGTCGTCCAGGCCGGCGCTCGCTATCACCGCGGCATCAGGTCGTTCGAGCGCGGCCCCGATCAGTAGCCCTTTCCCCCGGACGTCACGGACGCCCGGAAGTGCCGCCAGAATCCGCTGCAACTGCTGGCCGATCACCGCCGCCCTGTCGAGCAGGCCATCGGCGGCGACCACGGTGAGCACCGTCAGGGCGACCGCGGCGGCGAGCGGGTTACCGCCGAACGTGGTTCCGTGCTGTCCGGGCGAGAACGTGCGGGCGAAGGACCCGACCGCAATGCAGGCGCCGATCGGGAACCCACCCCCGAGGCCCTTGGCCACCGTGACGATGTCGGGGCGGATGCCCTCGTGCTGGAACGCGAACCATGCTCCGGTCCGGCCGATCCCGGTCTGCACCTCGTCCATCCAAAACAACGTTCCATGCGCGTCGGCCAGCTGCCGGGCCCGCCGGAGGTACCCGGCAGGCGGTACCACAACGCCCGCCTCCCCCTGGATCGGCTCCAGCAAGATCGCGGCGGTCGTGTCGTCGACGGCGGCCGCGAGCGCGTCCAGGTCGCCGAACGGCACGAAGTCGACGTCGGGAAGCAGCGGCAGGAACGGGTCGCGGTAGCTGGCTTTCGACGTCAGGCTCAGCGCGCCCATCGTGCGCCCGTGGAATCCGCCCTCCGCGACCACGAGGCGGCTACGGCCCGTTAGCCGCGTCAGCTTCAAGCCGGCTTCTGTCGCCTCGGCACCGGAACTCGTCAGGAAGACCTTGCCCTCACCGCAGCCGAGGATCTCGAGCAGCCGCTCGGCGAGGGCGATCTGGGGTGGGGTGGCGAATAGGTTCGACACGTGTCCGAGGGTGGTTGCCTGCTGCCCCAGCGTCTCGACGATCGCGCGATGACCGTGGCCCAACGTGTTCACCGCCAACCCGGCGAGCAGGTCGAGGTAGCGGTTGCCCCGGTCGTCGACGACGTGGCAGCCCTCACCGTGCACGAGGACCCGACGTGGCGTGCCGAACGCGTTCATCACGGAACGGTCGTACCGCTCGAGCAGCTTGCTCACTCGGGAACCACCATCGTGCCAACCCCCTGGTCGGTCAGCAGCTCGAGCAGCAGTGCATGCGGAACTCTGCCGTCGATGACGGTCGCGTTCGGCACGCCCGCCTCGACCGCGCGCAGACAAGCACCCATCTTCGGGATCATGCCGGTGTCCAGACCGGGCAGGACGGCGGCGAGCTCGGCGGTGCTGATCCGGTTGACGAGGTCGAGGTTGTCCGGATAGTCGCGGTAGAGGCCGGCCACGTCGGTGAGGACCACGAGCTTCTCGGCACCGAGTGCTGACGCAAGCACCGCCGCGGCGGCATCCGCGTTGACGTTGTGGACCTGGCCATGGTGGTCCGGGGCGACGGTTGCCACCACCGGGATCCGGCCGGCCCGGATCACGTCGAGGACCGCCTCCGGTCGTACCCGGACGACGTCGCCGACCAGGCCGATGTCATGGGCTTGTCCGTTGACGACCACCGGCGTCCGCTCGGCCGTGAACAGACCCGCGTCCTCACCTGACAGCCCGACCGCGAACGGTCCGTGCTGGTTCAGTGCCCCGACGAGCTGCCGACCCACCTGCCCGACCAGGACCATCCGGACCACCTCCATCGCCTCGGCGCTCGTGACCCGCAGCCCACCAGCGAAGGACGAGTCGATCCCCAACCGATCCAGCATGCTGGTGATCTGCGGACCGCCTCCGTGGACGACGACGACCTGCACGCCCGCACAGCGAAGGAACACGATGTCTGCCGCGAAGGAGCTGCGCAGGTCGTCGGCTGCCATCGCGCTGCCGCCGTACTTCACGACGACGGTCTTGGCGTGGAACCGCGCGATCCACGGCAACGCCTCGGCGAGGGCCGCGGCCGTGTCGAATGCGTTGCGCACGGGCGTCGTCATGATGCGTACGCCGAGTTCTCGTGTACATAGGCGTGGGTCAGATCGTTGGTCCAGACGATCGCCTCATGTGCACCCGACTTGAGGTCGATGGTGACCTTGACATCGACTGGTCCGAGGTCCACCTGGTCCGTCGGCTGGGCCGGTGCGCTGTGGCGGCACACCAATACGTCGTTGAGCGCAACGTCGAGGTCGAGCGGGTCGAACGCCGCCGATGTCGTACCGATCGACGCGAGTACGCGTCCCCAGTTCGGGTCCTTGCCGAAGATCGCGCACTTGAACAGGTTGCTGCGGGCGACCGCCCGGCCGACCTCCACCGCGTCTGCCTCGCTGGCCGCACCCATGACGGTGATGGCGATGTCGTGATCGGCGCCCTCAGCATCACGCAACAGCTGCTGGGCGAGGTCGTGGCACACCACGCGCAGCCCTTCGGCGAAGTCGGCGGCGCGCGGCGTGACACCCGAGGCGCCGCTGGCCAGCACGAGCACCGTGTCGTTGGTCGACATGCAGCCGTCGGAGTCGATCCGGTCGAACGTGACCCCGGTCGCCGACCGGAGCGCCTGGTCGGCGACGGCCGGTTCGACGACCGCGTCGGTCGTGATGTATCCGAGCATCGTCGCAAGGGACGGAGCCAGCATGCCCGCGCCCTTGGCCATCCCGCCGATCGTGTAGCCGGCTTGGCGCAGCGTCGCCTGCTTGGACACCGAGTCGGTCGTCCGGATCGCCTCCGCGGCCTCCGGACCGCCATCGGCCCGCAACGTCCGATGTGCCGCGGTGCAGCCGGCGAGCAGTCGCTCGCGATCGGTCGGGACGCCGATCAGGCCGGTCGAGCACACGGCCACGTCGACCGCGCCGATACCCAGCAGGTCGGCGACGTGCTCGGCCGTCGCGTGGGTGGTCGCGAACCCGTCCGGCCCGGTGTAGCAGTTGGCTCCGCCGGAGTTCGAGACCACCGCCCGCAGCGAGCCGTCGCTGACCGCCTGTTCGCTCCATCGCACGGGATGTGCCTTGCAGCGGTTGGACGTGAAGACCGCAGCCGCGGTCGATTCCGGGCCGTCGTTGACGAGCAGGGCGACGTCAGGTTTTCCGCTGGGCTTCAGTCCAGCCCGTACTCCGCTGGCGCGAAACCCGTCCGCTGCGGTGACGCTCACGGCGCTATCCCGATCGCGGTGAGGCCGGTCGTCTCGTCGATGCCGAGCGCGATGTTCATGCATTGGACGGCGCCACCGGCTGTTCCCTTCACGAGGTTGTCGATCGCCGACACGGCGACCAGTCGACGGGCATGCCCGTCGACGGCAACCTGCACGTGGGCGGCGTTCGAGCCGAGCACCCCTTGGCTCTGCGGCCAACGGTGCTCCGGCAACAGGTGCCAGAACGGCTCGTACGCGGTCGACTTCAGGTAGACAGCTCGTACATCGTCCGCGTCGACGCCGTCGACCAGCCGCGCGGTGCAGGTCGCGAGGATCCCGCGAACCATCGGGACCAGGATCGGTGTGAACGACACGACCGGGGCGGTGGCGCCCGCCGCCGCGAGGGTCTGCTCGATCTCGGGCGTGTGCCGGTGCGCTCCCCCGACGCCGTACGCGGTCGCCGAGCCGATCACCTCGGAGCCGAGCAGGTCCGGACGCAGCGACCTGCCAGCGCCCGACGTGCCGGTCGCGGCGACCACCACGACGTCATCGGCCGTGACCAGTCGGCGCGTCACAGCCGGCGCGAGGGCCAGGATCGACGCCGTCGGGAAGCAGCCGGGCACGGCGATCCGCCGCGTCGACCTGAGCACCTCTCGCTGACCGGCGAGCTCGGGCAGGCCATAGGGCCAGCACCCGGCATGACGTGTCGAGTAGTACGCCTCCCATCCGGCCGGATCGGTCAACCGGTGGTCGGCTCCGCAGTCGATCACCAGCATGGACTCGTCGAGCGTCGCGGTGACGGCAGGTGATGCTCCATGCGGTAGGGCGAGGAAGACCACGTCGTGGCCGGCCAGGGTGGCGCCGGACGTTTCGTCGACGACCCGATCGGCGAACGGGACCAGGTGCGGGTGCATCTCGCCGACCGTCCGCCCGACTCGGTCGCCGGCGGTCAGGGCGCCGACACGTATCCGGGGGTGCGTCGCGAGCAGCCGCAGCAGCTCGCCGCCGACGTACCCGCTGGCGCCGGCGACCGCGACCGTGAACGCTCGCCTCTTGGTGTCTGCGTACATCGTTGCACGACTATACGTACCGCGACATGTTCATGCAACCGCGGGATCAGACTCGGTGCACCGCCTCTAATCGTTCCACCGCGACCTCGACAGCCGCATCGCGAGCTCCGCTGATCTCGGGCTCGGTCAGGGTCCGGTCCGGCGCGCGGAAGCGGAGCGAGAACGCGAGCGACTTCCTTCCGGGACCGACTTGCTCGCCTTCGTACACGTCGAACAGGCGAACGGACTCGAGGAGCTCACCGCCACCGTCCGTCAATGCCTTCGCAACGTCGGCGGCGGGGACGCCACGGCCGACGACGAGCGCGACGTCCTCCTTACCGACCGGGAAGCTGGACAGCCGGGGCGCGGTCGTGATCGCCGTCGCGTGCGCAAGCAGGGCATCAAGGTCGAGCTCCGCGGCCGCTACCCGGGCCGGCAGCCCGTACGCACGACAGGCCCGAGGATGCAGCTCGCCGGCGTACCCGATCACGTCGTCACCGATGACGAGCTGGGCGCACCGGCCCGGATGCCAGGGCTCGTGAGCCGCCGCCAAGGCCGTGACGTCTGCACCGACGGCAGTTCCGAGCCTGCGGCAGGCGTCGATCGCGTCGGCCCAGCAGGCCGGCCGTCCGTCACCCCACCAGCCGGGGCGCTCCCGCCGTCCACTGATCACGACGCCGAGATGAAGGGGCTGGTCGGGCAGCGCGACGTCGAGCTGCTTCAGCTCGTCATCGCTGGGCCGGTGGTCGACGGACAACCGTGGCGCAACCGGTCGCTCACCGGGCGGCGGGAGGAAGACCGCGCCGATCTCGAACAAACCGAGGTCCGACTGTCCGCGCGCCAGGTTGCGGCCGAGTGCCCGGAGCAGGCCGGGAAGGGCGGTGGTCCGGAGCTGCGGATCGATCTCGGACAATGGGTTCGCAATCTTGATGGTCCGCCGTCGTTCGTCGTCAGCCGGAAGCCGGAGCGCCTCCCAGTCCTTCTCGCTCACGAACGGAAACGCGAGAGTCTCGACGTATCCAGCACCGGCGAGCACCAGGCCGACGCGACGGCGCAGCTGCTGGCGCCGGGTGAGACCGGTTCCCGCAGGGGCCGTGGGCAGCACGCTCGGAACCTTGTCGTACCCGACGATCCGGACCACCTCCTCGACCAGGTCGTACGGGTCGTCGAGATCGGGACGCCACGGTGCGGGAGCGGCGGTCACCTGGTGGTCCGACACGGCGACCCTGCATCCGACCGTCTCCAGTGCGCCGACGACCGTGTCGGCGCCGATGTCGATGCCGGACACCCGTGCCGGCAAGTCGTCGGCGATCGTGATCTGACGGCTAGAAGGTACGCCGCCGATCACGGTGGCAGCCGTCTCGAGCTCGCCGCCGCCGTACTCGACCAGCAGTCGAGCGGCTCGGACCGCGGCGGCCGGCCCGATCGTCGGATCCACGCCTCGTTCGAACCGTCGAGAGGCTTCGCTCGGCAGCTTGTGGCGGCGAGCCGTCCGGGCGATGGTGATCGGGTCGAAGTTCGCCGCCTCGAGGACGATGTTCGAGGTGGCGGCGGTAATCTCCGTGGCCTCCCCACCCATCACCCCGGCCAGGCCGATCGGCCCGGATTCGTCGGTGATCAGCAGGTCCTCGGGGTCGAGCTCTCGCTCCTTTCCGTCGAGCGTGGTCAGCGCCTCGCCAGGCTCGGCGCGGCGTACGACGATCCGACCGGTCAGCTTGTCCTGGTCGTAGGCGTGCAGTGGTTGGCCGAGCTCGAGCATGACGTAGTTCGTGACGTCGACCGCCAGCGAGAGCGGGCGGATGCCGGCGAGCTGGACGCGCCGAGCAAGCCAGGCCGGGCTCGGCGCGGTCGGGTTGAAACCGCGAACGGTGACGGCAGTGAATCCTCGGCAGTCGTGCAGGTTCGAGACGTCGACCGGAAACCCTCCGCCGTCCACGACCGGCGTCACCGCGTCGACCGGGTCAGAGAACGGCTGGGGGAAGGCGATCGCGGTCTCGCGCGCCACCCCGCGCATCGACAGGGCGTACGCCCGGTCGGGGTTGATCTCGAGCTCGATCACGTCGTCACGAACGCCGAGCACCTCGGCCGCGTCCTCGCCGACGACCGCCGATGCGTCAAGCACCAGGATCCCGATGTGGTCGTCGCCGAGACCGAGCTCACGAGCGGAGCAGATCATGCCATCGGAGGGGTGTCCGTAGGTCATCCGCTGACCGATCTCGAATCCCCCGGGAAGCACGGTTCCCGGGAGCGCGACGGCCACCAGGTCACCGACGGCGAAGTTGAAGGCGCCACACACGATTCCGCGGGGCTCCGACTCACCGACATCGACCTTGCACCAGCGGATCGTCTTGCCATTGGAGTGCTTCTCCGCGTTGATCTCGAGCACCCGTCCGACGACCAGTGAACCGGCGAGGTCGTGGCCGATCGGGACGATCGCCTCGAGCTTCAAGCCGAGCATGGTGAGTGCCCAGGCGAGGTCCTCGATGCCGACCTCGGCGGGGATCTCGACCAGGGAACGAAGCCAGGAAACTGGAAACTGCATCACAGCTCCAATCCGAACGGCAACGCAAAACGGACGTCGCCCTCGACGATGTCGCGCATGTCCTCGACACCGTGCCGGACCATCAGGGTGCGCTCGATGCCCATGCCGAACGCGAACCCGGCAAAACGGTCGGGGTCCACATCCGCGGCGCGCAACACCCTCGGGTTGACAACACCGCAGCCGCCCCACTCGAGCCAACCCTCGCCGCTGCACGTCCGGCAGGTCCGCATCTCAGGCTCGAGGGCACGGCACACGAAGCACAGCAGGTCCACCTCGGCGCTGGGTTCGGTGAACGGGAAAAACGACGGACGGAACCGGGTGGTCACCCCGGCACCGAAGACCTGGGCGGCGAAGTGGTCGAGCGTTCCCTTCAGATGACCCATCGTGATGCCCTCGGCAACGGCAAGCCCCTCGACCTGGTGGAACACCGGTGCATGGCTCGGATCCAGCTCGTCGGTGCGATAGACACGTCCCGGGCAGATCGTGAAGACCGGAAGGTCTCCGGCCAGCAGGCTCCGGATCTGGACGGGTGAGGTATGGGTGCGCAGCACGACTCCGGCCGCCTGCGGCTCGAGGAACATCGTGTCCTGCATGGTCCGTGCCGGGTGGTCCGGTGCGAAGTTGAGGGCGTCGAAGTTCATCCACTCGACCTCGACCTCGGGCCCGTCGGCGACGGACCAGCCCATCGCGACGAAGATGTCGCAGATCCGTTCGGTGATCGTCGTGATCGGGTGCCGGGCTCCGGTCGGCTCACGGTCGTACGGCAGCGTGACGTCGACGCGCTCCTCGGCGAGCAGCGACGCCTCCTGTGCGGCCTCGAGCTCGGCGGTACGGGTGTCGAGCGCCGCGCTGACGTCGCGGCGAGCCGAACCGACGCGGCGGCCCGCATCCTTTCGGGCCTGTGGCGGCAACGCGCCGATCTCACGGTTGGCGAGCGCGAGCGGCGACCGGTCTCCCACGTGGTCGAGCCGGGCCTGCTTCAGCTCGTCGAGGTTCTTCGCAGCCGCGATCGCACGCACGGCGGCCTCCCGCATCCGCCGGACCTCGGCAGGGTGCAGCGGGGTGACTTCGACAGGGTCGTAGTCGGTGTTCGGTCCGGACATCGTGGCCTCTCGCGCCTGGCACGTACTCGGGTGAGTCTAGGGACGGCGAGAGATCGCCGGCCAACCGGTTTCGGCCGGGTCGTGCCCGCTGTACGGCCTCCGGTTGTCGCGTGGCCCCAGCCCCCGAGATCTGCCGCATGACCGGGTCATCGGATGACCCGGGTCATGGCGGGTCTGCCGGGCGGGCCGGAAGCTCCACTCGCATCCGGGCTCCACCGCTCGGTGACGCGTCGATGGTGACGGTCCCGCCGTGTGCTGCGACGATCCCGTTGACGATGTACAGGCCGAGCCCGGAGCCCGTGCTGCCGCCGTGGCGCCAGAACTTGTGAAAGATGCGTGGCCGCACCACGTCGGGGATCCCGCCGCCGCAGTCGTCGACATGTATCTCTGCGCCGCCGCCGCCCGTCCTGCGCAAGTGAACGGTGATCGGGGGTTCGCCGTGCCTGGTCGCGTTCTCGACCAGGTTCGCGACGACCTGCGCCAGTCGGTCCTGATCGCCCCACACCGGCACCTGCCCCGGCGAGTCGAGCGTGATGAGGGCGGCGCCGCTTGCGGTGAGCGACTCGAGCTGACGTCGTACGGCCTGGTCCAGATCGAGCTCCCGTGGCCGTACGACCAGCCGTCCGGTGTCGATCCTGGCGACATCGAGCAGGTCCTCGATCAGCCGGGTCAGCCGGTCGGCGTCGGCATCGACCGTTCGGAGCATCAGCTGCCGCTGGGAGTCGTTGAAGCGTTCCCATTTCGACAGCAGGGTCGAGGTGAAGCCCTTGACACCGGTGAGCGGCGACCGAAGCTCGTGCGCCACGGTCGCGACCAGGTCGGAGCGGTCGCGGTCCATCCGGGACCGGGAGCGGGCGTCACGCACCGAGACGACGACGGCAACCACCCGGCCGGCCGGGCGATCGCGTTGCAGGCGCACCGACAACAGCAGCTCGCGGCCGTCGGGGGTGTACCAGCTGCTCTCGACGAGCAACCGCCGGACGGCGAAGCCGTCGTACGGGTTGGTGCAGCTGAACCAGTCCGCTCCGTCGGAATTCGCGACCGACAGGACCTCGCGCAGCGGGCGTCCGATGGGCTCTTCGACCCCGAGCAGGTGTCGGGCCACCGCGTTGCAGTGCGTCACCACCGCCTTGCCGTCAGCCACGACGAGCCCGTCGGGCAGGACGTCGATGTCGGGCAGGGTCTGGCCCATCCGGTCAGCGGTCCTTCGCGTGGTGGGCATGCGCGGACGCGTACAGACAGACGGCGGCGGCGGCCGCCAGGTTCAGGCTTTCGGCGCGGCCGTAGATCGGTATCGCCACCAGTGCGTCCGCCAAGCCGCGCTCGTCGTCGGTCAACCCGCGCGCCTCGTTCCCGAACAACCACAGCGTCGGCTGCCGGAGCAGGCCGCTCTCGGCCGCTCGGTCGAGGCTGATGGTCGCGTCGCCCGCGGCGCCGATGACGGTCAGCCCCGCCCGGCGAGCTGCGACCACGGCGTCGGTGACGGCCACGCCTGACACGACAGGAATGTGGAACAGGCTTCCGGCACTTGCCCGGACGACCTTGCCGTTGTACGGGTCGACGCTGGTGCCGGCCAAGACGACCGCGTCGGCACCGGCTGCATCTGCCGCGCGGACGACCGTACCGGCGTTTCCGGGATCACGGCAGTCCGCGAGCACGACCGCCAGCCGGGCTTGGTCGAGGATATCCAGCCCCGCCTCCAGAAACGCGCACTCTGCGACGATGCCCTGCGGGTGGACGGTTTCGGCGAGGGTCGCAAGCCCGGCCGCGTCGACGACCAGCCACGGGATGGATGCGTCCGTGGCCAGCTGGACGAGGTCGGGATACCGGTCGTCCGCGCCGGCTGCCGCGAACACGCGCCGGACGCAGCCAGAACGCCGTAACGCCGCATGGACGGTTTGCGGCCCCTCGACGAGGAAGCTCCGGGTGGCGACCCGGTCCTCGCGACGGCGCAGCCTGCGGGCAAACTTGACCGAGCCCGATCGGGCGGTCAGCACCTGCACGTTGTGCACGACGCGTCGGACGTCAGGAGGCCGCGGCGGCAGGAGCCGGGACGTGCTCCTTCGCAACGACGACGAGCTGCGCGAATGCGGCCTCGTCGTTGACGGCGAGGTCGGCGAGGATTTTGCGGTCCACCTCGACCCCGGCCTCACGAAGACCCTGGATGAACCGGTTGTAGGTCATGCCGTTCGCCCGAGCAGCGGCGTTGATCCTGATGATCCAGAGTCGCCGGAAGTCGCCCTTGCGGGCACGCCGGTCGCGGTAGCTGTAGACCAAGGAGTGGGCGACCTGCTCCTTGGCCTTGCGGTACAGGCGCGAGCGCTGGCCGCGGTATCCGCTGGCCTGCTCGAGCGTCTCTCGACGCTTCTTGTGGGCGTTGACTGCCCGCTTCACGCGTGCCACGTCAGATACTCCTTCTCAACTGGCCTTGTCGCCGGGGTTCGGGTGTTCACTTGCCGAGCAGGCGCTTGACCCGCTTGGTATCAGCCTTCGACACGGAGGTCGGGCCGTCGTCGAGGCGGGTACGCGCGGTCGACTTCTTCTGCATCAGGTGCGTCTGGCGGCGCCCCTTGTCGTGCAGCAGCTTGCCGGTTCCGGTGACCCGGACCCGCTTGCTGGTGCCCGAGTGGGTCTTGTTCTTCGGCATGGTCGATCTCGTCCTTCGTACGTCGTGCGTCCCTCCGCTCGAGCGGAGGGATCGCGGTCTCAGATCTCGGGGTCCAAGTTCTCGGAGCGGCGGCGTTCGCGTCTGGGGACGTCAGCGACCTCTGCCGCGTGCTGGAGACGCTCGGTACGTTCGGCCGCCCGGTCGGCCCTTCGAACGGCTGCGACCCGTGCGCGTTCGGCTCGTACCTCGGCCTTCGCCTCGGCCTTCTTCTTGTGCGGTCCGATCACCATGATCATGTTCCGGCCGTCCTGCTTGGGCGCCGACTCGACCGAGCCGAGATCCTCGACGTCCGTGGCGAGCCGCTGAAGCAGCCGGAACCCGAGCTCGGGCCGGTGCTGTTCACGTCCGCGGAACATGATCGTGATCTTGACCTTGTCGCCCTGCCGGAGGAAACGCTCGACGTGACCCTTCTTGGTGTCGTAGTCGTGGGCGTCGATCTTGGGGCGAAGCTTCATCTCCTTGATCACGGTGTTGGTCTGGTTGCGCCGGGTCTCACGGGCCTTCTGCGCCGCTTCGTACTTGAACTTTCCGTAGTCCATCAGCTTGCAGACGGGGGGGCGAGCCGTCGGCGCGACTTCGACGAGGTCGAGGTCGGACTCCCTGGCCAGACGCAGTGCGTCGTCGATTCGGACGATTCCCACCTGTTCTCCGCCGGGTCCGACGAGGCGGACCTCCGGTACGCGGATTCGGTCGTTGACGCGCAACTCTGTGGTGATGGGTCCTCCTGGTATGTCGTTGGTCGCTGATCCAGCGGCGACCCGATCGATCAGAAAAGGCCTCCGCTGTGCACGCGCGAAGGCCTCATCCCGGCTGCGGCCGAAGCCACAGACCGACAGGGTCGGGCTCGGCCCGACGGTGTCGACACGGACCCGACGACCCGGTGCCGGGCTTCGAGCCCTTCGGCTCTCGGCTTCGACTTCAGTGTCGGTGCGGGTGGGAGAGGATCTCCTCTTGTGCCCACTGCCGAAGAGCACCGACAAGGCGCCATCCGGTGGTGGTGGTCAGTCGTCAAGACTACCAGAGCAGACCCGCGGCGGTCGCGTCTCGCCGGTCGGTCCCTCGATGCGAGGCCCCTCACCGGCTGACAGTTGCTCTCGGCACGCTCGGGGGAACGGTCAGCGCAAACCGGTTGTGACGACGCCGCACCACGAACCCGACCGATGCGTAAAGCCCGTACGCGCCGGTCGGACTGTCGGTGTCGGCGTCCAGCGAGACCGTGTCGTAGCCGGCAGCGGCCGCGTCCGAGACCACCCGCGACAACAATCCGCGCGCGATCCCGCGATCGCGATGTGTCCGGATCGTCCCCAGCTTGCTGACGTACAGATCTCTCACACCGGTGGTTTCCGCGACCGCCACGTACTCCTGGCTGATCAGGTACGCCACGACCGCTCCGCTCGACTCGTCGTACGCGACTCGGGACAGATGTGGACGAGCAGCCGAGGTGCCGTCGACCCACTGTCTCCACTTCGCCGGCGACCACGGCGTGAAGTCGTTGTAGTCACCGAACGCCTGGTTGTGCGCGTCGAGGACCTCGGCGCTGCGGCTCTGGTCGTACGCGGTGACCTGGATCTCGTCGAAGTCGGGTGGCGACGGGACGGGGGCCGAGCACGGACGCTCCATCCGGACCTCCCGGCCGACAACCTCGAAGCCGAGCTCCGCCAGCAGCCCGACCTGGGCTCGGTTGGCGGGGTACCCGTCCGTGGTGACCAGCGCATGCAGGTCCGGGTACCGGGCGTCCCGGTCGGCGACGGCCTGCCGAATGCTCCAAGCCAGCAGTTGCGAACCGATGCCCTGCCCACGGTGGGCGGGATCCACTGCGCCTGAGACATCGGTGCGCAGCCTGTCCCCGACGGGCTGCTCGCGCGGGCGCACCGCCGCGTAGCCGACGAGCTCGTCGTCGATCGAGACTCCAACGAAGTGCTCGGGCCGCATCGTCGGATCCGTGAGCTCTTCGGCGAGGTCGCGCTCGTTGCAGATCTCACCGGTGTCGTCGACACGCTCGACCCGCGCGGACAGCTCCGCCCACCTGCGGGTGTCGGTCAGCCGGTCCCAGGTCAGCTCCACGGCCGACACTGTAGGTTCGGCCACCAAACCGGACAACCGAGTTGTCCCTACCACGCATCCGGTCTACGACGCGATCAGGATCCACAGTGGCCACCTGCACTGACCTCCACCAGGGTGCGGCGGCCCGGCACCAGTCGGTGCGTCGTGGCGGCGCCGACCTGCAGGTCGGCATCCGGTAGCGAGCATGACCCGGGCTGAAGTGTGGTCAACCGGGCACCGTCCGTCATTGTTTCGCCACGATGCGGACCGTATGTTGCCGACCGGGGCGATTTGGGTGACCTCGCTATGCGTCGGGCCTCCGAACTGGGAGACTGGTTGAAACGTGAATGATCGAGCGCGCGAGGAGCGGTTGTGCTTGTTGAGACATTCTCGGGGATCATCAGACGCCGGACCCGGCCGGTAACCGCGGTCGCTGCGGCCCTTGTCGTTGCCGGCCTGGTGCTCACGGCGGCACCCGCCCAAGCCGCCGAGGCGCATTTCAACCAAACCCCCTTGGCCGGCTGGCGGACCAGCGGCACCGGGTACGCGACGCTCATCGTCGGCAACACCGTCTATGTCGGCGGCACGTTTGCGCGGGTGCTCAGCCAGGATGGAACAAGCCGGCTGCCCCGGACCAACCTCGCCGCGTTCGACGCCACGACCGGCAACGTGATCAGCACCTTCCAGGCAAACACCGACGCCGGCGTGCACTCCTTGGCCACGGACGGCACCCGGCTGTTCGTCGGCGGCGACTTCACGACGGTCAACGGGACCCCGCGGTCCAAGCTGGCCGCTGTCGATCTCGCGACCGGTGCCGTCGACCCGTGGACGGCAGACGCGAACAACACCGTGCTCGCGATGAAGGTCTCGAACGGCCAGCTGTTCGTCGGCGGTCGCTTCACCACGCTCGCCGGTGCAACCCGAACCAGACTCGGTGCGGTCAACTTGCTCGACGGATCGCCCACATCGTTCGCCCCGTCGGCGAACAACGTCATCCAGTCCCTGGCCGTCGACTCGACTAGCGGAATCGTGTACGCCGGTGGCCGCCAGACGACGATCAACGGAAGCCCGAGCGCGTACCTGTCGAAGTTGAACCCGCTCGGTTCGCTGCTCCCGATGACCTGGTCGTCGCTGACGACCTCTGCCCAGGCGTTGGACCTGAGCGCCGACGGCACCCGGCTCGCGGTGATGAGCGTGGCCAACACCGGCGCGTGGTACGACACGTCGAGTGGAGCCCGCCGCTGGTCCCAGCGCTGCGACGGCAACGGCCAGGCGGTCAAGA
>JBBSHE010000044.1:0-21029 GCA_038253325.1 Propionibacteriales bacterium
GAATCGTTGCTCGACCTCGTCGGGAACACCCCTTTGCTGAGGCTGGGCTCATCGACCGACGGGGCCCCAGGCATGGTGCTCGCGAAGGTGGAGTACTTCAATCCCGGCGGCTCGGTGAAGGACCGGATCGCCTTGCGGATGGTCGAGGCGGCGGAGAAGACCGGCGAGCTCAAGCCGGGTGGCACGATCGTCGAACCGACCTCCGGCAACACTGGAGTCGGGCTTGCCATGGTCGCGCAGGCGAAGGGTTACACGTGCGTGTTCGTGTGCCCCGACAAGGTGAGCGAGGACAAGCGGAACGTGCTCAAGGCGTACGGCGCATCGGTGGTTGTGTGCCCGACCGCGGTCGCTCCCGACCACCCGGACTCGTACTACAACACGTCCGACCGGTTGGTGAAGGAGATCGAGGGGGCTTGGAAGCCCGACCAGTACTCGAACCCCAACAACCCGGTCAGCCACTACGAGACGACGGGTCCGGAGATCTGGCGACAGACGGACGGGCACGTCACGCACTTCGTCGCCGGAGTGGGTACGGGCGGCACAATCAGCGGTGCCGGCCGGTACCTCAAGGAGATCTCCGACGGACGGGTCGAGGTCGTCGGCGCCGACCCCGAGGGCTCCGTCTACTCCGGTGGCTCGGGCCGGCCGTACCTGGTCGAGGGCGTCGGCGAGGACTTCTGGCCGGAAGCGTACGACCGCAGCATCGCCGACCGGATCATCGCCGTGTCCGACGCCGACTCGTTCTCGACGACCCGCCGCCTCGCTCTCGAGGAGTCGCTGCTCGTCGGTGGGTCCTCGGGGATGGCCGCGGCCGCAGCGATCCGGCTTGCGCGCGAGGTCGATGATCCGGCCGCGGTGATCGTGGTGCTGCTTCCCGACGGGGGACGTGGGTATCTCACCAAGGTCTTCGATGACGACTGGTTGGCGCGGTATGGCTTCCTCAGCCAGGGTGCCGAACGCACCGTCGGTGAGGTGCTGCGCGGCAAGTCCGGCCGGCTTCCCGACCTCGTGCACACGCACCCGAACGAGACGATCGCCGAGGCGGTCGAGATCCTTCGGGAGTACGCCGTGTCCCAGATGCCGGTGGTGCTCGCCGAGCCGCCGGTCATGGCCGCCGAGGTGGCCGGGTCCGTGAGCGAACGCGATCTCCTCGAGGCGCTGTTCAACGGGTCTGCGCGGCTGACCGACCGGGTCGGGCGACACATGGCGGAACCGCTGCCGGGCATCGGCTCGGGTGAGCCGATCTCTGCGGCCCGCTCCGCCTTGGAGTCCGCCGACGCGGTCCTCGTACAAGAAGACGGGAAACCGGTGGGAGTACTCACCCGCCAGGACTTGTTGGGCTTCATAGCGAGGCCGTAGCGACCGTGCCGGCCAGGAGGAGGACCCCCATGACACCCATCGACCGCCGGCACGAGGAGTCGTTCAACGGCTCACATCTCGGCGCCCTGGTCACCTTGAAGCGCGACGGCCGTCCGCAGATCTCAAACGTCTTGTTCGACTATGACAGCGACGCGACGACGATCCGGATCTCCGTAACGGACGACCGGGCCAAGACAGCGAACGTCCGACGCGATCCGCGGGTGAGCTTCTATGTGAGCAGCGCGGACGGTTGGTCCTACGCCGTCGCCGAGGGCACCGCGACGCTCTCCCCCGTCGCCACCGCGACCGATGACGCGACGGTCCAGCAGCTTATCGACCTCTACCGCGCGACCAGCGGCGAGCATCCCGACTGGGACGACTACCGCGCGGCGATGGTGCGCGACAAGCGCCTCGTCCTGACGGTCACCGTGGTCCGGACGTACGGCCCGGGCTAGCGACCGATCTCGTCGCCGATGCGGACTCCCGCTTCAGGACGGGAAGAATGTAGGCATGAGCGACACGACCCCAGCCCACATGGATACCGCAGAGCGCTACCGCCGACTGGCGGCGGCCATGACCGACAAGGTCGAACAGGTTCGGCCGGACCATTGGACGAACCGGACTCCTTGCAGCGACTGGGACGTGCGGGCCCTGGTCGGACATCTGGTGGCGACCCAGGGAATGTTCGCGAAGATGGTCGGCCTCGAGCTCGAACCGGGCCCCGATGTGTCCGACGACCCGGTCGGTGCCTGGGTAGCCGTGCGCGACCAGATGCAGACCCTCCTCGACGATCCGGCGACGGCGAACCGCGAGTTCGAAGGCATCTTCGGTCCGAGCACGCTCGTTGGCGCGGTGGACCGATTTCTGTGTCTCGACCTGAACATCCATCGCTGGGACCTGTCTCGCGGGCTCGGCGTCGACGACCGGATCGAGCCGGCCGAGATCGAACGAATCCGGGCGGATCTCGACGTGCTCGGCGAGATGATCCGCTCGCGGGGCACCTGCGGACCGGCCGTGGAGGTGCCCAACGAGGCCGACGAACAGGACAAGCTCCTCGGCTATCTCGGCCGCAGGCCCTGACGGCGTCCGAGCAGCGACGTACGCGACCTGGTTGCCCAAGACCAGACGGGCTGCGTCGGATGCCGCAGCTCGGTTGAGCCTCAGCCGTCGGTACGGCGGCTCTGTCCGGGCGCGAACGCGGACACGACGACGTTGCGAGTCCGGTCCCAAGCCCCACGCGCCATCTGCAGCGCGATGCCTGCCCGGCAGGGCCCGTTGAAGATGATGAAGTCGTCGAAACGGTGGACTCCGGGTCGGTGGGCGACCGTGATCGCCGCATCACGTACCGCCGTCAGTCGCCCGACATTCATCGGCAGCGCCGCCTCGTCCGGCTGGTAGGTCGAACCCATCGGATAGTCCCTGCCGGCTTGCCTGCGCATCTCGACGTGGCAGCCCATGACGTGCGTCACGTCGCGCGATCCGGCGAAAAACACCAGTCGCTGCAGACTGTCGACGAGCGCGTTCATGTCTGCGACGTACAGCCGGCCGGGATACACGGTGTCTCCGGTGAGCAGGAACCCCGTCCACGGGTCGAACACGGCGACCGACGTCTCGTGATGGCCTGGACAGCCGGTCACCTCCAGAACGCGTCCACCGAGGTCGAAGGTGACGACCTCGTCGGGCCATCGGTCGAACCCGAGGAAGGACCGTACCGCCGCCAGATCCGTGCCGACGACGGTCGTGTGCGGCCGACCGGCGAACTGCGCGTCGCCGGTGATGTGGTCACGGTGCGCGTGTGTGTGGGCAACGACCAGGTCGTACCCGTCGCGCGGGTTGGCGTCGAGCCAGGACTCGACGACCTCGTCGACGACCTGCCGCAGCGGAAATCTGCTGGGATCCTTGGTCGCACCGGTGTCGAGCAGCAGCGCGCGGTCGTTGCCGAACAGCAGGTACATGAACGGCGCCTCGAAACTCACGGTCATGCTCTGCCGCAGGATGTACGTGTGCGGGTCGCAGCGGTGTACCTGGATGAGCGGGTCGGCGCCACGCTTCCGGTCGATCGAGCCGTGGATCCACTCCACATTCAGGTCTGGCGCCGTTCGCGCACCCGTCGAGAAGTCGAGACCAGGCCCATCGTCGGCATTCATGGCGCCCATGGTCGCAGGGTCCGAAACCACTGTCGGAGGGTGGCGGCCGCGGCGACTAGCCTCGTACCTGTGTCCGTCGATGAAGCCAGGTCGGTCGAGCATGCAGACGGTGTGCCGGCGAACCTCGTCGGCGAGGTCGTGGAGCTCGACATCGACGCGGTCGCCCATGGTGGCCACTGCGTCGGACGGTACGAGGGCCGAGTCGTCTTCGTTCGCCACACCTTGCCCGGTGAACGCGTGCGGGCGCAGGTCACCGAGGGCGCTGAGACGTCCTCGTACCTGCGCGCCGACGCGATCGAGATCCTTCGCCCGGCGCTGGGACGAGTGGAGCGCCGGTGCGCTGTATCCGGACCCGGTGGGTGCGGCGGATGCGACTTCCAGCATGTCGACCTGCCGACCCAGCGTGCGCTGCTCGGCAGCGTCGTGTCGGAACAGCTGCGGCGGCTCGCGGGCATCGAGTACGACGTGGTTGTCGAGGACCCCGACGGCGGTGACGGGCTGGGATGGCGTACCAGGGTCGACTTCGCGGTCGACCCCGAGCATCGGCTCGGCCTTCACCGACACCGTTCGCACGACGTCGTCGCGGTCGACCCGTGCCCGATCGCCCACCCGGCGCTCGCCGACCTGACGGCGCACCGGTGGTACGCCGACCGCGTCGAGGCAGTGGTGTCGTCGGCCGGCGAACGGCTGGCGATCGTGCGCAATGCTGGCCGATCGCTGCCCCGGCTCGACCTGGACGGAGTCGTCGACGCCGACGGACGCCGCATCAAGGGCCGCGGCCATGTACGGGAACGGGTCCGCGGCCGCGAGTTCCGGGTGACGGCCGGAAGCTTCTGGCAGGTGCACCCGGCCGCCGCGGACACGCTGGTCGGCGCCGTGCTGGAGATGGCAGGGGTCCGACCAGGTGAGCGGGTCGTTGATCTCTATGCGGGTGTCGGGCTGTTCACGGCGTTCCTCGCCGAGCAGGTCGGCGCCAATGGTGTCGTCCTCAGTGTCGAGTCGGACCCTCGAGCCGCCCGCGACGCACGTCGCAACCTGCACGGGTCGGCGAACGTACGCCTGGTGGCATCAAGGGTCGAGGTCGGGCTGCGGCAGCTCGAGGACACGTGGGACGTCGTGGTCCTCGACCCGCCACGTACGGGCGCACGGCCGGGTGTGGTGCGAGCGGTCACGGGTCTGCGGCCCTCCCGAGTGGTGTACGTCGCCTGTGATCCAGCGTCGTTCGCGCGCGATGTTGCGACGTTCGCCGATCAGGGGTATCGGCTGGCGCGGCTGCGCGCGTTCGACCTGTTCCCGATGACGCACCACGTCGAGTGCGTCGCATTGTTGTCGCCGGCGTGATTCGCGGCTCGTCCGGTCACCTGCGCGCACGGCTGCGCCGGCTGCGGCTGGCTCGCGTTAGGCGTCTATGGCTGGGAGTTCGTGAGGTGATACTCCGCGTTCTCCCAGCCACAGCGGTCAGGAGTCGGCGTACCTCACCCCGGTGGTGTGGATCGGGCAGTAGCCGTACGGGTTCTTCGCGAGGTACTGCTGGTGGTAGTCCTCGGCGTAGTAGTACGCCTGCAGCGGCTCGATCGCGGTGGTGATCTCGCCGTAGCCCCTCGCGGCCACCGCGCGCTGGTACGTATCGCGCGACGCCTCCGCCTGCGCTTGCTGCTCCTCGCTCGTGGTGAGGATCACCGAGCGGTACTGGCTCCCGACGTCGTTGCCCTGCCGCATCCCCTGGGTCGGGTCGTGGTTCTCCCAGAACACCCGCAGCAGGTCGGCGTACGACACCTTGGCGGGGTCGAAGACGACCCGGACCACCTCGGCCTGCCCGGTGCGACCGCTGCACACCTCTTCGTACGTCGGGTTCGGCGTCAGTCCACCGGCGTACCCGACCGATGTCGAGTAGACGCCCGGCACCTCCCAGAACGTCTTCTCCTCGCCCCAGAAGCAGCCGAGGCCGAACACCGCGACGCCGAAGCCTTCGGGTACCGGGCCCTCGAGCGGTGTCTTCAGCATGTGATGCTCCGCCGGAACGGAGAACGGACGCGACGAGCGTCCGGGCAGCGCGGAATCAGCGTCGGGAAGCTTTGACTTGGAGCGGTTGAACAACACGCGTTCTCCTTGGGGGCTGTACTTCGAGGTGGCCATTGCTTCGAGGTGTCCGCTACTTCGAGGTGTCCGTTACTTCGAGGTGGCCCTTGCTTCGAGGTGTCCGTTACTCGCGTCAACCACCCCTCCCGCCCGGCTGTTCCCCGCGCTCCACAGTGTCAGCGGTTCGTAAGGGCTTCCCACCACCCCGTAGGTGTTCGCTCGCCAGACTGCCCCAAACGCACCGAAGATTCGGGAACCGCTGATTCCGCCCGAGCGGGCTGGTAGCGTCACAGATAGGTTTCTACGCTCGGGTGTGGGCCTGGATTGGTGGTGGGCCCGTTGGCTCCCAGAGCGTCTCGCGTCCGTCGACGTGGGGTTGTCAGCGTTGCCCTGCTCGCGCTGATCACCCTCGGCCTGGGGAGGCCACCGCCTGCCGACAGCGATACCCAACCGGCATTGTGCGGCACCGCCGTTGGAGCGAGCCCCCACATCACCAAGGTGCTGTGGATCATGATGGAGAACACGTCGTACGGTGGCGGGTCGACACAGATCCCCGGGTCGCCAAGCGCAAGCTACATCGACGGCACCTTGCTGCCTCAGTGCGGCAGTACGTCCAACTACCACGCGGTGACGCATCCGAGCTATCCGAACTATCTCGCGGCGACCAGCGGCGACACACAAGGCTTGTCGAAAGACGCTCTCGGCTACTTTGCGGCACCAAGTGTGTTCTCCCAGGTCGACCCTTCGTGGCGCGCGTACCAGGAGTTCATGCAGCAGCCGTGTCATCACTACGGGCTGACGGGGGATTCGACGACCCACCAGTACTACGTCGGCAAACACAACCCCGCCGCCTCGTACTCCGCGCTACCAGTGGGCGCACCGACGGCGGGTGATTGCACGTCGAATGATGTTCCGATGGGATCGACGTCAGCTGGATCTCTGATCGGTGACGTCCAGTCGGGCACGTTGCCGTCGTTCGGCATGATCACGCCCGGGCTGTGCGACGACATGCACGGGCTGCCATCGGGGGACACGGCGTGTCCCGACACGATCGCCGCAGGTGACCGTTGGCTGGCCACCTGGATACCGCTTCTGACGGCAGGACCGGACTACGCCGGGGGCAACCTGCTCATCGACATCGTCTGGGACGAGGGCCGCGGCGCTACGGTGCCGACGGGCGGCGACTGCATGGCGTCCGCCTCGACTGACTGCATCGTTCCCAACATCGTCATCTCGCCTTACACCCCGCACACGGTGACGGCCACCAATTACTCGCACTACTCGTTGCTGCGGACGACCGAGCAGTTGCTCGGGGTGTCCTATCTCGGCCATGCAGCCGACCCGGGTACGAATGACATGTGCGCCGACTTCGGCCTGTGCGCGACGCAGCCCCGACCGCCGACGGCGTCGTTCACGGTCGCCTGCACCCAGCTCAGCTGCTCGACCGACGGCAGCGGCTCGAGTGCTCCCGGCAGCACCATCACGAGCTACACCTGGGACTTCGGCGACAGCAGCAGTGCGAGCGGACCGACGGCAACCCACGTCTATGCCCAAGCCGGCAGTTATCTGATTTCGTTGACAGTGGCGAACGAAGCGGGCCTG
This sequence comes from Propionibacteriales bacterium, assembly GCA_038253325.1. Classification (GTDB taxonomy): domain Bacteria; phylum Actinomycetota; class Actinomycetes; order Propionibacteriales; family Nocardioidaceae; genus JBBSHE01. Next base: position 7,188 of record JBBSHE010000044.1, read on the forward strand.
ACCGGGTCCACCACCCGGAGTGTGAACGTCTCCTCGAGCGGCGTCCCGATCAGCTTCCGCGCCTCGGCATCGACGAAGGGTTATGCGACGAGTGAGACGCTCACGGTGCCGGCCGCGGTGCGCTCCGGCGACGGCATGCTGCTGGTCGCGACCGGCGGGCACGGCGCGTCCCTTACCGGTCCCGGCGGCTGGACCCTCGTCAGTAACGTCAACAACAGCTCGATCACGACGACGCTCTGGAGCAGGGTAGCGACCGCGGCCGACGCCGGACAGCAGGTGACCGTCGGCTTCGGCGATATCCACAAGGGCAGCGTCCAACTGCTGGCGTACTCCGGAACGAGCACGGCTGCACCGGTTGCCACCGTCGCACGAACCGCAACAAGTGGCAGTACGTCGTCACCGACGACTCCGACCGTGACGGTTGCTGCAGACAGCAGCTGGTTGGTGTCGTACTGGGCCGCCAAGTCCACGGCGATCACCAGCATGACCCCGCCCGGTGGCGAACTGGTGCGCAGCACTGCGTACGGCACCGGCGGCGGCCGCATCACCTCCGTCGCCTCGGACAAGGGCTCGGCGGTCCCAGCTGGCACGGCCGGTGGACTCACCGCCACCACGAACCAACCTGAGACAGCCGGGACAAACTGGAGCATCGTGTTGGCCGCGGCCTAGCCCTGAACGGTGTGACGATCCGAATAGCGACGGGGCACGTTCGGGAGAGGCATTCGAGCAGCTTTCAAGCGCGCGTGATCGCGAACAGGAAACAGCCCGAAGACCCGCTCGGCCGCCAGGTCGCTGACATTCAGCACGGGCGCCAGCCTGGTGAAGATCTCGGAGCGCTCGCTCATCCGGCCCAGTGTGGTGTCCGGACCGCTGAGCCGGCGAGTCTCACCCGACGTCGCCGCCACGGATCCTCAGCCGGTGGCGCTGAAGATGCGGTGGAGTCGTCGCTCGACCCTGCCCGCAGGCGGTGGCTCCGGTTGCAGGGCGGCTCGGACCAGGGCGTGGCGGTAGGCGAGCTGCTCGGCGGTGAGCGTGCCGTAGCCCAGCGCCGATGGTGCGAGAGAAACGTACTTCTTTCCGGACGGCCCCGTCCAGATGATGCCGTGCGCATTGGAGTCGGATCCGCCGGGTGGACCGGGCCCGGACGCAAGTGGCGGTGACAGTCCGCCGATTCGGTCGACGTCGACGAGGATGCCGGGGTGGTCGCGCAGGTAGTGGCAGCGTTCGCAGTAACCATCGCCGTTGGCTTCATCGGTGGTGCCGCCGGTGGCATGGGGCCGGCGGTGGTCGATGTCTCGGATCCGCGCGCTGCATCGGGGGTTTCGGCAGCGGCGGTCTCGGTTGAGGATGAAGTCGCGCAAGGGTCCGTCGAAGCGGCGCCGCCGGTTGTCGGCCGCGACGACGGTGCCGTCGAGGGGATCGGTCAGCAGCCGCCGGACCCAGGCCTGTGAGCTGGCACCGAGCTCACGGGTCAGGCTGCTCGGTATCGCGCCGTAGCCAACCAGGTCGCTGATCGAGTCGTCGGCGCCGAGCAGGGCTGCGTCGCTGAGGACGACCTGCAGCTCGACCGTGAAGGCTTCACTGACCCTGCGGGCGCCGGTGACGCGTTCGACGAGCGTGTCGCACATGAGGTGGGCAATCGACCGGAGGTCGCCATCGGCGCGTTTGGCCCGGGCGACGCGGTCAAGGGCGTTGTAGCAAGCGGTGGCTTGTTCGGCGGGGAGCGTCGCGCCGAACAAGGCCATCGTGTCGGGCCGTGGCGCATAGAAGACGTCCTTGTCGGCGCGTGCCCGGGCGGCTCGCCGGGCAGCCGCATCCGCATCGATGGCCGCGACTCGTCGGTCGACCATGTCGCGTACCTGGCCGGGTAGCAGGGTGCTGGCTTCGGTGGCGATCTCGGCGTCGATCGTCCGGCACTGTTCGGGACTGAGCACCCGCGTGCCGTTGACGATCATCCGGGAGACCCAGAAGGCGAGCTCGCCGTTGCCGACCGCTGCCAGCACTGCCGGGTGATGCTCGACGAGATCCGCCGCATCGGCCATCATCGTCCGCGCCGAAGCCTGCGAGCAACCGAGCGCGGCGGCGATCTCGAACGCCGATCCGCGTTCGACCTGCTCGACGTCACCGGGATAGCGGCGGTGCTGCCGGTCGACGTACGCCACGATCGCCTCGACCTGCTCCGCGTAGATTGCACCAACTCGACGCTCCGCCGCACCGATCTGGTCGAGCAGCCGGCCCGACAACGCGTCGCCACCAGCCGCGGTCATCGACGAATCAAACATACTGACGAATATAAACCTCCCCACCGACAGTTGCTGCGATGATCTGTCCCTTGTGGATTGCCGCTCGGGACGTCAGACGATTGTCGCCTCGGGAGGTCGGACAAGTAGCGTTGCGGCCATGACCTCCCCGTCGTACGGCTTCGAGACGCGCGCGATTCACGCCGGTCAGGATCCCGACCCCGCCACCGGGTCGGTCGTCACGCCCATCCACGCGACCAGCACGTACAAGCAGGACGGGGTCGGCGGTCTGCGAGACGGGTACGAGTACTCCCGCACCGGCAACCCGACCCGCACCGCCCTCGAGACCTGCCTGGCCGACCTCGAGGAGGGCACCCGCGCGGTCGCGTTCGCCTCCGGTATGGCGGCGGAGGATGCGCTCGTCCGCGTGCTGTGTGCGCCTGGTGACCACATCGTCATTCCTCGCGACGCGTACGGCGGGACGTACCGCCTGTTCAAGCACGTCCTCGAGCCGTGGGGACTCACGTTCACACCGGCGAACGGCCACGACCCGGAGGACGTTGCGGCCGCCTTGCGACCCGAGACGAAGCTGGTCTGGATCGAGTCTCCGACGAACCCGCTGCTCGGGATAGCGGACATCGCGGCGATCGCCGCGGTCACGCACGACGCCGGTGCCCGGCTCGTCGTCGACAACACGTTCGCCACCCCGTACCTCCAGCAACCGCTGGTGCTCGGTGCCGATGTCGTCGTCCACTCCACGACGAAGTACGTCGGCGGCCACAGCGATGTCGTCGGCGGAGCCGTGATCACGTCCGACCGTGCGGTCGGCGACGCGATCGCCGTGTTCCAGAACTCGACGGGCGCGGTGCCCAGCCCGTTCGACACCTGGCTGGTGCTACGGGGGCTCCGGACGCTGGGCGTACGGATGGACCGGCACAGCGACAACGCCGAGCAGGTGGCGGCGTACCTCGAAGGCCACCCGGAGGTCAGTCACGTCTACTTCCCTGGCTTTCCCGGTCATCCCGGCCACGACGTCGCGGTGCGTCAGATGCGGCGGTTCGGTGGCATGGTCTCGTTCCTGGCCGCTGGAGGCGAGGAGGCGGCGCGTGCCGTCTGCGGCCGGGCTCAGGTGTTCACGTTGGCGGAGTCGCTCGGCGGGGTCGAGTCACTGATCGAGCACCCGGCTTCGATGACGCACGCGTCGGTGGCAGAGTCACCGCTGGCGGTCCCCGGCGACCTCGTCCGGCTCTCGGTTGGCATCGAGTCGGTCGACGACCTGATCGCCGACCTCGAGCATGCCCTGGCCGCAGCCCCCGGAAGCGCCGCTCCCGAGAACGTACGGGGCGCAGGTTCCCAGCAGGTGCGGTGATGGCCGTCGAGGTACGGCTAGCCTCGCCGGACGAGTATGCGGTCGCCGGCCAGCTCACGCTCGACGCGTACGTCGGCGACGGCTTTCTCGAGCATGACGACGACTACGCGACCCAGGTCGGCGATGCCGCACGGCGAGCCCGCGAGGCGGAGTTGTTCGTCGCGGTCGATGCGGCCGCCGGTTCCGGCGCAGCTGAGGTGGTCGGCACCGTTACTTACTGCCCGCCCGGGTCGTCGTGGCGCGAGCTCGGCGGCGAATCGGCGGGAGAGTTCCGGATGCTCGCCGTCGCGCCCGCCCAGCGCGGTCGCGGCATCGGGAGGCTCCTCGTGCAGCACTGCATCGACCGAACGCATGCCCTCGGCCTCGACGGCGTGGTGATCTGCAGTCTGCCGTCGATGACCGCGGCGCATGTGTTGTACGCAACGATGGGCTTCCGCCGGGCGCCCGAGCTGGACTGGGAACCAGCGCCCGGCGTCGTGCTCTGGGCGTTCGCCTGGCCCGGGTCGACATGAGCGCCGTGTTGTGTGTCGATTTCGGCTCGACGTACACGAAAGCCGCTTTGGTCGACGCTGACCGATGCGCACTGGTCGGGACCGCCTCACACGCCACGACGCTCGAGACCGACATTCTCGACGGGCTCGACGCATGCCGGAACTCCCTTGCTCCGTTGACGAAACAGTACGACCAGGTGTCCGTACTCGGGTGTTCCTCGGCCGGTGGCGGCCTGCTGATCGGCGTGGTCGGAAGCGAAGAGCTCGTCACCGTCGAGGCCGGCCGACGGGTTGCACTGTCGAGCGGAGGCCGGGTCGGACCTGTCTCGTACGGGCTGGTGGACGTCTGCTTGCTCCGAGCAGCCGCACCAGACGTGGTGCTCCTGGTCGGCGGGACCGACGGTGGTGACGCAGAGGTGTTGCTCGACAACGCCCGCGCTCTCGCCGAGGCGCGATGGACGCGACCTGTCGTCGTCGCCGGCAACGCGGAAGCGACCGACCAGATCGCTGGTCTGCTGACCGCCGCTGCGACGCCGTTCGTCCTGGCCGACAACGTCGTGCCGCAGATCGGTGTGCTCCGCCCCGAGCCGGCCCGGATGGCGATTCGGGAGATGTTCCTGCGGCATGTCATCGGGGGCAAGCACCTCTCCAGCCGGACCGACTTCGTCGCGATGGTGCAGGGAGCGACACCCGACGTCGTGCTGACGGCGGTCGAGCTGCTCGCGGGTGGACTCGGACCCGACCGGCCCGGTGTTGGTGACGTCGTCGTCGTGGACATCGGGGGAGCGACGACCGATGTGCACTCGGTGACCGAGATCGAGCCGGAAGACGCCGGACTGTCTCGACAGGTGGTGGCGAGCGTACCGGTGAGTCGCACGGTCGAGGCCGACCTCGGCATGCGGTGGAGTGCGGTGACGACGGTCGAGGCCGCCGTCGATGCCCACCTGGTGGAAATCCAGGCCGGCCTGGTGGAAGCAGAGCCGGCTGAAGGCGGGCTGACCCGAACCGGCCTTCGTGCCGAGGCGGCGCGCCGCCGAGCCGATCCGTCGATGCTGCCGGTCACCGAGACGGACGACGCCGTCGACCTGGAGCTCGCTGCTGCGGCGGCGACAATCGCGTTGCGTCGCCACGCCGGTCGCCAACAGGTCGTCTTCTCCTCTGACGGGAGGTTGGTCGAACGCTCCGGCAAGGACCTTCGCGACGTGGATCTGCTGGTCGGCTCCGGTGGCGTGCTGCGTCACCACGGACTCGACCAGGCAAAGGCTGTGCTCGAAGCCGCGACCGGCGACCACGTCGACGGTGGATGGCTGGTGCCGCGCGGGCCGCGGATCGCGGTCGACTCCGACTACGTCCTCGCAGCCGCCGGGCTGCTCGCGCCCGAACATCCGGTGGCGGCGTACGAGATCCTCCGGACCCATCTCGTCCCATGACGGCGCTCAGGTCGGTGCGGGTCCCCGCGGTCGTCGCGGCCGCGTTGGCGGTCGGTGGAGTGCTCGTGCTGCTCCTTGCATACCCGCTGTCGTCGGACCGTTGGCAACGCTGGGTCTACCGGCTCGACGTGGTCGCCTCGGTCGTGCTCACGTTGTACGGAGCCGTGCTGGTCGTCGCCGGAGCGCTGGTCCTCAGCGACGTCATCCATCCCAACGCATCCACGGATCTACATGCGCTGCGCTGGCACGTGGGTCTGTGGGACGCCTGGTTCCTGGCGTGGGGCCTCGCGACCGGCTGGACGGTGGTCGCATACCGTCGCGGACAACGCACAAGATCACCGACAACGCATTGATGCCGCTCGCGATGACGCACGAGTTCCGCCGACGCCAGCTCATGAGGGGCTTCAGGGATGAGCGACGATCTCGTCGGCGTCGGTCACCGCGGTGGTTGCCCCGCCATCGGCCTCGCTGTTCGGTTCGCCGTACGTCTCGCCGCCCGGCCCGGACTCCCGAGAGCGCAGGGGCACCTCTCGAATGAAGAACGAAACGGCCAGCGCCACGACGACGACCGGAATGGGGTAGAGGAACACGTCGTGCAGTGTCAGCGCGAACGCATGGACGACCTGCCCGTGCACGGGCTCCGGGAGCAGCTGGATCTTCTTGACGTTGTTGGTGATGTTGCCACTCCCGGTGGGAAGTGGGCGGCCGACCGTCGCAGCCAGATGGGTCGTCAACCGGCTGGAGAGCACTGCTCCCATCACCGCCACGCCGAACGCACCCCCCATCGATCGGAAGAACATGACGGCGCTGGTCGCGGTGCCCATGTGGCGTTGGTCCACCGAGTTCTGCACGACCGTGACGAGGATCTGCATCGTGAACCCCAGTCCGGCGCCCATCACCCACATCGTCGTACCCGCGTACCAGTAGGACGATCCGTCGTGGAGCCGCGACAGCATCCAGAGCGCCACGATGACGGTCGACGCGCCGAGGATCGGGAACGGTTTGTAACGGCCGGTACGGCTCATGATCTGCCCAGCGCTGATCGACGTCGAGAAGATCCCGACGACGAGGGGCAGCATCGCGAGCCCGGACCTCGTCGGGCTCATGCCGTCGACGACCTGGAGGTAGAGCGGGATGTAGATCATCGACCCGAACATCGCGAAGCCGATCACGAACCCGAAGATGTTGCTGTACGTGAACACCGACTGCTTGAACAGGTCCATGGGGATGATCGGCTCCGTCGCGTGGAGCTCGACGACGCCGAACAGTGCGATCAGGACCATCCCGGCCGCGACCAGTCCGAGGCCGACGCCGGAGCCCCAGCCGTCGTCCGGTCCGGCCCATGACGTGTAGAGCAGCAGCGACGAGACAGCACCGACCACGACCGCCGCTCCCAGATAGTCGATCTTGTGCTCGCGGCGCACGTGCTCGAGCTTCAGCGCTGCGGACGTGACGACAAGCGCGGCGATTCCGATCGGGATGTTGATCCAGAAGATCCATCGCCAGCCGGGGCCGTCGGCGAACCAGCCACCGAGAACGGGCCCGAGAACGCTCGAGGTGCCGAAGACGGCACCGAAATAACCCTGGTAGCGGCCGCGCTCGCGGGGAGGGATGATGTCGCCTATCGTTGCCAGCGCCAGCGCGAACAGACCGCCGCCGCCGAGGCCCTGCAGGCCCCGGAAGATGATCAGCTCGTCGATGTTCTGGGCCAAACCGGTGAGCAGCGAGCCGGCGGTGAACGTGACGATCGCTGCTTGGAAGATCAGTCGCCGACCGAAGAGGTCGGAGATCTTGCCCCACAGCGGGGTCGACGCGGTCGACGTCAGCAGGTACGCAGTCACGACCCACGACAGCTTGTCGAGGCTGTGCAGGTCGCTGGTGATGCGCGGCAGGGCCGTACCCACGATGGACTGGTCGAGCGCCGCCATGAACATCCCGGCCATCAGCCCGCCGAGGACGACCAGGATCTGCCGGTGGGACAGGTACGAGGCGCCGCCTGGGGCAGAGCCGGTGTTCGGCACAGCGGTCGATGTCTCGGGCGCCGTCATGATCCCTCCACCCGAGTCTCGGAGTCGGTATCAGCCTGGAGGTCGGTGGCCAGCTTCGTGACAAGACGCTGAAGCGTGCCGCGGTCGCGGTCGGTCCAGTTGGCCAGGACCTCGCGCAGCTCCTCGAGTCGCCGATTCATGCTTGCCGTCAGCAGGCGACGTCCATGGTCAGTGATCGCCACCTGGGTGGCACGTCGATCGTCCGGGTCCCCGCTGCGCTCGACGAGCCCGATGTCCTCGAGCTGACGGATGTGGCGGCTGATCGTCGATGCGTCGAGGTGCAGCCGGGCCGCGAGATCGCTCAACCGGATGCTGTCTTGGCACTTCAGCGCGTGCAGGACCGGCATGATCGACGGCTCGATCTCGTCGTCGGGGTGGCGGCTCCTCAGCCGGCGACCGACCTGCATCATGAGAAGGATCAGGGCGTCTTCTGGGGTGTCACCGAAGACCGAGCCGCCGACGACGACGCGACCGGTAGACGTCATTTGCATGCAGCAAGCATATACATGGATGCATGCAGCACGCAAACTAACGGGGGACACAGCAGGTCATGCCATGCCCTCCACGAACCGCCGATCCATGGGGCAGGATCCATCCAACCTTGCCGGCCGGCTCTACGCTGACGGGTATGGATGTCGCCGATGCCGTGGCACCGCCGGCAACGCTCGCCGAGATCGAGACCGCGCGCACGCACCTGGCGGGAGTCGCCCTGGAGACACCGCTGCAGAGCTCACGCTGGCTCACCGACGTGACCGGTGCCACCACGTACCTGAAGTGCGAGAATCTCCAGCGCACCGGCTCCTTCAAGATCCGCGGCGCCTACCTGCGGATCTCGCGGCTGTCGAGCGACGAGCGTAAGCGCGGTGTCGTCGCGGCCAGCGCTGGCAACCACGCGCAGGGCGTCGCCTTGGCGGCCCAGCTGCTGGGAATCAAGGCCACGGTGTTCATGCCGATGGGCGCCGCCCTGCCGAAGGAGAACGCCACCCGCGGCTACGGCGCCCACGTTGTCCTCACCGGGCACACGATCGACCACTGTCTCGAGGCCGCGACTGACTTCGCGGCCGAGACGGGGGCGACGCTGATCCACCCGTTCGACCACCGTGACATCGTCATCGGGCAGGGCACCTGCGGCCTCGAGGTGCTCGAACAGGCACCCGACGTCAAGACCGTCGTGGTGCCACTCGGCGGTGGCGGGCTGCTGGCGGGGATCGCAACTGCCATCAAGGAGCAGCGGCCCGATATCCAGCTGGTGGGGGTGCAGGCCGAGTCGGCCGCCGCCTATCCCGCGTCGCTCGCAGCCGGCCGCCCCGTGCGGCTGTCCGCGATGGCGACGATGGCCGACGGAATCGCCGTCGGGTGCCCCGGGTTCGTACCCTTCACCGCCATCGGGAAGTACGTCGACGGCATCGTGACGGTCAGCGAGGAGTCCCTGTCGACCGCGCTGCTGCTGTTGATGGAGCGTGCCAAGGTCATGGTCGAACCCGCTGGCTCGGCGGCGGTGGCGGCCATCCTCGACGAGCCGCACGCCTTCGATGGCCCGATCGTCGCCGTGCTGTCCGGCGGCAACATCGACCCGCTGCTGCTGATGCGGGTCATCCGCCACGGCATGGCCGCGCAGGGCCGTTTCCTCGCACTGAAGCTACGGATCCCGGACGTGCCCGGCGGACTGGCAACGCTGTTGGCTCAGGTGAGCTCCGCCGAGGCGAACCTGCTGGACGTCGTCCACGAACGTACGTCGGAGTCGCTTCCGCTGGACCGGGTAGACGTCATCTTGCAGATGGAAACTCGTGGACCTGCGCACCGAGAGCAGGTCCTCGCCCATCTCCGGGCGGCAGGCTACGACCCCGTTCCTGAGTGACCAGTGCCTGGTGACCAATGCCTGAGTGGTCGGCCCACGTGTGTTTTTGCCCGTGTGATCGGCGCCCGAGCGATCAGCCGGCGTACGGCTTGGCGTCGAGCACCTCGAGCGAGACCTTGCGGCCGTTGGGTGCCTCGTACGTCGCGGTGTCGCCGCTGTGCTTGCCGATGATCGCGGCGCCGAGCGGCGATTGCGGCGAGTAGACGTCGAGATCGACGCTGTCGTCGAGGGCGACCACCTCGCGCGCACCGAGTAGGAACCTCGTCTCCTCGTTGTCGCCCGTGAATCGGACCGTCACTTCCATTCCTGCGCCGACGACACCGTTGTCACCCGGTGTCTCTCCGACCCGCGCACGCGACAGCATGTCCTCGAGCTGGCTGATCCGGGACTCGGCCTTGCTCTGTTCCTCACGGGCCGCGTGGTAACCGCCGTTCTCGCGCAGGTCTCCCTCCTCGCGCGCCTCGGCGATCCGCTGGGTGATCTCCGACCTGGCGGGACCCTTCAGATGCTCGAGCTCGAGCTTGAGACGGTCGTACGCCTCCGGCGTCAACCAGATGACGCTCTCGGCAGCGGGCTGCGACACGACAACAACTCCTCGGTCAAGCGGACACGCCTCACTGGGACGTACCTTCTCGGGAAAGAGAGAACTCTAGCAAGCATGCCGCCGAGCGCCAATCAGTCAATGCCCTGTCGTGGGCTCCTGGTAGAGCCCCAGCAGGTTACCGGCCGGATCACGGAACCGGGCGGTGATCTCGGGCGCATCGGCGCCGATCGGCTGCACGGTCACGCCGCCGTGTTCGCGGACGCTGTCCATCGTCTCGGCGACGCTGTCGACCATGATGTAGATCAGCAGCCCAGATGCGGGTGACGGAGCTCGCCCGGTGACCCAGGTGCCGCTGACTTCTCCGACGGAAATCGTCGAATGCGACCGCTCCGTCATCGCGACGCCGGGTCTGCCACCCGAAGACCGACTGGTAGAAGCCGGATGACGCGTCGATGTCGATGCTGGGGATCTCGAGGTAGCAGATCTTGCCGTTGCGGAGGGTGGGCGTCATCGAAAACTGCTCAAATCTGCTATGGTCTTTCCATAGCTAATAAGCGAAGTATGCCGACAACCGACCACCGAAGCAACGGCACGCGCAGGTATCGCTCGCCCCGGCGCACCGAGCGGGCGCGCCAGACGCGAGCACGGATCTTGACCGCGGCCAGGAAGCATTTCCTTGCCGTCGGATACAACGCCACCAAGATGAGAGCAATTGCGAGCACGGCTGGCGTTTCCGTGGCCAGCATCGAGCTCTTGTTCGGCACCAAACCACATCTGCTCAAGGCGGTGATCGACGTCGCGATCGCCGGCGACGACGAACCCGTGCCGGTGTTGCAACGCTCCTGGGCCGTCGCCGCACAGGCCACCACCACCGTCGACGACTTCCTGGCGATCGTCGGTGACGTCCTACAGCCCGCCGAAGAACGATCCGCCGGGCTGGTGCTCGTCGCACGCGAGGCGGCTGCCGTCGACCGAGAGACCGCCGCCTTGAGCCGGCAGATCGACGTGCAACGCGCCCGTACGGTCGCCTGGATCGTCGACGAGATGATCCAACGATCACCGCTGCGGTCGGGGATCGACCGCGACCGGGCAATCGACACGGTGTGGATGCTGATCGACCCGGGCACCTTCATCCGGCTGACCCGAGACCGCGGCTGGACCTCCGAAGAGTTCGTGCTGTGGCTCACCGACGCGATTCCTCGGCTGCTGCTGCCAACGCCCGGCGAGGACGACGTCACCCGGGCCGATGACTACGTCCGAGAAGGAGAAGGCCCACGATGACCAACGACCCACCGACCGCCCCACCCGGCCTGGTGCACGGCCAATTGTGCTACCTGCAGGTTCCGACACTCGACATCACGATCTCCGCGCGGTTCTACGAGACGGTCTTCGGATGGCAGGTTGACCCACCCAGCCCCGGCTTTGAAGCCCCCGCCATGATCGGCCAGTGGATCACCGACCGCCCACCGAGCGCTGACACCGGCTCCGTTGGCTGGTTCTACGTCGACCACATTGACGACACCCTTGCCCTCGCCACGGCCCGCGGCGGCGGCGTACTCCATGCCCCGTCGCAAGACGCCAACGGGCGATGGCTGGCAACGATCCTCGACCCCGCGGGCAACGCCCTCGGGGTCGTCCAAACCGGACGACGCTGACCAGTCACGGCCGGCTGCCCGGCGGTCTCAGCGTCTCGTGCACGACGCGATCTGCACCGCGGTGGCTCGGCGCTCCGTCCGCAGCGTCGGCATCAGATCGGTGGTCGCGGAGCCGCCGGCTGGGATCGTGACGGTCAGCTCGCCGACGACCGAGTGGTCGGGGGCCAACGCCTGGATCGTGCACACAACGGCCGTCGTACGTGACCGGTGGACTTCGAACCGGACGCGAACCTGATGGTCCGAAACGACCCGGAAGCTGCTGAGCTCCGTCGAGATACCGTTTTGTTGGTGCTGCCAAGCCAGCCAGCCGATCCCGGTGACGAAGGCGACCGCCGCCACGCCGATCAGGACGATGCGCAGCGCCCGGTGTCCCGGCGAGTCACCATAGCGACTCGCCGGGCGACGAACGCCCCCCGTCGAGCTCACTTGTCCTCCCTCCGACAGAACCGATCACGGCTATCGAACCTCACGGCCCACGGAAGTCGTCATCCGGGCGGCCCAACCCCTGCGAGCTTCCCTCCGCCGGGAATGCGAGAGCATGGACCGGTCAGCTTCGGTGGCGGTGCGAAAGGATGCTGCGGTGACGGAAACCCTCAGGTTGCTCCACGTCCACGCGCATCCGGACGACGAGTCGAGCAAGGGTGCGGCGAGTACGGTCAAGTACGTCCGCCAAGGCGTCGATGTCCATGTGGTGACGTGCACCGGTGGCGAGCGTGGCTCGATCCTGAACCCGAACATGGACCGCCCGGACGTCCTGGCCAACATCAGCGAGATCCGGCGGCAGGAGATGGCGCGAGCGCGAGAGATCCTCGGGGTGAGCCAGGACTGGCTCGGATTCGTCGACTCCGGCTTTCCCGAGGGCGACCCGCCGCCGCCGTTGCCCGACGGGTGCTTCGCTCGCGTGCCGTTGGAGGAGTCGACGCGGCGGCTGGTCCGGTTGATCCGGTCCTTCCGGCCGCACGTCCTCACGACGTACGACGAGAACGGAGGCTACCCGCACCCGGACCATGTTCGTACCCACGAGGTGTCGCTGCTGGCCTGGGATGCCGCTGGGGATCCGGATGCGTATCCCGATGAGGGACCACCCTGGCATCCGCTGAAGCTCTACTACCACCACACGTTCCACCGAAGCCGGATGCTCGCGCTGCACGAAGCGATGTTGGCCCGCGGGCTCGACTCGCCGTACGCGGAGCGGATCGCCGACTGGAAACCCGACCCGGAGCACGAGGCGCGCGTCACGACAAGAATCGAGTGCGCGGACTACTTCGCGATCCGCGACCAGGCACTCCTCGCCCACGCGACCCAGATCGACCCCGAAGGCTTCTGGTTCTCCGTACCGCTCGAGATCCACCGGGAGGCGTGGCCGACGGAGGACTATGAGCTCGCGCGAACGCGGGTGCCCGTCGACATTCCCGAGGACGACCTGTTCGCGGGCGTACGCGACATCGCGGCAACGTACGACGGCCGGCTGGACGCCATCGACGCATGACCCACTACATGCTGTTCGCCCTCAACGACGACAAGGTCAAGCCTGGCTGGATCGCGTTCGGAGTCGTCCTCGCGCTGTGCGTCGCGACGGTGCTGCTCTGGATGAGCATGAACCGGCACCTGAAGAAGATTTCGTTCGACAACGGGGCGGCTGAGGAACCAGCCGCAGACCGACCGGGTACGCCAGACCCGTCGGCGCCGGGGACGTCACCCGATGCGACAGAGCCTGGGTCGTCGGAGGGCGGCGGCTCCTGATGCCGAACCGGTTGGCGCAGGCCACCAGCCCGTACCTACTCCAGCACTCCGACAACCCCGTCGACTGGTACGAGTGGGGGCCCGACGCGTTCGCGGCCGCGAAGGACCGTGACGTACCGATCTTCTTGTCGGTGGGTTACTCGGCCTGCCACTGGTGCCACGAGGTAGCGCCATCGACGGCTGTTGGCGAGCTTTGACGAAACCCCAGTTCAGCGGGGGTGTGGCGGTTCAGGTCGGTTCAGCCAAAACCGCCGTTGGACGCCGATTCCGGGGCTTCGTGTATCACTCTCGTGTATCACTCGGTCGGCTGAAAGCGGCTCCTTTCGCCACGTGGTCCTGGGCGCGTGCGGCGCTCGGATACCTGCTCAGCAGGTTGAGCAGTCAGGTGGACTTGCGTGGATCTGGGAATCCGAGGCTGAGGTAGCCGGGTGAGCGTTTGGTGAGTGCGGCCGCGAGAACCGGAA
>JBBSHE010000045.1:0-20573 GCA_038253325.1 Propionibacteriales bacterium
CCGCGAACTGGTCCTCGACCCCAGCCGCGACTACCAGCCCACCGGCGCACCCAAAGGCCCCACCCGCAGACCCCCGAAATGAACGACAGCCGAACCTACTTTCGTAGGTCCGGCTGTCGCCGATGTCTTGAGACATCACAGCGGTGCGCCCGGCAGGATTCGAACCTGCGACCGACAGATTAGAAGTCTGTTGCTCTATCCAGCTGAGCTACGAGCGCGCGGGACTCGGCGCAAGATGGAGCCGAGGTCTCGACGAGTGTATCGACCCGGTGCTCGCAGCCGCCGCTTGATCGAGCGCCAACCCCATCGAGCGGTAATCTCATGGCGTGTCAGCCGTCGCCTCATCCCCGGAGGTGTCCAACGCCCCGGTGGATGTCCGGCGTCGGAATGACGCGGCCTGGGGCGGCGTGATGCTCGTCGTTGTCGTCGCGGTCGGGGCCGTGGTCTGTGCCGGTATCACGTACTCCAAGTTCGACAACTACGTCGGCCTGCGGGCGATCGGGTACGGCGCGGCATTCGCGTTCATCCCGGTCGTCCCGACATGCCTGGTCGCCGGGTGGCTCAACAGGCTGCGTCCGGAACCGCTCGCGGCACTCGTGATCTGCCTGCTGTGGGGCGCGTTCATCGCAACGTACTTCGCCCTGGAGCTCAACCAGTACTTTGCCGGAAAGGTGCACGACCCGGCGGGTGCCACTTCGCGAAGCGCCGTGTTCGTCGCGCCGTGGGTCGAGGAGACCGTCAAGGCGGCGATCGTCTTCGTCGTCGTGCTGTGGCGCCGCCACGACTTCGGAGGCGTCACGGCCGGAGCGATCTGCGGGGCGCTCGCGGGTATTGGCTTCGCGTTCGTCGAGAACATCCTCTACTTTGCGGCCGACTACCAGGGTGCTCTGAACTCGAAGGGCGGGAGGAGCCTGGCGTGGGACTCGATGCTCCAACTCGCGAGGCAGCGCGACATCGCGACTCCGTTCGCGCATCCGCTGTTCACGATGATGACCGGGATCGGAATAGGCGTCGCCGTTCGGGTCCACCACATAGGCACCCGGATCATTGCACCAGCCGCGGGGTTCAGCGTGGCGGCCCTCCTGCACATGAGCTACAACGCGGGCGCCGGTGCCGCCAACAACCACGACTCGCTGCTCGGGTCGTACCTGCTGTTGTTCGTCCCCGCGGTGCTGCTCGGCGCCGCGTTCGTGCTCGTGGTGCGCCGCCGCGAGAACGACGTGTTGTCCGCCCGACTGCACGACTACGCCGCCTTCGGGTGGATCAAGTCCGAACAAGTTCCGTACGTGGTCGAGCTTCCGCGCCGCCGCATCGCACGGCGGTACGCCCGCCGACTCGGCAAGGCCGAGGTGCGGCGGGTCCGCGAGTTCCAGCGAACCGGCCTCGAGCTCGCCGTGCTCCGCGACCGGATGGTGCGCGGAGTAGTCGACGAGCGCGGTCTCGACCGAGAGCGTGCGTTGATCGAACGGATGCGTACCTTGCGCCAACTCATCACGTTGCCTCCTGAGGCAGGCCCGAAGGAACTCGCGGCTGCCACCGAATCCAGCTGGTAGACCCGATTGCGCATCAATCCGGCCCGTTGGCGACCGTTCACTAGACTGATTCCCCGAGCCTGATGACCGTCGTCGGGCACCAGCCGCGCAGACTTGTCAGGGGATGACGTGACCGAGCTTGCCTCGCCGGCAGACCTGTTGACTGCGCTCGTCCGGCTGCGTAAAGCACTCGACGACTCGCCGTTTCCCCTCGAGTTCGCTGCTGCGCCAGACGCCAGGGCCGTCCGGCAAACCCTGATCAAGCAGCTTGACGACTACGTAATCCCCAGGCTGATCCAGATCGACGCACCGCTGCTGGCCGTCGTCGGCGGCTCGACCGGCGCCGGGAAGTCCACCCTCGTCAACACGCTCATCGGACGCCGGGTGACCGAGCCTGGCGTCCTGCGTCCGACGACCCGCTCGCCGGTACTCGTTCACAACCCAGCCGACGCGAAGTGGTTCGGCCCCGACCGGCTGCTGCCGGACCTGGTTCGTACCGACCGGCTGACGGCAAACCGCCGGACCTTGCAGCTGGTTCCCGCCGACGAGGTACCCGAAGGCCTGGCGATCCTCGATGCTCCGGACGTGGACTCGGTCGAGGAGGAGAACCGCGTACTCGCCGCTCAGCTGCTGTCGGCCGCCGATCTGTGGATCTTCGTCACATCGGCGGCTCGGTACGCCGATCAGGTCCCGTGGGAGTTCCTCAAGGAGGCCGAGCAGCGTTCGACGGCGGTCGCGGTCGTCCTCGACCGCACGACCCGCGGCGCCTTGCGCGAGGTGAGCTCGCACCTCGCGCGGATGCTCACGGCCAAGGGGATGGGCGACTCGCCGCTGTTCACCGTCCCGGAGGCAGATGTCGACGATGCGGGTCTGCTTCCGCGGGCCGTCGTCGCGCCGATCGGCGACTGGCTGAACCGGCTGGCGGCCGACAGCTCCGCCCGGATGGCGGTCATCCGCAAGACGCTGAACGGCACGATCCGCTCCATCACGCCGCGGATGCACGAGCTCGCCGACGCGCATGCCGCTCAGGCCGACATCATGTTGCAGCTGCGGCGCGACGCCGAACGCACCTATGAGGAGTCGCTTCGCTCGGTGGATGCGGCCCTCCAGGACGGCACCCTCATGCGAGGCGAGGTGCTCGCGCGGTGGCAGGAGTTCGTTGGTACCGGTGAGCTGCTGCGCAGTCTCGAGGAGAAGGTCGGCCGGATCCGGGACCGGCTGATCAACGCGGCACGTCGACGACCCATGCCGGCGCAGCGGATGACGGTAGCCGTCGAGTCCGGCCTCGAGACCCTGATCCGCGAGCATGCCGAGTCCGCCGCCGAGCGCGCAGCCCTCTCCTGGCGTGGCCTTCCGGCTGGCCGGGCACTGCTGGCCGATGCGCCCGGCGACATCGACCGTGCCTCACGCGACTTCTCGGCGAAGACCCGGCGTACCGTACGCGACTGGCAGACGGGCGTGCTCGACCTGGTCCGCCGCGAAGGTGCCGACCGTCGAGCGACCGCGCGGTTCTTCGCCTTCGGGGTCAACGGTCTCGGGGTCGCGTTGATGGTTGTTGTCTTCGTGCACACCGCCGGGCTCACCGGAACAGAGGTCGGCATCGCTGGTGGGAGCGCCGTCGTCGGGCAGAAGATCCTCGAGGCCGTCTTCGGTGACCAGGCCGTACGCCGGTTGGCCGAGGCGGCCCGGCAGGACCTTCGGCAACGAGTCGAGGTGCTCTGGCGCATGGAGCTTCAGCGATACCACGACCAGCTCGATCACACACCGGTCCCGCTCGATGCGGCATCCACCTTGCGTGACCTCGCGGTCGAGGTCGACGAAGCAAGGGTGATCGGAAGTCCTGCATGAACAGGCTCACCGACACCGCCCGGCGGCTGACGGGCCGTTCCGCAGATGTGGCCGAGCGGCTGGACGGGCTCGACCAGGCGGTCGCGGCGTCGAAAGGTCGCGTCGACCAGTCCCTCGTCGACGAGGCGACGGCCGTCGCCGACCGCGCACGGGACCGGCTGACCCTTTCAGCGGACCACACCATCGCTGCCCTGGGCGGAGCCACCGGTTCCGGCAAGTCGTCGTTGTTCAACGCCTTGTGCGGTCTCGACCTCGCGGCCGTCGGCGTGAAGCGGCCGACGACATCGTGGGCGCTGGCATGTACGTGGGGCGAGGACGGCGCCGAGGAGTTGCTCGAGTGGCTCGAGATCCCGAAACGCCACCAGGTCGGCCGCCTCAGTCTGCTGGACGAGACACCGGCCGACCGTGACCTGCACGGCCTGATGCTGCTCGACCTGCCCGACCACGACTCGACCGAGGTGTCGCATCATCTCGAGGTCCAACGGCTGGTGGTGCTCGCCGACCTCCTGGTCTGGGTGCTGGACCCGCAGAAGTACGCCGACGCGGCCGTCCATGACCGGTTCCTGCGACCGCTGCACGACCATGAGGACTCGATGCTCGTGCTGCTCAACCACGTCGACGAGATCGCGCCCGAGGCCGTCGACCGATGTGTCGCCGACATCAAGCGGCTCCTCGTCGACGACGGGCTGGCCGGAGTCCCGGTGCTGGCGACGTCGGCCACCCGTGGTGACGGCCTCGGAGACCTGCGGGCGATGCTGGCAAAGCGGGTCGCGGCGAAGAACATGGCGCGCGAACGTCTCACCGCCGACATCAGGTCCGTCGCGGCCAAGATCGCAGAACAGACCGGTGACTCGGAGCCAGCCGATCCGGCGACGGTGGGACGGTCCGAGCTGCTCGCCGCCTGTGCAGACGCTGCCGGCGTACCGGTGGTCGTCCAGGCGGTCGAGAAGGCGTCGCTCGCCCGAGCTCGTTCGGCAACCGGCTGGCCGCTGACGAAGTGGCTGTGGCGCCTTCGCCCTGACCCGATCAAGCGGCTCCATCTCGACGAGCTGGGTACGAGCAAGGCGACGGTCGACGCGATCGTTCCTCGTTCGTCCATGCCCGAGGCGACCCCCGTTCAGCAGGCGCGGGTCGACGCCGCCGTACGTGGCGTGGTTGATCACACCGTTTCCGGGATGGCACGTCCGTGGGCGGACTCCGTGCGCAATGCTTCCGTTGCCCGCCTCGACGACTTCGGTGACGCTCTCGACGAGGCTGTGGTGCGAACCGACCTCGGGATCAGCAAGGACACGTGGTGGTGGCGCGGCACCAGACTGCTGCAGTGGCTGCTGTTTCTCGCCGCCGTTGCGGGCGCGTTGTGGCTGCTCGCCCTCGCCGCGGGAAGCTTTCTCCAGCTGGGGGACCAATCGACCCCCCACGTCGCCGGAACACCGGTCCCGACCGCCTTGCTGATTGGCGGGGTTCTGCTCGGGATCCTGGTGGCAATCGGCTGCCGGTTCGGGGCGCGCTCCTCCGCTCACAAGCGTGCCGGGCGAGCCGAGCAGCGACTCCGGGCGTCGCTCGAGGCGGCGACGGACGAGCTCGTGATCGTCCCGATGCGCGCGGAAGTCGATGCCTACCGGTCCGCTCGCGACGGACTGCGCCGAGCGATGGCGAAGTAGCCGGGTCTCCGGCTGGCGCCGCGCACCGATTTCGGCGCCTCCGGCGACGGCACGTAGGCTTTCGGGCCATGGCCGAGTTCGTGTTCACGCTTCGCGGGGTGCGCAAGAAGATGGGCGACAGGCTGGTCCTCGACAACGTCACGCTGTCGTTCTTGCACGGCGCAAAGATCGGTGTCGTCGGCCCGAACGGTACGGGTAAGTCGACGTTGCTCAAGATCATGGCCGGGCTCGAGCAGCCAGACAACGGAGACGCCGTCCTGGACCCGGGAGCCACCGTCGGCATCTTGCTCCAGGAACCGCCGCTCACCGAGGGCACCACGGTGCTCGACAACGTCGAGGAGGCGGTCGCGGACGTCAAGGCCAAGCTCGACCGGTTCAACGCGATCTCCTCGGAGCTCGCCGATCCAGACGCCGACTACGACCGGTTGCTCGCGGAGATGGGCGAGCTCCAGACCGACCTTGACCATGCGTCGGCGTGGGACCTGGACGCGAGACTCGACCAGGCGATGGACGCAATGCGTTGTCCGCCGCCGGACGCAGTCGTCGACAAGCTGAGCGGTGGTGAGCGTCGACGGGTCGCACTGTGCAAGCTGCTGTTGCAGCAACCCGATCTGTTGCTGCTCGATGAGCCCACCAACCACCTCGATGCCGAAAGCGTCCAGTGGCTCGAGCAACACCTCGGGTCATACCCCGGAGCCATCCTTGCTGTGACGCACGACCGCTACTTCCTCGACAACGTCGCACAGTGGATCCTCGAGCTCGACCGGGGTCGCACGCATCCGTACGAGGGAAACTACTCGACATACCTGGAGACGAAGAAGGATCGCCTGGTCGTCGAGGGTCGCAAGGACGCAAAGCGGCAGAAGATCCTGGAGCGCGAGCTGGAGTGGGTGCGCTCTAACCCGAAGGCCCGGCAGGCAAAGTCGAAGTCCAGGCTGGCCAGGTACGAGGAGCTGGCCACCGAGGCCGAACGCAATCGTCGGGTCGACCTGCAGGAGATCAACATCCCCGCGGGACCCCGGTTGGGCGACATGGTGCTGGGGGCCACCGGCCTCACGAAGGGCTTCGGGGACCGTCTTCTGATCAACGACCTGTCGTTCAGCCTTCCTCGCGCCGGCATCGTCGGTGTCGTCGGCCCCAACGGCGTCGGCAAGACCACGTTGTTCCGGATGATCACCGGCGATGAGACCGCCGACGCCGGTGAGCTAAGGGTCGGCAACGCGGTCCGGATCTCGTACGTAGACCAGAGCCGCGCCAGGCTCGACCCGGACAAGAGTGTGTGGCAGGTCGTTTCGGACGGGCTCGACCACATCAAGGTCGCGAACTTCGAGATGCCGAGTCGGGCGTACGTCGCGTCCTACGGGTTCAAGGGCCCAGACCAGCAGAAGCTCGCGGGCGTCTTGAGCGGCGGCGAGCGGAACCGGCTGGTCTTGGCGCTGACGCTGAAGGTGGGCGGCAACCTGCTGCTGCTGGACGAGCCGACCAATGATCTCGACGTGGAGACCTTGCAGTCGCTCGAGGACGCACTGCTCGACTTTCCCGGTTGTGCCGTTGTGGTGTCCCACGACCGGTGGTTTCTCGACCGGATCGCGACCCACATCTTGGCGTGGGAGGGAAACGACGACGATCCGGCGAATTGGTTCTGGTTCGAAGGCAACTTCGCCGACTACGAGGCGAACAAGGTTTCCCGTCTCGGTCTCGAGGCGGCTCGCCCGCACCGTGTGACGTACCGTCGGCTCACCCGCGACTGATCCCGCAACGCCGGGTGCCGTTTGCCATGCTGACATGTCAAGTTGCCGCCCAAAACCGGGCAAGTTCCCCCGAGGACCGACCGTTTGCCATGCTGGCATGGCAAACGGCACGGGTCAGAGTCGGGCGTCGGGACCGCCGATGCGGACGCTGACCTTGGCAAATGCGCAGCCGATGGCTTCGAGCTCTGTGTCGGATACGATGTCGATGAGCCCGTCACGTACGCCCGCGACGTGGGTCGCGGCGGCCTCGACCAGCCGGTCGTAGCCGGCGTCGGTGAGGATCGCGATGACGCCACGGCCGTCCGTCTCGCACTGCGTACGTTCGACGAGACCGTCGTGTTCGAGACGAGCGACGGTGTGCGTGATCCGGCTTCGGGAGAAGTTCATCCGGTCGGCGATCTCGGCCATCCGCACGCGACGTTCGGGCGCTTCGGACAACCGGACCAAGATCTCGTACTCAGGCAGAGAGAGGTCATGTTCGGCGCGCAGGTCGCGATCGAGGCGCTCGTGCAGAAGAGCGGTGCCCAGCAGGTATGCACGCCATGAGCGTTGCTGGTCCTCGTCCAACCAGTTCGTCATCTGAGAATAGTACCAGGAAATAGTTGACGATTAAACCTTGTTACGTCTACGTTCCATTTCAGCATCAACGATCGACAAAGGATGACATGAGCACTGACGCATTTCCCGGGCTCGTCCCAGGCACCTATAAGCTCGACCCGGCTCATACCCACGTCGGGTTCGTCGTACGGCACATCGTGACGAAGGTTCGCGGGCGCTTCACCAAGTACGACGGCGAGATCGTGATCGCCGACAACCCGTTGGAGTCGAAGGCGACGGTGACGGTCGATCTCGCATCGGTCGACACCGGCACCCAGCAGCGCGACGACCATCTGCGGTCGAGCGACTTCTTCGAGGTCGAGAGCCATCCGACCATGACGTACGAGACCACCGAGCTGCGCCTCGATGGAGGCAACCTGGTCGCGCTCGGCAACTTGTCCGTCAAGGGCGTGACCAGGCCGGTCCAGTTCGACGTCGAGTATGGCGGTGTCGGCAGCGACCCGTACGGCGGAACCAAGCTCGGGCTCGAAGCGACCGGGGAACTCAGCCGCAAGGACTTCGGCATCACGTTCAACATCCCCCTCGAGGGCGACCAGTTCGTGATCGGCGACAAGGTCACGATCAACCTGACGGTCGAGGCCGACCTGCAGAAGGCCGTGGACTCCGAGGCTCCCGCCGAGTCGAACGTGTGAGCCGTGCCGGTGTGCCGCTCAGCTGAGCCGCTCGACGACGAGAGCCATCCCCTGACCGCCGCCGACGCACATGGTGACCAGTCCGGTCTGCTTGTCGTGGAAGTCGAGCGAGTTGAGCATCGTCGCCTGTAGCCGCGCGCCGGTCATCCCGAACGGGTGACCGACAGCAATCGCGCCGCCGTTGACGTTGAGCTTGCCGATGTCGATACCCAGGTCCTGGTACGAAGGTACGACCTGGGCAGCGAACGCCTCGTTGATCTCGACCAGGTCGATGTCGTCGATCGTCATGCCCGCGCGCTTCAATGCCTGGCGTGAGGCCTCGACGGGTCCGAGGCCCATGATCTCGGGCGACAGCGCTGTGAGCCCGGTGGCGACGATCCGAGCCAGCGGAGTCACGCCGAGCTCGGCTGCTTTCCGGTCGCTCATGATGACGACTGCCGCTGCACCGTCGTTGAGCGCACAACAGTTGCCCGCCGTGACGACGCCGTCGGGTCGGAATACCGGCGTCAGCTGCGCCACCGCTTCGTACGTCACACCAGGACGCGGCCCGTCGTCGGCGGAGACGACCAGTCCGTCGGGACGC
Organism: Propionibacteriales bacterium; assembly: GCA_038253325.1. Taxonomy (GTDB): domain Bacteria; phylum Actinomycetota; class Actinomycetes; order Propionibacteriales; family Nocardioidaceae; genus JBBSHE01. The sequence goes on from JBBSHE010000045.1 coordinate 8,626, forward strand.
GTCACGGGCACGATCTCGCGTTGCCAGAAACCGTTGGCTATCGCCTTCTCGGCGAGGTTCTGGCTGCGCACACCGAACTCGTCGAGCTCTCTCCGGCTGAGGCCGCGCAGCCCGGCCAGGTTCTCTGCGGTTTGGCCCATCGGGATGTAGATGTCGGGCAGCTCGCCATCTGTTCGAGGGTCTTGCCACTCGACGCCGCCCGTGGCGGCCGTCGCGGTGCGCCGCTCGGCGTCTGCGTACGCGGGGTTGTGAGTGTCCGGCCTGGGGGCACCTGCCGCTTGCCGGGGACTGTCAGAGCTGCCCTTCACGAACCGCGACACCGTCTCGACCCCGGCCGAGACGAACACATCACCCTCGCCGGCCTTGATCGCGTGGAAAGCCATCCGCGAGGTCTGGACGCTCGACGCGCAGTAACGCGTCACCGTCGTACCCGGCAGGTGGTCGTAACCGAGCAGTGTCGCGACCACCCGAGCCAAGTTGAAGCCTTGCTCACCTCCGGGAAGGCCGCAGCCCAGCATCAGGTCATCGATGTCGGCGGGGTCGAGCTCTGGGACCTTGGCGAGCGCCGCGGCGACCATGGAGGCCGCCAGGTCGTCGGGTCGGAAGTCGACAAGCGAGCCCTTTGCTGCCCGCCCGATCGGCGAACGAGCAGTGGCGACGATGACGGCCTCGGACATGGGCGACTCCTCCTACTTCGCCGGTCCAGCCTACTGACCGAACGGAGCCGTCCGGTGGCCGTGTCGTGCGAACGGTCTACGGCACGGCTTCGACGCTGCTCGTTCCGGTCGACCCGAGGAGTGGCCAGCCTCGCAGGCTCAACGCCGTCGAGGTCGCCGCCCTCGAGCTGTTCAGCGAGCCGTGAGCCATCCGGGAGGCAGCAGCGTTCAGGTGAGCGGCAGGGTCGGTCGAGATGGCTTCGGGGGCCCTTCGCCGGACCGTCGGCCCTGAGCCTTGGGACCCTCGGGCTCGTCATCGTTGTCGCCTGGCGAGTTCACGAGGAAGTGGGCGGCGCGTACGACGTACTCCCAGAACTGTCCCTGGTGTTCCGCGTCCATGCCGGACTCTTCGATCGCGACGCGCATGTGGTCGAGCCAGTGCCGGGCGGCCCGGGGTGTGACGGCGAACGGGGCGTGGCGCATGCCAAGTCGCGGATGACCACGCTGGTCGGAGTACGTGGTGGGGCCGCCCCAGAACTGCTCGAAGAACATCGTCAACCGGTGCTCGGCGGGCCCGAGGTCGTCGTGGGGATAGATCGCGCGCAACTCGGCGTCGGAGGCGACACCTTGGTAGAACCGGTGGATGATCCGGGCGATGGTCGGGTGGCCACCGACCTCGTCATAGAACGTCCGGGCCGTCACGGCTTGTCCTTCTGGTCGGATGCTGCAAGCCGGGCACTCTCGTGTGCGACGGCGGCGCGCATTGCTCCGACGGTCGGGGCGGGTGTGGCCGGACTCGCAGCGTCCTCCGGTGTGGGCTGGTCGGGACTGGCGGGGAGCGGCCCGGCGCCGCCCTGGTCGCGGTTGCCGACGCGAAGGATCTCCCCGTTGCGGACGTACCAGATGGTGTTGTCATCGCCCCGAACCCGCGTCACTCTGAGCCCGACAGCCTCGACCGTCCCGATGGCCGGACCGAGATCGACCAGGTCACCGACACCGTACTGGTCCTCGAGGATCATGAAGATCCCACTCAAGAAGTCCTTGACCAGGCTCTGCGCGCCGAAGCCCAGCGCCACGCCGATGATCCCGGCGCTGGCGATCAGCGGGCCGATGTTGTAGCCGAGCTCGGCGACCACCATGAACATGAGGATGGAGAAGATGACGCCGCTGGAGATGCTCTTCAGCAGCGAGGCCATCGTCTGCGCACGCTGCTGGCGTCGCTGAACCTGTTCCGGCGACATGTCGATCAACATCTGCGGCACCTTGCCACGGGCCAGAAGGCCCGGCACCGCGCCGTCACTCGCCGTCCGGGTGATCCGGTCGATCAGTCGGTGCAGGAGCCAGCGGACCACCAGCGCGATCAGCACCAAGGTGATGATCTTGACCGGTTTAGCGATCAGCCAGTCCGATGCGCGGGCGAGGCCGTCGTTGTGCGTGATCCGTTCGACCAACTGGCACCAGTTGTTGTCGTTGGCGCATACCGAGTCGGACACCTGCTGCTCGTCCCTTCGTACGATGTCCTCCGACCGTACAGAACGGTCCGCCACACCGGCGACCCGGCGACGGCGCGGCAGGCGGAGGGCCGTAGCGTAGACCGCGTGATCGAGGATGTCACCACACTGCTTACCAGGGCCTTCAACGCGCCGAGCGGATGGCTGACCGATACCCCGGCGACCTGGCCGGACCCTCCACCGATGTCGACACTCCACGCCATCTTGCTCTTCGTCGGCGTGCCGCTCGCGATGGTCGTCATCATCACGTTGCTGGTGATGGCTCCGTCCATTGTGCGCGGGCCCCGTTACCGCCTGACTCAGGATTGGGTTGCTGGACCCGAGTGGTTCGGTCGCCCCGACGGACTAGCGGGCACAGGTCGTGAGGCGAAGGAGATCGGTTCGGCTCAGCAGGCGTCCAAGACCGGACAACCGACCGGTGACGGGTCGACGGGGCACGACGTTGGCGGTGCCAGTGCCCGCTGGTGAGGCGTTCACACCCGCTCAGAGCAGTGACATCGCCAAGGCGATCATGCAGGCCGAGCGTGCGTCCGGATTCGTCTTCTCGGTTTACGTCGGCGCCGCCGACACCGATGCGCGGTCATTCGCTGAGCGGTTGCACGGTGAGCTGTCCGACTCGGCGAGATCGGTGCTCGTCATGGTCGATCCTGTGGGGCGGCAACTGGAGGTCGTCACCGGCTCCGTCGTCAGGCGGACCCTGACCAACCGACAGTCGGCGCTGGCGGCGATCACCATGCAGGCGGCCTTCGCGACCGGGGACCTCGTACGCGGGATTCAGGGCGGGCTTCAGCAGCTCGCGGCGAACGCCAGAGCCCCGCAGCTACTGCACACCGACACCCCCTAGCACGCGATGCGCTGGTGACCGCATAGGTCACGTGGTGGCGTTGTCGCCGTCGTTCGGTGGCGGAGTGCCACTCTCGGACTCGGTCAGAGTCAGATCGGTCGTCTCGAAGTGATCATGTCACGGTTTCAGCCCGGTGACGAGGGTGAGCGGCGTCTCGGGCCTGGGCCTCGAGATGGCGCTTCATGTCGTCGCGTCCTTCGGATACGTAGCGTTTCGCGGCCGGATTCGCCTCGGTAGTGGCAAGCCATTTGTCGACGACGGTCAGGGTCTCGGTCGACGCGGGCACCATGGGAAAGAGCGACAGCAATGCGACGGTGGCGCGCTGGGTGCCCTTGTCCTCCCACACGGTGGCCGCCATGTCGAGGTACTTGTCCCGATACGGCGCGAGCACGTCCTCCTGACCCGCGATCTGAAATGACGACGCGATGCCGCGTTGGGTTTCATTGGGAACGTCGCTGCGTACGACGGCGCTGTCCCAGGCGCGCGCCTTCGCCTCTGCCGTCGGGATCATCGCCCGCGTGGCGGCGGCCTTCTCTCGTCCCGAGATCGTGTCGTCGCGAGCGAGCTCCGCATCGATCTCGGGGTCACCGGCGCGGCCCCGGCGAGCCAACGAGCCGAGCAGCCTCCACCGCAGGTCGGTGTCGACGGTGAGACCCGGAAGTTCCGCTGACCCGTCGAGCAGGGAGGCGACGAAGTCGAGCGCCTCGTCGGACTTCGCAGCACTTGCGTACGCTCGCACCAGCGCCAGCTGGTGGTCGCCACCTGGTTCGGCGGCGTCGACGAGGCTCCGCAGGCCCGACTGCCACAGGGCGCCCAACCCACCCCGGTTAGCCGGCGCCGCATAGTTGTTCAGCGCGCTCTGCGCCTGCCGGAGCAGAGCACCGACGGCTGTCAGGTCCGACTCGGTCCCGATCCCGCGCAGCACGAGGCGTACGTAGTCGCTCGCGGCCATCTCGGCGTCACGCAGCGTGTCCCATGCCGCGCCCCAGCACAACGCGCGGGATAGGGAGTCGTCCAGCTTGTCGATCGATGCCGTAAGCGTCGCCAACGAGCGCTCGTCCAGCCGGATCTTGGTGTACGTCAAGTCGCCCTCGTTGACGAGGACCAGGTCGGCCTCCGGTTGGCCAACGAGCTTCGGCACATCCGTCGTGGCGCCCTCGACGTCGATCTCGTCGCAGATTCGTCGGACCAGGCGGCCGTCGACGAGGTCGTACAATGCGATCGCGAGCCGATGCCGGCGCAACGTCGGGAACTGCCGGTGTGCCGTCTGCTCGATCGACATCGAGGTGTAGACGCCTTTGTCCATCGTCGACAACGCGCGCATGGTGTTGACGCCAGACGTCTTGAGCCACTCGTCGGACCAGGCCCGCAGGTCTCGCCCCGACGTCTCCTCGAGCGCGTCGAGCAGGTCGTCCAGCTGACTGTTGGCGTACGCATGTCGCTCGAAGTACGCGCGCAGGCCGGCGAAGAACTCCTCCTCACCGACCCAGGCGACGAGCTGCCTCAACGCGGACGCACCCTTGGCGTAGGTGATCCCGTCGAAGTTGACCTCGACCGCCTCGAGGTCGTGGTTGTCCGCTGCAACCGGGTGGGACGTCGGGAGCTGATCTTGGCGGTACGCCCAGTTCTTGCGCAGGTTCGTGAACCCAGTCCAGCTCTCCGTGAACTCCGTGGCGTGGACCGCGGCGTGGTGTGCAGCCCACTCGGCGAACGACTCATTGAGCCACAAGTCGTCCCACCATCGCATCGTCACCAGGTCGCCGAACCACATGTGGGCCATCTCGTGGAGGATCGTGTTGCAGCGCGACTCGTACGCGGCGCGGGTCTGCCGGCTGCGATAGACGTACTCGTCGCGCAGCGTGACGCAGCCGGCGTTCTCCATCGCGCCCATGTTGTACTCGGGAACGAAGAGCTGGTCGTACTTCCCGAACGGGTAGGCCATGTCGAACGCGTCCTCGAAGAACCCGAACCCTTGCTTGGTCTGCTCGAACATGGTGTCGGCGTCGATGTCCTCCTCCAGAGACTTCCGGACGTAGATTCCGAGGGGGATCTTGCCGCGACTGCCCTCGTACTCTTCCTGGAGGCTCACATACTCCCCGGCGATCACTGCCGTGATGTACGTCGAGATCGGTTTGGTCGCCGCGAAGTGCCAGCCGGTGCGGTCGGAGTCCAGCCAGGTCGGCTCGGGAGTCGGCGAGTTGGAGACCACCACCCAGTGCGAGGGCGCGGTCACGTGAAAGGTGAAGCTTGCCTTCAGGTCCGGTTGCTCGAAGGTCGTGTACACCCGGCGCGCGTCTGCCACCTCGAACTGGGAGTACAGATAGACGCGTCCGTCGACCGGATCTACGAACCGGTGGAGACCCTCGCCGGTGTGAGTGTACGCGCAGCTCGCAACCACTTCGAGCTCGTTGTCGGCTGCGAGGCCGTCGAGCCTGATCCGGCTGTCCGTGTACGCCTCGGTCGCGATCTCGGCCCCGTTCAACGTGATCGACGCTATCTCCGCCCCCACCAGGTCGGCAAACGTCGACGCTCCCGGCTCGGAGCACTGGAAACGGATCACGGTGGTCGAGCCGAAGCGGGTTTCGGAGTCGGTGAGGTCGAGACTGACGTCGTAGCTGTCGACCGTCAGCAGGCTTGCGCGTTCTGCGGCCTCGTCGCGGGTGAGGTTCGTGCCGGGCATGTCCCGATCCTGGCACGGTCGGGGACGGCGCGAGAAACCCGGTACCTCGAGGCGGAATGTCCGGCGTCGAAACTTCGCTGTACCGGACGTGACCGACACAGCTGCGCCAACGTCCGGGGCCGTAATGGCCGATTTCTGGTTCGACCCGACCTGCCCATGGGCATGGATCGCCTCACGATGGATGAAGGAAGTCGAGCAGGTACGGGACGTCTCGACCCGTTTTCACGTGATGAGTCTGGCCGACCTCAATGAAGGACGTGACCTCGACCCGGATTACCGCAAGGCGATGGACAAGGCCTGGGGGCCGGTTCGCGTCTGCGTGGCGGCCGCCCAGGCGCATGGCGACGAGGTTCTCGACCGGCTCTACACCGAGCTCGGTGTGCGGTTCCACAACGAACGGCTCCCGCGGACCCGGGAGACCATCGCGGCGGCGCTCGAGGCGTCCAAGCTGCCGACGACCCTCGTCGACGCGATGGACTCGACGGAGTTCGACGACGACGTACGAAAGTCGCATCACGCCGGCATCGACCTGGTCGGTATGGACGTCGGTACGCCGATCATCGCCGTCGAGGGTGTCGCGTTCTTCGGACCGGTCGTCACGCCCATTCCGCGCGATGAGGAAGCCGGGCGGCTCTGGGATGGCGTACGTCTGGTTGCCGGCGTCCCCGGCTTCTACGAGCTCAAGCGGACCAGGACGGCCGACCCCGTCTTTGAATGACACCCGACTCGAACTGAAATGTGGTGGCGCTCCCACGTCCAGGTGTCACAATGACGTGCGTGGTGCTGCATCCCCAGGCGATTGCGTTCCTGGCGTCGAACGACGACTACTCGGTTGCTGAGCCCGGCTTCGGACTCGAGGACGTCGAGAAGCGGCGGTTACGCGAACGCGCGGACGCGGCCCTCGAGGACACGATCGACGTCGCGTACGTCGACGACGTCGATGCCGACGGGGTGACCTGCCGGCTCTACCGGCCGAACCTCGGCGCCCCCGTCCTGCTGCACTTGCACGGGGGCGGTTTCGTCTTCGGCGACATCGACACCAGTGACAGCTTCAGCCGCTACCTGGCCGCGACCACCGGATGGGCCGTGTTGTCGGTCGATTACCGGCGCGCGCCAGAGGACCCCTATCCCGCCGCCGTCGACGACTGCCAACGCGCCGCGAGATGGCTGTTCGACCATGGTGAGGAGCTGACGCTGGCGGTCGAGCGCGTCGCCGTCGTCGGTGACTCGGCGGGAGCCAACCTCGCGGCCGCACTGGCGATCCGCCACCCCGACTGGTTCGCGCTCCAGGTTCTCGTCTACCCGTGCCTCGACCCCGAAGCCACCGCCGACGACAGCGAGCAGGTGCCAGGCGGTCTGAGCCGGGCCGAGATGACCTGGTACTGGGACGCGTACCTTCCCGACCCGGCTGACCGGAGAGAACCGGACGCCTGTCCGGTGCGCCTCGACGATCCCCGAGACCTCCCGCCGACGGTGCTGATCACGGCCGAGCACGACCCCCTGCGCGACGAGGGCGAGGCCTACGTAGCTCGCCTCGCGGCGGCTGACGTGCCCACCGTCGCGACCCGCTACCTCGGGATGGTGCACGGCTTCTGGCGACATCCCGGTGACTTCGACGCTAGCCGGGCCGCCGTCGGCCAGGTCGCCGCCGCCCTGGCCGAACTCGTCCTGTCAGACTGACGAGATGCGCGTACACATCGGGTCCGACCACGCGGGCGTCGAGCTGAAGGCGCACGTCGTCGCCGTGCTGGCCGAGCGCGGGTACGACGTCGTGGACCACGGAGCTCACGGATACGACCCCGAGGACGACTACCCGAGATTCTGTCTCGACACGGCGCGGCACGTCATTGCCGATCGCGGCAGCCTAGGGGTCGTGATCGGCGGGTCCGGTAACGGTGAGCAGATCGCTGCCAACAAGGTGAAGGGAGTGCGCGCGGCGCTGGCGTGGTCCGCCGAGACCGCCGGGCTGGCGAGGCTACACAACGACGCGAACGTCGTCGCGGTCGGCGCCCGCATGCACCCCGCCGACGCCGTCGTGGGGTTCGTCGAGACATTCCTGTCGACCCGGTTCACAGAGGAAGAGCGGCACCGCCGGCGGATCGCCCAGCTCGGGTTCTACGAGCAGACAGCCACCTTGCCGACGTCGGGGGAGTTTCCTCCCGGCGCACCAGGATAGCGCGGGACACGACGTGCCGGAGGGCCATACTCTCCACCGGCTCGCGACCGACCTGGTCGTCGCCTTCGGAGATCGCGTAGTCGGTGCGAGCAGCCCGCAGGGCCGCTTCGCGGTCGATGCCGCCCGGATCGACGGCCAGGTGCTTGAAACGGCCTGGTCGGCAGGTAAGCACCTGTTCGCGGACTTCGCCAACGACGTCGTGCTGCACATTCATTTGGGCTTGTACGGCGGGATCCACCTCGGCCACCAACCGGCGCCGTGGCCCGTCGGCGCCATCCGACTTCGACTCACCAATGACGAGCGGTATGCCGACCTGCGCGGAGCAGCCACCTGTGAGCTGCTGACCGGCGCCGGGCGCCAGAAGGTACTCGACCGGCTCGGAGCCGACCCGCTGCGGGCGGAGGCCGACCATACCCGGGCGCACGACCGGATCCGTCGCAGTACCCGTCCGATCGGCAGCTTGCTCATGGATCAGTCCATCGTCTCCGGCGTCGGGAACGTCTACCGCGCCGAGACCTTGTTCCGTGCCCGGCTGCACCCACTGACGGAGGGGCGACGGGTCAGTCGGCGACGGTGGTCGGCAATGTGGTCCGACCTCGTGGACCTGATGGCGCACGGGGTGGAGACCGGGCGGATCGACACAGTCCGCGACGTCCACACCCCCGAGGCGATGGGGCGGCCTGTGCGCGTCGACGATCACGGCGGGGAGGTGTACGTGTACCGGCGCACGGGGCAGCCGTGCCACGTGTGCGGCGCGACGATCCGTACTCGGGTGCTCGAGGGCCGCAATCTGTTCTGGTGCCCGCGTTGTCAGCGGCGGCGGTGACCGATCATCCGGAGAACGGCGCCGATTGCGTGATTCACCCGAGAGGGATCGCGAGTTTGGATAGTGTCGCCCGGGTGTCGGACCGTCCGGGAGAGTCATCCAGCCGGCGAGTGCTGTCTCTAGGACGGGCGATCCGTCACCGCGTCGACGCGTGGGCCCGCCTGCTCCGGGAGCATGAGCTCACCTGGCTCGCCGTGTTGTCGTCGATGTGCCTACTGGTCCTCGCGGCCGGGCTGGCGGGTGAGAACTGGTGGCCGCTGACGTCATTCTTGGTTCCGTTGCTGCTCGGATCTGCGGTGATGTCCATGCGCCGGCTGGTTGTGTTGACGGTCCTGGACACGGCGTGCCTGGCCTTGCTGTGCTTCATGACGTTTGTCGACGCTCGACGGCTGGCCGCTGTCGTGATCGTCGCGGTTTGCGCCGGTCTGTTGCTGTGGAACGTCGGGGTCCGCAGCCGGCTCGGTCTCGACCAAGCCCATGGCGACTCGATGCTGGTCGACCTTCGCGACCGGTTGGTCAGCCAGAGCCAGCTTCCTGTCCTACCCGCCGGCTGGTCGGCGGAGGCAGTGATGAAGTCGGCCGGTGGGGCGTCGTTTGCGGGGGACTTCATCGTCGCATCGCGAACCCACGACGGCGGTGTTCTCGAGGTGATCGTCGCCGATGTGTCCGGCAAGGGGATGGATGCGGGAACCCGGGCGCTGATGTTGTCGAGCGCCTTGGGAGGACTGCTCGGCTCGGTGCGACCGGAGGATCTCCTGCCGGCGGCGAACGCGTACCTGCTGCGTCAGGGCTGGGTCGAGGAGTTCGTCACGGCGGCCCACGTGTCCATCGATCTGGCGACCGGGGAGTTCGCCGTGCGCACCGCCGGTCATCCGCCAGCGGTCCAGTTCTGCTCCGGGTCGGGCCGATGGTCGGTGCACTGGACGGACGGACCCATCCTCGGACTGCTTCCCGACGCCGAGTATGCGCCGTTCTGTGGGCAGTTCGCTCCCGGTGACGCTCTTCTGCTCTACACCGACGGGCTCGTCGAGACTCCGAGCCGCGACATTGCGTTCGGCATCGACCGCCTGATCGGGCAGGCCGAGGGACTGGTCCGAGAGGGATCTGCGTCCGGTGCGACCCGTCTGCTGGCGGGTGCGGAGTCCGAACGAGACGACCGAGCGCTGGTGCTCCTGGTGCGCGGCTGACGAGCGGGCGGACCGCGACGACCGGCACCTCGCTAGGGTCGAGGTCATGTCCGAACCGGTTGCCTCACCGACGATCGACTTCGCCCCATTGACCGGGGATCGGGTCGCGTTACGGGAGTTGCGCGACGACGACATTTCAAAGCTCGTGCGGTGGTGGAACGAACCGGCGACGGCGGTGCTGCAGATCGGAACCGTGATGGCGCCACGCCCGGCAGAGCTGATCGAGGAATTGATCCGGTCGTGGAGCAAGAATGGTGGATCCGACTGCGGCCTATCGGTGACGACCATCGAGTCCGGTGAGCTGATCGGGCACACCGCCCTCTGGGGCGCAGCCGTCAAAGACCGATGTGCGTCGTTCGCGATCATCTTGGGCTCGGATTTCCAGGGACAGGGCTACGGGCCGGATGCCGGGCGGACCATGGTCGATTTCGGGTTTGCCGAGCTCGGCTTGCATCGGATCGAGCTTACTGTCTCGAGCTTCAATCCGCGCGCGATCGCGGCGTACCGCAAGATCGGTTTTGTCGAGGAGGGCCGTCGTCGGCTGGCGACATTTCGCAATGGCGCCTGGCACGACGACGTCCTCATGGCCATTCTCGAGTCCGACTGGCGCTCCGCACGCCCATCCGGCTGACCTGAGAGGGACCTCCGAGGGGAATCAGCGGTCGACGCCGCGACGTACGTCACCCGTCAGGCGGTGCCGGCGGAACCAGGCACCGATGATCACGGCCAGCCCGCCAGCCAGCTCCAGCCAGTAGGCGGTCCAATGGTCGACGCCCCACCGGAAGTACAGAGGCGCGGGCAGCAACTGGTGGCCTTGAACGAGCGCGACAACGCAGATCTCCCCTACCAAGAGCCCACCGACGACGGCCCAGGTCCACTGGCGGTGAGCCCCTCCGAACCAGGCACCGAACACGCCGAGCACCGGTCCGGTTGCCACACCGGCGAGGAGATAGATCCGATTCGCCGACATTTCGAAAGGGAGTTCACGAAGAAATCCGCCGTTGCCCAAGTGATCTTGCAGCATGAGGGTCTGCACGGCGTAGAACCCGGCCAGGGCCAGAGTGCTGGTGATAAGCCCCATCGCGGAGCCGCGACTGAGTGAGGTAGCACCGAGCGACGCCAGGAAAGGCAGCACCAACCACGGTGCACTCAGATTGCCCACGTCGCTGCGTAGTCCCGGTCCGATCCCCTTGAGGTACGAGATCGCGGCACCGAACAAGACCGCCAGGACCAGAACGCGGAACGTGCGTGAGAGGACCACAACGGCAGGCTACCGTTGTCCGCTCGAAGATAATGGGGACCATGGCCGATGGACCCGAGAGCGATGTCCCCAGTACCGGTGTTTCTGCGACCGATGGGCGGAGCGGACCGGTGGACCGACCGGAGGGCTCGCGCGGACGCTGGACATCGTTCGTCGCCGACTTGTCGTCTGGTGGCCGCGCCGTCCGGGGCCTCCACGAAGAAGGCAACCTGCGTCATCGGGTGCGGGTCGAGCACGACCGCCACACCCTGCTCATCCATCTCAGTGACGAGGACGGCCGGGGTTGGACCACTGTCGCCGTCGACCGAAACAGTCGTGCGTGGTCCGTCGCCCAGCGCGACACACAGCTCGACGCGGCGACGCGCGCGTACGACGCACTGTACGAATCTGATCCCACGGAGCGCTGACCGCTGGTCGGTCGTCAGGTGATCATAAGACCACCATTCGACGTGACGTCGACTCGGGTTGGAGCGGATGACGGGAATCGAACCCGCATGGCCAGCTTGGAAGGCTGGGGCTCTACCATTGAGCTACATCCGCGCGTCGCGACTCGGCCGACGGCGGTCGCGCCCGCCGCTCACGATCGTGCGGCTGCCCATCGTGTCATGCCGTGGCCGCCGAGAGCCACTGCGTCCTGGTGTCGTCGAACCGCGATTGTCCATCGAGTCACAGTCCTTCGTCGCGGCGTGCGGGACGCCGGCCGTTACGTACGGAGACCGGATCGAGTTCGTCACCGGCTGCTGTCTTGACATGTGGATCCCTGCACCGTCGTACCCATCGGCTGGATCGCGGTAGGCGGCCAACCAG
>JBBSHE010000046.1:0-20520 GCA_038253325.1 Propionibacteriales bacterium
ATGTCGCGCCGCGACATGCCCCGCAACTACGCAAAAACGTGGGGAGGCCAACGGCGGGTCACCCGGCATAGGCTGTCTCGGTGACAGACGACGGCCTGTTCGACCTGCCGGCCGGTGACGGCGCTTCGGCTGCGAGCCGTCGTGTGGCGTCAGGGGGCCGCGGTACGTCGTCGGCAGGCGGGGGCAGCTTGGCGAACGCCCACCACGCGGCAACCCCCCTCGCGGTCCGAATGCGACCTCGGACCCTGGACGAGATGGTCGGTCAGGGGCATCTTCTCGCTCCCGGTTCGCCGATGCGGCGGCTCGTCGACGCGGAGCAACCGGGAGCCGTGTTGCTCTGGGGACCGCCTGGGACCGGGAAGACGACGATTGCGAGCATCATCTCGGCGTCGACCGATCGGGAGTTCGTCGAGGTGTCAGCCGTCGCCGCCGGCGTCAAGCAGGTACGAGACGTGATCGACCGCGCTCGCGACCGGCTGGCGCACGGTGGCCGGCAGACGGTGCTGTTCGTCGACGAGGTGCATCGCTTCAACAAGGCGCAGCAGGACGCGCTGCTGCCGGGCGTAGAGAACCGCTGGGTCACGATGGTCGCGGCGACCACGGAGAACCCGTTCTTTTCGGTGATCGCGCCGCTGCTGTCGCGGTGCCTGCTTCTGACGCTCGAGCCGCTTCGATCTGACGACATTCGGCAGCTCGTCGAGGGCGCCGTCGACGACGAGCGCGGACTCGCCGGGCAGTTCAGCCTGGATCCGGCCGCGCTCGACCAGATCGTCCGGCTGGCGGGCGGCGATGCACGCCGCGGCCTGACGTACCTCGAGGCGTCGGCCGAGAGTGCCCTTGGTCGCAGCGAGACGTTCATCGGTCTCGAAACCGTCGAAGTCGCGATCGATCGGGCAGTCGTCCGGTACGACCGGGACGGCGACCAGCACTACGACGTCATCTCCGCGTTCATCAAGTCGCTCCGCGGCAGCGACGTCGACGCGGCCCTGCATTACCTCGCCCGGATGCTGGAGGCGGGCGAGGATCCGCGCTTCATCGCCCGGCGGCTGGTCATCCTCGCCAGCGAGGACGTCGGGCTCGCCGATCCGACGGCGTTGCCCACCGCGGTTGCCGCCGCGCAGGCCGTCCAGCTGATCGGTCTGCCCGAAGCCAGGCTCAACCTCGCCCAGGCGGTGATCGCGCTGGCGCTCGCGCCGAAGTCCAACGCGGTGATCGAGGCCATCAACGCAGCGTCGGCCGACGTACGCGACGGCCGGATCGGGAGCGTCCCACCTAACCTCCGAGACGCTCACTACCCAGGCGCCGTGAAACTCGGGCACGGGGCGTCGTACTCGTATCCTCACGACGACCCCCGCGGGGTCGTTGAGCAGCAGTACGCACCGGACGTGGTCGTCGACCGGGTGTACTACCGGCCGACGAACCATGGCGCGGAGAGCGAGTACGCGCCTCGCTGGGAGCGGCTCCGGCAACTGCTGCGGGGGGCCAGCGACGACCGGCCGCGCTAGTCTGAACCCTTCCGACCCGCCCGAACCGGACACCGCAAGGAAGCCACCATGCCGATCATCCTCGCCGTCGTCGGCGTCCTGGTGGTCGTTGTTGCTCTCCTTGGGCTGGTTGTCGCCCGGACCCGACGCGACCTGCAGTCGATGAGATCGGCCGTCGCAAGCCTCCACGAGAAGCTCCGCGACGTTCGACATCCGCTCGTCGACGATCCTCCCGACGGACCGCGGCCGACCGATGCTTCCGACGGGCGGCGGCCGGCCGACGGGAGGCCGGTGAGCGTCATCACGGATCTCGGGTCCGACCTGACGGCGGCACCCCGGATCCGGCTGGCCACCGTGACCCTCGATGGTCCGATGATCAAGGTCGCGGCGTTCTCCCACGGTGTACGTCGAGCGCTGGCCGAGGAGAGCCGGACGCGGGTGCGGACAACCATGCGACGCGAGCTGAAGCACCAGCGGCGACATCGACGTAAACAGCCGCCTCCTGATGTTCGGCGCGCCGACTCACAGGCCGGGTGGTTGTCATGAGCCGCTCCGTGTGGTTCACCGCGGGTGCCGCGACCGGCGTCTACGCGTTCTTGAAGGTGAAGAGGACCGCGCAGAAGTTCACTCCCAATGGACTCAAGGCGCAGGCCGCCGCGCTGCGGGCCGGAGCCCGGTCGTTCGCCCAGGAGGTGTCGGTCGGGATGGCCGAGCACGAGCAGCAGCTGCGCCAGCAGCTCGATAACGGGAGAGCACCCCGCGCGGAGATCGAGCAATCGGCAAGCATGTCCGGAGGTCGGGATGGACACCGCTGAGATCCGGCGCCGGTTCATTTCACATTTCGAGCGGCGCGACCACACGGTCGTACCCAGCGCCTCCCTGATCGCCGACGATCCCACCCTGTTGTTCGTCGGCGCCGGTATGGTGCCGTTCAAGCCGTACTTCCTCGGTCAGGAGACACCGCCTTACAAGCGTGCCGTCAGTGTCCAGAAGTGTGTCCGGACCCTCGACATCGAGGAGGTCGGAAAGACCACCCGGCACGGGACGTTCTTCCAGATGTGTGGGAACTTCTCGTTCGGCGACTACTTCAAGCAGGGCGCGATCGAGGCCGCCTGGGACCTGGTCACGAGGTCGCAGGCCGACGGCGGGTACGGCTTCGACGAGTCGCAGCTGTACCCGAGCGTCTACTGGGAGGACCAGGAGGCGCTCGACCTCTGGAAGAAGATCACCGGTCTGCCCGACGAGCGCATCATGCTGCGCGGCATGAAGGACAACTACTGGTCGATGGGGATCCCCGGACCCTGCGGCCCGGACTCCGAGATCCACCTCGACCGGGGTCCCGAGTACGGCCCGGACCGCGAGTGGGATGCCGGTGACAGGTACCTCGAGTTCTGGAACCTCGTGTTCATGCAGAACGTCCGGGGCGAGGGCGACGGCAAGGACGGGTACGAGATCGTCGGAGATCTGCCCGCCAAGAACATCGACACCGGCATGGGACTGGAGCGGGTCGCGTACCTCTTGCAGGACAAGAACAACCTCTACGAGATCGACGAGGTCTACCCGGTCATCGAGAAGGCGTCGGCGCTGTCGGGCCGGCGGTACGGATCCGACCACGACGACGACGTGCGGTTCCGCGTCGTCGCCGACCACGTGCGTGCCGCGTTGATGCTGATCGGCGACGGGGTGACTCCCGGCAACGAGGCGGGCGGCTACGTGCTGCGCCGGCTGCTGCGCCGCGCCGTACGGTCGATGCAGCTGCTCGGGTACGAGGACCGGTCGCTGCCGGAGCTGCTTCCCACGTCGTACGCCAAGATGCGGCTGTCGTACCCGGAGCTCGACGACCAGTGGCAACGGATCCAGGCAATCGCCTACGCCGAGGAGGATGCGTTCCGGCAGACGTTGCGGTCGGGCACGACGATGTTCGACCTGGCCGCGAACCAGACCATCGCCACCGGCTCGCGTCGGCTGCGCGGTGACCAGGCGTTTCAGCTCCACGACACGTACGGCTTCCCGATCGACCTCACCTTGGAGATGGCCGCCGAGCGGGGGCTCACCGTCGACCAGGACCGCTTCCGGCAGCTGATGGCCGAGCAGCGCGAACGGGCCAGGTCAGACGCGCGGGCAAAGAAGGGCAAGCACGCCGACACGTCTGTCTACCGCGACGTCGCGGCGGGCACGCCGACCGAGTTCCTCGCCTACCAGACGCTCACCGCTTCGGCCACTGTCGTCGGACTGGTGAACGACGGGATGCCGCTGGCAGGCGCAGCAGAGGGTGAGGCGGCCGAGGTGATCTTGGACCGCACGCCGTTCTACGCCGAGTCCGGCGGCCAGGTCGGGGACGAGGGCCTGATCAGGGGCGATGGCCTGAGCCTGCGCGTCATCGACGTCCAACGCCCGATCAAGGGTGTGATATCGCACCGTGTGATCGTCGAGAAGGGTGAGGTGGCCCCGGGCATCGCGGTGGAGGCGGAGGTCGACGCCGAGTGGCGGATCTCCGCCTGCCAGGCGCACTCGGGAACGCACGTCGTGCACGCGGCGCTGCGTCAGGTGCTCGGTCCCACGGCGCTGCAGAGCGGGTCGTACAACAAGCCCGGTTACCTACGTCTCGACTTCGCCTGGGGCAGCGCGCTCGACCAGGCTACTCGGGACGAGATCGAGGAGGTCGCCAATCAGGCGGTCCGCCATGACCTGCCGGTGTCAGCGTCCCTCATGGACCTGGCGCGGGCGCGGGCGATCGGCGCACTGGCGCTGTTCGGCGAGACGTACGACGAGCAGGTGCGCGTGGTCGAGATCGGTGGCCCGTGGTCGCGGGAGCTGTGCGGTGGCACCCACGTGCAGCACTCGTCGCAGATCGGTGCGTTGTCGCTGATCGGCGAGTCGTCTGTCGGGGCAGGCTCGCGGCGCATCGAGGCGCATGTTGGGATCGAGGCGCTGCGCCACCTCGGCCGTGAACGTGCCCTGGTCGCCGGGCTGAGCGATCTGCTCAAGGTCCGGCCGGAGCAGCTCCAGGAGCGGGTCGGCGACCTGGTCGACCGGCTCAAGTCCGCCGAGAAGGAGATCGAACGGGTCCGGGTCGTCGCCCTGCTCGCGCGGGCCGGTGAGTTCGCCGAGAGCGCTCGGGACGTGTACGGCGTGTCGTATGCCGGACAGTTTGTCGACGGCGCGTCCGGCTCAGACGTCCGTACGCTCGCGCTCGACATCCGGTCCCGGCTCGGCAACGACAAGCCGGCGGTGGTAGCGGTCATCGGAGCCGTTGGGGGAAAGCCCGCCGTCGTCGTCACGACCAACGACCAGGCCCGCGAGTGGGGTCTGCGCGCCGGCGGCCTGGTGCGGGTCGCAGCGAGCGCGATGGGTGGCAACGGTGGTGGAAGGGACGACGTCGCGCAAGGCGGCGGCACCGACCCGTCATCGGCGCCATCGGCCCTGGATGGCATCGAGCACATGATCGGGGCAACGGTCACGAGCAACGCCACATGACCGACCTCCCCCCGAAGTTGCGGACCGGCGGCCGACACGGCGGACCCGAAGCAGATCGGTCTCCCGCACGGGGCGAAGAGATTGCCGGTCGGTTTCGCCGGGGAGTACGCCTCGGGGTCGACGTGGGTTCAGTGCGCATCGGTATCTCCAGCTGCGACCGGGACGGTCTGCTGTCCACGCCGGTGGAGACCGTCGCGCGTGGACGCGGAGACCTCGATCGGATCGTGGAGCTGGTCGCTGACCTCGATGCGGTCGAGGTTGTCGTCGGCCTGCCGACCACGCTGGCCGGCCGGGCCGGCCAGGCTGACGAGTCCGCCCGAGCGTTTGCGGTGTCACTCGACGCGGCTCTGCGCGAGCACGGGTCGACGGCGACCGTACGTCTCGTCGACGAACGGCTTTCGACGGTAGCCGCCGAGCGAGCGCTGCGGGAATCCACGATCAGGGGCCGAAAACGCCGGGCCGTGATCGACCAGGCCGCCGCCGTGGTCATCCTCCAGCACGCGTTGGACAGTGAACGGGCCACCGGGCGGGCACCAGGCGTCGTCGTCGAGCGGGTGAAATGAGCCAGCACGTGCCGCTCAAGGAGCTCGACGGGGGTCGCCGCCGGCACCGCTCGCCGAAGCAGGGTCACGGTTGCCTCGCGCCGCTCGTCGCCCTGGTCGTGATCGTGGTCCTGATCGCAGTGGCGTACGTGTGGGGCGTCGGCTTCGTGCGTGACGTGTTCCACCACAGCAAGCCCCAGGACTACCAGGGGCAGGGACAAGGGGGCGTGGTCGTCCAGGTCCACCATGGAGACACGTCCACGGACATCGCGACGACGCTGGTGAAGGCGGACGTCGTCGCCAGCGAGCAGGCGTTCGTCGACGCGGCGAAGGGCGACCAGCGCTCGCTCGGCATCCAGGTCGGTTACTACCGCTTGCATCACAAGATGTCGGCGCAGGCGGCCCTCGCGATCCTCGTCGACCCCAAGAACCTGGTCGGGACCAGCGTCACGATCCGCGAAGGTCTTCGGGCGACGGAGATTGTCACCGCGATCGCGAAGAACACCGGCTTCACCCCGAAACAGCTCGACACGGTCCTCGCCAAGCCTGCGTCGATCGGCTTGCCGGCTGCCGCGAACGGGAAGGTCGAGGGCTACCTCTACCCGGCGACGTACGACGTCACCCCCGGCATGACCCCGACCAGCCTGCTAACGGCGATGGTCGACCGGTTCAAGCAGCAGGCCGCCGCCGACCACCTCACTGCCGGCGCGGCAGCACGGCACCTGACCCCGTACCAGGTGCTCATCGTCGCCAGCATCGTGCAGGCCGAGGTGAGCCACCCGCAGGACATGCCGAAGGTTTCGCGGGTCATCTACAACAGGTTGGCCCGGAAGCTGCCGCTCGGGATGGACTCGACGCTGCACTACGCACTCGGCCTGCGCGGCGACGTTCAGCTGACGCCGGCGCAGATCAACAAGTCTGGCCCTTACAACACCCGCCGCAAGGTCGGATTCCCGCCGACCCCGATCGACTCGCCGGGCGACGTCGCGATCAAGGCTGCGCTGCACCCAGCGAATGGGTCGTGGTTGTACTTCGTCACGGTGAACCTGCGGACGGGGGACACTCGGTTCTTCACGTCGTACGCAAAGTTCTGCGCGGTGTCGCCGAGTTGCTGAGCCCGGGCGTATGGGCGGCTGCCCGGCGATGACCCGATGCGCGGTGATCGGGCGGCCGGTCGAGCACTCGCTGTCACCCGTCCTGCACCGGGCGGCGTACGCAGCACTCGGGCTCGACTGGAGCTACGACGCGGTCGACGCTGGGGTCGACGAGCTGGCTTCGTTCCTGGAGAGCGTCTCCGCACCGACCTGGCGAGGGCTGTCGGTGACGATGCCGCTGAAGCGTGCGATCATCCAACACCTCGACGACGTCGAGGACCTCGGGCGGCTGCTTGCGGCCGTCAACACGGTCGTGGTCGAGCCGGACGGGCGGCGTCGCGGCTTCAACACCGACGTGCCCGGGATGGTGGCGGCATTCCGAGAGCACGGAACGGCAGGTTTGTCCGCGATTGCGGTCCTCGGCGGTGGCGCCCCCGCCGGGTCGGTCCTGGCCGCCGCGGCCGACCTCGGAGCCAGCCGTGCGCACGTGTTCGTACGAGACCCGGCCCGCGCCGTCGTGCTCTCGGACCTGGGCGTACGTCTCGACGTGGCGGTCCACGTGCGCTGGCTCGGTGACCTTCCGGACGCACCACGGGTCGACGCGGTCGTTTCCACGATCCCGACGTCCGCACAGGCGGGCCTCGCGGTTGCGTGGGCGCCGATGACGCCGCTGCTCTTCGACGTCGGGTACGTGCCGACGCCGACGCCGTTCATGCAGGCCGCTGCGCGTGAGCACGTATCGGTGATCGGCGGGTTTGCTCTGCTACTCCACCAAGCGGCGGCTCAGGTGCAGCTGATGTGCGAGTGCCGGGTCGCGCCGCTGGAGGCAATGCGCGCCGCCGGCATGGCTGCCCTCTGACCTTTGCCGATTTCCCAGGTTAACGTGGGAAGTCTGCACTTCACCCACGAAATTACCTGGGTGAAGTGCAGACGTCCCAGGTTAACGTGGGAAACCGACGAGGCGGCCCGAGCACATGGGCGGGTGTTGTCCACAGGGCCGCAGCGAGGCGGCTCGGCGTCAGTCTCGCCAGGCGAGCCGATGTCCTAGTCTCACCTACTGTGTCCGTCGCGTTGCTCCCCGGTTTGAGCGGGGCGGTCGTGGGAGCCGGAGCAGGACTCCTCGCCGCTCCGATCCTGCGCCGGCTCCCTGCGCCCAAGGACGACGCCAGTGACCACGACGGCGGGGACCGCAGGGCCCACGGCGAGGACCGCAGCGTCGACGGCGAGGACCGCAGCGCCGACGGCGACAATAGACACCACCACGGCGACGAAGGCAGCCACGATCCACTCGAGACGCCGTACCTCGAACTGGCCGAGCGTCGGTCGCTCCCGTTCGTGCTGGTACCGCTCGGTGCGGTCGTCTGCGGCGTTGTCGGCGGCCGGGTCGGCTGGGACGGGGCATGGCCAGCCCTGGTGTTGCTGGGTGCCGTCGGCGGTCTGCTCGGGTATGTCGACGCGGCGACCCGTTACCTCCCCACGGCGATCATCGGCCCGTCGTACGTCCTCGTCGTCGCCTTGCTCGTCGTCGGGGCGTTGACGGCGGGCACCGCTGACCGGATGCTGTCCGCGGTGTACGGGTGGCTCGTGTTCGGCGGGTTCTACCTGCTGATGTGGCTTGTGTACCCGCGGGGGATCGGGTACGGCGACGTCCGCCTCGCGGGCCTGCTCGGACTTCCGCTCGGGTATCTCGGGCTGGCCGAGACGATCACGGCCTTGTACGCGGGCCTCGTCCTGGGTGCCGTCGGGGGCGGGCTCTTGATTTTGGCGCGTCGGACGAAGGACCGCCGCTACCCGTTCGGGCCGTTCATGCTGGTCGGGGCGCTGGTCGGGTTGGTGTGGGGACACAGCCTCGGCGGTTGGTACGCCAGCCGTTGAGACGTGCGCCCGTGAAACACTGACGCCATGCTGCGCTGGTTGACCGCGGGGGAGTCGCACGGACCCGCGCTGGTGGCGATCCTCGAAGGCCTGCCTGCCGGCGTCTCCATCACGACGCCCGAGATCGCGGTCGCGCTGAGCCGCCGACGCCAAGGTTACGGCCGTGGTGCCCGAATGACGTTCGAACAGGACGAGGTCACGGTGCTCGGCGGGCTTCGCCACGGCCGTACGCTCGGGTCGCCGTTCGCCGTCGTCATCTCCAACACCGAGTGGCCGAAGTGGCAGCAGGTGATGGCGGCCGACCCGGTCGACCCGGCCGAGCTCGAGGGGCTGGCTCGCAACGCACCGCTGACCCGGCCGCGACCAGGACACGCCGACCTGGTCGGCATGCAGAAGTACGACTTCGACGAAGCGCGGCCGGTCCTCGAGCGCGCCAGCGCCCGCGAGACCGCGGCCAGGGTGGCACTCGGTGCGGTGGCGGCGGCGTACGTTGCCCAGTCCGCCGACATCTTCGTGGTCAGCCATGTCGTCGAGATCGGCTCGGTCACCGCACCGGTTGGTGTGCTCCCCAGACCCGAGGACGCCGCGGTGCTCGACCAGGATCCCGTACGCTGCTTCGACCGCGAGGCGAGCGTTGCGATGGTCAAGGAGATCGACGCCGCCCATCTCGACGGTGACACCCTCGGCGGCGTCGTCGAGGTGGTGGCGTACGGCGTGCCACCCGGGCTCGGCTCACACGTCCACGGTGACCGCCGTCTCGACGGCCGGCTGGCCGGTGCGCTGATGAGCATCCAGGCGATCAAGGGCGTCGAGGTCGGTGACGGCTTCGACCTCGCGCGGACCCGCGGTTCACAGGCCCAGGACGAGATCGTGAGCGACCAGTCGGCGCTTCGGCGCTTGTCGGGCCATTCCGGCGGCACCGAGGGCGGGATGTCGACGGGTGAGGCGCTCCGCGTACGCGCGGCGATGAAGCCGATCTCGACGCTCCCTCGGGCCCTGCGTACCGTCGACGTTTCAACCGGTGAGCCGGCCGTCGCGCACCATCAACGGTCCGACGTGTGTGCGGTTCCCGCGGCCGCCGTGGTCGCCGAGGCGATGGTGGCCCTCGTGCTCGCCGAGGCGGTCACCGAGAAGTTCGGCGGCGACTCGGTCGGCGAGACCCGTCGCAACGTCGAGGGCTACCTGGCTGCGCTGAGGTATCGATGAGCCGTCCGCGAGCCGTGCTCGTGGGTCCGCCGGGTGCGGGCAAGACCGTGGTCGGAGAACGCCTGGCCGAGCGGTGGGGATGCGACTTCCGGGACACCGACGGCGACATCGAGGCGATGGCAGGAAAGTCGATCGCCGAGATCTTCGTCGACGACGGCGAACAGTTGTTTCGCCGTACCGAGACCGGGGCCGTCCGGGCCGGGTTGGCGGAGGCCACCGGCGTCCTCGCCCTCGGGGGTGGTGCCGTGATGGACGCGGGCACCCGCGACCGCCTGGTCGGTCACCGGGTGGTGTTCCTCGACGTCGGCCTGACCGATGCGGTCGCTCGGGTGGGTCTGGGCGTGTCGCGTCCCTTGGTCTTCGGAAATGTGCGGGCCCAGTTGAAGGCGCTGCTGGATGCCCGCCGGCCGCTGTACGCCCAGGTGGCCACCGTGGTCGTACCGACCGACGGCCGGGCGATCGACGAGGTCGTGGCCGCGGTGGACGAGGCCTTGGAGTCCGTCGATGCGTGACGGACGCACCCGGATCCGGGTAGAGACCACGCAGCCGTACGACGTCGTCGTCGGTGAGGGACTGCTCGACGAGGCTGCCCGGCTGCTCGGAGTCGATGTGCGCCGAGTTGCCGTGGTCCACCCGGGTGCACTCGCGTCGAGCGCAGGAGCCGTCCGCGACGACCTAGCGTCGCACGGGCTCGACGCGAGCCTGCTGGCGGTGCCCGACGGCGAAGGCGCGAAGACGGCCGAGGTGCTGAGCTCGTGCTGGGCGCGGCTTGGTCAGCTTGGCTTCACTCGCTCGGACGCGCTCGTGAGTGTCGGCGGCGGCGCGACCACCGACCTGGCGGGTTTCGTGGCCGCGACGTTCTTGCGGGGAATCCGGGTCGTGCACATTCCAACGACCCTGCTGGCGATGGTCGACGCGGCGGTCGGCGGCAAGACGGGAATCAATACGGAGCAGGGCAAGAACCTGGTCGGTGCGATCCACCAACCGGCGGGCGTGCTGTGTGACCTCGGGGCGCTCCGTTCCCTCGACCGGGCGGAGCTCGGGTCGGGACTTGCCGAGATCATCAAGTGCGGCTTCATCGCCGACGCGGAGATCCTGCGCCTGGTCGAGTCCTCGCCGGCTCAGGCGACCGAACCAGAGGCACCGCTGCTGCGCGAGCTGATCGAGCGGTCGATCGCGGTGAAGGCTGCGATCGTCGCCTCCGATCTGCAGGAGGTCACCTCGCTTGGCAGGCAGGTGGGCAGGGAGGCGCTCAACTACGGACACACGTTCGGTCACGCCGTCGAACGAGTCGAGGGATTCCGAATCCGGCACGGTGAGGCGGTCGCCGTCGGCATGGTGTTCGTCGCAGCACTGGCTCGGCTCGCCGGCCGGCTCGACGACCCCACGGCCCGCCGTCACGGCGAGCTGCTGTCGCTCGTCGGGTTGCCGACGTCGTACCCCGGCGGGAGATGGGATGACCTCCTGGCGGCGATGCAGGTGGACAAGAAGACGCGCGGCGACCGGTTGCGGTTCGTGGTGCTCGAGGCGCCGGGCGTACCCGCGATCCTGGAAGCGCCCGATCCGGCGCTGCTGCTGGCGGCGTACGACGAGCTGTCCGGAGCTGCTTTCCCAGGTTAACGTGGGACGTATGCACTTCACCCAGGCAATTACCTGGGTGAAGTGACGAGTTCCCACGTTAACCTGGGAAAGCAGGGCCAGGTGGGGCACTACGCTGCCAGCGTGCATGTGCTCGTCCTCAACGGACCCAACCTCGGGCGGCTCGGTAGCCGCGAGCCCGAGGTGTACGGCACCGGGTCGTACGACGACCTGGTCGCCTCGTGCCGGACCTGGGCGGCAGACCTCGGCGTCACGGTCGACGTACGCCAGACCGACGACGAAGCCGAGCTGATCGGCTGGCTGCACGAGGCGGCTGACTCGCGTACGCCGGTCGTGCTCAACCCGGCGGCTTTCACCCACTACTCGTACGCCCTTCGCGACGCATGCGCGATGCTGGTGGCCCCACTGGTCGAGGTCCATCTCAGCAACCCCGCCGCACGTGAGGACTTCCGCCAGATCAGTGTGGTGGCCGGGGTCGCGACCGGCTCGATCACCGGTTTCGGGCGGACCGGGTACCGGCTTGCGTTACTCGCCGTCGCGCAGCCGGACTAGACTCATCCGTCTGCCCACTCCAACCTGGTCAACGAGGATTCTGCGCGAATGGCAACGACGAACGAGCTCAAGAACGGCATGGTCTTGAACCTTGACGGCCAGCTGTGGTCGGTGACGTGGTTCCAGCACCACAAGCCGGGCAAGGGTGGCGCCGTCGTCCGCACCAAGCTCAAGAATGTGATGTCGGGCAAGGTCGTCGACAAGACGTTCAACGCCGACGTGAAGGTAGCGACGGCGAACGTCGACAAGCGCGCGATGACGTACCTCTACAAGGATGGTGACGAGTACGTCTTCATGGACGCGCAGACGTACGACCAGCTCCACCTCGCACGCGACGTCGTCGGTGACGCCGCGAGCTTCCTGCTCGAGAACCAGGAGGCCGTCGTCGCCGTGCACGACGGGATCCCCCTCTATCTCGAACTGCCCGCGTCGGTGGAGCTGCTGATCGAGTACACCGAGCCCGGACTGCAAGGGGACCGGTCGACCAGCGGAACCAAACCGGCTCGTCTCGAGACGGGATACGACATCGCGGTCCCGCTGTTCATCACGACCGGCGAGAAGGTCAAGGTGGACACCCGGGACGGGTCCTACATGGGGCGCATCACAAGCTGATGGGCGCACGCAGGAAGGCGCGCAAGAGCGCCCTCGACATCTTGTTCGAGTCCGAGCTCCGCGGGCTCGATACGGGCGGCAGCCTGAACCAGCGGCAGGACGCGTCCGAAGCCGGGCTGCGCGACTACACCGTCGAGATCGTCAACGGTGTGATCGCGAACCGCGAAGCCATCGACGCGCTGATCGCGCAGTACGCCGCCGGCTGGACGATCGACCGAATGCCCGTGGTCGACCGGAACCTGCTGCGGATCGCCGTCTTCGAGCTGCGCTTTGCCGGCCAGACCGTTGGAGACGTCGGAGTTCCGGCACCGGTGGTGATCAACGAAGCGGTGGAGCTGGCGACGGAGCTGTCGACCGATGCCTCTCCGGCGTTCGTCAACGGCGTGCTGTCTGCGATTGCCCGGGCGGCGCCGGCCGACGTCTCCTGAACTTGTCCGCCAGACCTGACGACGAGATGCGTCGGTCGGCAGCGCGCAGAGTTCAATCGGCAGCTCGCAGATCCGAGGCAACGCCGGGACGAGGCCGTCAGCGCGCCCGGGTGAGTCCCGGATCGGTCAGTTGGCTTCTTCCCAGATTTCCGGGGTCTCGGGCCGCAGCACACCCCAGGCGTCGAATTTCTCCCCGAGAACCGTCGGGCTCACGTCGTAGATCACCGCCAGCATCCGGAGATCGTCCTGCCGGATCGACAGCATCTTGCCGTTGTAGTCGCCGCGCTGGGATTGGATGGCCGCGGCGTAGCGGGCCAGCGGGAGCGCGTCCTCGCTCTCGATCGTGTGCAACTTCTCGAGGTCGAGGACCAGCCGGCTCGGCGCGTCACCGGTGGCGTTCGGAGACCCTCCGGGGAGCAGCTCAGCGACCGGTACGCCGTAGAAGTCCGCGAGCTCGGCGAGCCGTTGCACGGTGACGGCCCGGTCGCCGCGCTCGTACGAGCCGATCACGACCGCCTTCCAGCGGCCGCCGGACTTCCGTTCGACCCCGTGCAGGGATAGTCCCTGCTGCTGGCGGATGGCTCGCAGGCGTCCTCCCAGCGCCCGCGCGTAATCGTTCGCCATCAGACACCCCCAAGCAAGATGTTCATAACGCTCATTTCGGCCAGTTCCGGTTACTGAACGTTACACATGCTGCACGATTTCAGCCAAGGTTCGCGGGAAAATCGCGATGTCGCAGGTGCCGTTGTGCGGGTGCCGGGGTGTAGCGTTGCCCGCGACCAACGTCCTTTAACGACCCGTCCGGTGAGGCGGGGAAGGAGGTCGGACAGTGACGGCTGCCCCACCGGGCCCAGTGCACCGGAGTCCGCCCGCGGTGATCCTCGACGCGACCGCCATCGCCCGGGTGCTCACCCGCATCGCCCACGAGATCCTGGAGCGAAACAAGGGCGCCGACGACGTCGTGCTGCTCGGAATCCCGACCCGCGGCGTTCCGCTCGCCCGCCGGATCGGCGCCCAGATCCGGCAGGTCGAACACGTCGACGTCCCCGTCGGGTCCCTCGACATCACCATGTACCGCGACGACCTTCGGCTCCGGCCGGCCCGCGCCCTCGAACGCACTGAGGTCCCGGGCGACGGAATCGACGACGCGGTTGTCGTCCTGGTCGACGACGTGTTCTTCAGCGGCCGTACGATCCGGGCGGCGCTCGACGCGCTCGGGGACATGGGTCGTCCGCGCCGGGTTCAGCTCGCGGTGCTGGTCGACCGCGGTCACCGCGAGCTCCCGATCCGTGCCGACTTCGTCGGAAAGAACGTGCCCACCTCGGTCGACCAGACGGTACGGGTCTCGCTCGCCGAGCTCGACGGCGAGGACCGGGTCGTGATCGAAGGTATCGGGGTCGGCACATGAAGCGCCACCTGCTGTCGGCCGCCGACCTCGACCGGGACGCTGCGAGCCTGGTCCTCGACACCGCCGAGGAGCTCCTGAGCCTGGCCGACCGGCCGATCAAGAAGCTGCCGACGCTACGCGGCCGTACGGTCGTCAACCTGTTCTTCGAGGACTCCACCCGCACCCGGATCTCGTTCGAGGCGGCCGCGAAACGGTTGTCGGCCGACGTCATAAACTTCTCGGCCAGGGGATCCAGCGTCTCCAAGGGCGAGAGCCTCAAAGACACGGCCCTGACGCTGGAGGCGATGGGCGCCGACGCCGTCGTCGTACGGCACAGCGCCTCCGGTGCACCGCACCGGCTCGCCAGCAGCGGCTGGGTGCGCGCCAGCGTCGTCAACGCTGGGGACGGCACCCACGAGCACCCCACCCAGGCACTGCTCGACGCGTTCACGATGCGCCGCCACCTCGGCGACCTCGAGGGCCGGCGGATCGTCATCGTCGGTGACGTCCTGCACAGCCGGGTCGCGCGGTCCAACGCGCTGCTGCTCCACACGATGGGCGCCGAGGTGGTGCTGGTCGGGCCGCCGACACTGCTTCCCGTCGGAGTGGAGACCTGGCCTGTTCAGAGCTCCTACGAGCTCGACGGAGTGCTCGCAAAGGCAGACGTCGTGATGATGCTCCGGGTCCAGAGCGAGCGGATGAGCGCGGCGTACTTCCCGAGCGCGCGCGAGTACAGCCGCCGCTACGGCCTCGACGACCGGCGGATGAACACGCTGCCCGATCACGCCATCGTGATGCACCCGGGACCGATGAACCGGGGAATGGAGATCTCGGCGAACGTGGCGGACTCGGCCCGCTCCGTGATCGTCGAGCAGGTGACCAACGGGGTCGCGGTCCGGATGGCCGTGCTGTACTTGCTGCTGAGCGGCGACGGACAGCGACCGGTGGAGACCACCGAGGTGCTCCGATGAGGAGCTATCTGCTCCGCGGGGTCCGCCCGTACGGCGGCGAGACCGTCGACCTGGCAATCGTCGGCGGTCGGCTGGCTGATCCCGACGACGCGCCCTCCGATGTCGTCACGATGGACGGCGACGGACTGGTGGCGCTCCCCGGGCTGGTCGACCTGCACACCCATCTGCGCGAACCCGGCCGCGAGGACGCCGAGACCGTGCTCAGTGGCTCCCGCGCCGCCGCAGCCGGCGGTTTCACCGCGGTGCACTCGATGGCGAACACCGACCCCGTCGCCGACACCGCCGGTGTGGTCGAGCAGGTCTGGAACCTGGGACGCGCTGCCGGCTACGTCGACGTCCGTCCGGTCGGTGCGGTGACCGTGGGGCTGCGCGGCGAACGGCTGGCCGAGCTCGGCGCGATGGCTGACTCCGCCGCTGGCGTTCGGGTGTTCTCCGACGACGGTACGTGCGTCAGCGACGCCGTCCTGATGCGCCGGGCACTGGAGTACGTCAAGGCGTTCGACGGTGTGGTCGCCCAGCATGCCCAGGAACCGCGGCTCACCGAGGGCGCACAAATGAACGAGGGCGTCGTCTCCGGCACGCTCGGGCTGCGCGGCTGGCCGGCAGTCGCCGAGGAGGCGGTCATCGCCCGCGACTGCCTGTTGGCCGGCCACGTCGGGTCGCGGCTGCACGTCTGCCATGTCTCGACGGCTGGATCGGTCGAGATCCTGCGCTGGGCCAAGAGCAAGGGCTGGCGGGTGACTGCCGAGGTGACACCCCACCACCTGCTGCTGACCGATGAGCTGGCCCGGACGTACGACCCGCTCTACAAGGTCAACCCGCCATTGCGGACCGCCGACGACGTCCGGGCCGTGCGGGCAGCGCTCGCCGACGGCACCATCGACTGTGTCGCGACCGACCATGCACCGCACCCGACGGAGGACAAGGAGTGTGAGTGGGCCTCGGCGGCGTTCGGGATGCTCGGCCTCGAGAGTGCGCTCAGCGTCGTCCAGCAGACGATGGTGGACACCGGCCTGCTCGGCTGGGCCGATGTCGCCGACCGGATGTCGGTACGGCCGGCACGCATCGGGGCGGTCGCCGGCCACGGGCGCGGGCTGACCAGCGGTGAACCGGCGAACCTGACGCTGGTCGATCCGTCGGCCTCTCGGATCGTCGACCCGCGCGAGTCCGCTTCGCTGTCCCGCAACACGCCGTATGCCGGGCTGGAGCTGCCGGGTGCCGTGGTCGCGACGTTCCTGCGTGGACGGTCCACCCTGCTCGACGGGAAGTTGCAATGACCGAGGCGGTCCTGGTGCTGGAAGACGGCCGGGTCTTTCGCGGCACCTCGTTCGGCGCAGAGGGCGAGACGATCGGCGAGGCGGTGTTCGCGACTGGCATGACGGGGTATCAGGAGACCTTGACCGACCCCTCGTACCACCGTCAGGTCGTCGTGATGACCGCTCCGCATGTGGGCAACACGGGGATCAACTCAGAAGACGACGAGTCGGACCGGATCTGGGTTGCCGGGTACGTGGTCCGTGACCCTGCTCGCCGCTCGAGCAGCTGGCGTGCCACCGGGTGGTTGACCGACGAGCTGGTGCGGCAGGGTGTGGTCGGCATCAGCGAGGTCGACACCCGGGCGTTGACGCGGCACCTGCGGGAGCGAGGGGTAATGCGGGTCGGGATCTCCACCACCGCATCCGACACCGATGCGTTGCTGACGAGGGTTCGGGCGGCTCCGGCGATGACCGGCGCCACGCTGGCCTCCGAGGTGTCGACGGGGGAGCCTTACCTGGTCGAAGCCGTGGGTCCACACCGGTTCGTGGTCGCGGCGGTGGATCTCGGGATCAAGGCGATGACCCCGCACCGGCTGTCCGAGCGCGGGATCGATGTGGTCGTGCTGCCGGCGACCTGCACGATCGACGACGTGGTCGAGGTCGGTGCCGACGGCGTGTTCTTCTCCAACGGGCCGGGGGACCCGAGCACGGCAGACGGTCCGATCGCGGTGTTGCGGGGCGTGTTGGAGCGTCGGATCCCGTACTTCGGGATCTGTTTCGGCCACCAGTTGTTCGGCCGCGCGCTTGGCCTGCCGACGTACAAGCTGAAGTACGGCCACCGGGGCATCAACCAGCCGGTCCTGGACAGTCGCACCGGTCGGGTCGAGGTGACGGCACACAACCACGGCTTCGCGGTCAAGGCACCGTCGTCCGTTCCGTTCGACACCGCGTACGGATCGGCCGAGGTCACCCACCGCAACCTCAACGACGACGTCGTCGAGGGACTGCGGCTGGTCGAACGCCCCGCGTTCTCCGTCCAGTACCACCCGGAGGCGGCGGCGGGCCCGCACGACGCGGACCATCTCTTCGACCAATTCGCCGACCTGATGGCCGCTGACGCCAGGCTGGCGGCGGCGCCGCCTGCCGGGCGGCGGGTCGCTGGGGCGGCACGTCGCGGCGGAGGCGACGCCTGATGCCGCGCCGTACCGACATCTCCTCGGTCCTGGTGATCGGGTCGGGACCGATCGTGATCGGCCAGGCCTGCGAGTTCGACTACTCCGGGACGCAGGCCTGCCGGGTGCTCAAGGCCGAGGGGATCCGAGTGATCCTGGTCAACTCGAACCCGGCGACGATCATGACCGACCCCGAGCTGGCCGACGCGACGTACGTCGAACCGATCACACCCGACTTCGTCACCAAGGTGATCGACAAGGAACGTCCCGACGCGCTGCTCGCGACCCTCGGTGGGCAGACCGCGCTCAACACGGCGGTTGCGCTCGCGGAGAGCGGCGTACTCGAGAAGTACGGGGTCGAGCTGATCGGCGCGTCGATCGCGGCGATCGAGGCGGGCGAGAACCGCGAGTCGTTCAAACGCATCGTCGAGTCCGTCGGCGGTGCGGTTGCACGCAGCGTCATCTGCCGGACGCTCGACGACTGTGTCAGGGCCACCGGGGACCTCGGGTACCCCGTCGTCGTCCGCCCGTCGTTCACGATGGGTGGATCCGGTTCCGGACTCGCGTACGACCGGGCCGAGCTGGAACGGATCGCGGGCACGGGTCTCGAGGCCAGTCCAACGACCCAGGTCCTCCTCGAGGAGTCGCTGTCGGGGTGGAAGGAGTACGAGCTCGAGGTCATGCGCGACGGGCATGACAACACGGTGATCGTGTGCTCGATCGAGAACCTGGACCCGATGGGCGTGCACACCGGTGACTCGATCACGGTTGCGCCAGCGATGACCCTCACCGATCGTGAGTACCAAGCGATGCGCGACCTTGCGCTCGCGGTCGTCCGGGCCGTCGGAGTGGAGACCGGCGGCTGCAACATCCAGTTCGGCGTCGAACCACTCACCGGCCGGATGATCGTGATCGAGATGAACCCTCGGGTGTCGCGTTCGAGCGCCCTGGCCTCGAAGGCCACCGGATTCCCGATCGCCAAGATCGCCGCCAAGGTGGCACTCGGCTACCGCCTCGACGAGATCCGCAACGACATCACCGAGGAGACGCCCGCGAGCTTCGAGCCGACCCTCGACTACGTCGTGGTCAAGGTGCCACGGTTCGCGTTCGAGAAGTTCCCGGCGGCCGACCCCGTCCTCACCACCCACATGAAGAGCGTCGGGGAGGCGATGGCGATCGGGCGCAACTTCACCGAGGCCCTGCAAAAGGCGCTGCGCTCTATCGAGCAACCCACGGCAGTGTTCGAGTGGGGGCAGCGCGGCTCGGGCGGCCAACCGGGCGGGAACAAGGATGCGGCTCTCGAGACCGCCTCCCGGCCGCACGACGGACGGCTCGGCGACGTGATGCGCGCGTTGTGCGCGGGCGCGACGGTCGACGAGGTGGCGGCGGCCACCGGAATCGATGCGTGGTTCGTCGACCAGCTTGCCCTCGTCAACGAGGTGGCCGCCGAGCTGAGCGATTCATCCCGGCTGACACCGGCTCTCCTTCGCCGGGCCAAACGGCACGGGTTCTCTGACCGGCAGGTCGGGTTGCTGACCGGCTCCGCCGAGGACGTCGTGCGCGGGATCCGCTGGGGGCTCGGGATCCGCCCCGTCTACAAGACCGTCGACACCTGCGCCGCCGAGTTCGCCGCCCGGACCCCGTACCACTACTCGTCGTACGACGAGGAGAGCGAGGTCGAGCCCAGAGACAAGCCCGCGGTCATCATCTTGGGCAGCGGGCCGAACCGGATCGGGCAGGGCATCGAGTTCGACTACTCGTGCGTGCACGCCGCCTTCGCGCTCTCAGCTGCCGGCTTTGAGACCGTGATGGTCAACTGCAACCCGGAGACGGTCTCCACCGACTACGACACCGCCGATCGGCTGTACTTCGAGCCGCTCACGCTCGAAGACGTCCTGGAGGTCGTCCATGCGGAGCGGATGGCCGGCCCGGTTTCCGGCGTCGTCGTGCAGCTGGGCGGTCAGACCCCTCTGGGTTTGGCCGACGGACTTGCCGCCGCCGGCGTGCCGATGGTCGGCACGAGCCCCGAGGCGATCTCGCTGGCGGAGGACCGGGGCGCCTTCGGCGCGCTGCTGCGCGAGATCGGGCTGCCCGCTCCCAAGCACGGCACCGCGTCGTCGTTCTCCCAGGCCCGGGCCATCGCCGAGGAGATCGGCTACCCGGTGCTGGTCCGGCCCTCGTACGTCCTCGGGGGGCGCGGCATGGAGATCGTGTATGACGACGACTCGCTGCGCAGCTACATCGACCGGGCGACCGAGATCTCCCCGGATCACCCGGTCCTCGTCGACCGATTCCTCGACGACGCCGTCGAGATCGACATCGACGCGATCTACGACGGGACCGAGCTCTTCGTCGGTGGCGTGATGGAGCACATCGAGGAGGCCGGGATCCATTCCGGTGACTCGGCCTGTGCCTTGCCGCCGATCACGATCGGCTCCGAGGACATCGAGCGAATCCGCGCATCGACCCGGGCGATCGCGGCGGCAATCGGGGTCCGGGGGCTGATCAACATCCAGTACGCGCTCGCCGCCGACGTCTTGTACGTGCTCGAGGCGAATCCGCGGGCGTCGCGGACGGTGCCGTGGGTGGCCCCCGCGACGCACACCGCGCGGGCCCAGGCCCCCGCCCGGGGGAGGCGCGGCGCGGCGCTCTACGACCCGACCTCGGGAATAGCGATCTTCCCGCTGCCGCAGCAGGCCTCCGCGATTCCGAAGGGTCGCACTCGCGCCATCCTCAGCGCATCCGATTACCAGGAGTCCAAGAACGTCAATTCGGTCGGGAACGACATCCTTCCGAACACGTCCTTCAGGGCGGTCGGGATCACCGGCGTCTCGGGCCCGGCGCTGACGTGGGTCTCCCCCGCCG
>JBBSHE010000047.1:0-19799 GCA_038253325.1 Propionibacteriales bacterium
GATCGTCTTGCTGCTCTGCCTGTTCATCTTCGGAAGCCTCGTCGCAGCGGTGATGCCGGTCCTGGTCGGGATGGTCGCGGTGTTCGGGGCATTCGCCGTGGTCCGGGTCATCACCACGACCGCCGACGTGTCTGTCTTCGCGATCAACGTGATCACCTTGATCGGCATGGGGCTGGCGATCGACTACGCGCTGTTCATGGTGAGCCGGTTCCGTGAGGAGCTGGCCCACCAGCCTGGCGAGTCACCCGACGACGTGCGAGCCGCGGTCGCCGCCACGATGGCGACCGCGGGACGGACAGTGCTCGTCTCCGGCACCACGGTTGCTGCGTCCCTCGCGTCCCTGCTGATCTTCCCTCAGCTGTTCCTGCGCTCGATGGGGTACGGCGGGATGGCGGCGGTCCTGGTCGCGATGGTCGCCGCCCTCACGGTGCTGCCCGCGATGTTGACGCTGCTCGGACCGAGGATCAACCGCGTCCGGCTCCCGTGGCAACGGCGGCGCCAGGCCCGGCAGCAGCTCGTGGGCGATCCGGCCGAGCACGGCGCGTGGGCCCGGATCGCGCGAAGCGTGATGCGTCGCCCCGTGGCGTACCTCGTCGTCATCGTGGTGGCGCTGCTGGCGCTCGGCTCGCCGTTCCTCGGCGTCCGGTGGGGCAGCGTCGACTACCGCGTGCTTCCCGACAATGCACCGAGCCGGGTCGCCGCGGGCAAGCTTGCCTCAGAGTTCGGCGGCGAGCAATCCACCGCCAATGTAGTGGTCGACGGTGTCGACGCCGCCGGTCTCACCTCGTACGAGCACCGGCTGGGCGCGGTTGACGGCGTCAGGTCTGTGCAGACGATCGACCAGCGTGGTGCTGGTTCGAGCTCGTCCGCGCTCGTGCAGGTCTCGTGGTCGGGGAACACCCAGACCCAACACTCGCAGCACATCGTCACCCGGCTGCGCGCGGTGCCGCCACCGGCCGGTGCGGACGCGCTGGTGGGCGGAATATCGGCGCAGACCGTGGACCTGTTGAGTTCGGTCGCGTCGCATCTGCCTTGGATGGGCCTCTTGGTGGTCGCCATCATGCTGGTCCTGCTGTTCGTCGCGTTCGGATCGTTCGTCCTGCCACTCAAGGCCGTGCTCATGAATGCGGTCTCGATCACCGCGTCGTTCGGCGTGGTTACGTGGATCTTCGCCGACGGCCACGGGGACCGGCTGCTTGGCTTCACCTCCACCGGCTACCTCGACGCGACCCAGCCGATCTTGATGCTGGCGATCCTGTTCGGGTTGTCGATGGACTACGAGGTCTTCCTGCTTTCACGCGTGCGTGAGCAGTGGGATCTCACCCACGACAACACCGCTGCCGTCGCGAGCGGCGTTCAGCACACGGGCAAGATCATCACCAGCGCGGCACTGCTGCTTGCGGTCGTGATCGGTGCGTTCGCGACATCGGGGATCGTGTTCATGAAGCTGATCGGCATCGGCATGCTCGTCGCCCTGCTGCTCGACGCGACGGTCGTACGGCTGCTGCTCGTACCGGCCACGATGCGGCTGCTCGGTGCTGCCAACTGGTGGGCGCCGGGTCCGTTCCGCCGGTGGTACGACCGGTACGGCCTGCACGAGCCTGCCTCGGGGTCGTCGACCGCCGACGCCGATGCCCCCGACCTGGCGCGGAACTAGTCAGCCTCGCGTTGCTTCCGGATCCGCCCGCCTCTCATGGTGCGAGGTGGTCGATGACCGGCCCCTCACAATGAACTGACACCATGGGACAGATGGCGACGGACACTGCCGCAGCACTGGCCGACAAGCGGGCGCAGCTCGAGGAGCAGCTGGCCGTGATCAGCACGTTGCCCGAGGACACCGTTGACATCGCGTTCGGCAAGCGCATCGGGGACGGTACGAGCCAGGCGGTCGATCGGCTTTCTGCGGTCCCGGCCCACGACAGCCTCCAGGTCATGCTCCGTGAGGTCATCCGAGCCCAGGTCAAGATCGACGAGGAAACACACGGCTTGTGCGATGAGTGTGGAAGCCCGATCGGAACAGGTCGCCTCGAAGTCAGACCTTGGGCGACTCGATGCATCGAGCACACCAGCTGAGCCGCGAGTCGGCCGGCGCGCCGATCGGGGTGATCGGCGGATCGGGCTTCTACGAGTTCGTGGACGACGCAGAACCGATCGCAGTCGACACACCGTACGGTCAACCGAGCGCGCCGATCACGATGGGCAGCGTCGGCGGTCGCGCCGTCGCGTTCCTTCCCCGGCACGGGGCGGGGCACGCCTTCCCACCGCACCTGATCAACTACCGGGCGAACATGTGGGCACTGCGGTCGGCGGGCGTACGCCGTGTCCTCGCTCCGTGTGCCGTCGGAAGCCTCCAGCCGGAACTCGGGCCGGGAGCCCTCGTCGTACCCGACCAGCTCGTCGACCGCACATCGGGACGCGTCCAGACCTATGTCGAGTCCGGCGCGGTCCACGTGGAGTTCGCCGACCCGTACTGTCCGGAGCTCGGGGCCGCCGTCTGTGCCGCCGACGACCAGGTGGTTGCGGGCGGGACGATGGTGGTCGTGGAGGGTCCGCGGTTCTCGACCCGGGCCGAGTCGCGGTGGTACGCCGACCTCGGGTGGTCGGTGGTCGGCATGACCGGGCATCCGGAGGCGGTGCTCGCCCGGGAGCTCGCGATGTGTTACGCGTCCGTAGCGCTCGTCACCGACCGTGACGCCGGTATCTCGACAGGGGAAGCGGTCAGCCAGGGTGAGGTGTTCGCCGAGTTCGCGCGCAACATCGGCCGGCTGCGTGAGCTGCTGGCCCAGGTGATCGCGACGCTGCCCGAGTCGGCCGGCTGCCGGTGCGCGGATGCGCTCGACGGCATCAGCACCGGGTACGAGCTGCCGTGAAGGTGCTGCTGACCGGCGCCGCCGGGTTCGTCGGCGGCGCGGTGGCGCGGCAGCTTACCGCCCGCGGTGACGAGGTCGTCGGCGTGGACGCGTTGATTCCCCAGGCGCACCGAATGGATCGTGCTGCCGAGCCCACCACCCCGCACGAGCTGCGTACACCCGGCTCCGGATCCGATCAGGGCAGCGCTCAGGTGGTGAGGGGGGTCGGGCAGCACCGGGCCGACATCCGGGACGCAGACGCCGTCGTCGGACTCCTCGACGGTGTCGACGTGGTCTGCCACCAGGCGGCCCTGGTCGGCGCGGGCGTGACACCGGCGGACCTGCCGCTGTACGCCTCGCACAACGACCTCGGCACGGCAGTGCTGCTTGCCGCGATGTCGGAATGTCGGGTGGACCGGCTGGTGCTGGCGTCGTCGATGGTCGTCTACGGCGACGGCGAGTACGCGTGCGCGACCCACGGACGCGTGAGACCGGCGCCCCGGCTGGACGTGGACCTTCGTGCGGGCCAGTTCGACCCGTCGTGTCCGGTGTGCTCGGACCCCCTGTGGTGGGGGCTCGTCACGGAGGACGCCCGACTCCAGCCGCGGAGCTCGTACGCCGCGAGCAAGGTTGCACAGGAGCACTACGCGAGCGCGTGGGCGCACCAGGCCCCCGGATCGGTCATCACGTTGCGCTACCACAACGTGTACGGCCCGCAGATGCCCCGAGACACGCCGTACTCCGGGGTGGCCGCGATGTTCCGGTCCGCCCTCGAACGCCAGCAGGCGCCGCAGGTGTTCGAGGACGGGCAGCAGACGCGCGACTTCGTCCATGTCGACGACGTGGCGCGGGCGAACCTGGCGGCGATCGACGCGGTGGTCGGCGCGGAGGCGGGCAGCCTTGCGGCGTACAACGTCTGCTCGGGGCAGCCGATCTCGATCGGCGAGGTGGCCGCGCTGCTCGCCACGGCGACGTCGGCCGACATCGCGCCGGTGGTGACGGGCGAGTTCCGCAGCGGCGACGTCCGACACATCGTCGCCTCGCCCGAGCGGGCCCGTACCGAGCTCGGCTTCGAGGCGGTGGTGGATCCGGCAGAGGGTCTCCGCGCGTTCGCCTTCGATCCCCTGCGGGGCTGAACCGGGGAGGGGGAGTCACCTCAGCGTCGCTTTCCCCGCATTTTTGCGTACTTCCGGGCCATCGCAGGTGCCCTGGATGGCCCGGAAGTACGCAAAAACGAACGGGCTAGGTTCCGGTCAGGACCAGGTGCTGCACGGCCAGGGCGGTCACCACTTGGAGGCCGAGCGCCGGTCGCTGCCAGCGCCGTGGGAGCAGCGCGCAACCCAACAGTGCCCACGGCACGAACGGCAGCCAGATCCGTTCCACCTCCGCCTTGCTCATCAGTGACAGGTCAGCCAGCAGCAGGCACCCGCAGGTGGCCAGCACGAGGCTCGCCACTTTGGTCGACGGGTCATCGAACCGTCGGGTGAGTACGTCGCGTGCCCGTCCCGCCGACAACGCGATCGACGCCCCGACGGCCAGCCCCGCACTGATGGTGAATGCCGCGAGGTCGCCCCACAGCCAGTACGACGCCGGTCGTCTCGCGGCCACGCCCGCGTAGTACCGGTCTCGCAGCACGGGGTACGCCTCCCACCACGCGAAGCCGTACGCCGTGAACACGACGACGACGGCGGCGACGCCGGCAGCGGCCCACCCGAGCGGATACCAGCGGCGTGCCACCACGAGGATGCCGACCGCGAGGATACCGAGCAGGGCGAGGCCGTACGACAGATAGAGGCAGTAGCCGAGCAACAGGCCGGCGGTGACGGACGAGACGGCGCTCCGCCGGGTGGCGCCGACGGCGAGCAGGCAGAGACCCCACGCGGCGATCGCGGCGAACACGGCATCACCCGACACCGTCGACCAGATTGCCGCTGGCGCAAACGCGAGAAACGGTGCCGCCGCGCGTGCGGCGGACTCCGCCCCGAGCGTGCGCGCCGTGAGGAGCACAGCGACAGGTGTCGTGGCCGCGACCAGCGTGATTACGCCTCCCACGGCGAAGCCGCTACCGACGCCGGCCCTCACCAACCCGACGAAGAACAGCACGGCGCCTGGCGGGTGCCCGGCAAGGTGGACAGGCCAGTGGCCCGGGCTCGACAACGGGATCCGGCTGACGTACTGGTGCAACATCGCAGGGACGTCGGGGATCTGGCGCGCCACGCGGAGATACTCGGGCCGGTCGATCCCTCGGTTGCCGTCGACGTACGCGAGGGCGAGCAGCCAGCCGAGCGCCGCAGCGTACGTCGCGCAGAGCAGCAACGGAAAGCGCAGCCGACGACTCAGCCCCGGCCCGGCGACGACAGCCAGGACGGCCAGCAGCAACACCGCCGCGCTTCCGGGTCCCAGCCTCGGCCTCCACAGGCCGTTCAGCGGTGGGACGTCCTTCGAGTGCACCTGCCAACCGGTCATGGCGGGGACCGCGATCGCCAGCGCGACGACCAGCGCCGCCGCGCCGATGCCACCGGCCGCCAACGCGGACGTACGGTCGCGGTTCACGGTGCCGACCCTAGGGGGATCTCGGGGCGGTCTGCGCGATCCGTCGCTCGATGCGACGTGACGTCAGGAATCCGTAACCAGCCAAACCGGTCGGTGAGAGTGTTCTCATACCTACGGTTGGAGGCATGGACCGTCGATGCAGCCTTGTGCTCCCGTGTCGAGACGAGGCGCGCGCATTGCCTGCCGTGTTGGCGGCGGTCCCCTCTGGCTTCGACGTGATCGTCGTCGACAACGGCTCGACGGACGGTACGGCAGCCGTTGCGGCGAGGTTCGGCGCCCGTGTGATCGTCGAGCCTCGAGCCGGGTATGGCGCGGCCGTCCACGCCGGCGTCGAGGCGGCGACGACCGAGTACGTCGCCGTGATGGACGGTGACTGTTCGATGAACCCGGCCGCCCTCGTCCCTATGCTCGCCGCTGTCGTCGCTGGAACGACCGACCTGGCGGTGGGTCGTCGGCGAGCCGTCGGTGCCCGGGCGTGGCCGTGGCATGCGCGAGCAGGCAACGTCGCCGTGCTGGCATGGCTGCGCCGACGGACGGGGCTGG
Organism: Propionibacteriales bacterium; assembly: GCA_038253325.1. Classification (GTDB taxonomy): domain Bacteria; phylum Actinomycetota; class Actinomycetes; order Propionibacteriales; family Nocardioidaceae; genus JBBSHE01. The sequence goes on from JBBSHE010000047.1 coordinate 5,946, forward strand.
CGGTGACGGACATCGCGCCGATGCGGGTCGCCCGGCGTGCTCCGCTGCTTGATCTCGGCATCACCGACCGCCGGTTCGGGTACCCCGTCGAGCTGCTCGTGAAGGCGCAGCAAGCCGGTTGGCGGATCACGGAGCAGGACATCGAGTACCGACCGCGCGCGGCGGGTACCAGGTCCAAGGTCTCCGGCTCGGTCGGCGGCACGTTGCGGACCGTCCGTGACTTCGCCAAGGCGCTGCCATGAGGGCGACGATGCTGGTCGTCGCGAAGGCGCCGGTGCCCGGCGTGGCGAAGACGAGAATCGCGGCCGTCGTCGGCGACGTTGCGGCCGGACGGATCGCTGCGGCTGCGCTGCTCGACACCCTGGACGCCGTCGAGGAGACGGTTGAGCGGTCGAAGCGCGTCATCGCCGTCGCCGGTGATCTTGCCGACGCAGTCGGCGCGGAAGTGCTGGCTCGTCGGTTGCGAGCCTGGCAGGTGGTCGAACAGCGCGGCAGCGTCTTCGGGGACCGGCTCGTCGCCGCTCACCACGATGCGTCCACACTTGACGGCTCGCCGGTCGTACAGATCGGCATGGACACGCCGCACGTCACCGCCGACCACCTCCGCGCACTCGCCGGCCCGCTCGGCCGGCGAACCGACGCGGTCGTCGGGCCTGCGACGGACGGCGGATGGTGGGGTCTGGCAGTACGCTCGCCGCTGTTCGCCGACGTCCTCGCGGGTGTCCCGATGTCGACGAGCCGCACCTGCCTCGACACCGAGACGTCGCTTCGGCTCGCCGGAGCCCACGTTCGCCGCGGCTGGCGGCTCGGTGACGTCGACACCTGGACAGATGCGCTCGCGGTCGCTCGGCTGATTCCGCGGTCCCGTTTCGCCGAGGCGGTCGGCGTCGTCGCTCAGCAGCTTCGAGGCAGTCATGCCGCTGCCTGATCTGTGCACTGCGCCACTGCGCACTCCGCCTCTGAGCACTGAGCCGCTGAGCACTCCGCCTCTGCGCACTCCGCCTCTGCGCACTCCGTCGGACGTCCTCGCATCGGCGTTCGGCGGCCGGGTCTGCCACGTCGTCGGCCTGTCGGACGTCCCGGTCAGGTTGCCCATCCAGCGCTGGTGGCGGTCAGCCCACGGGACGGACCACACGCTGCTCGAGCGGTGCCGGGGCGCCACCATCGACATCGGCTGCGGACCCGGCCGGATGACGTACGAGCTGATGGTCCGTGGGCATCAGGCGCTCGGTATCGACGTCATGCCCGCTGCGGTCGAGCTCGCCCGAGGGCGCGGTGCGGCCGCGCTCGAGAGGGACGTCTTCGACCGTGTCCCCGGCGAAGGGCGCTGGGAGTGCGCGTTGCTTGCGGACGGCAACATCGGTATCGGCGGCGATCCCGTCCGGCTGCTGCACCGCGCGCGTCAGCTGATCTCACACCACGGTCGTGTCGTGGTCGACGTGACGAATCGCGGCGACGAGATCGACGTGCGTGACGTTGCCCTGACCTGCAATGGCATGGTCTCCCGTCGTTTCCGGTGGGCCGTCGTCCCAGCCGGTGCGCTTGCTGCACTGGCGGCGACCGTATCGCTCGAGGTCGAGGAGCTCGTCGTCGCGCGGAGCCGGTCGTTCGGCGTCCTGGTCCCGGCGGAGCGTGCAGCATGAAGCTTCCGGCAGCGCCCCGCGTCCCGCGACGGGAGGACCTCGGCTCACCGCTGCACAGCCCGGCAGTCGCAGCGCGGGTAGGGGTCTGGCTCGGTGCATGCTTCGGGATCGCGTTCTTGACCGGGCTGGTGAGCCACTTCGCCCAGACCACACCGGGCTGGCTGACATTCCCGACCCGGCCGGTCTCGCTCTATCGGGTCACCCAAGGCCTGCACGTGTTGTCGGGGACGGCGGCGATCCCGTTGCTGCTGGTGAAGCTGTGGACCGTCTATCCTCGGTTTTTCCTCCGGCCCGGGCCAAGGTTGCGTCAGGTCGTCGTGCACGCGCTCGAGCGGGCCTCCGTCGGAATCCTCGTCGCCGCTGCGATCTTCGAGCTGGCGTCCGGGCTGTTGAACAGCACCCAGTGGTATCCGTGGCACTTCGGGTTCCGCCGTACGCACTACGCCGTCGGCTGGCTCGCGATCGGAGCGCTCGTCCTCCACATCTCCGTCAAGTTGCCGGTCATCCGGACTGCACTCGGACTACCGATCTCGGCCGATGTCGGCGACGGCGGCGCCGAACCGCCGAACCAGCCAGCGGCATCTGGGTCGCCCGAACCGTCGGAGACGTCCGAGCAACCGGAGCCCGTCGGTATCAGTCGTCGCTCCCTGGTCCGTACGGCATTGGCGGCGAGCGCGGTAGCCGTCGTGGCGACCGCGGGTGCAACGGTCCCGTTGTTGCGTCGGGTCTCGGTGTTCGGGGTACGCAGCGGCCAGGGTCCGCAGGGCGTACCGATCAACAAGTCTGCCCTCGCCGCCCATGTCACGGACCTCGCCCGCCATCCCGGGTATCGGCTGACCGTCGTGAACGGCAGCAGGACCGCGTCCCTGAGCCTCGACGAGCTGAACGCGATGCGACAGTACGAGTACGCATTGCCCATCTCCTGCGTCGAGGGGTGGAGTGCCTCCGGAATGTGGGGCGGCGTGCGGATCAAGGACCTGCTCACCCTCGTCGGGGCACCGTCTGACTCCAACCTGAAGGTTGTCTCGTTGCAGCCGGCGGGAGCGTTCGCAGTGACGCACCTGCCCAGCCAGTTCACCCGCGATGACTTGACCCTCCTCGCGCTGCGGCTCGCAGGACAGACGCTCGACATCGACCACGGCTACCCGTGCCGGCTGATTGCGCCCGACCGGCCAGGGGTCTTGCAGACCAAGTGGGTCGAGCGACTCGAGGTCGTCGCATGAGGCGGACTCGGGTCCTGCTCGCAATGGCCGGTGTCGTCCTGATCGCGGTCGGCGCCCGGAAGCTGCTGGACATCGGTTCGGCGAACACGGTCGCGACCGGGCGGTGGCTCATCGGCGGTGTCGTGCTGCACGACTTCGTCCTGACCCCCGTCGTCCTGGTGGCCGGAGCGCTGCTGGTTCGGGCCGCGGCGCCCTGGCTGCGCCGTCCCCTCATCGTCGGCTCGGTCGTGCTCGGCACCGTGACCGTCGTCGCGATCCCCATGCTCGGCAAGTACGGCGCTCGCCGCGACAACCCGACGTTGCTCGACCGCAACTACGTTGCGGGCTGGTTCGTCCTCGCAGCGGTTGTGACGGTCGCGGTCGCCGTTGCCGCGCTCGGCGCCAGGTACCGAGATGGCAAGCGGGCGGGAGCCGGAGCGGCGCGTTCGGGGCCGGACAGCGCCGAGGAGGAGAGCGCTATGGGTGGCCGTGCCGCACGCGGGCCGCAACCGTCGTGAGAGCAGGGGAGAATACGCTCGTGACCCGAGTGCTCGTCGTCGATGACGACCCGACCGTCCGCGAGGTGGTCGCGACGTACCTGCGGGACGCTGACTTCGACGTGGCCGAGGCCGCCGACGGTGAGGCGGCCGTGGCGAGCGCCGCTGAGCTCCAGCCGGATCTGGTCGTGCTCGACGTCATGCTTCCGGGCGTCGACGGTCTCGAGGTGTGCCGACGGCTGCGAGCCCAAGGCGACGTGCCGATCATCATGCTCAGTGCTCTCGGTGAAGAGTCCGATCGAGTACTGGGTCTCGAGGTCGGCGCGGACGACTATGTGACAAAGCCGTTCAGCCCGCGCGAGCTCGCGCTTCGGGTGGCCTCGATCCTGCGGCGCGTACCAGCCGGTGAGTCGTCGCCCCCGCCACCCGTCGTTGATGGGGACCTGGTCGTCGACGCCGCCGCTCGGAGCGCGACTCTCGGCGGCGGCGCGCTGAACCTGACGATCCGCGAGTTCGACCTGCTGTGGTTCTTCGTTCATCATCCGGGGGTCGCGTACGGGCGGGAGGAGCTGCTCGCTGACGTCTGGGGATGGGATTTCGGAGACCAGTCGACCGTGACCGTCCACGTACGCAGGCTCCGCGCCAAGATCGAGGACGACCCGGCAAGTCCGGCTCGGCTGGTGACCGTCTGGGGCGTCGGCTACCTGTGGGAGGCGGCGGCGTGACAAAGGACCAGGTCGAGGTAGTCGCAATCGCCGCGGCGTGGTCGGCCGGGATCGGTGTCGTCGGCCTGTTGATCGCGACGTTCACCCGGCAGCTCAGCCTCCGTTGGCGGTTTGCGCTCGTCGCGCTGGTCGCCGTGGCCGGCGTCGTCGCCGGCGTCCTCGGTACGGCTCGGGCGATGTTCTTGTCGGACCACGACTTCGAAGTCGTGCTCTGGGTCTCGGGCGTCGCCGGGCTGGTCGCAACCGGGTTCGCTCTGCTCGTCGCGCGGGAGGTCGTGCAAGAGTCGAAGGCAGTGCAGGCGGCGGCCCGCCGGCTGGGCGATAGCGGTCGTTTCGTGGCCCCGGACGGGTCCGCGTCCGAGCTGACCGCGTTGTCGCAGGAGCTCACGTCCACCTCGGAGAAGCTCGCGGAGTCGCGTTCTCGGGAGCGTTCGCTCGAGTCGTCACGTCGCGAGCTCGTCGCCTGGGTGTCGCACGACCTGCGAACCCCTCTCGCCGGGCTGCGCGCGATGGCCGAGGCGCTGGAGGACGAGATCGTCGACGATCCGAAGCGTTACCACCGGCAGATCCGCGAGAACGTCGACAAGATGACGCGGATGGTCGACGACCTGTTCGAGCTGTCGCGGATCCACTCTGGTGTCTTTCCGTTGCAGCTCGACGATCTCGCGTTGTGCGAGCTGATCGGCGACGCGGTGGTCGAAAGCGATCCGATGGCGCGCTCTCGAGGCGTACGCCTCGACGTGTTCGCGGAGCCGGACACGTACGTCCGTGGTGACGCGCGCGAGTTGTCTCGAGTGATCTCCAACCTGATGGTCAACGCGATCCGGCACACTCCGGACGACGGATCCATCGCGGTGAACGCACGGAGGATCGGCGAACACGTCGAGATCTCGGTCCACGACGCGTGTGGCGGCATCTCGGAAGACGACCTCCCGCGGGTCTTCGACGTCGCCTGGACCGGGGCGCCCGCTCGCACCCCGGACGGTGCCGGCGGCACGGGACTTGGCCTGGCGATCGTGCGGGGCATCGTCGAGGCGCACCGGGGCACCGTCACCGTCCGCAACGTCGACCCCGGATGCCTGTTCGCGGTGCGGCTTCCGGCCTGACCGCTCGGTCGATCCAGCAGGAGGTGGGGGGTTGGCGGCCCGCACTCGTACGCTGGACAGCCCGAGGCGAAGGAGGCGGGTTCCGTGCGGCTCACGGAGTTCTGGTCGCGGATGGAGGCCGCGCTCGGGCCGGTGTACGCCCGGACCTGGGCGCGAGAGCAGGTCATCGCCGGCCTCGACCACAAGACCGTCAACCAGGCGCTCGCCGATGGATGGACCGCCAGGGAGGTCTGGCGTGAGGTGTGGAAGGTGTTGAAGCTGCCGATCCGAGACCGCTGACGCCTTCCGGCGAGTTGACCCTGCGGGACACTAGGTACCTGTCGCGTCGCGCAGCAGCAGTCGGGTCCAGGTGTCCTCGACCCATCGCTCGTAGTGCCGATGGCTCCAGCCACGTTGTCCGACGAGCAGCAGGTACGGCTCGGGTGCCGACAGCAGCCACAGGTTGTCGGCGACGGCGCTTCGGGAGAGGCCCGGCCGTAGGTCGCCCGTCCGAGCCAACGCGTCGGCGAACCGTCCCATGTTCCGGCGCCGGCGGCTGCTGATCTGGTCCCACTGGCTCCTGCTGGCCGGGTCCTCCGATGCCGCGCGGTCGAGCGCTTGGAAGATCGGAGCCATCCGCCGCTGGATGTCCACGATCGCCTTGGCATAGATGGCGAGCATCTCGCCGCCGGTCGTCGCCGCCTGGATCCGTCGGACGTAGCCGCGTTCGTCGGAGGTCACGACGTTGTCAGTGCCGGTGATCGCCGTCTCGATCAGCAGCAGCAGGATCTCGGGCTTCCTGCCGACGGAGGCATAGACGGTGTCGAGTGCCACCCCGGCCTCGCGGGCAATGTCGGTCATCGTCGTGCTGGCCCACCCGCGAGCGACTAGGAGACGGCGGGCCGCACCGAGGATTGCACGCCTTGTCTGCTCGGCGGCTGCCTTGCGCAGCGGCGAGTGGTACGAGCGGTTGACCTGTCGGCCCATGGGTCGTACTGTATCCGATATTCATCCGAAGATTATTCGGATTAAATTAGGAAGGTCCTGACCATGTTTGCGTTCACCCAAGTCGTCCCGATCTCTGACGACCTGTACTGGAAGATCGTCGAGCAAATCGGGCCGGAGCCCTTCGTCGGGGCCGTCCTCCACCTCGCGACGCGACGACCCGACGGCGGGATCCGCTACCTCGACGTCTGGGAGACGAAGGAGGCGTACCTGAAGGCTGTCGACGAGCGCATCCATCCCGCGGTACACGCCTTGCTCCAGGAGTCCGGGATCAACGCCCCCGAACCCTCGATCGAGCCGGTCGAGGTGTTGGACGCCTGGATCGGAACGGTCGGCTCGGTGCCTGCGCGACCCTGAGCCTGCGTCGGTATGCGATGCCGGGTGGACACCCTCCGGCGAAGCACGGCACGGTGCCCCGACGACGAGGGATGGGTGGCGCCGCAGCGCGACGCTCGGCATGATGTGGATCGAAACCCGCCGAAGGAGTCGCTCATGACCGTCGTCCGCAAACTCGTCCGCGTCGTCGCCCCGCTGGCCTCGGTAGCGCTCCTCGGCGCGACGTTCGCGAGCGCAGACGCTCGTACGTCGGCGTCGACGTCAGCGTCCACGGCCAGGAGCCACTTCACGTGGAAGGACGTCAGCACCGGCATCGACGAGCAGTACCGCGGCCTCGACCCGGTCAACCGGCGGGTGGCCTGGGTGTCGGGAGAGAACGGCAGCGTGCTCCGCACCACCAACGGCGGCAGGACCTGGAAGGACGTGTCACCCGCTGGCACCGTCGGCATGGCGTTCCGCGACGTCGAGGCGAAGAACGCCCGGCATGCCAGTGTGCTCGCGATCGGGACCGGCACGGACTCGCGCATCTACACGACCGGCAGCGGCGGCCGCCATTGGCGCCTCGCGTTCGTCAACCATGCCCCGAACGCGTTCTACGACTGCATGGCGTTCTGGCCCGGACACAGGAACGGGCTGGCGGTGAGCGACCCGGTCGACGGGAAGTTCCGCCTGGTCCGGACGAGGGACGGCGGGCACAGCTGGCACCGGGTGCCGTCGGCAGGGATGCCTCCGGCAGTCGACGGCGAGTTCGCGTTCGCGGCGTCGGGCACCTGCCTGGTGACCGCCGGACGCTCGACGGTCTACCTCGCCTCGGGCGGTGCTGCGTCGCGGATCTTCCACTCCGCCGACCGCGGGCGTAGGTGGCGGGTCACTGATGGCCCGATCCCCGCGGGTCCGACCAGCGGCGTCTACTCCATCGCGTTCAAGAGTCCTCGGGTCGGTATCGCGGTCGGCGGTGACTTCACCGCACCGGACGCCGCGACGCCCTCAGGCCTCACGAGGACCCATGGTCGCACCTGGATGGTTCGCGGTTCGACGCTCGGGTACCGCTCCGGTGTGGCATGGGTGAGCAAGTGGTCGGCGGTCGCCGTGGCGGTCGGACCGACCGGCACGGATATGACGCCCGACGCCGGCGGACACTGGCTGGGTGTCGACGACACCCCGTACGACAGCGTGCAGTGCACCCGGGACCGCTCCTGCTGGCTCTCCGGTCCGCACGGAGCGGTCGGCCGGGCAACCTGGCACCGGTGAGGCACTGAGGCGCACGCGCTTGGCGGGGTGCTGATCTGGAAGCGGATCACCGATCGGTAGGTCTGACGTCCGAGGATCCGGGCGCTGTACCGCTCGCTTCATCGGACGTACGAATGCCACCGCGCACCTGCAGCTCTGGTGTCCGAGATCCGGGCGCTGTACCGCTCGCTTCATCGGACGAACGGAGGTTTCGGCGTGTCGAGGTGGTTCGAACACATGTTCGGGCTAGGTTTATGTGCACAGGCAGGGTAGAGGCCCAAGTTTTCCACTGTCGTCGTCGGTCGGCGGCGACTGTCGGTGTGGCGATCTACCTTTCTCATGACAGGACCTCTCGAGGGTCGGACGACCCGAGCACGCGACGGATGGGCAGATGGCTGAAGCAGACCGCGGCAAGGCACTCGACAACGCGATGGCGCAGATCGAGCGCGCTCACGGCAAGGGCTCGATCATGCGGATGGGGGAGCGCGGACACGTTCCCATCGACGTGATTCCGACCGGTGCGATCGCGCTCGACGTCGCGCTCGGCATCGGCGGGCTCCCGCGTGGACGAGTCGTCGAAATCTACGGCCCCGAGTCGTCGGGCAAGACGACGGTGGCGTTGCACGCGGTGGCGAGCGCCCAGGCGCTGGGTGGCATCGCGGCGTTCATCGACGCAGAGCACGCGCTCGACCCGGACTACGCCCAGAAGCTCGGTGTCGACACCGACGCGCTGCTGGTGTCCCAGCCCGACAGCGGCGAGCAGGCGCTCGAGATCGCCGACACCCTGATCCGGTCCGGCGCTCTCGACATCATCGTGATCGACTCCGTCGCGGCGCTGGTGCCGCGGGCCGAGATTGAGGGGGAGATGGGCGACTCGCACGTGGGATTGCAGGCGCGGCTGATGAGCCAGGCGCTGCGCAAGCTGACCGGTGCCCTGAGTCAGTCGGGCACGACCGCGATTTTCATCAACCAGCTCCGCGAAAAGATCGGCGTGATGTTCGGGTGCCTGTCATACGGGACGCGGGTCCAGCTCGCGGACGGCACGATGGAGAAGATCGGCAAGATCGTCAACCAGAAGCTTCCCGTCGAGGTGCTGTCGTACGACCCGGCCCTCGACAAGGTGGTTCCCCGCAAGGTCGTCAACTGGTTCGACAACGGTGTCACCGACAAGTTCCTTCAGTTCGCGGTCGAGAAGTCGGGCGGCAACGGCCGTTCGCAGTTCGCTGCCACCGAGAACCACCTGATCAGGACGCCCGGTGGTTGGCGTGAGGCGGGAGAGTTGAACGCGGGAGATCGCGTGATGTCGGCCGTGACCCACCGGCTGAGTGACCAGCAGTGGCAGGTCGTGCTGGGGTCGTTGCTCGGCGATGGCAACCTCCCGCCGAATCGCCGCGACCGAAACGGCGTGCGCTTCCGGCTCGGACACGGTGCCGCGCAGGCCGACTACCTTGACTGGAAGGTGTCGATGCTCGGCAACGTCGGCGTGAGTCGCCGAACGAATGCCAAGGGCGCCATGTTCGCCGACTTCACACCGCTGCCGGAGCTCGGTGAGCTTCAGCGCACCGTCTACCTGGGCGACGGCAAGAAGACCATCGCGGAGGAGTACATCAAGGCGCTGACCCCGCTCGCACTTGCGATCTGGTTCATGGACGATGGATCGTTCACCGTCCGCTCGAAGGGCGTGCAGAGTCGCACCGCGGGAGGCAGCGGACGTGTGCAGTTCTGTGTCGAGGCGATGAGTGAGGATTCGCGTCGTCGGCTGGTGTCATACCTGCACGACACCTTCGGTTTCGACGTGTCGCTTCGGGCCCCCGGCCAGCGCCGTAAGGCCGTGCTGACGTTCGCGACCGCTTCATCAGCCAGGTTCCTCGAGCTCGTGGCGCCGTATGTTCATCCGTCGATGGACTACAAGCTGCTCCCACGGCTACGCGGACAGTTCAATGTCGTGCCGGAGTTCGTCGAACCTTCGATCCGGCTGGTGCCGTCGCGCATCCTCGCAATCCATGCCAAGCCGCCGACTCGATCGATGCATCGCTTCGATATCGAGGTGGAGTGCAGTCACAACTACTTCGCCGACGGCGTGATGGTGCACAACTCTCCTGAGACGACGACAGGTGGCCGAGCGCTGAAGTTCTATGCGTCGATCCGGCTCGACGTACGCCGGATCGAGACTCTCAAGGACGGCACGGACTTCGTAGGCAACCGAACCCGCATCAAGGTCGTCAAGAACAAGTGCGCGAGCCCATTCAAACAAGCCGAGGTGGACATCATCTATGGCCTCGGCATCAGCCGTGAGGGTGGCCTGATCGACGTCGGAGTCGAGCACGGCATCGTACGCAAGGCCGGTGCTTGGTACACCTACGAAGGTGACCAGCTCGGCCAGGGCAAGGAGAACGCCCGCACCTTCCTGCGCGACAACCCCGACCTGGCCAACGAGCTGGAGAAGAAGATCCTCGAGAAGCTGGGCATCGGGGCGAAGCTCGACGAGGACGCACCCATCGACGTCGAACCGACCGACATCGACTTCTGATGGCGTTCGCCCGGCGCTCTCGGTCACGGCGTCGTGAGCCCGACCAGGGCCGCGACCTCGGGCCGGAGGCCGATCCGGAATCGGTCGCGCGGACGATCGTCTTGACGAAGCTGACGTCGCGCGCCCGCAGCAGGCAGGAGCTCGAGCAGGCTCTCACCGAGCGCGATGTGCCGGCCGAGGTCGCCACTCGCGTACTCAACCGGTTCGAGGAGGTAGGCCTCGTTGACGAGGCCGCATTCGCCCGCGACTGGGTTGCCAGCCGGCAGCAGAGCCGCGCGCTCTCGTCCCGGGCGCTGCGCTATGAGCTGCGCGGCAAGGGCGTCGCCGACGAGCTGGTCGACGAGGCGCTGGACGATCTCGGTCCCGACGCCGACCGCGCCGCGGCCGATGATGTCGTACGGCGCAAGCTGCGTAGCGTCCGTTCGCTGCCTCCGGAGGTCGCGCAGCGCCGGTTGATGGGTGCGCTCGCCCGCAAGGGCTTTTCGGCCGGGTTGGCCGCCCAGGTGGTCCGCGATGCGCTCGGCGACGACTCCAACGGGTGATTCTCCGAAAGCCAGCCGCCCGACCGGCCAACTCGCGCTCGGCCTTGCGATCGCTGAGCCCGTGGGATCAGCGATCGGCTGACGAAGCGAGCCGTATACGGCCCACTTGCTCAGCCGTTAACGTGAGGGTCACTCATCTGCTAGCTGCGGTCGACCGGTCCGCGCGAGCCGCGTCTCGCTCGGCCAGCCGTTTCAGGTTTAGTAGTTGCTTGCGCATCATCAGCAGGTCACCCCAAGCAAGCAGGTGAGCGCGTACGTGAGCCGCGAAGCCTCCTCGAGCGACCACCAGCCGGCAGACGATCCGGGAGCGCCCGGAGCGGTCAGGCGCGGTGCGTTCGGCACCAGGAGTGAGTTCCTGCGGGCTGCGCCGGCCGATGTTGTCGAGCAGGCCATAGCAATAAGGCGCGCGACCGCGCTGGACACGACGAAGGGCAGTTTCTACTGGCACTTCTCGAGTCGCGACGAACTCGTGTCCGCCGTTCTCGACACATGGGTCGAGCGCCACACCGACGCGATCATCCGCCATGTCAAGGCCGTGGACGAGCCGCTTGAACGCCTGCACCAGCTCTTCGGCGACGTGATGATCACCAAGGCACAGAGTCGAGTTGAGCTGAGTCTGCTCGCCAGCGTGGACGATCCGACGGTCGCGAAGGCGATGCGGCGCATCACCCAACGCCATGTCGCCTTATTGCCCAGTGCTAGCGCGAGCTCGACTTCGACGAGGAGGCCGCGCAGCACTGGGCGATCCTCGCCTGCTCCGCCCATGTCGGCTTGATCCACGGACAACGGGCGTTGGCGGGTCGTCTGCTCAGCACCAAACAACGCGTCGGCTATCTTCGCTTTGTCGAGCGCCAGCTGCTGCCCGTGGTGTCGCCGGCATCCCGCGCCGCTCCCCGCGGTGCCGGGGGCTTCGAGGACGCTTAGCCACCGTTCTGCCGGCTCGAAAGCCGGTCTATTCGGCCGCACTGCGAGAGCTTGCCGAAGAAGCCGGCATCGGGGGAGTTGCTCCATGGCCGCTCGATCTGTCGGTTCGGTGGGACCGGGTGGGAGCCTACGACGGCTACGCCGTCAAGACCGGCGCCCCCGACGCCGTTGGCATCGACTACCTGATCGGTGATCCGCGGCTCGTCGGCAACGGCCTGGGTACCCGGCTGATCTGGGAGTTCTGCCGCGATGTCGTCCTGGACCAGTACGACGACGTCACCCGCATCCTCGCCAGCCCGGACCATCGCAACCAGCCGTCGCTGCGCGCCTTGGCCAAGGCGGGCTTCATCGACGGGATCTGGATCGACGTCCCGACCGAGGTCGACGGCCGGGTGACTACCGAGGTCGTCTACACGCTCGGCGTCCCGCGCATATTCGGCACCTCCTCCGGCGTTATTGCGTAGTTCCGGGGCGTTGGAGCCCGTCTCAGTGGCCCGCAAGTACGCAAAACCGCAGGGGTAACCTGGTCCGGTCATGACCACGACCACCTCAGGCGCCGAGCTGACCACCTTCGGGGTTGCCGGGCGCACCGATCCCGGGCGCACCGATCACGGGCGCATCGATGCCGGGCGCATCGATGCCGGCCGCACGGGATCCGGCCGCACGTACGAGGTCCGGACGTACGGCTGCCAGATGAACGTCCACGACTCGGAGCGTCTCGCGGGGCTGCTCGAGGACGCCGGGTACGCGCGCGCCGGCGACCACGACACGGCCGACGTCGTCGTGCTCAACACCTGCGCCGTACGCGAGAACGCCGACAACCGGCTGTACGGAAACCTCGGCCATCTCGCGCCGGTCAAGGCCGCTCGTGCGGGAATGCAGATTGCCGTGGGCGGCTGTTTGGCCCAGAAGGACCGCGGCGAGATCATCCGTCGGGCGCCGTGGGTCGACGTCGTGTTCGGGACGCACAACATCGGATCGCTGCCTGCCCTGCTCGAACGCGCCCGGATCGAGGAGCAGGCCCAGGTCGAGATCCTCGAGTCGCTCGAGGTCTTTCCTTCGACCCTGCCTACTCGACGCGAGTCGGCCTATGCGGCCTGGGTCGCGATCAGCGTCGGTTGCAACAACACCTGCACGTTCTGCATCGTCCCATCCCTGCGCGGTACCGAGCAGGACCGCAACCCCGGTGACGTGCTGCGCGAGATCCGCGCCCTGGTAGACGAAGGTGTCGTCGAGGTCACGTTGCTGGGACAGAACGTGAACTCGTACGGCGTCGACTTCGGAGACCGGTTCGCGTTCGGCAAGCTGCTCCGCGCCTGTGGCGAGGTCGACGGACTGGAACGGATACGGTTCACGTCGCCGCATCCGCGCGACTTCACCGACGACGTGATCGTTGCGATGGCCGAGACGCCGAACGTGATGCGGCAGCTGCACATGCCGCTGCAGTCCGGCTCCGACCGAGTCCTGAAGGCGATGCGCCGCTCCTACCGTCGGGACCGCTACCTCGAGATCCTCGACCGGGTACGCGACGCGATGCCCGACGCCGCCATCACGACGGACATCATCGTGGGGTTCCCGGGCGAGTCCGACGACGACTTCGCCGACACGCTCGACGTCGTACGCCGAGCGCGGTTCGCCGGCGCGTACACGTTCCAGTACTCGCCGCGGCCCGGGACGCCCGCCGCAGAGCTCGACCAGCAGGTCGGGCCCGACGTCGTGAAACAGCGGTACGGCGATCTCGTTGACCTCGTCGACGAGATCGCCTGGCAGGAGAACCAGCGCCTGGTCGGGCAACGCGTCGACGTCCTCGTTGCCGAGGGCGAGGGTCGCAAGGATGCGGCAACGCACCGGCTCTCGGGCCGGGCACCGGACAACCGGCTGGTGCATTTCGCACCCGGCCTCGAGGCGATCCGTCCCGGGGACCTCGTCACCGTCGACGTCACCTACGCAGCGCCGCACCACCTGGTGTCCGACGCACCCGTGGTCGCGGTGCGGTCGACCCGGGCTGGTGACGCCTGGCAGCGGCGCACCGGTGACGAACCGCTGGGCGTCCTGCTCGGCATGCCGGCGGTCGGCGCTCCCGTCGGCGCTCCCGGACTCGGCATGCCGGCGGTCGGCGCTCCCGTCGGCGCTCC
>JBBSHE010000048.1:0-19720 GCA_038253325.1 Propionibacteriales bacterium
GACTACGACGTGAAGAAGGCCGAGACCGGCATCATCTACATCGACGAGGTCGACAAGATCGCCCGCAAGAGCGAGAACCCCTCGATCACCCGGGACGTGTCCGGCGAGGGTGTCCAGCAGGCACTGCTCAAGATCCTCGAGGGCACGACCGCGTCCGTGCCGCCACAAGGTGGTCGAAAGCATCCCCACCAGGAGTTCATCCAGATCGACACGACGAACATCTTGTTCATCGTGGGAGGCGCGTTTGCCGGACTGGAGTACTTCATCAAGCAGCGCGTCGGCAAGAAGACGCTCGGATTCACTGCCGACCTCGACTCGCTCACCGCCCACGACACCGATGTGCTGTTTGCTCAGGTACGTCCCGAGGACCTGCTCAAGTTCGGGCTCATCCCCGAGTTCGTCGGCCGGCTCCCGGTGATGGCGGTCGTCGACAAGCTCGACAAGGCCGACCTCGAACGCATCCTGATCGAGCCCCGCAATGCCCTGGTGAAGCAGTACGAGAAGTTGTTCGGGCTCGACCACGTCGACCTCGAGTTCACCGACGACGCGATCCGGGCAATCGCCGACCAGGCGATGCTGCGCGGAACCGGCGCCCGCGGTCTGCGCGCGATCATGGAGGAGGTTCTCCTCAACGTGATGTACGACGTGCCGTCGCGCGATGACGTCGCCAAGGTCGTCATCACCGGCGAGGTCGTATCCGACAACGTGAACCCGACGCTGATCCCGCGCGAGGTCGAGACGAAGAAGAAGAAGTCCGCCTAGCTTGGATCATTGGCTGACGTTCTGAGCGGTATTCCGCTCACTTCGTCAGCCATTGGATGTCGACGACAACAGGTCGGTGGTCTGACGCGCGGCGTACGTCGGGGGAGTCCAGCACCTTTGTGCCGGTGACCACTGCCGGTCCGGAGACGAAGACCCCGTCGATGCGCTTCACCGGCTGGCCGGCCGGAAACGTCTTGCCCTCATCCACACCTGCCTCGGCAAAGGCGTCACGCGCTCCGTCGGCCAACGCGGTCCAGGCCTGTCCCGCTGGCGTCTCGTTGACGTCCCCGGCGATGATGACCGTCGCGCCGGCCGGGACGACCGCAGCGAGCGTGGCGCGTAGCTCATGTGCATGACGTAGTCGCGGTTGAGGCATGAGGTCGAGGTGTGTCGCGGCGACGACCAGCCGCCCGGCAGGGATGGCGACGGTCGCGACGGCGGCTCCGCGCTGGTGCAGGCTGGGGTCGCTGGTGAATGTCAGCGACCGGCGTTCGACGACTTCCATGTCGCGACGGGCCAGGACGAGGCAGGCCCCCGAACTCGGACCGCCGACGACCCAGCGTCGCTGACATCGCAGCGCGAGCCACCAACAGCGCACCCGCCAGAACCAGAACCGCGGCGCCTCCTGGATGCAGACCACGTCGGCGTCGGCCGCCCGGATGACCCGGGCAACCGCCGTCGAGCTGTCCCGGAGCGAGTGCACGTTGTACGTCATCACCCGCATGCCGGTCATCGTACGAACCCCACCCATTCCGACTTGTCGGCGCGACACGGGGCCAGAGCCTGATGAGCCGCCGACAAGTCGGTCAAGAGGAGGGTGGAAGCAGCTCGGTGACCGCGGCACGGGTCATCCGGTGCCAGGTACCTGCACGCCGCAACATGAAGTGCCCCGCACCTCTGATGGGACGCCAGTCCGCCGGGCTGCCTTCGGCCTGAACCTTCTGCACGTACTCGCGGCTGAGTCGAGGCGACGTCCATCGGTCCGCCGTGCCGTGGATGACGATGAGCGGTTTGGCGATCACCGGCTCGACCGGCTCACCGGTGGGCAGCCACGGAGCGAGCGCGCAGACCGCCGTGACGCCCTCTTCGCCGGCGACAGTACAGGCGGTACGTCCGCCCATCGAGTGACCGACGAGCACGATCGGTACGCCCGGATGCGTACGCCGGACCTCACCCAACGCCCATCGTGTATCACGGACCGGGTCCGGGATCTTGCCTGACGGCGCGTTCCAGCCGCGTACCCGGTAGCGCAGCAGCCAGACCGCGGTTCCGTTCTCCTTGCCCGTCCGGAACAGCGAGCGCTGGATCGGCAGCATCCGCAGGTACGACAGGTTGCGCGAGTCGACCGGACTGGCGTTGTTCTGCTGTCCGCCGTGCAGGACGAGGACGACCGCCCGGGTCGCCGCGTGCGTCTCCAGCCTGGTCAGCTGCGGATCGGTCATCGGCCTACCCTCTCACTGACTGCCCAGCACTCCCGGCTGCATCGACGGACCAGCGGTGGTTCGCGACCGTCGATGGCACGGATGGGCACCCGGACTTGCCGTGCAGGGCCGCCGACACGCCACGTTCGACGGTCAGGTCACGAGGTCGACGTCGGTGACGGTGACCGCCTCGCCGTGGCTCGCTGTCCAGGTCAGCTCGCCGGTCACGCCGCCGGCCGCGCGGAGGTCGTCGATCGCGAGCCGTGCCAACGTCAGCTGATCGTCGGGTCCGGTGACGGTGGCCGCGGCGACCGCCGTGCGCATCCTGACCTTTGCCGTCGACTTCGCTCCGCGCAGACCGGACAGGACCGCCGACGCCGACATCAAGACATCGGGGTCGTGCGGGCTGGTCGCGATGTCGGTCTCCCGGTCCGGCCATGGCTCGCGGTGCACCGATCCGTCCTGCCACCACGACCACACCTCCTCGGTGACGTACGGGAGGAACGGCGCGAGCAACCGCAGCTGGACGTGCAGCGCCAGCGCGAGTGCGCATCGCGCGGAGGCGGCACCGGCGGCGCCGCGGCCGCCGTACGCCCGCTCCTTGACAAGCTCGAGGTAGTCGTCACAGAACGTCCAGAAGAACCGCTCGACGGCCTCCAGCGCGCTGGTGTAGTCGTACGCGTCGAGCGCCGCCGTGGCGTCGCGGACAACCTGCCGGAGCCTAGCCGCCATCGCCAGGTCGAGCGGCTCGGTGATCCGGGTCGGGTCCGCGGCGACGGCACCGAGCCCGAGCACGAACTTGCTGGCGTTCAGGACCTTCATCGCCAGCCGGCGCCCGACCTTCATCTGGGTCTCGTCGAACGGGCTGTCTAGTCCCGGCCGTGACATCGCCGCCCTCCATCGGACCGCGTCGGTGCCGTACTCGTCGAGGATGTCCTGAGGAAGCACGGCGGTGCCTATGCCCTTGGACTTGCTCATCTTCTTGCGCTCCGGGTCGACCACGAACCCCGAGATCAGGGCACGGCGCCACGGCACGGAGTCGTGCTCGAAGTGGGAACGGACCACCCGGGAGAACAGCCAGGTCCGGATGATGTCATGGGCGTGCGTGCACAGGTCCATCGGGAACACCCGCGCGAACAGGTCCTCGTCACGCGACCACCCGCCGGCGATCTGCGGTGTCAGCGATGACGTCGCCCAGGTGTCCATCACGTCGGGGTCGCCGACGAACCCGTCGGGCTTGCCGCGCCGCGCCTCGTCGTACCCCTCCGGAGCATCGGTGGAGGGGTCGACCGGCAAGATGTCCGCCGCCGCGAACACCGGCCGGTCGTACCGCGGCTCGCCGTCGCCGTCGACCGGGTACCAGACGGGAAATGGGACTCCGGAAAACCGCTGCCTCGAGATCAGCCAGTCGCCGTTGAGCCCGTCGACCCAGTTCGTGTAGCGGTGCTGCATGTAGGAGGGCATCCAGTCGATCTCATCTCCGCGGCGGACCAGCGCCTGACGAAGCTCGTCATCACGTCCGCCATTGCGGATGTACCACTGCCGGGTCGCCACGATCTCGAGCGGCCGCTCACCGTTCTCGTAAAAGTTCGTCATCCGCCGGGTCGGCGTAGGTTCCCCCTCCAGGTCGCCACTCTCCCGGAGCAGCCCGACCATCGCCTCGCGGGCGCTGAACACGGTCTTGCCCGCCAGCTGGGCGTACGCCGCGCCGGGACCGTGACCGTGCACCCATGGCGGCGTCTCGCGGCTGAAACGGCCATCGCGGCCGATCACGGTACGCACGGGGAACTGCAGCTCGCGCCACCACTGGACGTCGGTCAGGTCGCCGAACGTGCAGCACATCGCGATCCCGGTGCCCTTGTCCGGCTCGGCGGCGCGGTGGGCGACGACGGGGATCTCCACACCGAAGACCGGTGTCCGCACCCGTTTGCCGAACAGCGCTCGGTAGCGCCCGTCGTCGGGATGCGCGACGAGCGCGACACAGGAGACGACCAGCTCGGGCCGGGTGGTCTCGACGTACACCGGTCCGTCCGGACCGTGGAACGCCACCCGGTGGTAGTGGCCGGGGTAATCGCGAGCCTCCAGCTCGGCCTGCGCGACCGCAGTCTGGAACGTCACGTCCCACAAAGTGGGTGCCTCGGCCTGGTACGCCTCGTTGCGCTCGACGTTGCGCAGGAATGCGAGCTGGGCGACTCGGCGGCAGTCGTCGCTGATCGTCCGGTAGAGCAGCGACCAGTCCACGGACAGCCCGAGCTGCCGCCACAGCTGCTCGAAGATCGCCTCGTCCTCGACGGACAACCGGTCGCAGAGCTCGACGAAGTTGGGTCGTGAAACGGGAACCTTCCGCTTCGGGTCCGGGTTATCGGGCGCCGAGAACTCCGGGTCGTACGGCAGGCTCGGGTCGCAGCGGACACCGTAGTAGTTCTGGACCCGGCGCTCGGTCGGCAAGCCGTTGTCGTCCCACCCCATCGGGTAGAACACCTCCTTGCCGCGCATCCGCTGGTAGCGCGCAATCAGGTCGGCGTGCGTATAGGAGAAGATGTGGCCGACGTGCAGCGAGCCGGACGCGGTTGGCGGGGGCGTGTCGATCGCGTAGATCTCGTCCCGCGACTTCGTCCGGTCGAACTTGTAGGTCTCGTCCGTCTTCCAGCGGGCCGCCCACTTGGTTTCGAGGCCCTCGAGCGCCGGCTTCTCGGGTACGACGGCGGCGCGCCGATCAGCGGCGGAGGTCGTACCCGGTGCAGCGCTGGACGTAGTCGTCATAGGGGCTGATCCTACGGTGACCGCCATCGTCGACGCCTCCGCCTTTTGCGTACTTACGGGGGACCTGAGGTTCGCCGGATGCCCCGCAAGTACGCAAAGAGCCCGGGGATCTAGGCTCGGGCCGTGGCGGAATCACCTGCAGACATGACCGACCAGCGCTTCGCCGAGGTCGAGAAGGCGCTGTTGTCTCGCTGGCCCGAGACGAAGCTCGACCCGACCATCGACCGGATCGCAGCGCTGTGCGACATGCTCGGACAGCCGCAGCGGGCGTACCCGTCGATCCACATCACCGGCACGAACGGCAAGACCTCGACGGCCCGGATGGTCGACACCCTGCTGCGCGGTCTCGGACTGCGGACCGGACGGTTCACGAGCCCGCATCTGAGCAGCATCACCGAACGGATTAGCGTCGACGGCTCGCCCTTGACCCCAGAGCGGTTCGTCGAGCTGTACGAGGAGGTCGCGCCGTACGCCGCGATCATCGACCGGTCCAGCGAGATCCCGCTGTCCTTCTTCGAGGTGCTGGTCGCGATGGCGTACGCGGGGTTCGCCGACGCACCCGTGGATGCCGCCATCGTCGAGGTGGGGATGGGGGGGCGGTGGGACGCGACGAACGTGATCGACGCGGTGGTCGCCGTGGTGACGCCGATCGATGTCGACCACGCCAGCTACCTCGGTGACGCGCCGGACCGGATCGCCGTCGAGAAGGCCGGCATCATCAAGGCGGGCAGCACCGCGATCCTCGCCCGGCAGCCGCTCGGTGCGGCCGAGGTCCTGATCGAGCGAGCGGTCGAGACGGGTGCAACCGTCGCCCGTGAGGGCATGGAGTTCGGCGTGCGCAGTCGGGTTCCCGCCGTCGGTGGTCAGCAGGTGAGCATTCAGGGCCTGCTCGGCACGTACGACGACCTGTTCCTCCCGCTGTACGGCGCCCACCAGGCCGAAAACCTGGCGTGCGCAATCGCCGCCGCCGAGTCGTTCGCTGGCCCGGAGAGGGCGAACGGGTTCGACCCCGAGATGCTGCATGCAGTCGTCGGCGAAGTCGACTCCCCGGGACGACTGGAGGTCGTTCGCCAATCGCCGGCGATCATCCTCGACGGGGCGCACAACCCCCACGGCGCCCGCGCGACGGTCGAGGCGCTCCAGGAGTCGTTCGCGATCTCCCCACTCGTCGGTGTGCTCGCCATCTCTTCCGACAAGGACGTCGAGGGGATCCTGGACGCATTCGAACCAGTTCTGTCGTCGGTCGTCTGCACCCAGAACTCGATGCCCCGCTCACTGTCGGCCCAAGCGCTCGGGGAGCTCGCGGAAGGCATCTTCGGGCCCGATCGGGTTCACGTCGTCCCGCGGCTGGACGACGCGATCGAGCGAGCCGTCACGCTCGCCGAGGCCGAGGACGACATCGGTTACGGAGGCGGCGGGGTGATCATCGGGGGGTCGGTCATCACGGCTGGGGAAGCGAGAACGTTGCTGCGGGCGGACCGCTGATGCGAGACCCGCGCCGGACGATGTGCGCCGCGGTGCTGGGTCTCGAGTGCGTGGTACTTGCCCTGGTCACACCGGTGCTGACAGTCGTCGAGGACGTGAGCAAGCGCAATGCGGTCCTCGTCGGAATCGGGTCGGCGGTGGCCGCGGTCGTGATCGCCGGTCTGCTCCGCTTCGAGTGGGCATACTGGCTCGGGACCGCACTTCAGCTCGTCGCGATCGGCATGGGCTTCGTCGTCTCGGCGATGTTCGTTCTCGGACTCGGGTTCGGTGCGCTGTGGACGACGGCGTACTGGCTGGGCCGCAAGATCGAACGGGAGCGGGCGGACGTGTCGATAGGCTCCCGGCCATGACGCAACGCACCTTGGTCCTGCTCAAGCCCGACGCCGTACGCCGCGGGCTCGCCGGAACTCTGCTCAGCAGGTACGAGGCCAAGGGGCTGACGATGGTCGCGATGGACCTGCGGACGATCGACGGCGAGACGGCGGACCGGCACTATGCCGAGCACGTGGACAAGGACTTCTACCGTTCGCTGCGTGAGTTCATCCTGAGCGGCCCGTCGGTGGCGATGGTTCTCGAAGGCGACGAAGCCGTCGAGGTCGTGCGGGCGGTCAACGGCGCGACGGACGGGCGCAAGGCGCTACCCGGCTCGATCCGGGGCGACTACTCCCTGTCGAACCGCGAGAACCTCGTGCACGGCTCTGACTCCGCCAGGTCCGCGGACCGCGAGATCGCGATCTTCTTCCCCGGCCTCTCCACCTGACCCGGGCGCTCGGCCGGCCGGTCGTCCGGCGGCGAGAAATCCGGGTCACCCGGCGCGTTGGCCGGGGCAGACGGCACCGTTGTACCTACCCTGAAAACGCGGCTTGACCTGGCCTGTCTCCTGGGATGGCCGAACGGTGGTACGCCGGAGCCCGGACCAGCCACGAGAGGCGCCCACACGATGGCCAACAGCTTCATCGGTCGTGACATGGCCGTGGACCTGGGGACCGCCAACACGCTGGTCTACGTCCGTGGCCGCGGCGTGATGCTCAACGAGCCCTCCGTGGTCGCGCTCAACACCCAGACCCGCGAGGTGGTGGCCGTCGGAACCGACGCCAAACAGATGATCGGTCGCACGCCCGGCACGATCACCGCGGTCCGCCCGCTCAAGGACGGTGTGATCGCCGACTTCGAGGCCACCGAACAGATGCTCCGATACTTCATCCGCCGTGTGCACAAGCGCCGCTATCTCGCCAAACCCCGGCTGGTGGTCTGCGTACCGTCCGGCATCACCGCCGTCGAGCAACGAGCCGTCAAGGAGGCGGGGTACGAAGCTGGTGCACGGCGCGTTTACATCATCGAGGAACCGATGGCAGCGGCGATCGGTGCGAGCCTGCCGGTCCACGAGGCGACCGGCAACATGATCGTCGACATCGGCGGCGGAACGACCGAGGTCGCCGTGATATCGCTCGGCGGGATCGTGACGTCGCAGTCGATCCGAACGGCCGGTGACGACCTGGACCAGGCGATCATCGCGTGGATGAAGAAGGAGTACTCCCTGATGCTCGGCGAGCGGACCGCCGAGGAGATCAAGATCGCGATCGGATCGGCGTTCCCGCTGCCCGAGGAACCCGAGGCCGAGATCCGCGGACGCGACATGGTGAGCGGTCTGCCGCGAAATGTGGCGATCTCGTCGGCGGAGGTACGCCAGGCCCTCGAGGAGCCGCTACATGCGATTGTCGACGCCGTGCGCGCGACCCTGGACACGACGCCGCCCGAGCTCGCCGGCGACATCATGGACCGCGGCCTGGTGGTCACCGGTGGCGGTGCATTGCTCCGCGGACTGGACGAGCGCCTTCGGCACGAGACAGGAATGCCGGTTCACATCGCAAACAGTCCGCTCGACTCGGTCGCGCTCGGCGCCGGGAAGTGCATCGAGGAGTTCGAGGCCCTTCAGCGGGTCCTCGTTTCCGAGCCGAGGCGGTGAGGCGTGCACGACGAACCACCTCGCTCCCGCGTGTTCATCGCCGTCCTGCTGCTTGCGACGTTGACGATTCTCACCCTCGACGCAAAGCGTTCCGATGGTCACTCGCCCGTTGACCCCATGCGCACGCTGGTCGCGACGATGCTTGGTCCAACCGAGGATGCCACCGCAGCGCTGCTGCGACCGATCACGGATCTGCCCGCCCACTTCCGTCGAGTCGACGACTTGCGAAACGAGAATGACCAGCTGAGCCGGCAGAACGCTGGGCTGCGGACCGAGCTGCGGACGGCCGCGGCAAACCAGAACAGGACGGCCGAGCTCCACCGGATCGGGGCGTTCGGTGACGCCAAAGACTTCACCATCGTTCCGGCCCAGGTGATCGGGCTCGGACCGGCGCAGTCCTTCACCCGGACGGTCACGATCGACGCCGGCGCCGATGACGGT
This sequence comes from Propionibacteriales bacterium, assembly GCA_038253325.1. Taxonomy (GTDB): domain Bacteria; phylum Actinomycetota; class Actinomycetes; order Propionibacteriales; family Nocardioidaceae; genus JBBSHE01. The sequence continues at coordinate 8,839 of JBBSHE010000048.1, forward strand.
GTCAAGCCTGACCAGACGGTCTTGAACGGCGAAGGGCTCGTCGGCCGCGTCATCTCGACCTCGGCGACGACGGCAACGGTCTTGCTGATCGTGGACGGGGACTCGACCGTCGGTGGCCGGCTGGGACCGTCGATGGAGCTCGGGTTCGTGCGGGGCGACGGGTCCGTCAGCGGCGATACACGATTGACGTTCTCGCTCGTCGACGACACCGCGGGCATGCGGCGGGGGGACACGATCGTCACGTGGGGATCACAGAACGGCGCCCCGTACCTGCCGGGGATCCCGATCGGGCAGGTGACGACGGTTCGGGCGGCCCAAGCCAACCTCGGCGAGATCGGGAGCGTGGCGCCGTTCGTCGACTTCTCGTCGCTCGACGTCGTGGGGATCGTGACCAGGGCGGACGCCGCGACGAGCGCGCATGCGACCACGCAGGCCGGTGCCCGATGAAGGCGGTCGCGAGGTGCCTGTCGGTCGGCGTGCTGATCGTGGTGGCGGTGACGTTGCAGGTGAGCGTGTTCGACCATTTCTCGCTCGATGGGGTCGTACCCGACCTGGTCATGCTGATGGTGATCGCCGCAGCGCTGTCGCGGGGAGCCGACTACGGCGCGTTCGTCGGCTTCGCTGCCGGGCTGGTGCTCGACCTGGCGCCCCCGGCCGACCACGTCGCCGGTCGTTGGACGCTTGCCATGCTGCTCGTCGGCTACCTGACCGGTCTCGCCCGTGGTGATGCCAGGCCGGCGCCGCTCGCGACCGTCCTGACGGTCGCGGCCGGAGTGTTCGTCGGCAACTCCGTCTTCGCCCTCACCGGCTTCGCCCTGGGTGAACCCGGTGTGCACGTTGCCGACGTCGTCAGGGTGGTACCGCTCGCCGTCTGTTACGACGTCGCGCTCACCCCCTTGGTCGTGCCCCTGGTCCTGCTGTTATTCCGACGCATCGAGCCAGGTCCGCCCCGATGGTGACGTGGTCGTGAAGGACCGCTCGCGAGTGCGCCTCGTCGTGGTGCAGGTGATGGTCATCGCGCTGTTCCTCACGTTGCTCGCGCGGCTCTGGTACATCCAAGTGCTCAGCGCCGACACGTATCAGACGGCGGCGCGCGCCAACGCGGTCCGGCAGATCGAGCTGTTGGCGCCACGCGGGCTGATCGTCGACGCGCAGGGTCGTACCCTTGTCGGCAACCGGACGAGCTGGGTCGTCACGGTCGACCGTGACGTCCTCGGCTCGCTTGCGGCCGGGACTCGCGCTTCGGTGCTCAACCGGCTCGGCACCACTCTCGGGCTTCCGGTGCGGGCGATCGAGCGCCGGACCCTGCTGTGCGGCGAACCGGGTGCGGCGCAGCCGCCAACCTGCTGGAGCGGATCGCCGTACTCGCCGGTGCCCATCGCGCAGGACGTCAGCCAGCGCCTCGCATCACGGATTCTCGAGCAGCCGGAGGACTATCCAGGGGTGTTCGCCGAAGCGTGGGAGGTGCGGGCCTATCCGTCGCCCTACGGCGTCAACGCAGCACATCTGCTCGGCTACATCTCGCCCGTGTCGTCCGCAGAGCTGGCGACGGCCAGGCGTCGGGGCGACGGGTCGGTGACATCGTTGTCTCTGGCCGGTCGGGCTGGCATCGAGGATACCTACGACAAATGGTTGAGGGGTCGTCCGGGTGTTCACGGCGTCGACGTCGACAGCCTCGGGCGGGTGACCGGCGACGCAGGCACAACCGCGGCTCGGACGGGTGACACGGTCGTCACCACCATCGACGCGCGGGTCCAGGCCGTCGCCGAGCAACAGCTCAGACAGACCGTCGTGACCGCACGACGGACGTATGACCCGGTGACGCGTCGCAACTACCGAGCCGACTCGGGGTCGGTCGTGGTACTCGATGCCAAGACCGGCCAGGTTGTCGCGATGGCGAGCTACCCGACCTACGACCCGTCGGTCTGGGTGGGAGGCATCAGCAAGGGTGACCTGCACCGACTCGACTCCAAGGCCGCCGGCGAGCCGCTGCTGAGCCGCGCGACGCAGGGTCAGTTCGCGCCCGGCTCGACGTTCAAGCCGTTCATGACCGCCGGGGCGCTGTCGAGCGGATACTCCGCGCGCACGCAGCTGGATTGCAGCTCGTCGTTCACGGTCGGCAACCGGGTCTTCCACAACTACGAGTCGGGCTCGTACGGGATGATCGGGTTCGCCAAGGCCTTGCAGATCTCCTGCGACACGTTCTTCTACCGGATCGGCTATGCGAACTGGCTGGCGAACGGGGGAGACTCCGGAAACGTCAACGGCAGAGACCCGTTGGTCGCGATGGCCAAGGGATTCGGCTTCGGTACGCCCACCGGGATCGACATCCCCGGCGAGGCGGCGGGACGGATCGCCGACCGACGATGGAAGGACGCCTACTGGAAGGCCAACAAGGACTACTACTGCAAGCTCGGCAGGAACCCTGGGTCCGACTACCTGCATGTGTTCGCGCGCGAGTTCTGCACCGACGGATGGCGCTACCGTGCCGGCGACGCGGTCAACTTCGCGGTCGGTCAGGGTGATACGACACTGACCCCTCTCCAGCTGGCGGTTGCCTACGCGGCAATCTCGAACGGTGGGACGCTCTGGGCGCCGCGCGTCGTCAAGGCGATCGTGGACCCGCGCTCCGGCCAGGTGGTGAAGCGTGTCAGGCCGGCCGCCACTGGCCACGTGCCCGTCTCGAGGGCGACACTCCGATTCATCGACGAGGCGCTGCTCGGGACGGCGAAGGTCGGCACGATCGCGTGGCGCTTCGGTGGGTTCCCGCTCGACCGCGTCCGGATCCGCGCCAAAACGGGAACGGCCGAGGTGTACGGCAAGCAGTCGACGTCGTGGGTGGCGACCTACGACAAGCATTACGTCGTCGTCATGCAGGTGCAAGAAGGTGGCACCGGATCCGGGACCTCGGGCCCGGCGGTCCGGAAGATCTGGGAGACGCTCTACGGAGTAAACGGCGACCGGGTCGATCTGACGCACGCCGAACCGAAGGGCGGCCACCCCCCGAGCGGCCTCCCGGTGTTTCGGTCCAACGGCATGATCGGTGCACCCCCTCGCGACGCGCCCTCCGGGCGTCGGCGGACGTCATGGTGACGTTCGCGACATCGAGCGGCCCGGCGACACGGCGGGTGAATGTCGTCGACCGACGAAGCGCTTGGCGACGGCTGGACTGGCTGCTGCTCGGATCCACGGCCGTCCTGCTTGCAATCGGAACGCTCTTGGTGTGGTCGGCAACAGCGCACGACGGCTCACTGACCGGGGGGGACACCACCGCGTACGTCAAGAAGCAGCTCCTCAACATCGCCATCGGCACGGTGCTGGGACTGGTCGTGGCAACCACAGACCACCGCTCGGTTCGGCTGTGGACGCCGCTCGTCTACGTCGGGGCGGTCGCCGGTCTCGTCGCCGTGCTCTCTCCGCTCGGTGCGGTCGTCAACGGGTCGCGAGCCTGGATCGAGGTCGGGGGACTGTCGATACAGCCGGCTGAGCTGGCGAAGCCGGCGGTGATCGCCGCCATGGCACTGCTGTTGGCAGAGCGGCTCGAGAGCCGCCGACGCGCCGGTGCCATCCGCGACGTCGATGTGGTTGCCGCGCTCCTGATTGCCGCCCTGCCCGCCGCGCTGATCCTCGCTCAGCCCGACCTCGGCACGATGCTGGTCCTGAGCGCGACGGTGTTCGGGGTGTTGGGCGTGGCCGGAGCTCCGCGGCGGTGGCTGGCCGCCCTCGGTATCGGTGCGATCGGGGCAGCAGTCGGTGCCGTCGCCCTTGGTGTCTTGCATGGTTACCAGCTGCTTCGGTTCGAGGCATTCACCGATCCGAGCCTCGATCCTCGAGGTGCCGGGTACAACACGATCCAGGCCCGCATCGCGATCGGCAACGGCGGCCTGTTCGGTCAAGGACTGTTTCACGGGTCGCAGACTCAGTCGGGCTTCGTTCCAGAACAGCACACCGACTTCGTGTTCACCGTTGCCGGCGAGGAGCTCGGGCTCGTGGGCGCGGGCGCGATCATCGTCGTGTTCCTGCTGCTGTTATGGCGGGCCACCTTCATCGCCGCCCGTGCCGACGACATGTTCGGCCGGGCCGCGAGTGCCGGGATCGCGTGCTGGTTCGGGTTCCAGGCGTTTCAGAACATCGGCATGTGTCTCGGCATCATGCCTGTGACCGGCGTACCGCTGCCGCTCGTGTCGTACGGCGGAACATCGATGTTCGCGTCGCTGATGGCGGTCGGGTTGCTCGTCAACACCCAGCTGCGTACCGAACGGTCGTTCGGCATCGGTGGGCTGCTGCGCACGAGCCGGCCGCAGTCCAGCCGCCCGCGGACCCGGTCCGCGGCGCGTTGATGGCGCCGACGAGATCGAACGACCGGCTCGTCGAGTTGACGCCACGCGAGCGCGAGGTGCTCGGGCTGGTCGCCGAGGGTCGCTCGAACGCCTCCGTCGCGCGCTCCCTCGCACTCGCGGACCGCACGGTCGAGACCCATATTCGGAGCATCTTCCAGAAGCTACGCGACGCTCCGCCGTCGGCCACGACGGTCGAGACGCCGTCCACGAGCGGTCATGGACCACGGTTTGTACAGGCCGAGCGTCGCCGCGAACACCAGCGCGACGATGGAGACCGTCGGTGGAAAGACGAGGTCAAGCCGCAGGCTGCCGAGGCGGTGGACCAGGGATCCGTCGACGCGCAGGCTCGCCTCCGCGGCGTCATCGAGCCGCGGCCGGAGTAGCGCCAGCACCAAACTGGTCAACACCAGGTTGATGACCAACTTGGTGACAACCCACCAATGGCGCAGGATTCCCCACCGGCCACCCGCCCCCAGCAGGAGTCCGGTTGCCAGCGCCGCCAGGCCCAATGGAAGGAGCAGGACGACCGCGAACGTCTTCATCGACGTGTAGCAGGCGGCAACCGTCTGCGGGTTGTCGCTGGTCAGACCGGTGACCGCGAGCACGAGCAACGCCGCGTCGACACCGACCCACCCGACCGAGACCACCACGTGCGTCAGCAGCGTGAGTTTTCGCGCCGAACGGGACAGTCGCCATGACCGGTCGTGGTTCGGAACGCTCACCGCGAACCGCCGTCGGGCTCGTCGGCCGCCCGATCACGTAGCCGCCGGAGGTCTTCGAGGCTCAACCGCGGACCGCCGATCGGTAGCTCTCCCGCTGGCCTCGGTCGCAGGCCGTCGACGAGCAGGTCGACATGGCGGTGTGCAAGCCGCTCGCTCAGCTCAAGCGAGATGTCACCCGGCAACGGCCGGGACAGCCGGACCAGCATCGTGCCGATGTCCCCGAACGTCACCTGCTCGCGAAGGGTGCCTTCAGCATGGGCTGCGTCGATGATCCGCTGCGTGGCGGACGCCGCCCGGTCCCGTGCCGCCGCGATGTCCCCCCTATCCATGTCGACCTGGTCGAGCAGCACGGGGATGACCGCCGCGACGCGGTCCTCGAGGTTGGCGTGCAGGTACGACGTCAGCGCCTCGAACGCGTTCGGCGCCTCGTCGTTGGCACGCTCGGCTGATTCGGCGCTACGTTCGAGTGCGTCGAGAACTACCGCGCGCATCAGTACGTTGCGGTCGGTGAACCGCCGGTACAAGGTGCCGATGCCGACCTTCGCCCGGCGGGCGATCTCGTCCAACGATGCGCCGGGCCCTCGTTCCACGAAGACGTCGCGAGCCGCGAGCACGATCTGACGGTGGTTGCGCCGAGCATCGGCTCGCAACGGACGTATGCGGTCGCTCGACGCCGACGCCGCCATCATCGCCACCGCCTCCTCCGTCGCCGATTCGGTCGCCGACGACGTTACCAGCATTCGGAGAAAAAACCTCCGGATGGGCTTGTGTTTGGGGGATCGCGGGTGTGAGAGTAAGTGGAAGAAAATCCTCCGATTAATGGGGAGATCGTCATGTCCAGTCATCCGACCGATTCCGTCACCGCCTCCGTAGCCACCGGTACCGACCGGCGTTGGCTGGCTCTGGTCGTGATCGCGCTTGCCCAGCTGATGGTCGCACTCGACGCGACGATCGTGAACATCGCGCTGCCGTCGGCCCAGCGGGGACTGCACTTCGACGATGCCGACCGGCAGTGGGTGATCACGGCGTACACGCTTGCCGTTGCCGGACTGCTGCTCCTCGGCGGCCGGATCGCCGACCATCTGGGACGCCGGCGGGCGTTTCTGATCGGACTCGCCGGGTTCGCGGCATCATCGGCCCTGGCCGGAGCGGCCACCGGGTTCGGGATGCTTGTTGCCGGACGCGCCCTGCAGGGAGCGTCCGCGGCGCTGCTCACGCCGACCGCACTGTCCCTGGTCGCGGTCACGTTCACCGAGCCGCGGGATCGCGCCAAGGCGTTCGGGGTGTACGGCGCGGTGGCGAGCAGCGGCGGGGCCGCCGGCCTGTTGCTCGGCGGTGTGCTGACGCAGTACCTGCAATGGCGGTGGTGCCCGTACGTGAACGTCCTCATCGCGGTGGGTGCGTTGCTGGCCGGGCGAGCCGTCCTCCCACGCCCACCCGTTCAGGCACGAGGCAAGGTCGACCTGCTGGCGGCGGGGCTCGTTACGGGCGGGCTGGCTGCCGTTGTGTTCGGCTGCAGCCAGGCCGTTCCGCACGGATGGGTCTCGGACGACACGTTGGTGCCACTGGCGGCTGGTGTCGCCGCGACCGGACTGTTCGTCGCCCGGCAGGCGGGCAGCGCGTCGCCGTTACTGCCGCTGCACATCATCGCGAACCGGTCGCGTGCCGGTGCGTACCTGGCTGCCGCGACTGCCGTGGTCGGGTCGTTCGGCATGTTCTTGATGCTGACCTACCACTTCCAGACGGTGCTCGGCTATTCGCCGATTCGCTCCGGGCTGGCGTTTCTTCCGCTCACCGCCGCGGTCTCGTTGAGCGCGTACGGCCTGGGCAGCCGCCTGCTCCCGCGCGTGGCAGCACGGAACTTGATCGTTCCGGGGCTGCTCGTCGCCGCCGCGGGTCTCTTTCTGCTCGGCCGGCTTGAACCGACGTCGGGGTACGTCACGTTGATCCTCCCAGCCGAGGTCGTGTTCGGGGTCGGCATCGGTTGCGTGTTCACGCCGGCGATCAGTGTCGCCACCAGCGGCGTCGACCACCGCAATGCCGGCGTGGCCGCCGCCGCGGCCAACATGGCGATGCAGACCGGTGGATCCATCGGCGTCGCGGTGCTCAACACGCTCGCCATCGGCGCAACCCGTTCGTACCTGTTGGCCCACCGTGGAGCGACGAGCGCGCGTACCGACGCCCTCGTGCACGGCTACGCCACCTCCACCGCTTGGGCCGCTGTCTTGCTTGCTGCGGTGGCCGCGCTGGCGTTCGCCATGGTACGTCCGTCTGGCTGGGACCGTCCGGCCGCCCGCGACTAGAGTGGGGGACCGTCCGAGTCATCCGACGAAAGTTCGTGCCGATGCCTGTCGAGTCCGTCTTCGCCCGGCTCGAGCCCCTGCTGCCAACCGTGCAGAAGCCGATCCAGTACGTCGGCGGGGAGCTGAACTCCGCGGTCAAGGACTGGGACTCGGTAACGGTCCGGTGGGCGCTGATGTACCCCGACGCATACGAGGTCGGCCTGCCGAACCAGGGCGTGCAGATCTTGTACGAGATCCTCAACGCGCAGGCCTGGATCCTCGCCGAGCGTACGTATGCGGTCTTCTCCGACATGGAGCAGGCGCTGCGCGCGAACGACATCCCGCAGTTCACCGTCGACGGGCACCGTCCGGTCGGGGTGTTCGACCTTCTCGGCGTGTCCTTCGCCACGGAGCTCGGTTACACGAACCTGCTCACTGCGCTCGATCTCGCCGGCATCCCGCTGCATGCCGTCGACCGCGACGGCACGCATCCGGTCGTCATCGGGGGAGGACACTCGGCGTTCAACCCCGAGCCGATCGCCGATTTCCTCGACGCGGCGGTCCTCGGCGACGGAGAGGAGGTCGTACTCGCGATCAGCGACCTGGTCCGCGAGTGGAAGGACGCCGCCCGCCCGGGCGGACGCGATGGTTTGCTGATGCGGCTGGCGGCGTCCGGTGGCGTGTACGTGCCGAAGTTCTACGACGCCGACTACCTTCCAGACGGCCGCATCCGGCGGGTGGCCCCGAACCGGTCGGGCGTGCCGTGGCGGGTCCGCAAGCACACGCTGATGGACCTCGACCAGTGGCCGTACCCCAAGAAACCGCTCGTGCCGTTGGCCGAGACCGTGCACGAACGCTACTCGGTCGAGATCTTCCGCGGCTGTACCCGCGGGTGCCGGTTCTGCCAAGCGGGCATGATCACCCGTCCGGTGCGGGAGCGCAGCATCACCGCGATCGGGGAGATGGTCGATGGCGGAGTCAAGAGCTCCGGGTTCGACGAGGTGGGGCTGCTCAGCCTGTCGAGCGCCGACCACTCCGAGATCGCCGATGTCGCGAAGGGCCTCGCCGACCGGTACGAGGGTACGAACGTGTCGCTGTCCCTGCCGTCGACCCGAGTGGATGCGTTCAACATCACCCTCGCCGACGAGTTCAGCCGCAACGGGCGTCGGTCGGGACTGACCTTCGCGCCAGAAGGCGGCACCGAGCGGATGCGCCGGGTCATCAACAAGACGGTCAGCGAGGACGATCTGATCCGGACGGTGTCGGCGGCGTACTCCCACGGCTGGCGCCAGGTGAAGCTGTACTTCATGTGCGGGCTGCCCACCGAGACCGACGAGGACGTGCTCGCCATCGCCGACCTGGCCAAGAAGGTGATCGACACCGGACGCGAGGTGTCGGGCCGTCGAGACATCCGTTGCACCGTCTCGATCGGCGGCTTCGTGCCGAAACCCCACACGCCCTTCCAGTGGGTCGGGCAGCTTGACCACGACACGACCGACGCCCGGCTGGCGAAGCTCCGAGACGTCGTGCGCAACGACAAGAGGTACACACGGGCCATCGGGTTCCGCTACCACGACGGGAAACCAGGAATCATCGAGGGCCTGTTGTCTCGCGGCGACCGCCGGGTGGGGCGGGTGATCGAGGCGGTCTGGCGCGACGGTGGCCGGTTCGACGGGTGGAGCGAGCACTTCTCGTACGACCGTTGGGTCGCCTGCTGCGAATCCGCGCTGGCTGGCGAGCCGGTCGACCTCGACTGGTACACGACGCGGGAGCGGGAGTACGCCGAGGTGCTGCCGTGGGACCACCTCGACTCCGGACTCGATCGAGACTGGCTGTGGGAGGACTGACAGGATGCGCTGAGCGGGGTCGAGGTCGACGACTGCCGGTGGACGCCCTGCTTCGACTGCGGTGTGTGTCCCGAGATGGACACCGCAATCCAGATCGGCCCTACCGGCCAGAAACTGCTTCCGCTGACCGTCGTCCCGTGACCCCCGAGTTTTTGCGTAGTTCCGGGGCATGTTGGGACGCCACCACGCCCCGGAACTACGCAAGAACGGGTCGCTGGCGGTGAATGCAGAGATCCGGATCGCCGATGATGCCGACCTCTACGAGCTCGCTCGGCTGCGAGCCACCTGGGCGTACGAGCACGAGCACCGGCCCCGCACCGGACGAGCTCGACAGCCAGTTCCTGAGCTGTCTGGGCCGGCGGCTGCTCGATAGCGCCGTGTCGTACGCGGACGATCACGACTTCGCGAGAGTCGTCTTGAGCCCGTCAGAACGTTCGATCCCGTTCTATGAACGTGCTGGCTTCATCCCGGCCAGCAACCTGATCGTCCGTCCCGCATGACTGCTGACGCCCAGCGAGGTGATCATTCCGCTGGTCTGAGTTTTTGCGGAGCTGCGGGGCACGTGGCGGGCTCACATGCCCCGCAAGTACGCAATACCGAGGGGCTGTGGACGAGAATCCACCCCGAGTGTCCGTTCGGTGCAGCATCTGCGGATGGTTGTCGCCCATTCGATACCGTCAGACCTTCTGCACGCGCCATTTCGCCTCGGTACCGCGTTAGCTCTCGGGGTCAATCGTGACGTACTGCGGGGCAGCCGCTTCCGCCGTCCGTATCGCGGGGTCTTCGTACCGAACGTGCTACCTGACAACGTCATCGTACGCACGCAGGCCGCGCTCCTCGCGGCACCGTCGGACGCGTGGCCAAGCCATGTCACCGGGTTGGGGTTGCTCGACCTTGACATCGGTAGTCCACGCCCGATCCATCTGTCGAGCTGTAGTCCACATGAGCGAGAGATCCCTGGTGTCGTGGTCCACCGCCGGCTGTGGCGACCGCGGCTGGACGAGACGAGGGGTGTCCCCGTCGCCTCGCCAGAACGAAATTGGGTGGAGTCCTGTCTGCTGTTGGGCTTCGTCAACCGGGTCGTCGTCGCCGATTGGCTCCTGCGCTGGCACATCGACCGCGGTTCGCTGGTCGAGTACCTCCAACGGACGCATCTGGGTGGCGTCAGGCGAGCTCGCGCGGCCATGCAGCACGCGCGCGAGTCGGTGGATTCACCGAGGGAAACGGTGATCCGCCTCTGCCTTCGCTTTGCCCGGCTGCCTGAGCCGGAGGTCAACGTGTTGATCGGCGACGCGGTCAGACCGGTTGGTGTGCCAGACCTGCCGTACGTGCGATACAGAGTAGGCGTGGAGTACGACGGGGAGTACCACTTCGCCGATCTGAAACAGCGGCAACGCGACAACATCCGGCGCGAGCGGTTCGAGGACGCTGGTTGGCGGCTGATCATCATTACCAAGGAAGACATGCGACGACCGCGAGAGATTGTGTGGCGGGTGTACCGCGCACTCCGCGAGCGCGGCTACCAAGGACCGCCACCGATATTCGACGACGTGTGGTGCCGCTGGTTCGAACGCGCCGCCCCGCGGGCGGTCGCCTGATCCCGCGGGCCGGTGGTCGCCTGATCCCGCGGGCCGGTGGTCGCCTGATCCCGCGGTCCTGGGGACGCGTGTGCCCGCGGGCCGGGGGACGCC
>JBBSHE010000049.1:0-19033 GCA_038253325.1 Propionibacteriales bacterium
CGCGAGGGCGACACCGGCGTCCGCCACGAGCGCTGGCGCCCGTCGATACGATAGGGCGCTGGTCGCCGGCGTGGCGCAACTGGCAGCGCATCCGACTTGTAATCGGAAGGTTAGGGGTTCGAGTCCCCTCGCCGGCTCCCACCTAGCCCCAGGTCGGGGGCCCGCTGGAGGAACACATTGGCTGAGGACGAGAAGGAACGGCTCGACCGCGAGCTCATCGAGCTGCTCAACGAGTTGCGCGTGATGGTGACCGGCGTTCAGATGCTGTTCGCGTTCCTGCTGACGGTGGCGTTCTCGCAGCGGTTTGCGACCGTGACGTCCCTGCAACGTGACGTGTACTACGCGACGCTGCTCAGCGCGGCGTTGGCGTCGATGTGGCTCATCGCTCCCGCTGTCTACCACCGTCTGCTGTTTCGGCATCACGAGAAGCAGCACATGATCTTCACCGCGAACAAGATGGCCATCGTCGGGGTGGCGTTCCTCGCGCTGTCGATAACAGGTGTCCTGTTCCTCATCACCGACGTGTTGTTCGGAGGCGCCGCCACGATCATCGTCACCGCCCTCGCCTTCGTCGTCGTCCTCGGCCTGTGGTTCGTCCTGCCGTTGGTGCGCAGAGGCGAACGGCTGACGAATCGAGCGGAATAGCCCCCAGATCCTCAGCCGTAGTCCGCCGAGCGCTTGAATCTCCGCCGTACAGCTGCGGTGCTGTACAACTGCGGTCATCGGCGAACGACAGGAGGCCACCGGCTCATGGGCGGGACGCGGGTCGGGCTGGTCTGCGGCTACCTCGACCCCGAGCGGGACGGCGTGGCCGACTACACCCGCCGGCTCGCCGTCCAGCTCCACCTCACGGGACTCGAACCGCTGGTCATCACGACACACGAGTGGGCCATCGCTGCCGGAGAAGGCGCCATCGGTGTCACCGAGCGGTGGGACGTCCGCGGCGTCGCGGCGGCTGCCCGGGCGCTGCGACGGCTGGACGTCGACCTGGTTCACGTGCAGTTCGCGCCGTCCGTCTTCGGCGGCTCTCGCGCCGTCGGCCTGCTGCCCTTGTTTCTGCCGCGACGCCTGCCCCTCGTCGTCACGCTGCACGAGTACGGCGTGTGGGCCGCGCTCGGCCGAGGACGGAGGCTCCGCTCGGCGCTTTGGTCGGCGGCCGAACAGCGTGCGTACGCCGATCGCGAAACGCTGCTGCTCGGCCCCCGGGCTGCGTTCCTCCTGGTGCCGTCCCCGGAGCAACTCGAGGTGTTGCGAGCACGCTGTCCCTCCGGGCGTGCGCCGACTGCATTCGAGGTACCGATCGGCCTCAACGTCGAGATGCCAGCAGGCGACCGGGCCAGGGCCCGCGCTGACGTGCGACGCGCGCTCGGCGTGGCACCCGACGCGCCCCTCGTCGTGTTCTTCGGGTTCCTGCATCCCGAGAAGGGGCTCGACCGGCTGATCGCCGCGCTGGCCGGCGTACGAGCGCGACGGCCCGAGGCGCACCTCCTGCTGATCGGCGGTGCCGAGAGCCACTCGGTCCCCAGCGACGCCGCGGGCCGACTGCGCAAGGAGCTCGAGCGGGTCGCGACTGCGTACGGCGTGCAAGGTCAGGTCCACGTCACCGGCTACCTGCCCGACGCCGAGGTGTCCCGGCTGTTGCAGGCCGCCGACGCGGCAGCGTTTCCGTTCAATGCCGGTGTCACCCGCAAGTCGAGCTCGCTGCTCGCCGCGCTCGCCGCCGGTGTTCCGGTCGTCGCCACCGCACGACCAGGCGTCGTGCGCGCGGCCACCGAGTGCGATGGGGTGCTCCGGGTGCCACCAAGCGACACCGGCGCGCTTAGCGAGGCGCTGGAACGGGTACTCGGCGACCGTGACCTCGCCGATCGGCTGACCAATGCGGGTCGAGCACGAGCGGCGGGCCAGAGCTGGGACGCGATTGCCGCCCTGCACGCCGAGGTCTACGGTCGGGCCCTGTCAACCGGTCGGGGCCTCGAGTCGCGGGCAAGAAAACCGGCAACCGACGAAGGTTGACCTTCGACGACGGTGAAGGAGAACGCGGATGTCGCTGCGTGAGCGGGTCGTGCAGGGCACCGCGGGGCTGGCACGCCGGCTGCGGCGCGGTGGGCTCGCGGTCGGGCGGCAGTCGGCAGCGAGGGCGACCGAGGACCCGGCCCTGTTCCGTCCCCTCGTGTACGGCGATCCCGGTCGCCTGCACATCGCCCCGACTGCCGTGGTCAACAACGCCCTGTTCAACCTCTCGTCCGGTGAGATCACGGTGGGCGAGTACGCCTTCTTCGGCCACAACGTCTCGGTCCTCACCGGAACCCACGACTGGACCAGGTTCGGTGCGGAGCGACAGGTTGCGGTGCCCACGTCGGGACGCGACGTCGTCATCGAGGAAGGCGTCTGGGTGTCCAGCAACGCCATTGTCGTCGCACCGTGCCGCATCGGAGCCCATGCGGTGGTCGGTGTCGGCTCGCTGGTACTTCGCGACGTCGAGCCGTACACGGTCGTCGCCGGCAACCCGGCGCGGGTCCTGCGGACCATCCCCCGGCCCGGCGAGGCAGTGGCGGAAGACGTGGACCCGGACGGCGGCGCCGCCGGAGCGGTGACGGCCGGATGACGTCATCGACCGACGCGGACGGGCTGACGTGGGCCGAGCGCATGGGCGCGCTCGAGGCCCGAGTGCACGATCTGACCCGGGATCTGGTGAAGGCATCGCAGCGGGTGGCCGAGCTCGAGACGGAGCTGCGCGAGCTCCAGGTCCACGTCGAGGGCAACGGTCCGCGATTCGCGGCGCTCTATGCCGACTTCACCGACCGGTTCCGGGGGTCGACCGCCGAGGTCACTGCAAAGTTGGCGGTCTATCTGCCCGACGTACGACGGCTCGTCGGTGCGGGTGCCGACGGCGGCGCAGCCGGCACCGGTGTCGTGGACGTCGGCTCCGGGCGGGGGGAGTGGTTGGCGCTGCTGCGGGAGGCCGGCATACCCGCCTCGGGTGTCGACGTCAACCACAGCTTCGTCGAGGCGGGACGTCGGCGGGGTCTCGATCTGGTCCAAGGTGAAGCGGTCGCACACCTGGAGGGTCTGCCGGCGGACACGGTCGACCTGGTGACGGCGTTCCACCTGATCGAGCACGTGGACGTGGAGAAGCTGCTGGCTCTGCTTGCCGCGGCCAGGCAGGCACTGCGTCCCGGCGGCTGCGTCCTGCTCGAGACGCCCAACCCGAGCAACCTTCGGATGGCGGCCTGCGACTTCTACAACGACCCGACGCACCGCTCACCGCTGCCGCCCGCCCTGACCGAATACCTCGTGTCTGCGTCGGGGTTCGTCGACGTCGAGGTGCGGCCCCTGAATCCTGGCCGATCGCCCTTCGAGTCTGCAGGCTCCGGCACCGATCAGCAGGTCGAGCGACTGGTGGCGCTCACTCTGTACGGACCCCAGGACTACGCGGTCCTCGGCTACAAGCGGCAAACGTCGGACCGAGGCTGACCGTGTCGAGCGTTCGGACGGGCGCGCGGCGGATCCTCTATCTCGACGGCTTCACCATCCCCGCAGAACAGGTGGACCACAGCTGCGGCGAACCCTCCAGCGACGCGATCGGCTACGGAATCACGGCATCGTCGGCAATCCGCACCGGGCTGCGGGCTGCCGGCTTCCATGTCCTCCGACCGGAGATCACCGTCCCGTGCGACGTCGACGTGCGCGTCGGGAGGTTGCGTTGGCTGTTGTCGTCGTACGACGCGGCGCTCGATGTCTTGAGCACATCGCCGCCGCCTGAGGCCGTCTTCTGCTTTCACGCCTTCTCCACCTTTCCGGTCGAGATCCGGCGGATACTCCTCGACCTCGGGCTCGAGGTGCCGATGGTCGGCTACACACACGGCAGCCACTGGGATCCCACCGACACGTTCCGATCTCAGGCCTATCCCGGGATGGAGCTGCTCGACCTCGCCAATCTGCACGTCCTGGACCGTGTGCTCTTGGTATCGGAACATCTGCGCGCGACGCTGTGGCGCACCATCTCGGCCTTCAACGCTTCGCTGGCCAAGTCGCTGGACACGAAGGTCGAGGTCGTGGGCCTGCCGCTGGACGTCGAGCGGATCGATGCGTGTCGCACCGACGACCGTTGGGCGCGCCCGACGGTTGTCTTCAACCATGCTCCTATCGTCAGCAAGAACCCCGAGCTGTTCGTTCGGGTGATCCGCAGGATCCTGCCGCGTTACGACGTGCAGGTGCTGTTCACCCGGCGATTCCCGCCGACGCGGGCAGGCGGTGCGGCCGTGGAAGCTCTCGCCGAGGACTTTCCCGAACAGGTGATGCTGGGGAACGACCTGCCGCTGTCCGACTACTACCGATCACTGTGGATGGCCGAGCTGCAGGTTTCGACCGCGACGCACGAAAGCCTGGGCGTATCGACGATCGAGGCAATGCACACCGGCACGTGCTGCATCCTGCCGCGCCTCGGCAGCTATCCGGAGATCACCGGCGACCATCCGGACGTGCTGTACGACTTGGGCGAGGGTCAACTGGAGGAACGTCTGACGTACTTCCTGGAGCACCCGGAGCGGCGGATGGCCGTGGCCGCGGACCTGCGGCGCGCCGCCGCACGTTACGCGCCTGACGTCGTCGTCCGGCGGATCGTCGACGTGCTGGATGCCGTCTGAGGAGGTCCGAGGTTGAATGGAGCCATGCCGCTTCATGGCGAGTACGAGCGAAAACCGGCAAGCTGCGCAAGAACCCGGTCATGCGTGTCGAGCACGACGGAACGTATGCAGCAGTGGCCTCCAAGGGAGGCGCGCCCGAGCACCCGGTGTGGTACCACCACCTTGTAGCCAATCCACAGGTCGAGG
The DNA here is from genome assembly GCA_038253325.1 of Propionibacteriales bacterium. Lineage (GTDB taxonomy): Bacteria > Actinomycetota > Actinomycetes > Propionibacteriales > Nocardioidaceae > JBBSHE01. The sequence continues at coordinate 4,833 of JBBSHE010000049.1, forward strand.
TGCAGGACGGGTCGCTCGAGCAGAACATGGTGGCGCGGCTGCTCTCCGGCGACGAGAGGGACCAGTGGTGGGAACGCGCCGTGAGCGCATTTCCGGACTACGCCGACTACCAGCGCAACACCGACCGAGAGATCCCGGTCTTCGTTCTGGAACCAGCGGCCGGCTGACCACTTCCGGTGACCGATTCGCCCGTCACCGTTCACCGTACGTTCACCTCCAGCGACCGGATGCTTCACCTGGTCTGCCTAGCGTCGGCGCTGAACGGTGCAAACAGTGCTATCCGATCCCAGAGAGGGACCTGAAAAGTGAAGCAGTACCTGCGCAGGCGCGTGGCCCCATCAGTGGCCGTCGCGGCAACGCTCGCCCTCGGCCTCGCGGCCTGCGGGGCGTCGAACGAGAAGTCGACCGACAACACGACCAACCCCGGCAGCGGCTCCACCGGCGGCGGCTCGCTGAGCGGAACCCTGAACGGCGCCGGGTCGAGCGCCCAGCAGTCGGCGATGGAGGCGTGGAAGGCCGGCTTCCAGTCCGCCAACAGTGGCGTCACCGTCAACTACGACCCGAGCGGATCCGGCGCCGGTGTCGACCAGTTTCTCGCGGGTGGCGTCCAGTTCGCCGGATCCGACAAGTACCTCGACGACACCCAGATCAAGACCGCACAGAAGCAGTGCGGCGGCGCCTACGTCGAGGTCCCCGTCTACATCAGCCGGATCGGCGTCCTCTACAACCTCTCCGGCGTCAAGAGCCTGAACCTGTCGCCGGACACCGTCGCCGGCATCTTCACCGGCAAGATCACTAAGTGGAACGACTCGGCGATCGCCGCGGACAACCCCGGCGTGACCCTGCCGAGCACCACCATTACGCCGGTGCACCGCTCCGACGACTCGGGAACGACGAACAACTTCACCGACTACCTCGCCCAGGCCTCGCCGTCGGGCTGGACGTCACCGGCGTCGGAGACCTGGCCGTTCAAGAGCGGTGAGGCCGCAGACGGCACGTCTGGCGTGGTGAGTGCGATCGGCAAGGGCGACGGAGCGGTCGGCTACGCCGACGTGAGCCAGGCCGGGAGCCTTGGTGTCGCGAACATCAAGGTCGGCAGCAAGTTCGTGCCCCCCAACGCCGCCGCGTCCGCCACGGACGTGGAGTCGTCGAAGCTCGCGACCGGACGCCCGAAGAACGACATGGCAATCAACGTCAACCGGACGTCGACAGACAGCAACACATACCCGGTGGTGCTGGTTTCGTACCAGATCGCGTGCCAGAGCTACTCGAACGCTGACTCCGCGAACCTGGTGAAGGCGTTCCTGACATACGAGGTCAGCCCCGCAGGCCAGCAGGCAGCCGCCAAGGCGGCCGGCTCGGCGCCGTTGAGCTCCGCGCTCAGCCAGCAGGCCACGACGGCGATCACCTCGATCGGGTCGGGGAACTGACCCCACGGAACGCGGGCGACGGACGACAGGTGGCTGGGGCCACGGTCGTCCGTCGCCTGATCGGCAACCAAGGAGCAGTGAGGAGGAGATGGTGCCCGCCGCCCCGTCGTTGACCTCCGAGTCGCGCCAGCGCGTCGGTGAACGGGTCTTCTCCGGCACGGCACGCGGCGCCGGCATCGTGATCTTGGCGATCCTGGCCGGCGTCGCCCTCTTTCTCCTCGTCAAGGGGTTGCCGGCCTTCACCGCTCAAAAGTCGCAGATCAATGGTGGACACGGCATCACGGCCTACATCTGGCCGCTGCTGTTCGGGACAGTCCTCGCGGCGGTGATTGCGCTCGCGGTCGCGGTTCCGCTCGCACTCGGCGTCGCCCTGTTCATGGCGTACTACGTGCCTCGAAGGATCGGTGGCGTATTCGCGTACGCGATCGACCTGCTGGCGGCCGTACCGAGCGTTGTGTACGGGTTGTGGGGCATCACGTTCTTCGCCCCGCACCTGGTCCCGATGTACGCATGGCTGGACGCACACCTGGGCTTCATCCCGCTGTTCGCCGGACCGTACTCCTCCACCGGCCGTACGATCCTCACGGCATCGCTCGTCCTCGCGGTGATGGTGCTGCCGATCATCACCGCGATCACCCGGGAGATCTTCCTGCAGACGCCACGGCTGCACGAGGAGGCCGCGCTGGCGCTCGGGGCGACCCGCTGGGAGATGATCCGGATGGCCGCCTTGCCGTACGGCCGCTCGGGCATTGTCAGCGCTGCCATGCTGGGACTCGGTCGCGCGCTCGGCGAGACGATGGCGGTGGCAATGGTGCTGTCCGCGAGTGGCATCGTCACCTTCAACCTGATCTCGTCGACGAACCCGTCCACGATCGCCGCCAACATCGCACTGAACTTCAAGGAGGCGACCGGGCTACAGGTCAACACGCTGGTCGCCAGCGGCTTGGCCCTGTTTGCCGTCACGTTCGTGGTCAACTTCATTGCGCGCGCCATCGTCGAGCGCCGCAAGGATTTCTCGGGGGCGAACTGAGATGGCGACCGGCCTGGCGACGAAGGAGAGCCCCGACCTCGGCATGCCTCCACCCATCCAGATCGACACCGGGCGCCTGGGCCGTTCGGTGCTGCTGTCCATACTCGTCGCGGCGGCGGCGCTCGACATCTTCGTCTCGTTGATCCTCGGCCGTGGCCCGGTGCTCGGGCTGGTGGTCGGCTGGCTGTTGCTCACCACGCTCTTGACCGTCCTGTCGCGGCGAGTCGAGGGATCCCGCAAGGCCAAGGACCGGTTCGTCACCTTGCTGGTGTGGTCGTCACTGGTGGTCGCGCTGTTGCCCCTGGTCTCGCTGCTCTTCACCGTGATCAGCAACGGGGCCCCGGCCTTCAGCGGCCAGTTCTTCACGTATTCGATGCGCAATGTGGTCGGAAGTGGCGGCGGCATCTACCACGCGCTCGTCGGCACGATCCTGGTCACGGCCGCGGCCACCGTGATCTCCGTCCCGATCGGCTTGATGACCGCGATCTATCTGGTCGAGTACGGGCACGGAAAGCTGGCCCGCTGGATCACGTTCCTCGTCGACGTCATGACCGGCATCCCTTCGATCGTCGCGGGTCTCTTCGCGTACGCCTTGTTCGCGCTGCTCTTCGGCGAAGGTGTCCGGATGGGTCTGATGGGATCGGTCGCGCTGAGTGTGCTGATGATCCCGATCGTGGTCCGGTCCGCCGAGGAGATGCTCAAGCTCGTGCCGAACGAGCTTCGCGAGGCGTCGTACGCTCTCGGCGTGCCACAGTCGCGCACGATCATCAAGATCGTCGTGCCGACGGCATTGGCCGGCATCGTGACCGGCATCACGCTCGCGATCGCTCGGATCATCGGTGAGACGGCACCACTGCTGATCACCTGCGGCGTGACCGACTCGGTGAACTTCTCGCTGTTCCACGAGCGCGTCATGACGCTTCCCGTGTTCGCATTCAGTGCGTACGCGACACCGTCGTTTCCGGTCGAGGCGAGCCAGCAGCGGGCGTGGGGGGCTGCATTGGTCCTGATGATCCTGGTCATGGGCCTCAACCTGGTCGCCCGACTCATCTCCCGGGTGTTCTCACCCAAGACGAAGAGCTGAACCGAGAGGTATGCCATGGCACGCAGCATCGACATCTCCGACCTGAACATCTTCTATGGCGACTTCCTCGCCGTCGCAGGCGTGTCCATGCGGATTCCGGCGCGTTCGGTGACGTCGCTGATTGGACCGTCCGGATGTGGCAAGTCGACGTTCCTCCGCTCACTGAACCGGATGCACGAGGTCATCCCCGGCGCCCGGGTCGAGGGCAAGATCATGGTCGACAGCCAGGATCTCTACGGCGCGACGGTCGACCCGGTTGCCGTACGCCGACTGGTTGGCATGGTGTTCCAGCGCCCCAACCCGTTTCCGACGATGTCGATCTACGGCAACGCCCTGTCCGGCCTCAGGCTGAACAAGAAGCGGATGAAGAAGTCGGACGCCGATGACCGCGTCGAGACGTCATTGCGCGGCGCGAACCTCTGGGAGGAGGTCAAGGACCGCCTCGACCGGCCGGGCTCCAGCCTCTCCGGCGGTCAGCAGCAACGGCTCTGCATCGCCCGGGCGATCGCCGTCAACCCCGAGATCATCTTGATGGACGAGCCGTGCTCGGCCCTGGACCCGATCTCCACGAGTGCGATCGAGGACCTGATCCACGTTCTGAAGGACGCGTACACCGTCGTCATCGTCACCCACAACATGCAGCAGGCTGCGCGCGTGTCCGACGACACCGCGTTCTTCAACCTCGCTGGCGTCGGGAAGCCCGGTGAGCTGGTAGAGATGGGGCCCACCAGCAAGATCTTCTCCAACCCCGACGAGAAGGCGACCGAGGCCTACATCTCCGGCCGGTTCGGCTAGACCGCGGTTGTCCCTAGCGTGACCAGTCGACGGGGTCAGCGCCTTGCTGGATGAGCAGTGCGTTGACGCGACTGAACGGCTTGGAACCGAAGAAGCCACGAGATGCCGACAACGGGGACGGGTGCGGGCTCTCGATCGCAGGGACCGGGCCGAGCTGCGGACGCAGGGACTGCGCGTCGCGCCCCCACAAGATCGCGACCAGCGGGCCACCGCGTCTGACCAGAGCGTCGATCGCGGTCGCCGTGACCTCCTCCCAGCCGATGTTGCGATGGGACGCCGGCTGTCCCGGTCGGACGGTCAGCACCCGGTTCAGCAGCAGAACACCCTGGTCGGCCCAGCCCGTCAGGTCGCCGTTCGGGGGCGGACGGACTCCGAGGTCGTCGGACAGCTCACGGTAGATGTTCTCGAGACTGCGCGGCAGGGGGCGGACATCGGCTGCGACCGCGAACGAGAGCCCGACGGGGTGACCGGGAGTGGGGTAGGGGTCCTGGCCCACGATCAGGACGCGGACGGCCGCAAGTGGCCGTTCGAAAGCACGAAGAACGTGCCTGCCGGCGGGGAGGTAGGTCCGACCTGCTGCCAGCTCCTCGCGCAGGTAGCTTCCGATCGCCGCGATCCGGGGACCGACCGGCTCCAACTCGCTCGCCCAGTCCTCGGCAACGAGGTCGGCGAGGGCGGTAGGGGTCATGGTGGCCAATCAGGGACAGCGGAGGCGCCGGCCGAAGGACGGTAGGGTAATTCTTACCGACACCCGGAAGGCATCTGCAAGCCTTTCTTCGTGGCTTCGCGCTGAGTTCTCTTGCACCTTGTCTCTGGCATCCGGCTCGACGCGTTATCCACAATCTTGTCCACCACAGCCGCCTCATCTGCCTCTTTGACCCCGCGGACCCTGATCACAACACCGAGCTGGGCGGACGCGGGTGATCCGCCGGCCACCGAGGCGGACGGCTCCGGATCGCGACGCCGCCCAGTGCGCCGGACGCCTCCGTACCGTGATGCCGACGACCGGTCGGGAACGAGCAAGCCGAGTGCGGTCTGGCGGGTTCGCCCAGGTCACCGCGGGTGGCGTCCGGTGCCAGCCGAACCGATGCTGGCGTGCCGGTCGCGTCCGCGCCGACGTTGAAGCGCCGCCCACCGATGACTGGTAGCGGTCCACCCGTCGCCCGATCGCCACGACCTGCGACAGAAGGAGCGACGATGATCTGAGACAGGGCGCGTCGAGTGCCCGGGTTCGCGAGGATGGACAGCTCGTGGCGTTCGGCTCGATTGAGAATCGTCAACTCTGGTTGGTGAAATTCCGCTGGCGTTCGTCATCCGCGTGGTGCGGGCGACGCCGGAAACCGCCACCGGGTACGCGCCGCCGGGCCTGATGCCGTGATGTGGTCCGTCCACCATCCGGACCCGAGGGAGACCGGCCGGCGTCATCCTGGTCACCCGGCGTGTTCCAGCCGACACGCCGGGGTGCCAGAAGTTTGCCCCTCTTTCTGGACACGACCCCTTGCGCGGCGACAGGCGCAGCGACTAGAAATACCCCACGCCTTCCTTCGGGGAGGCGGGACCGATCGAAAGTTTCGGATCTGTCCGACGAGCCTCCGGGCCCATCGGCGCCGGACTCGGGTAACCGGTTCGGGCCTTCCGGTGACGCGGAATGGTTGGTTCGAGATGGACGATCGTGAGACATGGAGCGTCACACTCGGTGTCAACCGGAGGCTCCGCAAACTCATACTTTGCGGAGCCTCCACCTATTTGTGCCGGCGCATTCCGCACGCAATTCTTCGCCTGCCGCCGCCGCTATTGTCGCGACAATCTGGCTCAGTCCTTGCCGACATTCGTGAGTCGGTCGATGAATTTGTCGGCCCAGCGCGCAATATCGTTGTCGTGAACCTGTTTGCGCATCGCCCGCATCGCCCTGGACTGAACCGCCGGCGGATCGTCGATCGCCCGCAACAAGGTGTCTTTGAGTCCGTTGATGTCGTGGGGGTTGACCAGATAGGCCTGCCGGAGCTCCGCGGACGAACCGGCGAACTCCGACAGCACGAGCGCTCCCGTGTCGTCCGTCCGGCAGGTGACATACTCCTTCGCGACCAGGTTCATGCCGTCGGCGTACGGGGTGATCACCATGACGTCGGCGGCAAGAAAGAGTGCCGCCATCTCCTCGCGGGGATACGACCTGTGCAGATAGTGGATCGGTGAATGGCCGATCCGGCCGTACTGCGAGTTGACCCGGCCGACGAGCCGGTCGAGTTCGTCGGCGATTCGTCGGTACTCCTCGACGCGCTCTCGACTGGGGGTTGCAACCTGGATGAACACGGTGTCCTCGCGGTCCAGCCTGCCTTCGGCGATCAGCTCGCCGAACGCCTCGATTCGGGGCGGAATGCCTTTCGTGTAGTCCAGCCGATCGACTCCGAGCAGGATGGTTCTTGGGTTGCCGACCTCGCGTCGGATTTCGGCCGCGCGGGCCCGGACATCCTCACGCTGGACCAGGCCGTCGAGCTCGGTGACGTCGATCGAGATGGGGAACGCGGCCGCTTGGACGACCCGGCCGTCGTCAGTCTCCACGAGATCGCGATGGGTCTTGAGCCGTAGCCGGTCGCGGACCAGTCGGGTGAAGTTTGCCGCGCCGCCGGGTCTCTGGAACCCCACCAGATCGGCACCAAGGATGCCGCGCAGGATGTTGTCCCGCCACGGCAGCTGACGGAACAGCTCGCCCGGCGGAAAGGGGATGTGGTTGAAGAAGCCGATCCTGGCCTCCGGTCGCTGCTCGCGAACCATCTGCGGAACGAGCTGAAGCTGGTAGTCGTGGACCCAGACGACGCCGTGCGGTTGGACGGCCGCCGCCGCGGCGTCGGCAAACCGTTGGTTGACGTCGACGTAGCAGTCCCACCATTCGCGGTGGAAGCCTGGTGTCGCGACCAGGTCGTGATAGAGGGGCCACAGGGTGGCGTTCGCCATTCCCTCGTAGAAGTACTCGAGGTCCTGGCGCGACAAGGCGACCGGCAGCAGATGCAGTCCGTCGGCATCGAACGGTTCAATGTCGTCGTTCTCGCCGCCAGGCCAACCGACCCATACACCCGACCGGGCTCGCAGCACAGGCCCGAGAGCACTCACCAACCCACCAGGAGAGCGGCGCCACGTCGTACCGCCGGATTCCGTCACCTTGTCGACCGGCAACCGGTTCGCGACGACGACGAACGAGCTGGGCTGCGAGTCCGGTGCCACGCATCTCCCTTCGGTGACTGGCCCTTCGGTGACTGGCCCTTCGGTGACTGGTGTGGACAGCCTATGTGGAGGCAGGTGAGAGGCGCTGGCAGTCCGCGGCCACCGTCGGCAGGCGAAGCACTGGTCGGCGTCAAGACGGTCGACGTGGTAACGAACAGGTGTGGCCGGAATCTCGAGGTGTGCGGCATGGCAAATGACATCGTTGTGGTTTGCGGGCCTAAGATGACGCGAGACCGAGGCTGTATTGCCTGTACGCCACCCAGGAGCCAGAGACAGCATGGATGCCGCGAATGTCGTGATCTCGGCCGAGGCGGCCCGCGCCGCCGAGGACCTCTCCCTCCGCGACCAGCAGATCCTCGAGTTCGAGCGCCTGTGGTGGCGTTATCAGGGGGCGAAGGAGCAGGCGATCCGCGAGAAGTTTGACATGTCTCCAACGCGCTACTACCAGGTTCTCAACGCGTTGCTGGACCGGCCGGCATCCATGGCGTTCGACCCGCTGCTCGTGAAGCGGATGCGAAGACTGCGCGCGGCCCGGCAGCGCGCCCGCTCCGCTCGCCGCCTCGGCTTCGAGGTCTGACGTGGCGATCCCTTCGGTCATCACGTTGGCAAGCGCCGGGGTGATCGCGGCCGCGGCGGTCGGTCTGACGGCCGCCAGCCAGGCCGGTGACCACCCCGTATCGCACCGACCGACCCACCAAGTCATCGGAGCAACACCGGATCAGCACGCGGCACCGATGAGGACTCACGCCACGACGCTGCACCCAAAGGGCCCGGTCGTGCCGCAGATTCCGGTCGAGGTGTTCAACAACTCAGGGGTCAGCGGGCTCGCGGCCACCAAGTCGCGTACGTTGCAGGGTGCCGGGTGGAACGTCGTTGGCGTGGACAACTGGTATGGCGACATCCCCGAGACGACCGTCTACTATCCCGCCGGCCACCAGCCGGCGGCCACGAAGCTTGCTCGGCTGTTGAACGCTCACCGCATCCGGCCGTCGGTTGCGCCGATGCGGTTCGACCGTCTCACTGTCATCTTGGCGCCGAGCTGATCTCGTACGCTGCTCGTCAGACTTGCAGAGAGTTGGGGAACCATGATCGCCCGTCCCCGCACACCGGATGGGGTCGAAGGGCTCGACGCGCTGCTCGCGCGTCCCGGTGAGGCGCTCGTCGCCTTCGACTACGACGGGACTCTTGCTCCGATCGTCGACGACCCCGCGACGGCGGTTGCGCACCACGATGCCGCCGAGGTGCTGGCTGTGTTGTCCGCACACGTCGGAGCAGTCGCGATCATCACCGGTCGACCGCCTCAGCTGGCTCTTCGGCTCGGTGGATTCGACCGTCCGGGCCTGGAGCGGCTGACGATTGCCGGTCACTACGGTGGCCAGTTGTGGACGCCTGACGGTGGCGAGATAACGGTCATCGAGCCGCCACCGGGACTCGCGGCGGTACGTGAACGTGTCCCCAAGATCGTCGAGGCGCTCGACATCCCCGGAATGGACATCGAGGACAAGGGCCTCGCGATCGCCGTCCATGTCCGGGGCACCGTCGATCCTGAACGGTCACAGCGCTACCTGCTTCCGCCGCTTGCCGCCGCCGCCCAGCGCTGGGACCTCGTCGTTGAACAAGGCCGCTCGGTCATCGAGCTGCGTGCACCCGGGATCGACAAGGGAAAGGCGCTACGCCAGCTCGTACGCAAACATCGCTCCCGTGTCGTCGTCGTGTTCGGTGACGATCTCGGTGACCTGGCGGCGTTCGACCAGGTCGAGGTCCTTCGTGCCGAGGGGCTCTACGGCCTCGTGGTGTGCTCGGGTTCGGACGAAGTGCGCGATCTCGCCGACCGGTCCGACCTCGTCGTCGACGGCCCGGACGGGGTGATCGCGCTGGTTCGCGAGCTGGTCGAGGCGATCAGCGATCGATGACCGCCACCCCTCTTCCCCGTCACGAGCGGCCGAGAGCTGCTCGGCGCGCGGTGGTCGGCATCGCGGCGTACGCCACCAGGTAGAGGACGCCGCACACGATGAGCAGTGAGCGGTAACCGGTCGCCAGCGAGAGGTACTCGAGGCACCCGCCGAACATCGAGCCGAGCAGGTTGGTGCCGAACGCGGTCGTCGCGTTCGTCGTCGTTGCGAACCGTTTCGCGAAGATGACGTTCGCCGCCATGATCGGCAGGAACGCCAGGACGATCGCGACCACGCCGCGCGGCACCAGCGCCAGGCCGAGCACCCAGGACGTCGGAACCGCCCAGGCCAGCGCGAGACCACCGAGCAGCAGGCCGTACATGACGCGAATCGGCGGCGTCGTCACCCTGCGGGTCAGCTCGACGGCGGCGAGGACCGCGACCAGGACGCCGGCGAACACCAACGCATTCACGAGCCAGGTCGTTCCGAAGTAGAGCGCGAAGCCGGTCACGTTCTTCGTCTCCAGCAACAGGAAGGCCGCGCCGAGCAGGAACAGGTCGCGGTACTGCCACATGCTCTTGACCTGCCGCCCCCCGACGGCTCCGACGGCGGCGGCGCTGGCGAGCAGGATCAGGCCGAGCACGAGGACGTAGATGCCAGGGATACCGAACAGTCCCTGGTCTCCGTGTACGTAGAGAAACGGCTTGTCGTCGGTCGACGGGGCTGGGACCGCGCCGGAGGGTTCCCACGTGGTTTGACACCTCTGGTCGGTCGTGGTCAGCCCGACCACCATGACGGCGAGGGAAAGGGCCTGCGGATCGCTCAGCAGGCAGGGTGCGTGTCCGAACACGTCGTCGAGCGTGCCCGCCAGCCGGTCGACGAGCCATTGCTCGCGATAGAAGTTGTACATGGAGAACGCGCCGCCGGGAGCGAGGTGCGTCCGGGCGGCCTCGATCGCCTGTTCGGTGAACAGGTAGCTCTCGAGGCGCAGCGAGCTCGCGCCCGACACGAGGGTGAGCGAGTCGGGGAGGGCGAACACGATCAGGTCGTACGTCCGGTCCGTGCGCTCTAGGAACGCGCGGCCGTCGTTGACGTACGTCGTCACGCGGGGGTCCGAGTAGGCGTGGTCGGGGTTGTGCGACTTGCCGAAGTCGAGCAGGCCGGGGTCGATCTCGACGGCGTCGACATGCTTGACCCCCTGCGCGAGGGCGATCGCCACGTCGGTCCCGGTCCCAGCCCCGACGATCAGCACGCGCTTCGGCTTCCGCGGCACCCGCAGATACGGCTCGAGATAGAACGGTTCCTGCGTGGCGCGGGTCGCGGCTGTGGTCAGCCGCTGGTGGGGGACGCCATTGACAAAGACGTTCCACTGGGTGCCGCCGCTGCCGTCGGGGCCCTCATACGTGCTGACCTGGTAGTACGGCGACCAGAAGACGTTCGTCTCGTGCACCCACGGGTAGCCGAACATCGCGACCAACGTGATCGTCAAGATCACGGACACCGACGCGCCGGCCACTCCGAACAGGACGACGAACAACGCGGCGACGAGACAGAACCAGGCGATCGGCGGGGCTCCGGCGAACGAGCAGAGCGTGAACAGCACGATCCCGACCAACGAGCCGATCAGGTCGAAGCGGTAGGCATCAAGCCGCGGCAGCTCGGCGAAGCAGTCGGCCACCAGTTCGCCGGGTCCTGCCATGATCGTTGCGACCGCGAGGAAGATCAGCGGCAGCGTGACCCAGATCGGTGGGCCCGAGGTCGACAGGCTGGTGAAGTAGATCACCGAGCGGTCGCTCCGGGACACGGTCACCGGGTACGCGGAGATGAAGCCCACCAGTCCGACCAGCGCCATCGGGGAGTAGTACGGCGGGCTGCGTCGCGGCCTTCCGGCCCGCAGAAACCCCAACCCGATGCCGAGGAACGACCCGAGCAGCACGAAGTTGCTGAAATAGCTGAGGTGGACGACCTTCGCACCCGTCCAGCGGATCAGCGCCAGCTCGAGAAACAGCATCAGCATGCTCGCGAGCGTCAATCGCAACCGTGTGGGCATCCCGTCGCTTTCTGGTCGGCTGGCGCGGCCAGAAGAATGTCTCACATCGTCCTGAGGACGCGGCTGCGGCGCGACGCGGGTCGCGACTTCCGCTGCGGTGGCCAGACGACCCGGTGAAATGCCCGCGGCGAGGGACCGCTGGATCCAAGGGCGCCCTGAGGCTCGACGCTCGACGAGGTCTTGCTCAATTAGTGAGACAGGCGTCCGTATGACGGGACAACCCGCCGAAGCGCCGCCGGGATGCGGATATCGTGACGCTCACTCATCGAGAGGGGCAGAGGGATACGGCCCTACGAAGCCCCGGCAACCGGACCGTGCCGACCAGCGTCACGGTGCCACGGTGCCACGTCCGTCCCGGGTGAACGTCGCCGCGGGAGAGATGAGCAGGAGGCCTCGTGAGAACGCCCGGCAACCCGTCCACCCGTCAACCCTTCGGGAACGCCCGATGTCTCGTCTGTCGCGAGTGCGGCCATGAACAGGATCTCGGTCCGTTCTATGCCTGCCCAGAGTGCTTCGGGCCGCTGGAGGTGGGGTACGACCTCGGCGCGGTGACCCGCGAGCAGATCGAAGCCGGACCGACGAACATCTGGCGTTATCGGGCCCTGCTGCCTGTCCGGCCCGACATCGCCGACATCCCCAACACCGAGCCCGGCTGGACACGGCTGGTCAGGGCCGACAACCTCGCCCACGAGCTGGGGATCCGGAATCTATGGGTCAAGGACGATTCCGGCAACCCGACGCACTCGTTCAAGGACCGGGTGGTGGCGGTCGCCGTCGCCGCCGCACGCGAGCTCGGGCTGGAGGTGCTGGCCTGCCCGTCGACCGGCAACCTGGCCAACGCCGTGGCCGCGGCCGCCGCTCGCGCCGGGATCAGGAGCGTGGTGTTCATCCCGTCGGACCTGGAGCGCGCCAAGGTCCTCACCACCGCGGTGTACGGCGGCACGCTGGTTGCCGTCGAGGGAACGTACGACGACGTCAACAAGCTTGCGTCGGAGATAGCCGGCGAGCAGGCCGGTTGGGCGTTCGTGAACGTCAACGTGCGGCCGTACTATGCCGAGGGCTCCAAGACGCTCGGCTTCGAGGTGGCCGAGCAGCTCGGCTGGCGGCTGCCCGGCCAGGTCGTCATCCCCGTCGCGTCCGGATCACAGCTTACCAAGGTGGACAAGGGCTTCCGCGAGCTCGTCAAGCTCGGACTGGTCAACGAGACGCCGTACCGGATCTTCGGTGCACAGGCGGCGGGTTGTGCGCCGGTCGCGAACGCGTTCCGGGACGGTGACGACGTCGTACGGCCGGTAAAGCCCGACACGATCGCCAAGTCGCTGGCGATCGGGAACCCGGCCGACGGAGCGTACGTGCTGGACGTCTGCCGGCGGACCAGCGGCGCGGTGGAGTCGGTGTCCGACGAGGAGGTACGCGACGGGATCGGTTTGCTTGCCCGAACCGAGGGAATCTTCGCCGAGACCGCCGGCGGTGTCACCGTCGCGGCGCTCGCCAAGCTGGTCGAGACCGGACGGCTCGACCCGGAGGTGGAGACCGTAGTGTTCAACACGGGTGACGGGCTCAAGACGCTCGACGCGATCGCCGACCGGGTCGGACCGGCCGCGACGATCCCGCCGACGTACGAGGCATTCGCCGCCACCGGACTCGGATGACGGCCTGAGCAGAGCAGGGAGCTGGAGATGAGTGTGAGCGTGCGGATCCCGACGATCCTGCGGACCTACACGAACGGCGCGTCCGAAGTGGGGGCCGAGGGCACGACGCTGGCCGAGGTGCTGGACACGCTCGACGGTGCGTACCCCGGAATCAAGGGCCGGATCGTGGACGAGCAGTCGAAGCTGCGCCGGTTCGTCAACGTCTATGTCGGCAACGACGACGTCCGGTTCCTCGGCGGTCTCGACACGCCGACGCCCGACGGCTCGAACGTCTCGGTGATTCCCGCCGTCGCCGGCGGCTGACGTCCTCCTCCCCGGTCGAGCAGACGGTGCGGCGTAAGGGGGCCTGGCTTGCACTCGACTCGGCTGAGTGCTAGTAATGAGTTAGCACTCTCGGCTTGAGAGTGACAAGACCGATGAGTTCGTCGAGGGCTCACGGCCGACACCGGGAAGGGTCCGGCACGGCCGGGGTCCGTCCGTCGCGGGCGGCGATTCATCGCGTCATTCCACATCCAAGCGCGGAGGACTCGCGTTACATGCCCAAGACCATTTCGTTCAATGAGGACGCTCGCCGGGGCCTCGAGCGAGGGATGAACATCCTCGCCGACGCCGTCAGGGTGACACTCGGCCCCAAGGGCCGCAACGTCGTGCTGGAGAAGAAGTGGGGAGCGCCCACGATCACCAACGATGGTGTCTCGATCGCCAAGGAGATCGAGCTGGAGGACCCGCTCGAGAAGATCGGCGCGGAGCTCGTCAAGGAGGTCGCCAAGAAGACCGACGACGTCGCCGGCGACGGTACGACCACGGCAACGGTGCTCGCCCAGGCCATGGTCCGCGAAGGTTTGCGCAACGTCGCAGCCGGCGCCAACCCGATGGCCCTGAAGCGTGGCATCGAGAAGGCCGTCGAGGCCGTCAGCGAGCAGCTGCTCAACGTGTCCAAGGACGTCGAGACCAAGGAGCAGATCGCCTCGACCGCCTCGATCTCCGCCGCCGACACCAAGGTCGGCGAGATCATCGCCGAGGCGATGGACAAGGTCGGCAAGGAAGGC
>JBBSHE010000050.1:0-18956 GCA_038253325.1 Propionibacteriales bacterium
GGAACTCCAGCAGCGCGAACTGGCGTGGGGTCAGCTCGATCGGCGCCCCCGCCCTCGACACAAGATGCGCGGCCGGGTCCAGCCGAAGGTCTCCGGCTACGATCACACTCGGACGCTCATTGGTACCTCGACGCAACAGAGCCCGGATTCGGGCCAGCAGGACGACGTAAGAAAACGGTTTCGACAGGAAGTCGTCGGCGCCGGTGTCGAGCGCCCGGGCTCGTCGCCGCTGCCGGCCTTCGCGGTCAGCATGAGGATGGGCGTCCAGTCGCCGACTTCGCGGAGCTGGGCGCAGAGCTCGTAACCGTTGAGCCCCGGCAGCATGATGTCCAGCACCATGGCGTCGTACGAGTTCTCCTGCGCGTACCACTGAGCCTCGACACCGTCCAGTGCGACGTCAACGGCGAATCCTTCGGCCACGAGGCCACGCTTGAGCGCGAGCAAGAGGTGCCTGTCGTCGTCGACGACCAGAAGGCGCATGGGCTCAGCGTCTCAGTTCGGACCTGAACGTACGCTGAATCCGGCCTGAACGGGTCGCGTCACGCAACTTCGAGTCCGCGATTGACCTTCAGCGGGGCTTCAGCATGGCCGCCACACGATTGCGGCAGTGCTCGATAGACGGGCACCGAGACCAGAGGAGAATCTAATGACTCACAACATCGCTCGACGCCGTTGGCCCGTCGCCTTGACTGCACTCGTGCTGCCGCTCGGCGCCCTCGGTGCGGCAGAGGGCGCACGGGCCGCTGCACCCACATCCCCACACCATGCTCCAGCTGTGGTCCAGCAGGCGGCACCGAAGGGTCCGCCCATCATTGCGCTGCCACCGCCGAGTCACTTCGTCCGCATCATCGACAACCCCTGGCTGCCGATGCGTCCGGGTACCAGGTGGTTCTACCGAGGGGGCTCGCACGGCGAGGAACGCAACATCATCACGGTGCTGCACCGGACCAGACAGATCGTCGGCATCAAGGCGACGGTGGTTCGCGACGTCGTGCGAGTCGGAGGACAGGTCACCGAGCTGACGCGCGACTGGTTCGCGCAGGACAGCCGCGGCAGGGTCTGGTACCTCGGCGAGGCAACCAAGAAGTACGACAACGGACATGTGAGTACCGAGGGGTCGTGGGAGACCGGCGTACACGGCGCCAAGGCCGGAATCGCCATGTTCGCTCACCCCAAGGTCGGCCCTCGCTATCGCCAGGAGTACCTGGCGGGAACGGCCGAGGACATCGGTCAGGTCCTGGACTTCTCGACGCAGGTGACCGTTCCATTCGGCCACTACCGGCACGTGCTCATGACCGAGGACACGACGTCGCTCGACCCGACGGAGGTCGAGCTCAAGTTCTACGCCCGCGGCGTCGGAAACGTCCTCGGGATCGACCTGAGCCCGCAGGAGGGCCGTACCCACCTGATCCGCATGGTCAAGCCCTGAACCGACGTGTCCGACTCCCCACACCCCAAGGCGCGGGGGGGGTCTGACACGGCGGTGGCGCGCGCGACCGTGTAGAGAGTCCGCCGCGCGTACGTCTTCACTGAGCAGCGAGAGTCGTCGGGCGTTGGAACCGATGACTGTCGAGTGCTCGACGAACTGCTCGCGGGTCGGCGTGTGGCGAAACGGCTCGAGCGTCATCGACACGTCGCAGAAACCGGCGGTCTCCAACGTGGCCCGTAACGCCTTCGGATCGGCGGTGACCTCTCCCGCCGGCATCTGAGGACTCGGGTCCGGCGGCGCACCGTACGCGTCAATCACCGCGACCCACACATCGAACGCCGGATGCGGTTCATGCTCCGACCAGGTGACCGCCCCGAACGAGCCACCGGGACGCAACGTGCGCCGCACCTCGCCGAGCGCATCGTCCAGACGCGAGATGTGGAACAGCACGAACGGCATCAGCACGGCGTCGAAGCATCCGGTAGCGAACGGCAGCGTCTGAGCGTCGGCGACGACCCGGGAGTACGCCGGCGGCGCGCGCCTCAACATCGCCTCGGTCAGGTCAGCGCCGACGAGCAGCGCCTGCGGCACACGGGTCTGAAGGTGGTCGAGCAAGCGTCCCGGACCACACCCAAGTTCGGCCACCCGTCGGGATCCCGTCAGGTCAAGGCGTTCCGTGAGCGCCCGAGCGTGGGCGGCGAGGACGTCTGCCCACGCCCCGTCGTACGTGGTCGCGATCCGTGTGTAGTCCCGTTGCACGCGCTGCTCGTACGTCGCCACGGCGCTTTCCCTTCCCGGCGGTGGATCGGACCCATGTCCTCGAGGCTCACCGACGCTGATCGTCGATCCGGCGGGCCTTGCCGAGCGACCGCTCGAGGGCGAACGGCTCGGTTACCCCGACGTTCACACTGACACCGACGTTGTCCTTGACGAGTGCGACCACGCGCGCGGCCAGCTCCGCCTTCCGCTGCTCCGAGATCCCTCCGTGTGTTGCCTCCACCCGCACCGTCAGCTCGTCCAGGCGGTCAGGACGGGTCAGGACGCAGAGGTAGTGCGGTGCCAGGCCGTCGACCTTGAGCAGCTGCTCCTCGATCTGGGTAGGGAACACGTTGACGCCCCGCACGATCATCATGTCGTCGCTGCGGCCGGTGATCTTCTGCATCCGGCGGTACGCGGGGAACGCGGTGCCGGGGAGCAACCGGGTCAGGTCCCTGGTCCGGTACCGAATCACCGGCATCGCCTCCCTCGTCAACGTTGTGAGGACGAGCTCGCCTTCCGCACCGTCCGGGAGCACCTCACCCGTCAGCGGGTCGACGACCTCGGGATAGAAGTGGTCCTCCCAGATGTGCGGTCCGTCCTTCGTGCTGGCCGCCTCCTGTGCGACGCCGGGACCCATCACCTCGCTGAGGCCATAGATGTCGACGGCGTCCATCGCGCAACGCTGCTCGATCTCGCTTCGCATCTGGTCGGTCCAGGGTTCGGCGCCGAAGATCCCGATCTCCAGCGAGGTGCCGGCCGGGTCGATGCCCTGACGCTCCATTTCGTCGACGATGGCGAGGAAGTACGACGGGGTGACCATGATGACCCGCGGCCGGAAGTCGACGATCAGCTGCACCTGGCGTTCGGTCATCCCTCCGCTGACCGGAACCACCGTGCACCCGAGTCGCTCCGCTCCGTAGTGTGCGCCCAACCCGCCGGTGAACAACCCGTACCCGTACGCAACGTGCACCAGGTCGCCGGCTCTGCCGCCGGCGGCTGCGACCGAGCGGGCGACCAGGTCCGCCCAGGTGTCCAGGTCGGCCGCCGTGTAACCGACGACGGTCGGGCGGCCCGTCGTACCCGACGACGCATGGACGCGGGCGAGTCGCTCGCGGGGAACTGCAAGCATGCCGAACGGGTAGTTGTCGCGCAGGTCGCTCTTTGCGGTCAACGGCAGTCTGCCCAGGTCACCGAGGTCGCGGATGTCGGACGGCGTGACAGCAGCGGCGTCAAGCGCCGTGCGGTAGTGCGGCACGTTGTCATACGCGCGCTGCACCGTCGAGCGCAGTCGGTCGATCTGCACCTCCCGCAGCCGGCCTACGTCGTCGATGAGCTGATCCATCTCAGTCCGCCCTCACGACGGCGCCGCCGATCTCGCGGCTGCGTCCTCGGAACTCCGCGATGACCTCGTTGCCGCGGCTGACCCTGATGTCGTACACGCCGTTGCGGCCGAAGCGATGCCGCTCGACGGCCTGCGCGGTGATTGCATCACCCGTGTAGGCCGGTGCGACGAACAAGATGTCGCAGGCCTGCGCGACTGTACGAACGTTGTACGAGTTGCACGCGAACGCGAACGCGGAGTCGGCGAGCGTGAAGATGAAGCCGCCGTGCGCCATCCCATGTCCGTTGGCCATGTCGGGCCGGACTGTCATCGTGACGGCGGCCGTTCCGGATCGGACGTCGACGATCGACATGCCGAGTCCCTGGCTGGCGACGTCCTCGGCGTACATCGCGTCGGCACAGCGACGCGCAAGAGTGTCCGGATCGGTGGTCATCGGTGTTTCACAGTGGCTTCTCCAACATGACGACCTCGTGGCCGTCGGGCATCCGCTGGTGTCCCACGGTGCGATAGCCGCGCGCGGAGTGGAACGTCAGCGAGGGCTCGTTGGGCGGATCGGAGTTTACCTCGCACACCATCCGGCCGAAGCGCCTGGCGTGATGTTCCATCGCGCCGTACACCATCGTCGCGACACCCCGCCGCTGAGAACGCTCGGCGACCATGATCCGGTCGAGGTACAAGAAGTCGTCGAATGTCTCGCAGAACCACCGGTAGTTGACGGAGTCGTACGACGTGCGGGGGCCGAGGATCAGGGCGAACGCGGCCGGGCCGTGCTCATCCTCGACGACGACCGCGTGTTCCGACGCGGTCCGGATCGTGGTCAGCCGCTCGACATCCATCGGCGCCGTCGCCCACTCGAGGTCCTGGTTCAGCGCGACCACGAAGCCGATATCGTCGTCGGTCATCGGCCGAAGAACGTGATGTCGGCGGGTCACTTCGCCCGAGGCAAGGTCGACCTGGGCGCCGGTCGAAGCGGAGTCGGTCGGGGAGTCGGTAGAGGTGGATTCGGCCGAGCTGGAGCCGACCGAGCTGGAGCCGACCGAGCTGGAGCCGACCGGGGCGTCGGTGATGCTGTCTGGCATTGGGCTGAGCCTGTC
Source organism: Propionibacteriales bacterium (assembly GCA_038253325.1). GTDB lineage: Bacteria > Actinomycetota > Actinomycetes > Propionibacteriales > Nocardioidaceae > JBBSHE01. The sequence goes on from JBBSHE010000050.1 coordinate 4,625, forward strand.
ACGTTCCCTGACCGTGGTGCCAGTGACGCTGGCCCGGTTGGGGCGCCAACTTCCCGAGACTTGTCGGTACGTCGTGGGGTCAGGAACCCAGGAGCCGCCGACAAGTCTCGGGAAGGGCGGCGAGAGCGACGTCCGCTGACCCGCGGGTGCTCGGCCTCGTCCGGAGAGTGCCAGGATCGGAACATGACGACCTCCGCCGTACCATCGCCTTCATCGTCCGAGCTCTTCGAGCGCCACCGGGACCTGCTCGAGGCCGCGGTAACCGCGACGCAGACCCGTGGCTACTTCAGCGCGTTCCCTGAGTCGCCAAGCCCGAAGGTGTACGGGGAATCGGCGGCGTCCGACGGCATGGCGGCGTTCGAGGCGCTGCTCGGAGCCGACTTTCCGCTCGACGTACCGGGCTCGGACGGAACCGTCGCGACCGAGAAGTCGCCGTTTGGGCTCGAGCTCGGAGTGTCGTACCCGCGGGTCACGCCCGATGGAGTCGGCACCTTGATCACCGCCTCGACCGCGCGTATGACCGCTTGGCGCGACGCGGGGATCACGGCTCGGGTTGGTGTCGGCTTGGAGATTCTGACCCGGTTGCACGCGCGGGTATTCGAGCTCGCGAACGCCGTCATGCACACGTCCGGCCAGGCGTTCGTGATGGCCTTCCAGGCCGGCGGTGCTCACGCCCTGGACCGAGCGCTCGAGTCCATCGCGTACGCGCACACCGAGATGACCCGGGTCCCCGCCACAGCGGTCTGGGAGAAGCCGGGCCGGGATGCGCCCACCCGGATGGAGAAGACGTTCACCGTGGTCCCGCGGGGCGTCGCTCTCGTCATCGGGTGTAACACGTTTCCGACCTGGAACTCGTGGCCGGGGCTGTTCGCTTCGCTGGTGACCGGGAACCCGGTCGTCGTCAAGCCGCACCCGCGGGCGGTGCTGCCGCTCGCGATCACGGTGCAGGTTGCCCAGCAGGTGCTGTCCGACGCCGGTTTCGACCCGAATGTGGTGATGTTGGCTGCGGAGGACCCGGCCGACGGGCTGGCGGCCGTCCTGGCGGTCCGCCCAGAGGTGCGCCTGATCGACTTCACGGGCTCAAACGCGTTCGGCGAGTGGCTGGAGACCCACGCGACGCAGGCGGTCGTGTTCACGGAGAAGGCCGGCGTCAACACGGTCGTGATCGACTCGACCGACGCGTTCAAGGCGATGTGCTTCAACCTGGCGTTTTCATTGGCGCTGTACACCGGTCAGATGTGCACGGCTCCGCAGAACCTGTACGTCCCCAGGTCCGGCATCGAGACAGACGAAGGCCACAAGTCGGTCGACGACGTCGTTGCCGGGTTGGCGACGGCGTTCGAGAAGCTGCTCGGCGACGATGCCCGGGCGGTTGAACTGCTGGGCGGCGTCGTCAACGACGGCGTCCTCGAGCGGGTGAGTTCCGTGGGCTCGTCGGGCGGCGTTGTCGTGATCGAGTCCCGTAAAGTTACGCATCCGTCGTTCGAGTCCGCCGTCGTGCGTACGCCGGCTGTCGTACGCCTCGACGTGGCGGACTCGGATGTGTACGAGTCGGAGTGCTTCGGGCCGGTGGCGTACCTGATCGAGACGGACTCGACGGTGGTGTCGATCGACGTCTTCCGGCGGACCGTGATCGAGCACGGCGCGATGACGGCCGCGATGTACTCCACCAGCGATGACGTGGTCGCCGACATGCGGTCGGCATCGCTGGACGCCGGGGTTGCGTTGAGCGAGAACCTCACCGGTCAGGTGTTCGTCAACCAGTCGGCGGCGTTCAGCGACTTCCACGGTACGGGAGCCAACCCCGCGGCAAACGCGACGTTCACGGACGGCGCGTACGTCGCGAGCCGGTTCCGGTTCGTGCAGACCCGCCGCCACATCTGAGCCCGCGACTTGTCGGCGGCTCATGGGGTCCTGACCCCACCACGTGCCGACAACTCGAGGCACTTACGGCCCAGCCGAGGAGTTGTCGGCGGCTCATGGGGTCCTGACCCCACCACGTACCGACAACTCGAGGCACCTACGGCCCAGCCGAGGGCTTGTCGGCGGCTCATGGGGCCGTGACCCCACCACGTACCGACAACTCAGGGATTCTAGGGACGCCGGCGTCGATCAGATCCCGGGCGACGACGGCGGGGGTCAGCCGCAGCTCATGAGCCGAGCACCGGAGTACGCGGCTGGCGGAGAGGACGACCTGTCGCTCACGAGGCATGTCCGCATCCCACTGGCCGACGTCGAGGTGGTGGGAACCGTCGACCTCGAGGACGAGGACCGAACCGTCGGGCAGAACCCATTCGCAGTCGAGGTATCGGCGACGGCCCGTCCGGTCGCACCGTACCCGCTGACCCGACGGCGCGACGATCCGGAACCGCCGGCACAGGCGGCGAAGGTCGATCTCGCTCAGCGCTTCGGCACCTCCGGCGATGTCGCCGAGGGCGAGGCGCATGTGCGCTGCGTGCCGGATCCGGCCAGCCGCGTCGAGTTCCGTCCGGAGTGCGTCGACGGTCGCGAGCCGCTGCTGGACGACCGCGGCTAGCACGGCGTACGAGAACCGCGGCCAGGGCTGCCATGCAGCCCGGTCGATCGCGCCCCGCGCTGGTGCGCACAGCGGCAGTCCGAGGTGCCACTCGATGTCGTCGGGTGTGAACCGACGGGACTCGTGGATGCGAACACCGACGATCTCGCTCACTCTCGACGCCCTCTCGACGACGATGTGGATGGTCGGGTCGGGGAAGGCCGTGAGTCGGTGTCGTTCCAAGCACGTTGCCGAGGCGAGTGCGACTGGCCGGCCGGCATTCAGGACCGCAACGTGCATCAGTTGTTCGCGCGTGAGTGCCCCGTTGCTCATGGCGATCACGCAGGCTGTGCATTCGCGCCACCGCTTGGCGGCGAACTGGGCGTCGATCGTCGCGCAACTGATGCCCAGGCTTGCGAGCTGGCCGCGATGGACGATCCCGCACTGACGTTCGGCGAGTTGGGACAGCCCGGGGGCCATGTCGGCTCCGGGCAACTGGTCGTAGTGGAGGCTGGTGAGTATCGGCAACATGTGGTGGAGCGTCGCCGCTCACTTACCGGTTTGCCGCCGATGTCCGCCCGCTGTGGACAGGACTTGTCGGTCGCACACAGGGTGATAGCCCCACCACGTACCGACAAGTCAGGGTAGTGCCGCCGACCCTGCCGACTTGTCGGCGGCTGATGGGGTGATAGCCCCACCACGTACCGACAAGTCAGCCGGGGGCGGCTAAAAGTGGCTGACTCGTTTGACGGTGCCGTTCGGCCGCAGGATCACCCGGTTGTCGGTGGGATGCCGGAAGTCGAAGAATCCGGTCAGCGGCGCGGCCCTCAAGTCGAAAGCGTGGTCACCGACCGAACCGGTCCGCCAGTTGAGCTCGATGAACCGAAGGATCGACGTCTGCTCGAGGAGACGGTGATCGACGAAGTTGGTCTTGGCGTACGGCGAGATCACCAGCATCGGAAGTCGCGGCCCGGGGCCACACCGGTCCAGGTAGCCCCCGGCCGGTCCGGCGTTCGAACGGATGCAGGCCGCCGCGTCGTTCGTCGGCGACTGGGAGCCGTTGAGGATCGCGGTCGACCGGTGGTCGTACCAGCCGTCCGAGTCGTCGTACGCCACGACGATCGCCGTGTTGCGCCACTGCTTCGACCTCTGGATCAGGTTGATCTCCCGCACCAGGAAGTGCTGCTCGTCGATCGGGTCGGAGTACGCCGCGTGGCCGTCCTGGTACGACGCCGCCTTCAGGAAGCTGACGGCCGGAAGGTGGCTCTCCTCGAGCGCCCGGTTGAAGTAACGCAGGTCGTACTGGTGGTTGGCCCGGTCGGTGTGGCCGACGGCCCGCAGCGACGACGGCGCGACATGGTGCCGGTTGGACGTCGACTTGTAGTACTGGAACGGGTTGTGGTGCGGGTTGTAGTCCGTGATCGCTGCCCCTCCGACATTCGTGTGCGTGGCGCCGCAGACCGCCGGGGTCGTTGCCGTCGCCTTGACGGTGGGTGCGAAGCCACCTTGGAACCAGCCCCACGTGACGTGCTTGCGGTTGAGCAGGTCACCGATGTTCCTCCCCCGCATCGCGGCCAAGTTGTAGCTCGTCGTGTGGTTCTTGTTCGAGCAGTCGTCGTACGCCGGGTCGGGGTCGTTGATGATCGTCCCGACGCCGTTCGCGTTTGGGTCGACAACGGCGTACGGGTCGGTGGTCCGCTGGAGCGTGACCGGGTCGAGTGCGATCGCGCCGTGCGTCTGGCCGGAGACGAGGTTGAGCGCACCCGGCGTCGAGGGGCCGAACGTCGTACCGTAGGAGTTGTCCGCCATCGAGAAGTGCTGCGCGTAGTTCCACAAGCCGGTGACGGTGTTGCCGTCGTAGTAGTCCATCACCAGACCGGGCCTGCCGTAGAGACCGGTGCAGTCGTCGACGCTGGTGTTCTGGACATATCTGTCGTTCTTGCCGCCGTGGACCGCCTTCTGCTCCGCGAGGTACTCGTGGTCCTGGTCGCAGGTCAGCGCCTGGGCCGGTCCGAGCCGGGCGGGATCGTAGAGGTTCGGGTTGTCGTGCAGCAGGTGGGCGGTCCGTAGCGTGTTCGCCCACGGCGTGTCCATCCGGGGATTGAAGTGGACGCCATCGGTGTTGGCGGCCTTCGGGTACGTGCCGAAGTAGTGGTCGAATGACACGTTCTCGTCGAAAATCACGACCAGATGCTTGATCGGCGTGGTGGTGTGGTGCGCGGCGAGAGCGGTGGGCAGCTGGTGCGCGGACCGCGGCTGGTGACCGTCGGGCCGGTCCTGTGCGGACGCGATCCCCTGGACGCCATACCCGCTCAGGGCCAGTGCGCAGGTGCTGGCCATGACGGCCGGAACCGCGCGGCGCTTGGTGGTGAAGAACACGTCTGTCCTTTCGACGTTGGGCTCTGTGGCCGTACGCGTGTCGCTACCGGCACCCGCACGGGTCCAGGGTAGGGAGACCCGGTGCACGTTGTACACGCATGTAGGCGGTGTGCACGAGGAGTTCAGCCGTCGTTCAACCGCAGCCCGCGGGCTCACGACCGTGAGGCGTCAGAACGGGTAGACGACGCCCGTCGCCTGCTCGGACAGGTTCCACAGCCGGCGACCTGCGCCGAGGTCGTACGCCGCCCTCGATGCCGTCACGATCCGGGGTGAGCCACGCAGCTCGAGTACCTCGGGCCCGACGTACGAGCCGCCGGCCAAACCCGGCGTGGTGGCGGCGTAGAGCAACGGCCACGCGCCAGCGTCGGCCGACTGTGCGAACAACATCGTGCCGAGACGCACGATCAGTGACCCGAATGTCCTGCCGGCGAGCTCCGGACCGGACCGCTGCAGGTGCGTAGACGCGACGCCCGGGTGAGCAGCCACCGACGTGATGGGGGCCCCGGCCGCTGCAGCGCGCCGGTCGAGCTCGAACGCGAACAGCAGGTTAGCCAGCTTCGACTCGCTGTACGCCTGCCACTTGCGGTAGCGGCGCGGCTCGCGCGGATCGAGCGTCGGTACCCGACGTGCGTACTTGTGCATGATGCTGCTCACGGTCACCACCCGGGCATTGGGTGCCGCCAGCAGCTGCGGGGTCAACAGGCCAGTGAGCGCGAAGGGGCCGAGGTGGTTGGTGCCGAGCTGCAGCTCGAACCCGTCGGCGGTGCGGCGCTCAGGCGTCGCCATCACGCCGGCGTTGTTGACGAGGAGGTCGAGCGCGCTGTGTCTGTCTCCGAACGAACGCGACGCGTCGCGTACGGATCTGAGGTCGGCGAGGTCCAGCTCGAGAACTTCCCACGAGGCGTCCCGGGCAGACTCGGTGATGTTGGTGCCGACGCCCCTCGCCCCGTCGAAGCTACGCGCCCCCAGCACGACGTGGGCGCCGTGCGTCGCAAGCTCCCGGGCCGTGTTCGCACCGAGCCCGCCGGTCACCCCGGTGACGAGTACCGTCCAACCGGAGAGGTCTGGTATATCGGCAACCGTCCAACCGGACATCTCGTACCTCTTCCCGGGTTTGCGAGGGGGTCCTTGCCACCGTCACCACGTACGTACCAGGTTCGGGCCCGTACGGTCGCAACGCCCGGTCGGCTGACGTCCGCCGGCCTCGATCCCGGCATCAGTGGGGAAGCCAGGCGTCCTCGGACTTGGTCAGGGCAACGACATCGGGCGGCAGCTGGTTCGTGGCCAGCATCTCGACCGTGACGTGCTCGAACACGTCGCGGAGGTTGGCGCGGGCGGCGATCCAGACCAGCTGCAGCAGCTTCGTCGATTCGTTGTACTCGACGCTCTCGGGCCGCAGGCCGTAGACCGAGACCAGCGGTCCGTCGACGGCACGGATGATGTCGGCGACCGAGACGTCGTCTGCGGGTCGGGCCAGTCGCCACCCTCCACTCTGTCCGCGGACACTGCGAACGATCCCTGCCCGGCGCAGATCGGCGAGGATCGCCTGAAGAAACCCGTGTGGCACATCCTGGCAGCGGCCGATCTCCTCGGCCGAGACGGCAATGCTCTCGGCGCGCCCGGCGATCTCGATCAGCGCCCGCAACGCGTAGTCCGACTTCGCCGAAACCCGCATAAGACGATTGTGTCAGACGACTTCGACGGTGTTGCCGGGTTGCCGACTCGCGGGGGACGACCGTGGTCGAAGGCGTCGCCCCCGGACCCCTACCCTTGACCTGTGCAGACCGTCACCGATGCGATTCAGTCGGTCCCACCGCTGGCCGCGTACGCGATCATCGCCGCGCTCGTGTTCGGCGAGGCGGCGATCTTCATCGGATTCGTCTTGCCCGGTGAGACGGCCGTCGTGCTCGGCGGATTCCTCGCCAGCGTGCACAACCTCGACATCGTGACGCTGTGCATCCTGGTCTTCGTGTCCGCCGTCATCGGAGACTCCGTCGGGTTCGAGGTGGGCAAGAAGTTCGGGCCGCGAATCCTGCGTACGCGGCTCTTCCAGTCACACCAGGCCCGGCTGGACAAGGCGCTGGAGTTCCTCAAGCGGCGCGGCGGTCCCGCCGTCTTCCTTGGCCGCTTCACGGCATTCTTCCGCGCGGTGATGCCGGGTCTGGCCGGAGTCAGCCGGATGCGCTACGGCACGTTCCTGGTCTGGAACGCGTTGGGCGGACTGCTGTGGGGCGTCGGCTATGCGCTCGTCGGCTACATCGCAGGCAACTCGTACGAGCGGGTCGCGGGACAGATCGGCAAGGGCACCCTGGTCGCCGTAGGGGTCATCGTCGTCGCTGGCCTCGCCGTCTGGCACCTGCGCAGGAAGCGGGGCGCGAAACGCGAAGAGGAGGAGTTCGAAGCGAGCCATCGCGAGACGCCGACACCGGATCCGCTGCCCTGAAACCAGACCGCCGGAAGGGGGACCGCGTTCCGGAGCCGCGTTGATCAAGGTATGCGTCGTTAGGCTGGCATCGATGAGCACGGACGACCCGATCAGCACGGACGACCCGATCAGCACGGACGACCCGATCAGCATGGACGACATGGTCCAAGGCATGGCCCCGGGTGTACGCACGGAGCTCGATCGGCTGCGCGCCAGCATCGACAACCTGGACGCCGCCCTCGTGCACTTGCTCGCCGAGCGATTCAAGTGCACTCAGCAGGTCGGCATTCTGAAAGCAGACAACGGGCTCCCGCCGGCCGACCTCGACCGTGAGGCCGCGCAGATCGCACGTCTCCGCGAGCTGGCGCTGGATGCGCGGCTTGACCCTGAGTTCGCGGAGAAGTTCCTCAACTTCGTGATCGCCGAGGTGCTTCGCCACCACGACGCGATCGCCAACCCCTGACCGCATCGGTCGGTCAGTCTTCGTCTGCTCCCTTGCCCTTCGCGAGGTTGTCCTGGATGAGGTCCATCACCGTCGAGTCGGCGAGGGTGGTGGAGTCGCCGGGTGGGCGGTCCTCGGCGACGTCCTTGAGGAGGCGTCGCATGATCTTCCCGGAGCGGGTCTTGGGTAGCTCGGGAACGACCATGATCGAACGCGGTCGGGCGATGGGTCCGATCTCGTTGCTCACGTGGCTGCGAAGCTCCTTGACGACGTCGGCTCCGCCGTCACCGGCGCTCTCGCGGAGGATGACGAAGGCGACGACAGCCTGGCCGGTCGTCTCGTCGTTGGCTCCGACCACGGCGGCCTCGGCGACTTTCGGGTGCGATACCAGGGCGGACTCGATCTCCGTCGTCGACAACCGGTGCCCCGACACGTTCATGACGTCGTCGACGCGGCCGAGCAGCCAGATGTCGCCGTCGTCGTCGAGCTTCGCGCCGTCGCCGGCGAAGTAGCGACCGGGGAACCGTGACCAGTACGTCTCCTTGTACCGCTCGTCGTCGCCCCACAGCGTGCGAAGCATCGCCGGCCAGGGTTCGGTGAGCACGAGGTATCCACCCGATCCGTTGGGGACCGCGTTGCCGGCGTCGTCGACGACCTCGGCGACCACGCCAGGGATCGGGGTCATTGCCGATCCCGGCTTGCCCGACGTGACCCCCGGTAGGGGGCTGATCATGATGGAGCCCGTCTCGGTCTGCCACCAGGTGTCGACGACGGGGCACCGGTCGCCGCCGATGGCCTTCCGGTACCACATGTATGCCTCGGGGTTGATCGGCTCACCGACCGACCCGAGCAGCCGCAACGACGACAGGTCGAACTGGTCCGGGACGTCGGCTCCCCATTTCATGAACGTGCGGATCGCCGTCGGCGCACAGTAGAGGATGTTGACCTGGTACTTGGCGATGATCTCCCACCAGCGACCCTTGTGCGGGGTGTCCGGAGTGCCCTCGTACATCACCGAGGTCGTGCCGTTGGCCAACGGCCCGTAGACGATGTAGGAGTGGCCGGTGACCCAGCCGATGTCGGCTGCGGTCCAGAACACGTCGGAGTCGGGCTTGATGTCGAATACGGCCCAATGGGTGTAGGCGCAGCCGACCAGGTAACCGCCGGTGGTGTGCAAGATCCCCTTCGGCTTGCCGGTCGTACCAGAGGTGTACATCACATACAACGGCTGTTCGGCGTCGAACGCCTCGCAGGTGTGCTCGGCCGGCTGCCCGCCCACGAGCTCGTGCCACCACACGTCACGGCCCTCGGTCCACTCCACGTCCTGGCCGGTGCGGCGCACCACCAGGACGGTCCGTACGTCGGGGCACTTCTCCAGAGCCTTGTCCACGGCCGGCTTCAACGCCGCGGCTGCCCCCTTGCGGTAGCCACCGTCGGCGGTGATCACGACGCGGGCGTCGCAGTCGAGAACCCGATCCTCCAGCGCCTGCGACGAAAAGCCACCGAACACTACCGTGTGCGGCGCCCCGATCCGCGCGCAAGCGAGCATCGCCACCACCGTCTCCGGGATCATCGGCATGTAGATCGCCACCCGGTCGCCAGTCTTGACCTCGAGCTCGGTCAACGCATTGGCCGCCTGACACACCTCTCGATGGAGATCGGCGTAGGTGATCGTGCGGGTGTCGCCGGGCTCACCCTCGAAGTAGAACGCGACCTTGTCGCCCTTCCCGGCCTCGACGTGCCGATCCAGACAGTTGTACGCCACGTTCAGCTTGCCGCCGACGAACCACTTGGCAAACGGCGGGTTGCTCCAGTCGAGCACGTCGGTGTACGGCTCCGCCCAGCTGATCCGCTCGGCCTGTTTGGCCCAGTACGCGAGCCGGTCGGCGGCAGCCTCGTCGTACGCGTCGGCCTTCAGGTTCGCATCCGCCGCCAACGCTTCTGGTGGGTCGAAGTGGCGGCTTTCGTGCATCAAGTTCGACAGGGTCGGTTCCGTCATCTGGTCTCCTCATCGAGAATACGGACGGAACACAGCAGGGCCGGGCTGCGCTCCACCCATCTGATCGCGGCTGGGTCGGGTGGGGTCAGCGTCGACCGACGGGAAGCACGGCCCTGCCCCACGTCGAGTTGGTCACGCCTGCGAACGACGCGTACCAGGCGGCGATCGCCGTGAGCAGCCCGACGTATCCGCCGGTGTGGGTGAGCCCGTCGGACTCGTAGAACGCCCCGAGCGCCAGCAGGAAGAACGTGATCGTCAGCAGCACGAAAACGGCCAGCACCGCGCTGCTCACGCGTACTGCGGCCACCGTCATATAGAGCGTGAAGATGCCCCACGCCAGCAGGAACGCGCCGACGCCCTTGTGCGCGTCGGCGCCGGCGCCGGAGAGGTCGGTGTGCCCGGTCAGGTACCAGTACGCCAGCCAGAAGCCGCCGAACGAGCAGAACGCGGTCGCCCCGAACGTGTTGCCCTTGGCGAACTCCCAGATGCCGGCAGCGAACTGTGCGACTCCCCCGTACGCAAGAGCGAGACCGAAGACGACCGGCTCCACCGTCAGCGGCAAGATGTTGGAGTTCACCAGGCTGAGAACGAACGTCGTGAGGGCGAATCCCGCCAGCCCGAGTGGGGCAGGGTCTGCGAAGTGGGAACCGGGTAGGGGATGATTGTCGGTCGTTGCCATGACGATCTCCTGTCGAGCGTGGTCTCCGGCGATGGCCGGATGGGTCAACGTTAGGAACATACCGCTGCGAGCCGAAGATCGCCTCGGTTACGCAGGCCTTGCCACTCAGCCTCGGGGAGTCGTGGCTGACAACTCCGCGATCTGATCCAGTGGGACCGACTCGTCGCGGAGGCTGTCCGCGACGTTGGTCGCGCCGACGATCTGCTTGATCAGGTCGCTCGCATCCCAGTCGTTGGCATGCATCGCGGCGAGCACCTGGCCGGCGCCCAGCCAGAACGCGGTGAACGTGCGCCGCTCCGGGTCACCGCGAAGCACCACCTCGTCGTACCCCTCCGGACCGACGCTGCCGACGTACTCCATGCCGAGGTCGTACTGGTCAGTGAAGAAGTACGGCAACCGGTCGTAGCCCACGCCCTCGCCGAGCATGTTCCGAGCGGCGACGATGCCTTGCTCGATCGCGTTGTCCCAGTGCTCGACGCGCAGGTGCCGCCCCAGCAAAGGGTGGTAGGCGTTCGCCACGTCACCGGCGGCGAAGATCTCCGGCGCCGAGGTGCGCAGCTGTTCGTCGACGACGATGCCGTTGTCCGTCTCCAGGCCCGCGGCCTCGCCGAGCGCTGTGTTGGGGAGGACGCCGACTCCGACGACGACCAGGTCGGCGGCGACCGTCCCGTCGCCGAGCCGGACGATCCCGTGGCCATGGTCTTCCTCGATGGCGGAGACCTCGACCTCCGTTCGGAGGTCGACACCATGCTCCTGGTGCAGCGCGGCGAAGACCCGCGCCACCTCGGGCCCGAGGACACGCAGCAGCGGCAGTTCGAGCGTCTCGAGCACGGTCACGTCCGACCCGCCCGTTCGGGCGGCCGCCGCGACCTCCAGACCGATCCAACCGCCGCCGACGATCGCCACCCGTTGCCCAGGCCCGAGTACGCCCTTGATCCGGCCGGAGTCCTCGATCGTGCGCAGGTACGCGACGGGGGCGCCGCTGTCGTCGGCCATCTGGAGGTGACGAGGCGAGGCGCCGGTTGCGATCAGCAGCCGGTCGAACGGATGCTCCTGGTCCCCGGTGGCGACGGTGCGGCTGGCCGGGTCGATTGCGGTGACCTTGGTGGCGAGCCGAAGGTCTACGTCGTGATCGGGGTACCACTCGGAGGTGTGCACGAACGCGGTCTCGAGCTCGTCGTTGCCCATCAGGTAGCCCTTGGAAAGGGGCGGGCGTTCGTACGGGCGGTGGTTCTCTTCGCCGAACACGATGATCCGGCCCCCGAAGCCGTTGTCGCGCAACGCCTCGACCGCCTTGCCGGCGGCGAGCCCGGCGCCGACGATCACGAATGTCTGGTCGTCATCGGTGGTCATCAGGTCTCCTTGCGTCGGCGAGCCAGGGACAGGAACTCGGCCCGCGCGGCGGCGTTGTCGCGGATCGTGCCGAGCAAGGCCGAGGTTACCGTCCGTGCGCCGACCGCCCGTACCCCTCGCAGCCGCATGCACGCATGGTCGGCTTCGATGACCACTCCGACCCCACGCGCGTCGAGCCGGCCCTTGAGGTGCTCGGCGATCTGTTTCGTGAGTCGTTCCTGGGTCTGCGCCCGACGAGCGAAGAAGTCGACGACGCGGGCGAACTTCGAGAGCCCGAGGATCTTGTCGCCGGGCAGGTAACCGATGTGGGCGACGCCCGTGAACGGAAGCATGTGGTGCTCGCACAGCGAGCAGACCGGGATGTCCTCGACGAGGACGAGCTCGTCGTACGACTCGGTGTTCGCGAACGTGGTGAAATCGAACGCCGGTGTGGCGAGCAGCTCGGCGAATGCCCGCGCCATCCGCCGCGGTGTCTCCCGCATCCCGTCGCTGTCGACCGGCTGGCCGAGAGCGACCAGCAGGTCGGTGGCCGCCTTCTCGACCGCACCCAGGTCCACCGCGGGCGATGCAGCGCCAACATCGCTCCACCGTGCTGGCTGGGGACAACCTACGGCGAGCGTGGGCCGCCGGACTTGTCGGTCCCTCACGGGGCTATCACCTCGTGAGGCGCCGACAAGTCGGGCTTGTTCGGTGAGCGGCCGGGGTTGCAGCTGAACCAACCTCGAATCCTCGACGTCAGCCGGCTCAGGCACGGCGCATGTGCTCGACACCAGGGCCTCCTCGTTTCTAAAAGAGAGTATGCTTGACGTTATAGCGTCCGAGGTATTTCTGTCAACGGATCCGTCTTTTAGAGAGGCCACGGTGGACGAGGAATTCGCATCCCAGGTGTCTCTGATCGGCGCTCTGAGTGAGCCGACCCGGCGTGCGCTGTATTTCTACGTCATCTCCCGAGACGATGCCGTGAGCCGCGAACAGGCCGCCGACGGTGTGGACGTACCGCTGCACACAGCGAGGTTCCACCTCGACCGGTTGGTCGAGGAAGGTCTGCTCCAGGTCGAGTACCGTCGCCTCTCGGGGCGAACCGGTCCGGGGGCCGGTCGGCCGTCGAAGCACTACCGTCGCTCGACCCGGCGGGTCGCGGTTTCGCTGCCCGAACGCCGGTACGACCTGGCCGGCGAGATTCTTGCCGAAGGCATCGATCGGTCGATGCGTTCGGACATGACCATTGGCGATGCCCTGCGGGAGGCGGCCCGGGCACGGGGGCGGCGGATCGCCGCCGAGGCGGCTGCAGGCGGGACGGAACTGAACCGTACGGCCGACGTGCTCAGCCGTCACGGCTACGAGCCGCGACGGTCCGGCGAGCAGATCTGCCTGGTGAACTGCCCGTTCGACGCCCTGGCCCGCGACCACACCGAGCTGGTCTGCGGCATGAACCTGGCGTTGGTCGAAGGCGTCCTCGAGGGCCTGCACTGTCAACGTCTCGAGGCGGTGCTCGACCCGCAACCGGGTCTGTGCTGCGTGCAGAGCCGCGTTCGTCGCTGAAGGCAGCCGTCCCCAGCCGCAGGCGGCTGGGGACGAGAGCCTGCAGCAGGCGACCAAGCCCGACGACTACCCCGACGACTACGGAGTGACGGACCAGACGAACGTGCTCCAGTTGGCGTAGACGGTGCGCGCCCGGCTGCCGATGAACTCGGTCGCCGACCAGATCTCGCCGTTCGGACCGGCCACCGAGGCGCTGTAGTCGCCCCAGCGGCAAACTCCGTTGCCACCGAAGGCCTTGTAGCAGGTGAATCCGTCCTCTGGCCTGAATCCGAGCTTGGACACCTGGATCGGGCCGGTCGTTCCCCCGGCGGTGATCCGTTGGTACGCAGCCGAGGGGAAGTAGCCGGGTCCCGACAAGCTCATGGCGATGACGCCTTTGCCCTGAGTGTTGACGCCGATCGCTGGGTAGGCGACGTTGGCGTGCGCTGGGACGACGTAACCCTGTGCGTGCATCGCGGAGGTGAGTGTTCCACCTGCGACCGACGGCGTGATGATGAACCAGCCGATACCGGTACGCGGGCCGCCCGCAATGATCGTGTTCACGGCGGTGTAGAGACGCCCAGCGGCGTACACGACCTGGTTGAGGCGTTCGTCGTTGCCCGCGAGCAGTGGAAGCGGCTCCCCGACGGAGTCGCCAAGCGGGCGGGGACCCGCGCGCTGCGTCAACGGCACGGGTTGTCCGTACACCTCGGTCTGCTGAACAACGCTCTGCAACCGGGGAGCGCCGGAGCCACTCTGAAGCACGGAGGTGTTGGTGAGCGACCAGACAGTGACATGCTGGACCTGGCCCGGCCGAAGACGTCCGTCGGGCAGCAGCGTGTCACGGCCCGAGACGAAGTACTCGGTTCCACGGGCTGCGGTGGCGTACTGGCCGCCGGGCGACGTAGCCGGCTGAAGTGTGCCGGACTGTGTGGTGAGGTTGGCGTAATGGATCACCCGGCCGGCGGTGCCCGCCTCCAGTGCTTGCTTGTTCAATGCGTACAACTGCGGACCGTTGA
>JBBSHE010000051.1:0-18533 GCA_038253325.1 Propionibacteriales bacterium
GCGAATCCGCGGGCGTCGCGGACGGTGCCGTGCGGCGCCACGGCGACGAACACGGCGCTGGCCAAGGCCGCCGCCCGGGTCATGCTCGGCGCGTCGATCTCCGACCTGCGCCGCGAACGGCTGCTGCCGGCAACGGGCGACGGGGCGGAGCTTCCGGCGTCGTCCCCGGTCGCCGTCAAGGAGGCGGTGATGCCGTTCAACCGGTTCCGTACGGCCGCCGGCCGCTCGGTCGACACGTTGCTGGGTCCCGAGATGCGGTCGACCGGCGAGGTGATGGGGTTCGACGAGAGCTTCGGCGTCGCGTTCGCGAAGGCGCAGGCGGCCGCGTCGGGTCCGTTGCCGACCTCCGGGCAGGTCTTCGTGTCGGTCGCCAACCGCGACAAGCGGCACATGATCTTTCCGGTCAAACGGCTGGCGGACCTCGGCTTTCGGATCCTCGCGACCGAGGGCACCGCAAAGGTCCTGTGCCGAAACGGTATTCAGGCCACCGCGGTGCGAAAGCACTCGGCCGGACCGGGTCCGAACGGCGAGCCGACCATCGTCGGCCAGATTGCGGCCGGCGAGGTCGCGCTGGTCATCAATACGCCCAAGGGATACACGCCCGGTGGCTCACCCCGCGCCGACGGCTACGAGATCCGCAGCGCGTGCGTGGCCTCGCTGATCCCGTGCATCACCACGGTCCAGGGGCTCGCCGCCGCGGTGCAGGGCATCGAGTCGTTGCTGACAAACGAGCTCGACGTTCGTTCGTTGCAGAGCTGGGCGCTGTGACGACGGCGATCGAGGGACCGATCCAGGTCCCGGGCGAGGTCTTCTCGGTCCGGAGGGTCGGCGCCTACCACCATCTGACTCTCATTGCCGACGGGGTGGCCGAACGGTTCCGTCCAGGCCAGTTCGCTGCACTCTCGGTCGGCGGTGCCGAGTCATCGATGCTGCTGCGTCGGGCGTTCTCGATCTACCGCGCTCGGCGCACCGGTGTGTACGGCGGAACCGTGGAGATCGTCTTCGCCGCCAGCGGCCCGGGTACGCAGTGGCTGGCGGAGCGTCGCCCGCACGACCTCGTCGACGTGGTGGCACCGCTCGGACGTCCGTATGCGCTGCCGAAGGAACCGGTGGCGTGTGCGCTGGTCGCTGGTGGCTACGGTACCGCACCGATGTTCTCTCTCGCCGACGACCTGCACGATCGCGGCTGCCGGGTCCACATGGTGCTCGGCGCCGCGACGGAGGGCCGCCTGTTCGGAACACTGGACGCGCGCCGGTCGGCGCAGTCCGTCACCGTGACGACAGACGACGGAACGGTCGGTATCAGGGGCCAGGTGACGGATCCGTTGCCCGCGCTGATCGACCGGCAGGGTATCGAGGTCATCTACGGATGCGGGCCCATGGCGATGCTGCGCGCAGTCGCGTCCGTTGGGCGGCAGGCCGGGGTCTGGACCCAGACCGCGGTCGAGGAAGCCATGGCCTGTGGGGTCGGCGTCTGCATGACCTGCGTGCTGCCCGTCGTCGGCTCCGACGGCATCACGAAGATGCTGAGGTCGTGCGTCGAAGGCCCCGTGTTCGCCGGCGACAAGGTCCGCTGGGACGCCGTCGGAACCGTACCCCCGGAGGCGTACGGCGCCGGCCGACCCGTGGCCTTTGAACCCGGTGGCGGCGGCGGAAGACAATGATGCTGCAGTCTGACGACGTCGATCTGACGACGGTCCTCGCCGACGCGACCCTGGACAACCCGGTGATGACCGCCAGCGGGTGCGCCGCTGCCGGCCGCGAGCTGCAGCAGTTCTTCGACGTCGCGAAGCTCGGCGCGGTCGTCACGAAGTCGATCATGCGCGACGCCCGGGCTGGTCGCCCCACGCCGCGGATGGCCGAGACGCCGTCCGGCATGCTGAACTCGATCGGCCTTCAAGGCCCTGGAATCGACGCGTTCCTGGCTCGTGACCTGCCGTGGCTGCTTCGGCAGGGAGCCCGCCCGATCGTGTCGATCGCCGGGACGTCGCTGGGGGAGTACGCCGAACTTGCACGTCGGGTCGGACAGACGCCGGGAGTCGCCGCGATCGAGGTCAACATCTCGTGTCCCAACGTGGAGGACCGGGGTCTCGTCTTCGCCTGCGACCCGTTCCAGGCCTCGCGGGCGGTGTCGACGGTCCGGCGCGAAGCACCACGCGGCCTGCCGGTGCTGGCAAAGCTGTCACCGGACGTCACCAGCATCGTCGTGATCGCCGAGGCGGCGATGGATGCAGGTGCGGACGGTCTCGTGCTCGTCAACACGCTGCTGGGGATGCGCATCAACCCGGAGACGCTGCGCCCGCACCTGGGTGGGGTCACCGGCGGGTTGTCGGGTCCGGCGATCCGCCCGGTCGCGGTCCGGGCGGTGTGGGAGGTCGCCGCAGCGTTCCCGGACGTACCGATCGTCGGCGTGGGTGGGATCCGATCGGGTGCCGATGCGCTCGAGTTCCTCGCCGCTGGCGCCCGGGCGGTCCAGGTCGGAACCGTGATCTTCAACGACCCCACCGCGCCGATGCGCATCCTCACCGAGCTGCGCCACGAGCTCGCCGCCCGCGGCTTCGCCAAGGTGGGGGAGGTCGTCGGCATCGCGCACAGACGGTCGGCCGCCGACGGCGGGGCCGCGCAAACCGCCGATCGCGATGGAGCAACCTGACGATGAGAGGCTTCGGTAGCCGGCTTCGGCACGCTCTGGACGACCGGGGTCCGCTGTGCGCGGGAATCGACCCCCTTCCGGAGCTGCTACGGTCATGGGGATTGCCGGACTCCGCCGACGGATTCCGGGAGTTTGCGATCCGGGCGGTCGACGCGCTGGCCCCGCTCGCCGCCGTCATCAAGCCGCAGTCGGCGTGCTTCGAGCGCCACGGCGCGGCTGGCATCGCCGTCCTCGAAGAGGTCATCGGCGCGGGCCGCGCGGCCGGGGCCCTTGTGCTGGTCGACGCCAAGCGTGGCGACATCGGATCCACGATGCAGGGCTACGCCGACGCGTACCTCGACCCGTCGTCACCGCTGGCATGCGACGCGATCACCGTGAGCCCGTTTCTCGGGCTCACATCTCTGGAGCCGGCGTTCACGACGGGTCGCCGTCACGGAGCCGGAGTGTTCGTCGTTGTCCGCACGTCCAACCCGGGAGGCGAACACGTCCAGCTGGCGACGGGTCCGACCGGCGGCACCGTCAGCGCAGAGATCCTCGCCCGGATCGCCGAGCTCAACGTCGGGCAGACACCGCTCGGTCCGATCGGCGCGGTGGTGGCGGGAAACCTCGATGCCGTCCCCGACCGGCTCGCGATCAACGGTCCACTTCTCGTACCGGGCATTGGCGCCCAGGGCGGCTCGGCCGGCGGACTCGCACGGCAGTTCCGCGACGTACGCGACCTGGTCGTGCCGTCGTCATCTCGCGACCTGCTCGGGCACGGTCCGGATCAGGATGCACTGCGCACGCGGTTTCGGTCCGTGCTCGCGTCGATGCGTACGGCGCTGGCGTGACCATTGATCCGAGCTTTGGGCCGGTCCGGTCTCTGTTGAGCCATCCGCATGAGATAGTCGGTGCGGCGTGAGTGCTGTGGTGGTGCTCGGAACTCGAAAGGGACGGAATGAAAAGACTTGCTTCGGCGATCGCGGTCGCGGTCCTGGCGATCGGCGGGATCTCCGCGTGCGGCGGCGGAGGTGGTGGTGGTGACGACGCATACTGCGGTGCGCTGAAGGCTGCGGACAAGAATCCAGACCTCAAGTCCCTGGACGCCAGCAGCAAGACCTCGATGGAGAAGGCGACGGCGATCATCCAGGGGCTCGCCGACAAGGCGCCGTCGGCGATCAGCGCTGACTGGAAGGTCGTCGTCGACACGTTCAACGCCATCAGGGCCGGCAATGTGCAGGGCGTCGACCAGACGAAGTTCACGACCGCGTTCAACAACGTCGCCAAGGACGCGAAGACTCGTTGCAACGTCGACGTCAACCAGATCGGCCAGTAACGCCGACAGCTGAGAAGGGCCGCTCCGCTCGGGTGGTCCTCCACCTGTCGAGTGGGGACCGGAAGAATGCCGCTTTGTGCGGCTAACGCCGTTACGGTGTCGGCGTGACGCAGCAGCCGCTGGAGGGCCAACCGCCGTCGAGCCCACCGCCTTACCCGGCGAGCCCGCCGCCTTACCCGTCGAGCCTGCCGCCGTACGCGAGCCAGCCCCCTTACCCGTCGAGCCCGCCGCCTTACCCGTCGAGCCCGCCGCCGTACGCGAGCCAGCCCCCGCCGAGCCAGCCCCCGCCGAGCCAGCCTCCGCCGTACACCGGCGCACCGGTCTACGGCAGTCCTCCGCCACCGCCGCCGACCAGCAGGTCAAGGACCGGTCTGATCGTTGCCATCGTGGCGGCGGTGGTTCTGGTCGCAGGCGGTGTCACAGCCGCCGTACTCCTGACCGGTGGCGGACCGAAGAACGGCTACGGTGCGTACTGCGACGTACTCAAGAAGGCCGACCAGAACAGCGCGCTGAAGCACCTCGAGATCACAGACCCGACCGCCATGCAAACGGCATCCGACGTCATCAAGGGCGTCGCCGCCAAGGCGCCGACCGAGCTGGACGCCGACTGGGCCGTGATCTCCGGCTATTTCCAGGCGCTGGCCTCCGGCAACACGGCTGGACTCGATATCGACAAGTTCAAGTCGGCTTGGAACGATGCTCAGCCCTCGTCGAAGAAGGAATGCGGCGTCGACATGACGATTCTCCGATGACGCCGGCGCTGCTGACCTCACCAACCCTTTAGGCTTTCCCCATGACGACTCCGCCGCCGTACGGCTCAGGCCCAGAACCTCAGCAACCGCCCGCCGGTTACGGCGCGCCTCCGCCGGCATCGGGTGGCTACGGCGGACCACCGACGTCCGGTGGCCCACCCGCGCCAGGCGGCTACGGTGGGCCGCCATCTGGTGGGTTCAACGGACCGCCGGGATATGGGCCACCGCCGAAAAAGCGGAACACGGGGCTGATCGCTGGCATCATCGGCGCCGTCGTTGTTCTGATCGCGGCCGGTGTGCTCGCGTACTTTCTGCTGAGGGGCGACGACAAGACCACGGCCAACGACCACACCACGCCCACGACGAACACGACCAAGTCCCCTCCGACCACGCCACCGACGACTCCGACCACTCCGACGACTCCGGGCACGAGCACCGCCACCGGGCCGACCGACCCCGCCTTCATCGAGTACTGCTCGAAGCTGAAGGCGGCCGACAGCGACAGCTCGTTGACAGGGCTCAACATCAACGACCCCGCATCAGTCCAGAGCGCCGCCGACGTCATCAAAGGCGTCGACGACGTTGCGCCAGCTCAGCTCAAGTCCGACTGGGACACGATCTCGACCTACTTCCAAGCCATTGCCGACCGCAATACCGCCGGTCTGGATGTCCAGAAGTTCAAGTCCGCGTGGAACGACGCCCAACCGATTTCCAAGGAGCAGTGCGGCGTCGACATGACGATCCTTCAGTGACCACGCCGTAGATTGTCTGCATGACGACACCGCCCCCGTACGGCGAACCACCGCCGACGGGCGGAGTCGGGCCGCCGTCGTTGGACGGTCCATCTCCGGTAAGCGGATCCGCTCGTGCGCATCCCGGTGGTGCCCATGCCGGGCCGCCCGCACCGGAGGAGTACGGCGGTGCCGCGTCCGGTGGTGCCCATGCCGGACCACCCGCACCGGGTGAGTACGGTGGTCCACCTCCCGGCGGAATCCACGCCGCGCCGCCCGCACCGGGCGGACACCGTCGACCATCAGACCGCGATCACACCGGTCCGCCAGGGGACGAACCTCCCAAGAAGCGGAACGCTGGCCTGATCGCCGGCATGATCGGGGCGGTCGTGCTGGTGATCGCATCCGGGATCCTCGCGTACGCCTTGGTCAAGGGTGACGACAAGGCCACCGCCGACCATCCCACCGCCGGGACGACCACGACGACGAAGAACACCGCCACCTCGCCCAAGGGCACCATCAGCACGTTGACGACCCGGAACACATTGACCGGCGGCGTAGGCGTACCTGGCGGCGTACAGGCAACATCTGCGGTGAGCGCCCCGACGGTGTCGACGGCCGACTACTGCACGCTCATCGAGTCGACGGACACCGACACCCGGCTCAAGACCCTGGACCCGACGAATGTGTCTGACCAGCGGTACCTGATCCAGACCTTCCATCACATCGTCGACGCCTCGCCGTCGCCGGTCACCGACGACTGGTCGACGCTCACCAAGGCGCTCCGACGAGGGCTGCGAGGGCAGACCGGCGGCGTCGACAACACGCTGGTCACCACTGCGTCGCACAACATCAAGCAGGAGGTGCAGAGCGACTGCGGTTACACCCTGAGCGGTGGCGTGTTCAGCTAGCCACCCCTCAAACCCGTGTTACGCAGGCTCGAACGGCGGCATCATGAGCAACTATCCACCCCCCGACGGTCCGACCGGACCCAGTGGTCCACCCCCCGATGGTCCGACCGGCTGGACGTATCCCACCCAGCACCTGTCGGAACAGAGCGTCACACCCGGCCGATCACACAAGCCGCTGCTGATCGCGGTCATCGTCGTCGTGGTCCTCGCGATCGCCGGTGCGGCGGCGTACCTGCTGCTGCGTGACACCGGCGAGGGGCGGCGGGCCGCCTACTGCAACGAGCTGCGGTCGGTCACGAAGAACGGGCACCTGAGCGACGTCTTGTCCGGTGGAGGCAACATCGACCCGGTCCGCGTCGCGCAGAAGCTGCAGAACCTTGCGCCCGACGCGGTCCGCGACAACTGGGGTCATCTGATCGGGCAGCTCAAGCAGGTGCAGTCCGGCAACACCGACCCGACGAAGATCCTCGGTGCGTTGAACGACGTCTCCGCGATCACCAGCGACGCGTCCGACAAGTGCAACCTGAAGATCGGTTTCTGAGGTCGTCGCCAGGTGACCGCTGAATCACGTGCAATCGGGCGAACTGTTGCCGGACTCGCCGCGACGGCGCTAGGTTCGCATGAGCACGTGAGAACGCCCCGAGTGACAGGCTAGATGTCGTGGTGGTACCTGAGTTGTCGGCCGAGCAACGCAAAGCAGCACTCGAGAAGGCCGCCTACGTACGCAAGGAGCGGGCGGCGCTCAAGAACCGCCTGAAGCACTCGGGGGCATCTCTTTCGGATGTGCTGCGTGACGGAGCCGCCAACGACGCGATTGGCAAGATGAAGGTGCTCGACCTGCTCCAAGCGATGCCGGGGCTCGGAAAGGTGCGCGCGCGCAGCCTGATGAACCGAATCGGAATCTCGGAGTCTCGACGGGTGCGCGGTCTCGGAACCAACCAGATCGCCGCGCTCGAGCGTGAGTTCGGTCCTCGGTCCTCGTAGCTCCGAACGACATCAGAGATCGAGGTCGTGTCCGCTGCTGATGGCGAGCATCCGGGTGGATCTCGGTTGACGGTGCTCGCTGGTCCGACCGCGGTCGGCAAGGGCGCGGTCTCGGCCGACATTCGCGAGCGGTATCCCGAGATCTGGATCTCCGTGTCGGTGACGACGCGGGGACCACGGCCGGGTGAGGTCCACGGACGGCACTACTGGTTCGTCGACGACGCGGCGTTCGACGCGATGATCGACGACGGTGAGTTGCTCGAGTGGGCCGTCGTCCACGGCACCGCCAGGTACGGCACTCCACGCCGCGCCGTCGCCGAGGCACTGGCTAACCACCGGCTCGCGCTGCTCGAGATCGACCTCCAGGGTGCGCGGCAGGTCCGCGCTTCAATGCCGGACGCCTTGTTCGTGTTCCTCGCGCCACCGTCGTGGGACGAGCTCGTACACCGGCTCACCAAACGCGGCACCGAGGACCAGGCCGACCAGCAGCGCCGGCTGGCGACCGCGGTCGAGGAGCTTGCGGCCGAGGCCGAGTTCGACGAGGTCATCGTGAACGGTGAGATTCACCAGGCAGCCGACCAGTTGGTAAGGTTGATGCGCCGCTCGAACCCGCACGCGGCAACCACCCCCGATTCCTAGGGAGGTCCAGCGTGGCCGGCGTTCCGCCAGTTGCCGAGGGCATCACCAACCCGTCCATCGACTCGTTGCTCGAGAAGACGGACTCCAAGTACAAGCTGGTGCTCTACAGCGCCAAACGCGCACGCCAGATCAACGCGTACTACTCGCAGCTCGGCGAAGGACTTCTCGAGTACGTCGGCCCGCTCGTGGACACCCACGTCCAGGAGAAGCCGCTTTCGATCGCGCTCCGGGAGATCAACGAGGACTTGCTGACCTGCGAGGACATCGAGCCCACCGAGAGCGCCGAGTAACCCCGGTCCGCCGATGGCCGACGCTCCCGCGCCGCAGAGCCGCCCGCGCATCCTGGTCGGTGTGAGCGGCGGCATCGCGGCCTACAAGGCCTGCGAGCTGGTCCGCCGGTTCACGGAGGCGGGGTACGCCGTCCGGGTCATCCCGACCGCAGCTGCCCTCCGGTTCGTCGGCACGGCCACCTGGGAGGCCCTCAGCGGTGAACCGGTCACGTCGTCCGTCTTCGACGGGGTGGACGAGGTGGCCCACGTCCGGCTCGGGAAGTCGGCTGACCTCGCGGTCGTCGCGCCGGCGACGGCCGACCTGATGGCCCGGGCTGCCGGCGGGTTCGCCGACGACCTACTGACGGCGACCCTCCTGACCGCTCGGTGCCCCGTTGTCTTCGCACCGGCGATGCACACCGAGATGTGGGAGCACCCGGCCACCCAGGCCAACGTCGCGACGCTACGGTCGCATGGTGCGCTCGTCCTCGAGCCGGCGGCCGGACGACTCACCGGGGCCGACTCCGGACCGGGGCGGATGCCGGAGGCCGCCGAGATCTTCGACACCGCCATCGGGTTTCTCGCCCGGTCGGCCACGGACGCGCCGTCGGACCTGGTCGGTCGCAGCGTCGTGATCTCGGCAGGGGGGACCCGCGAGTTCCTCGACCCGGTCCGGTTTCTCGGCAACCGTTCCTCTGGGATGCAGGGGTATGCGGTCGCGAAGGCGGCCGTCGCGCGGGGCGCCGAGGTGACCGTGGTGGCCGCGAACGTGACGTTGCCCGACCCGGCCGGCGCGAAGGTCGTACGGGTGACATCGACACAGGAGCTGCTGGACGCGGTGGCGGCTGCCGCGGCTGGTGCCGACGCGGTGGTGATGGCGGCAGCGCCGGCGGACTTCCGGCCGGCATCGACGGCAGTTACCAAGATCAAGAAGGACCCGGATCGTTCGGTGTGCACGGTGGACCTGGTCGAGAACCCGGACATCCTGGCGGGCCTCGTTCGTCGCCGCGACCAGGAGGGGACGACCGGGCAGGTCCTGGTCGGGTTCGCGGCCGAGACCGGTGACGATGCCGCCGACGTCCTCGGCCATGCCCGCCGCAAGCTCGCTACGAAGGGCTGTGATCTGCTCGTGGTCAACGACGTCAGCGCAGGTGGGGTGTTTGGCGCGCCGACCAACCGGGTCACGATCCTGCGGTCCGACGGGAGCTCGCTCGACGTGCCGGCCGGCCCCAAGATCGTCATCGCCCACGCCCTTTGGGACGAGGTCCGTGCGCTCTGGCCGGACGACTTGTCGGCACGTGGTGGGGCTATCACCCCACCAGCCGCCGACAAGTCGGATCTTGGGCTGCCAACGTGATGCTGGAAGACGATCCAGCGGAGCGGGGCACAGGCAACGGCGTTCCCTGCCGGTAGAGTGAGGCGGTCCCACGACCGGCCGCTCGCGGCGTACGACTCACCGCCACGAAGTCGTACGACCCACCGCCACGAAGGCGTACGACCCACCGCCACGAAGGAGTTTGCGTTGACAGCCCGACTGTTCACCTCGGAGTCCGTGACCGAGGGTCACCCGGACAAGATCTCAGACCAGATCAGTGATTCGGTGCTCGACGCGCTCCTCGCTGACGACCCCGCCAGCCGGGTCGCCGTCGAGACCCTCGTCACGACTGGCCTGGTGGTCGTTGCGGGCGAGGTGTCGACGAAGGCGTACGCGCCGATCGCCAAGATTGTGCGAGACCGAATTCTCGCCATCGGCTACAACTCTTCCAGCAAGGGCTTCGACGGAGCGTCCTGCGGTGTGCTGGTCGCGATCGGCTCACAATCCGTGGACATCGCCCAGGGTGTCGACGACGCCTACGAGGAGCGAGCCGAATCTTCGGACGACCCCCTGGATCGCCAGGGGGCCGGAGACCAGGGCCTGATGTTTGGCTATGCCTGTGAGGACACACCGGAACTGATGCCGTTGCCGATCATGATTGCGCACCGGCTGGCCGAACAGCTGACGGCGGTCCGCAAGAACCTAACCGTCCCGTACCTGCGCCCGGACGGAAAGACCCAGGTCACCATCGAGTACGACGGTGACCGCCCCGTGCGCGTCGACACGGTCGTGGTGTCGAGCCAGCATGCGAAGGACGTGGACCTCGACGCGCTGCTCGCGCCGGACGTCAAGAAGCACGTGGCCGACGAGGTGCTCGCGACATTCGATATCGACTCGGCCGGCTATCGGCTCCTGGTCAACCCGACGGGCCGCTTCGAGATCGGTGGTCCGATGGGCGACGCCGGCCTGACCGGGCGCAAGATCATCATCGACACCTACGGCGGCATGGCTCGCCACGGAGGTGGAGCGTTCAGCGGCAAGGACCCCTCGAAGGTCGACCGCTCCGGCGCCTACGCCATGCGGTGGGTCGCCAAGAACGTCGTGGCGTCCGGGCTCGCTCGGCGATGCGAGGTCCAGGTCGCGTACGCGATCGGCAAGGCGCATCCGGTCGGGCTGTACGTCGACACGTTTGGAACGGAGTCGTTCCCCGTTGACCGGATCCAGGCGGCAGTCGAGTCGGTGTTCGACCTCCGCCCGGCGGCCATCATCTGCGACCTCGACCTACTGCGGCCGATTTATGCCAAGACCGCCGCGTACGGTCACTTCGGCCGGACCGACCCGGACTTCACCTGGGAGGCCACGAACCGCGTCGATGAGCTTCGGGCCGCGATCACCGGCTGACCGACCCATCACCGGCTGACCGCATCGGGCCGGTCCCCGCTGATCGCGCCGGACCCAGCTGATTGCGTATCCCGCGGGATGGCGGGGTGCTGTGGACGACTCCCGCCGCTCGTCGGCGCACGCTGGAAGACTGGCTCTTGTGAACGACGTCGCCGAGCAGCTGGCGCTGGCGCGCGCGGCCGTACGCCCGACCAACGCGCCGGCCGCCACCGACGAGGCGCGCGAGCACCCCGTCGCATCCGTGCTGCTCGGCGTCGGACTGCCCCACCTCGACCGGCCGTTCGACTATCTGGTCCCGGCCCGGCACGACCA
The DNA here is from genome assembly GCA_038253325.1 of Propionibacteriales bacterium. Taxonomy (GTDB): domain Bacteria; phylum Actinomycetota; class Actinomycetes; order Propionibacteriales; family Nocardioidaceae; genus JBBSHE01. Next base: position 11,283 of record JBBSHE010000051.1, read on the forward strand.
GGGCGCGGTGCCGGGGAGCCGGGTGAAGGTCCGGTTCGCCGGGCGCGACGTGGACGGCTTCGTCCTGGAGCGAGTCGACCGCAGCGAGCACGAGGGCCCGCTCACGCCGATCAAGCGCTCGGTGTCTGCCGAGCCCGTCCTCACGCCCGAGGTGGCCGGTGTCGTCCGAGCCGTTGCCGACCGTTACGCGGGCACGGCGGCCGATGTCGTACGGCTCGCCGTTCCGCCGCGACACGCCAGGGTCGAAGCGGCCGCGCGGCCCGCGCCGGTCGAGACCCGGGCGGGAGTCCACGTATCCGCGGACAGCTGGTCACGGATGCGTGGTGGTGAGGCCTTCCTGCGCCGGCTTCGCGCCGGAGACCATCCTCGTGCGGCGTGGTGCCCCCTCGGCACGGATGACTGGGCGGCGACGATGGCGGTCGCGGCGGTGGCGACGGTCGAGTCCGGCCGCGGCGCCTTGCTGCTCGCCCCGGACCGCCGAGACGTGGACCGCCTGTCAGCCGCCGTTGGTGACGCCCTCGGACCCGGTCGACACGTCGTCCTCACCGCGGACCTCGGGCCGGCTGCGCGTTACCGCGCGTTCCTCGCCTGTCTTCGGGGCGACGTCCCCGTGGTCGTCGGGACCCGAGCCGCCGCCTTCGCGCCGGTGCAATCCCTCGGGCTGGTAGCGATGTGGGACGACGGTGACGACCTGTACGCCGAGCAGCGGGCACCTTACCCACACGCTCGGGAGGTGCTTCGGATCCGGGCCCAGCTCCAGCGGACCGCGCTCGCGTTCGGCGGGTACGCCAGGTCGGTTGAGACGGCGGCGCTCGTCGCTTCCGGATGGGTCCACCCGGTGTCCCCGGCGCGCGACTCGCAGCGCGCGGCGGCGCCGCGTACCCACGTGACCGGTGAGTCCGAGCATGACCTCGAGCACGACCCGGCGGCGCGGACCGCACGAGTGCCGCGGCGGGTGTTCGAGGTCGTACGGTCCGCGCTGGCCGACGGCCCAGTACTCGTTCACACCCCGCGGCAGGGTTACCTGCCGGCCATCGTGTGCGCCGACTGCGGACAACGCGCACGGTGCCCAACCTGCCAGGGGCCACTCGCTCGGCGGGGGCAAGGACACGCACCGGAGTGTCGGTGGTGTGGAAGTGAGGCACGGTCTTGGGGGTGTCCGAACTGTCAGGGCAGCCGGATCAACGCGCCGGTCGTCGGCGCCGGCCGAACCACGGAGGAATGGGGTCGCAGCTTTCCGTCGACGACGGTGATCTCGTCGACGGGCGAACACGTCGTCGACCGAGTCGGGCCCGCGCCCGCGATCGTCATCGCCACTCCGGGAGCTGAACCGTTCGCCGACGGCGGCTACGCCGCCGCGGTGCTTCTCGACACCTGGCTGACGCTGTCCCGGCCCTCTCTGCGGGCGGGTGAGGAGGCGCTACGCCGCTGGTTCAACATTGCTGCACTCGTTCGGCCCAAGGAACGCAACGGCCGGATGATCGCCGTCGGCGACGCGGCCTCGACGGTGCTGCAGGGGCTGGTCCGGGCGGACCCTCTCGGTGTGGCCGAGCGCGAGCTCGCAGACCGGCAGCAGGCACACCTCCCGCCGGCGGACCTGGCCGCGACCCTCACCGCGACGTCGGCCACGCTGGACGAGGCACTCGGTCAGCTTCGGCTTCCGGACCACGCACGGGTGTTGGGTCCGGTCCCGGTCGGTGACGACGACGTCCGACTCGTCGTCTCGCTGCCGAACCGTGAGGGGCCGCTGCTGACGCGCCGCCTGAAGGACTTGCAGGCTTTGCGCAGCGCGAAGAAGCTGCCGCCCGTGCGGATCCACGTCGACCCACCGGACCTTTGATACCGGGCCGGTCCGCTGATTCCCGGTCCGCTTCTCGAGCTGCCGGACCGACGTCAGGAGGCGAGGCCGATCGCACGCTGGGCGCGAGCGAGCACCGGCGCTGACACCCGCCGGGCCTTGAGTGCCCCCTCGGCGAGGATGTCGGTCAACAAGCTGGGCTGCGCCATCAGCTCCCGGTGCCGTCGACGGATGGGCTCGAGCTCCGCGGTCACCGCTTCGACGCAGGTCCGCTTGAGGTCGGCGTACGACGTGAAGGTTGCCGCCAGGTCTTGTGGGTCTCGATCGGAGACAGCGGCGACGAGGTCGAGCAGATTCGAGACGCCGGGCTTGGCGGCCCGGTCGTACCTCACCTCGCCGTCCGAGTCCGTGACCGCACGGGTGATCTTGCGCGCGATCGTCGCCGGATCGTCGAGCATCCGGATGACACCAGTCGCCGACGGTGGGTCGGACTTGCTCATCTTGCGGCCGGGGTCATCTAGGTCCAGCACCCTGGACGCTAGCGCGGCACTGGCCAGCTCCGGCACGACGAAGGTGTCGCCGTACCGTCGGTTGAACCGGATCGCGATGTCACGCGCGAACTCCACATGCTGGTCCTGGTCCCCGCCGACGGGCACGCGCTCGGTGTCGTACAGGAGGATGTCGGCGGCCATCAGGCATGGGTACGTGAAGAGGCTGGCCCGGGTCCTCGGCCGGGCGCCCTTCGCCTTGAACTGGATCATCCGCCCGAGTTCGCCGACGTAAGCGGTGGACTCGATCAGGTAGCTCAGCTCCGTATGGGCGGAAACGTCCGACTGCACGAACACGGTCGCGTAGTCCGGGTCGACGCCGGCCGAGACGAACAACGCCGCCGTCTCGACCGTGAGGTCACGGACCACCTGCGGATCGTGATCGGTCGTGAGCGCGTGCAGATTCGCGACGAAGAAGTACGCGTCGCTGTCTTTGCCGACGCGCGCAAACCGGCGAAGTGCGCCGAGGTGGTTGCCGAGGGTCAGCGAGCCGCTGGGCGTGATTCCGGACAGGACCCGGGTGCTGGCCTGAGTTGCGGGAGTTGCCTGAGCCTGGGGGTTCGCCGTCATCGTGTCTCCTCACGAGGTGGCCGCCGGGGCGTACGACCTGACAGCGCAAGCAGCCGCCCGGGGCGGGCGGCTGGAGTTGAAGAAGGACTCGTCGGGCCGCCCGTCAGGGCAGCCACCATGCGCGTTGTGCGAGTTGAGTCACGATTGGGAGGGTACGCTGCCGGATGCCCTGTCCGGTAGCACCGCCACCGTGGGCTCGCGTTGTCATGCCGGTCTTGACCCCTTTCGTAGCAGAATCGATGCGCTCGCTTGGCCGTCGGGAGTCGCGCTGATCCGGAGGGAGGACGTCGGGATGAGACGGGTCGTCCAAGGCATCGCGCTGATGGTGCTCGGTGCCTCGGTCGTCGGTGTGGTCATCGCGATTCGCTCCGATGTCCAACGACCACGGCGACAAGCGCGACCACATGGACATCACCTCATACCGTGTCACCTTCGCCGCAGCGACGACCGTCACCGTGCATTTCGTCGACCTCAGAGTCGGGGCATTCGATGACATCGTCGTCGCGGCGTCGAATACGGTTCCTGACCTTTCGCCAATCCGAAGATGCACGGCTCCCTGGTCTTCGCCGTGATCGACCCGCACGGAAAACCTCGAGATACCGTCCGGGATCGACGAGCCGGACGTGCCGGTGTGTCGTGATGCGTCGGCGAGACTCGACTTCGACGAGAACACGGCAACCGTGGTGATCCCGACGAGCTGCATTGCCAGCACCGACCCGATGTACGTGATCACAGGAGTCGAGGGCGAGGGATCCGAAGACTGGACGTCGCCACACCCGGAGGCGATCAGACGCTAGACAGTGCGGCATCGCACCGGCGCGCTCGCCAGCGCCACGTCGCCGTCTGCTTGCGCGTCCACGCATCGGTCGGTCGTTGCTGTTCCGATGGACGACCTGTCCACGCGGTGCTCACCGGTAGCACCGCCGTCGCCGACGCGTACTTGACTCGACAGCCCGGGCTCTAGACTCTTTCGTCTCACCGCCCATCGACGTCGGAGGATGCCTCGTGTCGGTCCGTGCCGTCCGGCTGTTCGGTGACCCCTTCCTGCGTGACGTCGCAGGCCCGGTCGTGGACTTCGACAAGCAGCTGCGTACCCTCGTCGCGGACCTGACCGAAACCATGCTCGACGCTCCCGGCGTCGGATTGGCGGCGCCGCAGATCGGGGTGGGATTGCGGGTGTTCACGTATCACGTGGACGACGTTGTCGGGCACCTGGTCAACCCCGTCCTCGACTTCTCCGACGAGGTCCAGGACGGCGACGAGGGTTGCCTCTCCGTCCCGGGCGTGACGCTGCCGTGCCGGCGGGCGTACGGGGTGGTGGCCAAGGGGTTCGACGTGCACGGCGAGGCGGTGCGGATCGAGGGCACCGAGCGGCTTGCGCGTTGCATCCAGCACGAGACCGACCACCTCGACGGAGTGCTGTTCGTCGACCGGCTCGACCCCGAGACCCGCAAGGCGGCGATGAAGATGATCCGCGAGGCAGACTGGTTCGAGAAGGAACAGCCGGTTGTCAAGGAGTCGCCCCACGCCATGTTCGGCCGGGGCTGGTGACCGTTCGGTGCGACTGGTTTTCGCCGGCACTCCGGATGTTGCCCTCCCGTCACTGCACGCCATCGCATCGGGCGGCCACCGGGTCGTAGCCGTCGTGACCCGCCCGGACCGGCCGGTCGGACGGGGTCGCCGCCAACGCGAGTCGGCTGTCAAGCAGTGGGCCATCGGCGCCGGGGTGGAGGTACTGCAGCCGGAGCGTGCCTCGGATCCCGACTTCATCGTGCGACTCGGCGCGATCGCACCCGACTGCTGCCCCGTCGTCGCCTACGGTGCGCTGTTGCCACCGGAGGCGTTGGCGATCCCCGCCCTCGGTTGGTGCAACCTGCACTTCTCGCTGCTGCCGCGCTGGCGCGGCGCCGCGCCCGTCCAGCACGCGCTGATCAACGGCGACGACGTGACCGGTGCGACGACGTTCGAGATCGTCGAGGCGCTCGATGCGGGGCCGGTGTACGGGGTCTGCACGGTGACGGTCCGATCCGACGACACCGCCGGTACCCTGCTCGACCGGCTCGCGGAGTCCGGAGCGCCGTTGCTGGCGTCGACTCTGGACGCCATCGAGTCCGGCGACATCCGCCCCCGACCGCAGCCGGCCGACGGCATCACGTTCGCGCCCAAGATCTCGGTAGCAGACGCTCGGATCGACTGGGCCCGACCGGCGTTCGAGGTCGACCGCAGGATCCGCGGGTGCATCCCCCAGCCGGGTGCCTGGACGACGGCAGGAGTGCTCCGCGTCAAGGTCGGCCCCGTCCGCCTCCGCTCGGACGTCGACGCGCTGGCGTCGGGTGAGCTCGTGGTCGGCCGTCGGGAGGTGCTCGTCGGAACTGCTACCCACCCGGTCGAGCTGGTCGACGTGCAGCCGGCGGCGAGGCCGGTGATGCCGGCCGTCGACTGGGCGCGGGGCTTGCGCGACACGCCGGCAAGCCTGGACTGACCGTGACCGGCACGAGCAGGCGAAGGCGTTCACCGACGGTTGACCCGGTCCGGTTGGCCGCGTTCGACGCGCTACGCCGCGTCGAGGCGGACGACGCGTACCTCAACCTGGTGCTGCCCGGCCTGCTCACCGAGCGTGGCATCGACGGGCGAGACGCGGCATTCGCCACCGAGCTCGCGTACGGGACCGTGCGCCGTCAAGGCAGCTACGACGCGGTGCTCGACGCCTGCGTCACCGCCGGGGGCTCATCGCTTGAACCGCCGGTCCGGACGGCACTTCGGCTGGGTTGCCATCAGGTGCTCGCGATGCGGGTGCCGGCCCACGCCGCCGTGAGCACGACGGTCGACCTCGTTCGTACGGTGGCCGGTGAGCGGCCGGTACGTCTCGTGAATGCGGTCCTGCGCAAGGTTGCCGCCCGGGACCTGACTGGTTGGATGACGCGGCTGGCGCCGGCGCGCGACGTCGACCCGGTGGGACACCTGGCGATTGTGCGCTCGCATCCACGCTGGATCGTCGAGGCGTACCTCAACGTGCTTCACGACCAGGTCGAGGTGGACCTGCTGCTCGCCGCCAACAACGAGGCCCCGAGGGTCACCCTGGTCGCACGACCCGGCCTCAGCACCCAGGCCGACCTGGCGATCTACCGGGGTGAGCCCGGCCGCTGGTCGCCGTACGCCTGGCGGCTGGCGGTGGGTGACCCCGGCGCGCTGCCGCTGGTCCGTGCCGGGCTGGCCGGCGTGCAGGACGAGGGCTCGCAGCTCGCAGCGATGGCGTTCGCGGCGGCTGCGCTTGGCGGCGCCGGCAACACCGACGCTGCAACCACCACCGAGCTTGGCACCGCCGACGCGGCAACCGGCACCGAGCTTGGCGCCTCCGACGCTGCAACCACCACCGACTCGGCCACCACCGACGCTGCAACCACCACCGAGCTTGGCACCTCCGACGCTGCAACCACCACCGAGCTTGGCACCGCCGACGCTGCAACCGGCACCGAGCTTGGCACCACCACCGACGCCGGCCAACCGGACGCCGGCGGGCCCAGATCCAACGCTCACCCCAGGCCGGACCTACCGGTCGGGCACTGGCTCGACCTGTGTGCCGGGCCGGGCGGCAAGGCGGCTCTGCTGACGGGTCTCGCCCGACGTGGCGATGCACACCTGACGGCCGTCGAGGTGCAACCTAGCCGGGCTGGCCTGGTCGCGGCCACGCTTCGTGCGTACCCGGGAGCTTCTGCCGTTTTCGTCGCCGACGGCACCGTCCCGGCCTGGCGGCCGGGTGCGTTCACGGCGGCGATTGTCGACGCGCCGTGCACCGGCCTGGGCGCCTTGCGCCGGCGACCTGAGTCGCGGTGGCGGCGGAGCCCGGGCGACCTCGGGTCCCTCGTGGCGCTGCAGCGGGCGCTGCTGGAGTCGGCCGTCGACTCCGTACGCAGCGGCGGGGTCGTTGCGTACGTCACGTGCTCACCCCACCGCGCCGAGACGAGGGATGTCGTCGATGCCGTCCTCCGGCGACGTCGGGACGTCACCGAACGCGACGCCCGTGGGGTGCTCGTCGATGCACTCCGCTCGACTTGTCGGTCGCTCACGGGCCTATCGCCTCGTGAGGCGCCGACAACTCGCGACTTCGGACCGGGGCCACACATACAGCTGTGGCCGCATGTACACGGAACCGACGCGATGTTCGTCGCATTGCTGGACCGACGCTGACACCAGACGGCCGGACCTTGTCCCGATCGGACCTTGTCCCGATCGGACCTTGTCCCGATCGGACCTTGTCCCGATCGGACCTTGTCCCGATCGGCTGGGAGTTCGTGAGGCAATACCTCGCGTACTCCCAGCCACAGCGGGGTGACC
>JBBSHE010000052.1:0-18397 GCA_038253325.1 Propionibacteriales bacterium
TCGGGGGCGACGGTGTCGATCGACACCATGCTCTCGGGTGTCGCGGCACGCGCGCTCCACGCCGGTGCGCTGGTAGTAAATGACGTGGCGGAAGGCCTCGCCCACCCGCGGATGCTCGACGTCGTCCGTGAGTCGCGGGTGCCGTACATCTGCATGCACTGGCGCGGCCCGTCGGTGACCATGCAGAGCCGGGCCACGTACGGCGATGTCGTCAGCGACGTGGTCGACGAGCTACGTCGTCGGCTGGACGCGATCACGCGTTCGGGCATCGACCCCGAGTCGGTGATCCTCGACCCCGGAATCGGGTTCGCGAAGCTCGCGTCTCACAACTGGCAGCTGCTGCGCCGCTGGGACGAGCTCGACGCTCTCGGCCGGCCGATGCTCTTGGGTGCTTCGCGCAAGGCGTTCCTCGGAGCGCTGCTCGCGGCACCGAACGGCGCTGCGAGGCCGCCCGCAGGGCGAGACACCGCTTCGGCGGCCGTCGCCCTGCTGCTGTCGCCGCACCAGGTGTGGGGTTTGCGGGTGCACAACGTGCGTGCCACCTGCGACGCCCTGCGGGTCGCGGCCCGCTGGGACGCCGAGGAGCCGGCGTGGACAGGCTGAGAATCGGCGGAATCCGCGCGTTCGGGCACCACGGGGTTCTCGACTTCGAGCGTCGCGACGGCCAGGAGTTCGTCGTCGACGTGGTGCTCGGGATCGACGCCGGACCGGCTGCACGTACCGATGACCTGTCGGCTACGGTCGACTACGGAGAACTGGCCAAACGCATCCAGCGGGCTGTGGAAACTGACCCTGTGGATCTCATCGAGACCCTTGCCGACCGGCTGGCACGTACCTGCCTTACCGAGCCGGACGTCGCCTGGGTGGAGGTGACCGTTCACAAGCCTCGAGCACCGATCGGGGTGGCGTTCGAGGACGTCAGCCTGACTATCAACCGGAGACGTGAGTGACTGAGACGCCGAACCCCCACATCATCGATCCCGACACATTGACCGGCGAGATGCGGCCCATCCGCCCGGTCGTCATCTCGCTCGGCAGCAATCTCGGTGACCGGCTCGGCAACCTCCAGGCTGCGGTCGGCGCGCTGGCCGACACACCCGAGGTCATGCTGGTCGCCGTCTCGTCGGTATACGAGACAGTTCCGGTCGAGTCTCCGCCGGACTCGCCGACGTTTCTCAACGCCATCTTGCTGATCGACACCACGTTGCGAGCAACGACCCTGCTGGAGCGCGTACAGGCGGTCGAGGACGCCTTCGGTCGGGAACGTTCAGAGCCGAACGCACCGAGAACACTTGACCTCGACCTGGTCAAGGTCGGCAGCCTCGAGGTAGACACGGCCGAGCTTCGGCTGCCGCACCCACGGGCACATGAGCGGGGCTTCGTGCTGGTGCCGTGGGCCGAGCTCGACCAGCACGCGGAGCTACCCGGCCACGGGTTCATCATCGACCTGCTCGCGGACGTCGACACGTCGGGCGTGACGAAGCGCGATGACCTTGCCCTTGACATGTGACGTGGGGTTTCGGGAGTGAGCAACCAGACGTCGACAGGGTCCGTGCGACCCACCAGGGCCACCACCCTGCTCGCCGTCTCGGTGGTCGGGGGCCTGCTCGGCTTCGGGTTCGTCCCGCTGGCGGAGGCGATGAACGGCACGGCACCTCGGGTCGAGTGGACCTCGACGTTCGGGCTTGCGGTGGTTGCCGTCGCCGTCTTGTCGTTGGCCGTTTCGACGTATCGCACCGTCCACCGTGAGCAGCGTCCGATGCCCGCCAGGCGCGCCATGAACTTCCTGATGTTCGCCAAGGCGTGCGCGCTGGCGGGTGCGTTCATCACCGGTGGCTACATCGGGTTCGCGGTCCACTTCGTCGACAACATGGAGGCCGACCTGCCGCGGGAGCGGGTGGTGCGCTCGATCGTTGCCGCCGCGATCTCGGCTGTCGTCGTCATCGGGGGCCTGCTTCTCGAGCGCGCCTGCCGCGTTCCGAAGGGCGACGACTCCTAGAATCGGTCCATGACGGGGAAGCGACGAGCACGGCCAAGCGTCCGGGTTTGGATCTCCGCGGGCCTCGTCCTGGCGGCGGCGGCGGTCGTGGTCGGAACGTTGCTGCTCGGCCGTTGGCTACCGGCGGCGAGCCTGGCAGCGCTCGTGCTTGCGGCGGCCGCGGTCCGGGTCGGGTACGCCGACGTCCGCTCGGTGCGCGCGCAATGGTCGGCAGACCGGGCAGAGCAGGGCCGCAAGTTCACCCGCGTGCTGCATCAGGTGCACGCCGACCACGGGGCGTACCACACCATGATGACCGCAGCAGTCTCCGAACGTGACCGCGCCATTCGCCAGCTGGGCGGCACGATCCGGCTGGCCGAGAGGCGTGCTGACGAGGCGGAGCGCAAGGCCCGACGCGACGCCGAGCGCGCAGCGGAGATCCAGGGGCGGTTCGTGGAGCTGTTGGACGGGGTGCTTAGCACGGCCGAGGCGAAGGCCGTCATCGAGGAGCCCGACGCAGCCCTGGCCGCCGAGCAGGACCAGCTGCCGACGATCGTCGACCTGCTCGCCTGGGAGGACAAGGTCACCAGCGCGATGCTCGACGACCTCCGCGACGCATCGGGAGGTCACGCCGGGGGAAGCACCACCGGCTGACGGCTACCTTCGCCCTGTCCGATGCGCAGCTCGGATCGTTGGCTGACGTTCTGAGCGGTATTCGTCTCAGATCGTCAGCCGTTCGCTTTTCGACGACCACGGGTCGTTGATCCGATGCGGAGCGCACGCCGACACCGCCCGCACGTGTCAGTGGACCTGGCCTGCGACGTCGAGGTCGACCTCGGCGAGGTCGATGCCCTGGTCGTCGGCGCTCACCGACCGACGCAGCGCCTCGTGCAGGGTGGCGGGCGTGAGGACTCCCAGCAGGCGGTCGCCGTCGAGCACCGCCACCCAGCCGGCATCGTGCTGAAGCATCGTGGAGAGCGCCTCCTTCAGCGACGCGTCGTGCGCGACCCAGGCCTCCATCCGGTGCACCCGGTCGGCGACCGTACCAGCGCCGGACGCCTCGTCGACGCCGATCCAGCCACGGAGCCGATGGTCGCTGTCGACGACGACTGCCCACCGAGCCGAGTCCTTCACGAGGGCGGAGCGTGCCTCGACCAGCGCCGCGGTGACGAGCACACTGGGTGGCTGGTCGAGGTCGTGGTCCTCGATGGCGGTGACGGCCAGCCTTCGCAGCCCCCGGTCCGCGCCGACGAACTCGGCCACGAAGTCGTCCTTCGGTGCGCCCAGGACCCGAGCCGGCGTGTCGTACTGGGCGAGCCGGCCGCCGGCCTCGAAGATGGCCACTCGGTCTCCGAGCTTGACCGCCTCCTCGATGTCGTGGGTGACGAACACGATGGTCTTGTTCAGCTCGGCCTGCAGGTCGAGGAACTGATCCTGCAGGCGTGCGCGGACGACCGGGTCGACGGCGCCGAACGGCTCGTCCATCAGCAAGACGTCAGGGTCGGCAGCCAGTGCGCGGGCCACCCCGACCCGCTGCTGCTGGCCGCCGGACAGCTGATGGGGATACCGGTGCGCGAACTCGGCGGGGTCCAGCCCGATGGTGCTGAGCAGCTCGTCGACCCGGGCGTTGGTCCGTGCCTTGTCCCATCCGAGCAGCTTCGGGACGGTGGCGACGTTGGCGCGGATCGTCTGGTGGGGGAGCAGCCCGATCTGCTGGATGACGTATCCGATGCCACGCCGCAGGGTCACCGGGTTGACGCGGGTGACGTCGCGACCGTCCAGCTCGATGGTGCCGGTCGTCGGCTCGATCAGCCGGTTGATCATCTTCAGCGTCGTCGACTTGCCGCATCCGGACGGCCCGACGAGCGTCACGAGGTCGCCGCGTGGGACGTCGAGGTCGAGCTCCTGGACCGCGACGGCACCCCCGTCGTACGTCTTGCCGACGCCCTTGAGCCTGATCATCAGGTCCTCGGCCGTCCCGTCTCCGGACTCCGCCATGAAGGCACCCTACTGGGCGGCCGAAAGCCCTGTGGAACACCTCGGCAGCGAGCGGTATCCGTACCCGCTGGGGCGCGAAGATGTCGGTTTGAGACATGCCACTAGCATCGGGCGGGTGACCGCGCTGCTGACTGTCGACAGCACCCCGTGCTACTCGCTGGCGAAGAACGCGTGGCTCTGTGGCCAGTACTGGACCGACAAGGGCGACCAGCTGATCTCCGCAACCGAGCAGCACATCGAGCTCGTCGTGCTGTCGATCGGACTGAGCCTGGTCCTGTCGTTCCCGCTGGCGCTGATCGCCCGTCGATTCCGGGTGACGGCGCCGGTGATCCTCGGCGGCGCCACGACGGTCTACACGATCCCGTCGCTGGCGTTGTTCTCGCTGCTGCTCCCGGTGTGGGGTCTGACCATGACAACCGTCGTCGTCGGTCTGGCGTTGTACGCCATCACGATCCTGATCCGCAACATCCTGGCCGGGCTCGACGGCGTACCCGACGCGGCCATCGAGGCGGCGCTCGGCATGGGGTACGGCCCGACCCGGATGCTGTTCACCGTCGAGCTGCCGCTCGCGCTGCCGGCGATCATGGCCGGACTGCGGGTCGCCACGGTTTCGACCGTTGCGCTCGCGACCGTCGGGGCGATCTTGAACTACGGCGGGCTCGGCAACCTGCTGTACGACGCCGTCAACTCGCAGTTCAAGGCGCAGATCCTCGCCGCGAGCGTGCTCTGCGTCGCGCTCGCCGTCGCGTTCGACGTGCTGCTGATCGCGATCGGTTGGGTGTTGACGCCGTGGGCGAGGCGGCGCACATGACGGGCGTGTGGCCGTTCCTGACCGCCCGGTCGAGCTGGGCCGGGCCGAACGGGATCGCCGCGAGGCTCGCCGAGCATCTGTGGCTCACCGGCGTCAGCATGCTGCTTGCGCTGGTGATCGCCCTCCCCGTCGCTCTCGTCCTCGGGCACACCGGCAAGGGCGGTGCGGTCGCTATCAACATCTCCAACGTCGGTCGTGCCATCCCTACGTTCGCGATCATCCTGGTGCTCTCGGTCGGGGCGCTCGGCACGGACGACTTCGGACCGTTCGGGCGAGCCGGGCTGGCGACGCTGGTCTCCCTCGTACTGTTCGCGATACCACCGATCATGACGAACGCGTACGTCGGCATGCGCGAAGTTGACCGAGACCTGGTCGAGTCGGCGCAGGGGATGGGCATGAACGCGCAGGAGACGTTCTGGCAGGTGGAGCTGCCGATGGCGCTTCCGCTCGTGATGACGGGCGTACGGCTGGCCGTCGTGCAGGTGTGGGCAACCGCGACGATCGCCGCACTGGTCGCCGGGCCGGGCCTCGGGAACATCATCCAGAAGGGCTTCGACTCCAACAAGCAGTACATGGTGGTCGGCGGAGCGATCGTCGTTGCCGTCGTCGCGATCATCTTGGAGCTGAGCCTGGTCTTGGTCGCCCGCGTTATCGATCCGATGCGCAGAGCGAGGCGTCATCGTGACCTAACGCCTCGCCTGGCGGTGGTCGAAGGGGTACGTTGATCACACGCGGGGCACTGTCGGTGCCTCGCCTGACACGCGCAGGCACCGGGTCTGCGGGACACAGAAGGCGAGGGACCTCGATGGTCTTTCTTAGGCGTGCGGCGTTAATGGCCGCAGTCATCCCGATGATCACGCTGGCGGCGTGCGGTGGTGACAAGCTCAACAACGGTGGTGACAACAACACCGGCGGCGGCAAGGGCAACCTTGTCCTGTCCGGGCAGAACTACACCGAGATGCTCGTGATGGGCGAGATGTACAAGGCCGTCCTGGAGAAGGCCGGATACACCGTCACGTTCAAGAAGGTCGCCACGCGCAACCTCTACATGCCGCAGCTGGAGTCCGGCAACGTCGACATCGTCCCGGAGTATCTCTCGTCTGCGACCGACTACCTTACCCAGCAGGCGCACGGTGCGGACGCGCCCTCGGTGGCGACAAGTGACGTCGGCGCCACGCTCGCGAAGTTCAAGGCGCTGGGAGCCAAGAAGGGTCTTGATGCGCTCGAACCGTCGAACGCGACCGACCAGAACGCATTCTTCGTGACGAAGAAGTTCGCCGACTCCAAGAGCCTCAAGACACTGTCGGACCTGGCGGCGTTGAACCAGCCGATCACGCTGGCGGCTGCCAGTGACTGCCCGGACCGTGGCGACTGCGCGAAGGGGCTCAAGAGCACGTACGGCCTCGACATCAAGCAGGTGCTGCCACTCGGGTTCGGAACAACCCAGACGAAGGACTCGGTGCTGAAGGGGGAGTCGCGGCTCGGACAGTCGGGTACGACCGACGGGACGCTCGACACGCTCGGCCTCGTGCTCCTCGACGACGACAAGAGCCTTCAGCACGCCGAGAACCTGATCCCGCTGATCAACGCCGACTTCCTGAAGGCTCACCCGGATGTTGCGCCGATCCTGAACAAGCTGTCATCGACCCTGACGACCGCGGACCTGGCGAAGCTGAACTTCGACGTCGACTCCAACCGCCAGGAGCCATCAGTCGTGGCCCAGGACTACCTCAAGTCGAAGGGACTGCTCTGAAGCAGATGCCTCGTCGGGACTGACGGGCCTCGGCCGGCCGGTTCTCACGACGGGTCCTGAGTCCGCCCTGTCCTCGATTCTGCTGCCTCCGTCGGAGTCAGGGCGGCAGCGCCTTGTCGGCGCCCGACACGGCGCTGGTGGCATGCTGTAGTGCGGACAGGACGGCCGGTCCCACGGACCGGCGCACGTACCAGATCCAGTCCGGTACCCGTCCCACCCGTAGGTACTCCGTCCTGAGCGTCCCAGCTATCCAGAGGGGGACCTGGCCCTTGCGGAGCGCGATGATCGTTGGCTGCTCGCGTCCGATCCACGCGCTGAATCCCAGCAGCCCGCCCGGCCAGGTGTCGTCGATGTATTGGCCCATTCCGCCCGCAACCATCTGATAGCCAGTCGGATTCGTCTTGCCCGAGAGCACGAGCGCCTGCGGGGCTTCGATCGAGAGGATCGATGCATCGGGCGGAAGATGCGCGAGTACCGCTCGCACCGAGTCGCGCTCGAGTTCAAGCCCATGATCGCGCTCTGTCACCGAGTAGGTCACGGCGACCGCCCCAGCGACGACGACCCACGCGACCGTCAGCGAGATGGCACCCGTCTGGGACAGCCGCTCGATGAGCTCCTTGGCCAACCCACCGATGCCGACGGCTGCCAGCGGGAGAAGCACGAATGCATCGGGCCACCCGTTGAAGTCGTGGAGGGTCCAGGCGAGGCCCGCGAAACTCCCGGCTCCGATGGCGACCACCGAAATCGCCGCCGGATCCCTACGCCGTCTCTCCCGACGCGTTGCCGCGAATGTGATGACCGCCAGCGCACCGAGTCCGACGATCATTGCCCACAGCGAAACGCCGTAGCCGTTCTGCAGGCCCGACCAGTTCTTCGCGATGTCGGACGTGAATGGAACGGGGACGGAATACCTGGCCGGGATCAGCAGGAAGGCGTCGACGAACTCTTGCAGGGCACCGACCAGGGCAAAGTACAACAGACAGATCGACGCCGGAACGACGCCACCGACGACGATCCGAACCAGAGCCGGTATCCGTTCGGAGCGTGGCAAGCCGGTCAGCGCGACCAGCGCCGCGGTCAGCCCGACAAGGAAGACCGGTTGCCATGTCAGCGTGGCGAGGCTCACGCACAAGCCGGCCGCAAACCATCGCTGCCTGGCGACGGCAAGCAGCGCGCAGAGCAAGAAGAGCACCATCGGTGTCTTCTCACGGGGTCCGTTCGACGCATATTCGATGAAGCCGGAGAAGCTCAAGAAGGCGGCGGCCGCAGCGAGGCCGGCGAGCGTTGACTCGAACAGGTCTCTCCCGAGCAGGTACACCAGACACACACAGGCCGCAGCGATGATCATGAACAGCAATCGCATCCCGAGCAGATCGTCGAATCCGCCGACCCGCGCACCGGCCACGCCAATTGCCGGAATGAGGTGTGCCAGCGGACCCGCCCGGTTCAGGATGCCCACATAGGGAGGAACGCCGTCCGCGACCTGTTGACCCGCATAGCTGTAGACCCCGAGATCCCGCGTGAGAACGCCATCGAACCCGTGCAGGGCGTACACGATCAGAGCAGTAAGACCGACAACGCTGGTGAGAGGGTCGATCCCAGACCGCCACTCACGCCAGGCGGCGATGTTTCGCATGTCGCTCACAAGTCATGATCGTGTCTGGGCGACCGCCGTGCCTGGTCAATCGCACCATTCTCCCCGTCGGCTTGGAGCGCTCTTGGTCTCCACGAGTGGCCCTGCTGGTACGCACAACGTAGCAGCCCGTGCAGTAGTCTCCACGTGCAGATGGACAACGAAGACCAGCTCCAGAACGTGACGCGCGCGAGGACCCGTCCGTCGACCGGCCGGGTTCCGCGCTCGCCGGCTCATCCCTCGAGGGGCCACGTGGCCAGTCCCTCGGCTGCCACCTCGAGCGTCCGGCTCGATCCGAGCGCGTTCACGTTCTCGGTGGTGATTCCCGTGTACAACAGCGAGGAGATCGTCGGCGAGACCGTCGACGACGTGGTTCGGGTCCTCGAGGCAGCCGGGTTGTCGTACGAGGTGGTCTTGGTCAACGACGGAAGTCGCGACCGGAGCTGGGACATCATCTCCGGTCGGGCCAGGCGGAACCCCAACCTGGTCGCGATCAACCTGCTGCGCAACTATGGCCAGCACAACGCCAACCTGGCCGGGTTGCGCGAAGCGACCGGTGACTACGTCATCACGATGGACGACGACGGCCAGAACCCGGCAGATCAGCTGCCGATTCTGATCGCCGAGGCGATGACCGGGCGCGACGTCGTCTTCGGAGCGTTCGAGCGCAAGCACGCGCCCGGCTTCCGACGCCTCGGAAGCAAGATGATCAACGTGATCAACCGCAGGGTCTTCGGCCAGCCGAAGGATCTGCTGGTGACGAACTTCCGGATCCTTCGCCGGGACGTGGTCGAGCGGATCTGTGCGTCGCAGACCGCTCATCCCTACATCACCGGTCAGGCGCTGTTGTACTCCGCCAACCGGTCGAACGTCACGGTCCGGCACGAGCATCGGGCCGCCGGCAAGAGCCACTACAGCCTGCTGCGGATCCTCCGGCTGGTGCTGACGATCCTGTTCAGCTACTCGTCCTACCCGCTTCGGATCGCGGCGCTCG
This sequence comes from Propionibacteriales bacterium, assembly GCA_038253325.1. Lineage (GTDB taxonomy): Bacteria > Actinomycetota > Actinomycetes > Propionibacteriales > Nocardioidaceae > JBBSHE01. Next base: position 9,168 of record JBBSHE010000052.1, read on the forward strand.
GCGGATTCGTCATCGCCGGCGTGAGCTTCCTGCTCGGCGGCATCTACCTGGTGATGGGTCTCTTCGGCCACACGAACGTCCAGGGGTGGACGTCGATCGTCGTCCTGCTCGCGATCTTCAACGGCTTCACGATCGCGTTGCTGTCCATGCTGGGCGAGTATGTCGTACGCACGTTGAACACCGTCAGTGCCCACGAGACCTATCACGTGGTCGACCGGGTCTCCGGGTGACCCGACATCTGCTCGTGATCGGAGGGCAACGCTGCGGTACGACGTACCTCGCTGGCCTTCTCGACTCCCATCCGGATGTTGCGATGGCCCGGCCGGCTCACCCCGAACCGAAGGTCTTCTTGTCCGATGAGCTCACGTCTCGCGGTCTCGACTGGTACCGCGAGACATTCTTCTCGCATGCGACGTCGGAGCGCCTGCTGGGCGAGAAGAGTACGAGCTACCTCGATGTGCCCTCGTCGGCGGCGCGGGCAGCTGCCGTCCTCGGTCGGGCGGAGATCGTGGCGCAGTTGCGTGACCCGATCGAGCGGGCAGTGTCGAACTGGCGCTTCAGCACGGAGCACGGCCTGGAGGACCGGGGTCTGGAGGAGGCGCTCGAGGACGGTCTGGAGGGACCGCGGGCATGGGATCCTTCGGTCTCGTCGGTGTCTCCCTTCGCCTACCTCGAGCGTGGTCGGTACGCCGATCACCTCGAGCCATGGTTCTCGAGCTTCGGCGACTCGGTGCATGTCACGTTCCTGGACGAGGTGGCCGTCCAGCCGGGGGCGATCGGTGAGCTGTATGCCGTCCTCGGCGTCGACCCCCGGCATCGGCCAGGTCGACCGGGCAGCGTCGTCAACGACAGCGGCCGAGCGGTTCCGGAGATCGGTAACCGCCTGCGCGCGCAGCTCCGCGCGTACTACCGCGACGGCGACGACCGGTTGCAGGCCCGGTTGGGTCGACCGCTTCCGTGGCGCAGCGATTCGGTGAAGCCAGCCGAGACCGGAGGATAAGGTGTTGTGGTGCCCGACTCGATCCTGCCTACTCTGCACCAGGCCAGGACCACGGAGACCGAACCTCCTGAGATCCGCTTCAACCGTCCGTCCATCGAGGGGGCTGAGCTCGCGTACGTGAGCTCGTCGATCGAGAGCGGGCACACGTCTTCCGCGGGGCCGTTCAGCGCACGCGCCAGAGATGTGCTGCGACAGGAGAGCGGGGCCCACGAGGTCCTGTTGACGACGTCCTGCACCGCCGCCCTGGAGCTGTCGGCCATGCTCCTCGAATTCCGGCCCGGGGACTCTGTGGTCGTACCGTCCTTCACCTTCACGACGACTGCGCTCGCGTTCGTACGACAGGGGGCGCGCATCGTGTTCTGCGATATCGAGTCCGAGACGTTGGGGCTCGATCCCGAGCATCTCGCGTCGCTGCTCGACGACAGCGTGCGCGCCGTGGTTCCGGTTCACTATGCCGGCGTCGCCTGTGACGTGGGGGGGATCCGGTCCGCCCTGGCCGACCGCGCCGATGTCGCACTCATCGAGGACAATGCCCACGGTCTGTTCGGCCGCTGGCACGGGAGGCCGCTCGGGAGTCTCGGCAGGTTCGCGACCCTCAGCTTCCATGACACGAAGAACATCGTCTGTGGTGAGGGCGGCGCACTTCTGATCAACGACAGCGCCGACGTCGACCGGGCGCGGGTCCTCTACGACAAGGGGACCAACCGGCAAGCGTTCTTCCTCGGACAAGTCGACAAGTACACCTGGAAGGACGTCGGGTCGTCGTTCGGGTTGTCCGACACGCTCGCGGCGTACCTCTACGGCCAGCTCGAGCAGCGCCGGGTGATTCAGGCGAAGCGGCGGGCGGTCTTCGACCGATATGATCAGCTCCTCACTCCCCACGCGTCCCGGCTCGGGTTGCGGCTTCCGGTCATCCCCGACGACGTCGAGTCGGCCTACCACATGTACTACGTCCTGCTACCGGACAACCGGACGCGCGATCGGGTCCTCGAACGGATGCGGGCGGAGCGGATCCAGCCCACGTTCCACTACGTCCCCCTGCACAGCTCCGACGCAGGCAGACGGTTCGCGGCCAAGGAGACCGACTGCCCGGTCACGGTCGACGTCAGCGGTCGGTTGATCCGGCTGCCGTTCCACAACAACCTCTCGCCCGATGAGATCCACCGCGTCGTCGATGCCTTCCTGGCCGCGACGTCGCGGGCGGCGGCCTAGTGGTGCGTCTCCCGTGACGGTCGAGGTTCGGCGAGGTTCAGCGTCGATCGAGCAGCCGGACTACTGGTGGTACCGCGCGCGGGCGGACCTTCTGCACTCGGCGCTCGGCCGTTTCCTCGGTGAACCGGCGATCGTGCTCGACGTCGGAAGTGCCGACGGCCCGAGCGTCGGATGGATGCGGGGCGACCACCGGCGCTTCGCGATCGACGTCGATCCTCGGGGCCTCGTACCAGGCGACGGCGTGTGCGCTTCTGCCCTCGCGCTTCCGTTCGCCGACGAGACGTTCGACGTCGTCGGCGCCTTCGACGTGGTCGAGCACTGTGAGCCCGAGGCAACGGCGATGAGTGAGCTGGCCCGCGTCATCGCTCCCGGTGGGCGCCTGCTCCTGTCGGTGCCGGCCTACCAGTGGGCCTGGTCCGACCATGACGTACGCGCGGGTCACCACCGGCGGTACACCGAGGCGCGGCTGCGAACGGCCGTCGAACGGGCGGGGTTCGTCGTCCGTCGCGCGACCTACGGGTTCACCGCCGTCTTCCCGCTGTTTGTCGCGGAACGGCTTGCCCGTCGGCTGCACCGTGACTCCGAACAGCCCGACCCCGGGTTGACGAAGGTCTCCCCGATTCTCGAGAAACTGCTGATCCGGCTGTCCCGCGTCGACAGCCGACTGCTTCGCGACCATGACCTGCCGTTCGGTTCGTCCATCTTCCTGGCGGCCGTCAAACCCGGAAGGGGACGGTCGTGCGGATCCTGGTGACGGGAGGTGCTGGCTTCATCGGCAGCCACTACGTGCGGTCCGTGCTCGGACGGGCATGGGGCATGACACCGCCCGAGGCCGTCATCGTCGTGGACAAGCTCACGTACGCGGGCAACCTGGCCAACCTGACGGACGTCACCGGCGATCCGCGGCTGGAGTTCATCGAGGGCGACATCCTCGACCGGCGGCTCGTCGACGGTGTGATGAGCCGCTGCGACGCGGTCGTGCACTTCGCCGCAGAGAGTCATGTCGACCGCTCGATCCTCGGTGCCGGTGACTTCGTGATGACCAACGTCGTCGGAACCCAGACGCTGCTGGACTCAGCGCTGGAGCATGACGTGGCACGGTTCGTGCACGTCTCCACCGACGAGGTGTACGGCTCGATCGCGGTCGGGAGCTGGGACGAGAGCCAACCGCTGGACCCGAACTCGCCGTATGCGGCATCGAAGGCGGCGAGTGACCTGATCGCCCGTTCCTACTTCCGTACGCACGGACTTCCCGTGTGCGTGACGCGGTGCTCGAACAACTACGGCCCGTACCAGTTTCCGGAGAAGGTGATTCCGCTCTTCGTCACGAACCTGATGGACGGCAAGACCGTTCCGCTGTACGGCGACGGAGCGAACTCCCGCGACTGGTTGCACGTCGACGACCACTGTCGCGGCGTCCACCTTGTCCTCGATGCGGGCCGCGCGGGGGAGGTCTACCACATCGGCGGCGGAACCGAGCTCACAAACCGCCAACTCACGGAGCGGCTGGTCGCCGCATGTGGCGCCAACTTGAACAGGGTGAAGCAGGTCCAGGATCGTTTGGGCCACGATCTGCGCTACTCGGTGAGCATCGACAAGATCGTGAACGAGCTCGGCTACCGTCCGCGCGTCGACTTCGACCAGGGGCTCGCCGAGACGGTCCGGTGGTACGCGAAGAACCGCGCATGGTGGGAGCCGCTGCGTGAGCGTGCACGGCTCACGTCGTCGGTGCGCCGATAGATCCCTGCGGAGGGGTGCCGCGCAATGGCCGGTACGCCTGCTGGTCACGATGCTCGAGCAGGTTGACGAGATAGCGACCGTACCCGCTCTTGAGCATCGGCTCGGCGCGTTCGCGGAGCTCGTCGTCGGTCAGGAACCCTTGCCGCCACGCCACCTCCTCCGGTGAGCCGATTTTCAGCCCCTGCCGGTGCTCGACCGCGCGAATGAAGTTGCCGGCGTCGTTGAGTGAGTCGAACGTCCCGGTGTCGAGCCAGGCCGTGCCTCGAGCGAGCACCTGGACATGAAGCGCGCCGCGATCGAGGTACGCCTGGTTGACGTCGGTGATCTCGAACTCGCCCCGCTCCGAGGGCTCGAGGCTGCGGGCGATGTCGATCACGTCGTTGTCGTAGAAGTAGAGCCCCGGCACGGCGTAGTTGCTGCGGGGACGCGTCGGCTTCTCCTGCAACGAAAGGGCCCGTCCGGACCTGTCGAACTCGACAACGCCATACTCCTCCGGATTGCTCACCCAGTACGCGAAGATGGCAGCGCCCGAGAGCGTCGTGAAGCGTTCGAGCTGGAGCCCGAGGCCCTGGCCGTAGAAGATGTTGTCGCCGAGCACGAGAGCACACCGCTCGGCACCGATGAAGTCCGCGCCGATCGTGAACGCCTGGGCGAGGCCCAGGGGTTGGCTCTGGGTCGCGTACTGGATTGAGATGCCGAACCGCGAGCCGTCTCCCAGCAGCCGCACGAACGCGTCCGCCTCGTGCGGCGTCGTGATCACGAGGATGTCGCGGATTCCTGCCAACAGCAATGTCGACAGCGGGTAGTAGATCATCGGCTTGTCGTACACCGGGACCAGCTGCTTGCTCACTCCCAGCGTGAGCGGGTGCAGTCGCGTTCCGGTTCCCCCGGCCAGGACGACTCCGCGCATGACCGTCGATTATTGCCGATCGCGCGACCGAGCGTCACACGCCTACCCGTCGGTCCTGGTGGACGGCAGGGCGTGCGGTGAGTTGGCGCTCAGTCGGACCCGGCCGAACGCCTCCTCGACCGCAAGCACCACGAACGCGGTGGTCTGGGCCACGACGAACGTCCAGCAGGTCCGGTCCAGGGGGCTGACGGCGACGAGGCTGAAACACCCAGCGGCGACGGCGAACGCCGCGAGCCAGGCTCGGGCGACACCGCTCGGGCGATGGAGCGCGAGGACGAGGACGGTGAGGACGAGGTTCCCCAGCGCCAAGCTGCTCCCCGCGGCAAGCAGTCCGGTCTCCAGGCGGCCGAGGTGCACCGCCGGCCCGAAGACGAGCTGGACCGACGCGGATCCGACGGTGCCGCCGAAGGCCGACGCAAGGATCGTGGTGGCGACCGTCAGCCCGATGATCAGGCGTCGCGCGGCGTCCAGCGTCGACCTGCGGTTCTGAACCACGAACGTGGTGAACAGCCCGGTCAGCTGGGACACCAGCCCGAGAGCAAGCACGTAGGGCGCGCGGAACAGCGCGAGCCCGGCGAACAGCGCGGTCACCTCGACCGGCGTACCACCGCCGAGAGCAAGCAGCACGGGACCGCCGGTGAGCACGACCTGAGCGAGAAGCTGTCCCGACGACGCGCCCCTGAGGAACCGCAGCGGCGCACGACTGCTCACCCTTGCCGCCGATTGGAGGCGCAAGGCCGCCGGCCACCCGATGACGACGGCGTACCCGATGAGGAGTGCCGCGCCGTATGCGACCGGCTGGCGGACACCGGCGACCGCCAACCCTGCGGCACCGAGACATCGGACGGCGTTCTCGGCAACGAAGATGACGGCCAGGTTCGCAAAGCGCCGGCGTGCCGTGAGGGTGCCTCGAGCCATCCCGGTCACCGCCGACCCCAGCGTGACGCCGGCCACCAGGGCCGGGAAAGCCAAGCCGTCGCGGTGGAACAGACCGTTGCGCGCCAGCCACGACAAGACACCGAGGGCAAGAGCGGTTGCGGCAACGATCCCGAACACCCGTGGCAATGCCGACCTGACCTCGGCCTCGTTACGATGCGCAGTGACCGTGCGAGCGATCCAGTGCTGGATCGGAAACGTGATGGCGGCGGCCGAGAAGCTCCAGTACGTCCAGAGCACGGAAACCGGTGACGCGTCCGCCGGATCCAGCACCCGCGTCGTCGTCGCGAAGAAGACGTACGCGAGCAGCCCGCTGACGACCGACCCAACCGCCAGAGCCGACGTGTCGCGCAGCCGCAGCCTCATTTGTCGACGTCGCCGGCGACGAAGAACATCGACCCCAAGACGGTGACCAGGTCGGAGACCACCGTTCCCGTCAGTACGTACGGCAGCACGGCGACGTTGTTGAACGACGCCGTCCGGAGCTTGAGCCTCCAGGGTGTCTTCTCGCCGCGTGAGACCAGGAAGTACCCGTTGATCCCCAACGGGTTCTCCGTCCAGGCATAGGTGTCACCCTCCGGTGCCTTCACGATCTTGGGCAGCCGGACGTTGACCGGTCCAGGCGGGAGCTCGGCGAGCCGGGCGATGCACGCGTCGGCGAGGTCGAGCGACACCGACACCTGGCCGAGCAGCACGTTGAAGCGGGCGAAGCAGTCACCCTCCTCGCGGACGACGACCCGTAGCACGCCGGCGGTGGTGAGCTCGTCGTAGGCGAGGTATGGGTCGTCGCGCCGAAGGTCGAAGTCGACGCCCGATCCGCGCGCGATGGGGCCCGATACGCCGAACTGACCGACGAGCCGTGGGTCGAGCACACCGACACCAACGGTCCGGCTTCGGAAGTCCTCGTCGCCGAAGACCAGGTCCTCGATCTGGCCGAGGCGCGACCGGACCTCGCCGACCGCCCGCGACACCCGGTCGGGCCAACCCAGCGGGATGTCCTCCTTGAGGCCACCGACCCGGTTGAACATGTAGTGCATCCGACCTCCGGACGCCTCTTCCATGACTGCCTGGACCGTCTCCCGTCCGGCGAACGCGTGAGCGCCCAAGTCGATCGCCCCGACGTCGACGGGGTACGACCCGAGGAACATCAGGTGGTTCAGCACCCGGTTCAGCTCCGCCAGCAACATCCGGATCCAGGTCGCGCGCACCGGGACCTCCATGCCGAGCATCCGCTCGACCGCGAGCACCACCCCGAGCTCCGACGAGAATGCCGACAGCCAGTCGTGGCGGTTCGCGAGGACGACGATCTGTCGGTAGTCGCGTACCTCGAAGAGCTTCTCGACGCCCCGGTGCAGATAGCCGACGATCGGCTCGCATGTCACGATCCGCTCGCCGTCCAACGTGACTCGCAGCCGCAGGGCGCCGTGCGTCGCCGGGTGCTGGGGCCCGACGTTGAGAACGATGTCCTCGGTGATCGCACCGCCGGCACCGGGTGCGTCCGGTCGGGGTCCGAGGCCAGCGGCGCCGGCGCCGACTCCGACGATCCGCGGCCCGCTCACGTGGGCCATCGTGCCACGGGTACCTGTATGACAGAGTTCTCGCATGAGTTCTCGCACGAGCGAGTCCCCGTCGCCAGATGGCGGGCGGCGTTCGCTGCTCCTGGTCGCCGGGTCCGGGCGAAGCGGAACCAGCCTGTTCACCGGCCTGACCAGCCGCCTCGGCTTCCACATCCCGCAACCCGAGATCAAGGCGAACGAGGCCAACCCGCACGGTCACGGTGAGCCGAAGTGGGCGCTCGGCTTCCACAAGCAGCTGATGCGGTCGCTGGCGATCTCGCATGACGACGCTCGTCCCGGTGCATGGGAGCTGGCGGATCGGGTAGCGGATCGCGCCGATGCCCGTCGGCGCCTCGCGGAGTGGCTGACCGAGCAGTTCGGAGAGTCCAGCCGCGTGGTCATCAAGGACCCTCGGCTCTCCTGGTTCGTGGAGCTGTATCGCACCGTCGCCTCGGAGCTGTCCGCCGACGTCGCGGTCGTGACGATGCTGCGTCATCCCGCCGAGACGGTGCGAAGCAAGCAGATGGCGTACGGCAGCGGGCTCGACGTCAGGACCCGGATGGCGAGCTGGCTCAACCTGATGCTGTTCGTCGAGTACCGGACCCGCCGGCTCCCGCGCGCGATCATCGGGTACGACGACGTCCTCATGCGCTGGCAGGAGGCGCTTGCGGCAGCCGAGCGGTCGCTCCCTTTCTCCTTGGTGGGAAGCGCACATCAGGAGCAGCTGGACAACGCCGACGACCTCGTCGACGCCTCGCTTCGACGCTCGCACCCGGCCTGGGACGACCTCGCGCTGCCTCCGACCTTGCAGGAGCTCGCGATGACGACGTACGACGCACTGTCGGCACAGGCGATCCGTGTCGATCCCACCGGTTCGGATGATGTACTCGGCTTCACCGAGCTCGACGAGGCCAGGCGGGCGTACACCCAGTACTACGCTGACGCGGAGGCGGTCGTGCGGTCGAGCATCACAGCTGCGCGCACCAAGGAACGCCGTCGAGTCGGCCGAGAGCTCCCCTCCAGCGACGAGGACGGGGACGGCCACGGCCGCCGAGGGTCAGACCACCGGCTTACGGCGGCCGTTCGCGCACGGGCCGCGGGCGTGCTGAGGAGAGCGCGGTCGTGAACGGCGAGAACGTGGTCGTCATCCTCGCGGGGGGGACCGGCGTTCGGCTTGGGCTCGACATTCCCAAGCAGCTCGTCAAGATCGCCGGTCGTCCGATCATCGAGCACGCCCTCGCGACCTGCGAGGGACACCGCGACGTGGACGAGATCATCGTCGCGATGACACCCGGCTATCTCGACGAGATCCGGGCCATCGTCCGTGGCGCCGGGTTCACGAAGGTGACGCAGATCATCGAGGGTGCCGACACCCGTAACGGGACCACGCTGCGTGGACTGGAGGCGCTCGGGGACCGGGACTGCAAGGTGCTCTTGCACGATGCGGTCCGTCCTCTGCTCAGCGAGCGGATCGTCTCGGACTGCTTTGCTGCGCTCGACTCCTACGACGCGGTCGACGTCGCCATCCCTTCGGCGGACACGATCATCGAGGTCAACTCAGACAACACGGTTCGCGACATCCCGCCGCGAGCGACCCTCCGCCGAGGTCAGACGCCCCAGGGTTTCCGTGCCTCGGTGATCCGGAAGGCATACGACCTGGCGGCGCGGGATCCCGGCTTCGAGGCGACGGACGACTGCACCGTCGTCCTGCGGTACCTGCCCGACGTACCGATCTGGATCGTGCCCGGACACGAACGGAACATGAAGGTCACGGACCCGATCGACGTGTTCCTTGCCGACAAGCTGTTCCAGCTGACGAGCCAGGAAGCCCCGATGGATCGCGCCGACTCTGACTACCGCAACGCGCTGGCCGGCA
>JBBSHE010000053.1:0-18268 GCA_038253325.1 Propionibacteriales bacterium
ACGACGGCTATCTGTTCCGTCATGCGCTGCTCTCAGAGGCGGTCTACGACGACCTGCTGCCCGGTGAACGGGTCCGGCTCCACCGTGCGTACGTCGATGCACTCTGCCGCGCCGACATACCCGGTACGAACGCGGAGCTGGCGCGGCACGCGCGCGCCGCGCACGACCTGGAGACGGCGATCCGTGCCAGCGTCGCCGCCGGCGACGACGCCGCGAGCGTGGCAGGACCGGACGAAGCGGCTCAGCACTACGAGGTTGCCTTGGAGCTGCTCGCCGAGCGTGGCCCGGTCGACCCGGGTTCGGACGACCGGACAGGCGTTGACGTCATCGAGCTGACGGCGAAGACGAGTGAAGCGGTCATCGCGGCGGGGAAGCCACATCGTGCCGTCGACCTGGTGGCGGACCAGCTGCGCCAGCTTCCAGCCGGCGCGCCTGACGACGACCGCGCCCGGCTGATGCTGGCGCTGGCGACGGCTGCGCTCGTCAGTGAGACCGACGTCAGCGCGCTGGACACGACGACGACGGCGTTGGACCTGGTTCCTGCCGATACCCAGTCGCCTCTGCGCGCGGAGCTGTTGAGCGTGCACGCCCGCGCCAACGCGATGCACGGTCGGTACGACGCTGCGGTCAAGGCGGCACAGAAGGCGCTCGATGCCGCGGACGGGTTACGGCTGACCCGGGTTGCATCGGACGCGGCGACGACACTGGCCCGGCTCGAGGAGCATGCCGGCTCTCCGGAGGCCGCCAAACGCGGCCTCGAGAAGGCGATCGGGCAGGCCCACGCCGACGGCGACATCGCCACCGAGCTTCGAGCGCGCCACAACCTCGCAACCATCCACTTCGAGGCCGCCGATCTCGACCAAGCCCGGCTGATCTTCCAGGCCAGCGCCAAGCGGGCGCAGGATGTGAGTCGGCCGTGGGCGCCGTTCGGCCTCGAGGGGCGGGTTCTCGCCGGCCTCACCGCGTACATCCAAGGCGAGTGGGACACCGCACGATCGATCGTCGACATCACGACGGAGTCACCGCCCGCTTACGCCGAGGCGATGCTTCGCGCGGTCGAGGTCGAGGTGGCGGCCGGTCGCGGCGACCGCACCGGTCTCGACCTGATGCCCCGCATCCGACTGTGGTGGGAGCGCGACGCGATGATCGGCTTCCTCAGCGGCGGGGCTGGGATCGACCTGCACGGCGACCACGGTGACCTCGAGAGGGCGGTCACCACGCACGACGACCTCGTCGACGTGGTCACCAGGATGTGGGAGGACGACCTGTTCCGGGCCAGGACCCGGCTCAGTGCGCTGCTGATCGGCCAGCTGGCCAACGCCATCACCCGTTCGCCGTCATCCGACCACCCGGCTCTGGTGGCGCACGGTGACCACCTCGCCGATATCGCCGAAGCGGCGTTCTCGCTCGAGATGCCCGGTGGTCAGCCGGTCGGACCGGAGGGCGTCGCGTGGCGCGAGCGTGCACATGCCGAGCGAGCCCGTCTGCACTGGCTCGCGGGCATCGACCCGCCGGCGGAGCACGAGCTCGTCACCCGTTGGCAGACCGCCGTCGACGCGATGCAACGGTTCGGCCATGTCTTCGAGCTGGCCCGGTCGAGGACTCGCCTGGGTGCGGTGCTTCGTGCCGTCGGCGAACCGGCGCAGGCACGGAGCGCGCTCGACCTGGCACGCGACTCGGCACATCGACTCGGGGCGGAGCCGCTGTTGGCCGAGATGCGCGGGCTCGGACCGGTTTCGGGCGGGCGTCGACGCCGACCCACCCGGCTCGACCAGGAGCTCACGCCGCGCGAGCGCGAGATTCTTGCCGTGGTCGCCCAGGGCCGCAGCAATGCCGAGATCGCGCGCCAGCTCTTCATCAGCGCCAAGACGGTCAGCGTGCACGTGTCCAACATCCTCGCCAAGCTGGGCGCCGGGGGCCGCACCGAGGCCGCCGCGATGGCGCGTCGAGAGGGCCTGCTGCCCGACGACTCCTGAGCCGTCTGCCGGCGTACCAAGCCGTCGCCGCCCGTGCCGCGAACTCGGTGCGAGGACTCTCGGAGCACCCCTTCGACGTATCAGGTCGCTGAGACTGCGTAAGAAGCCACTGAGAAACGCAACCTTCGGCCTGACCTGGACGTCTACTGGTTCTCCACCGGGAATCCCGGAGGCCGTCGTGGTGTTGTGAACTGCATCGCGAGGACACATGACGAGGGAGAACAGGAAGACCGTGGCCACCCGCACTGGACCAACGAGCGCAGACCGCGCAGTCGAGCGTGACAGCGTCGGACAGTATCTCGACGAGATCGCCCGGACGCCGCTGCTCGACGCCGCCACCGAGGTGTCTTTGTCCAAGGCGATCGAGACCGGCTTGTTCGCCCAGCACCTGCTCGACACCGGGCGGATCGGACGGGCCAAGGGGAGTGCCCCGAGACGCGCGACCCGCGACGAGCTCGAGTGGCTCGTCGCCGATGGGCACGCGGCGACCCAGCGATTCCTCAAGGCGAACCTCCGGCTGGTCGTGTCCATCGCCCGCAAGTACGGCCGTTCCCAGATGCCGTTGCTGGACCTGGTCCAGGAGGGCAACACCGGGCTCATCCGCGCCGTCGAGAAGTTCGACTACCGCAAGGGCTTCAAGTTCTCGACATACGCCACCTGGTGGGTACGGCAGGCGATCACCCGCGGAATCGCCCAGCAGGCTCGGGTCGTACGCCTGCCGGTGCACGTCGTCGAGGAGCTGAACCAGATCGGGTCCGCCCGACGAACCCTGGAGCGCCAGCTCGGCCGCGACCCCGAGCCCGGCGAGATCGCTGCCGAGCTCGAGCTCGACGTCGATCGGGTCCTCGATCTGCTGAGCTGGGGTCGAGACCACGTCAGCCTCGACAGTCCCGTCGACGACACCGGAGAGACGTCCCTCGGGGACCTGGTCGCACGCGAGACCACGCCGGGCCCGGACAGCGCATTCCTCGATGTCGAGTCCCGCCGCCGGCTGGACGCCCTCGTCGACCTGCTCGAACCCCGCTCCGCGGATGTGATCCGGTCGCGGTACGGGCTCGTCGACGGACGTCAAGAGAAGCTTGCGGACATCGGCGCCCGCTACGGCGTGTCCGCGGAGCGCGTCCGTCAGCTGGAGCGCGAGGCGCTCGCACAGCTGCGCAAGCTCGCGGACCCCGATCTAGCGGCCTGAGGTCAGTTCGTCCCAGACCTGATCCACCCGCGCGCGTAGATCTGCGACCGTGGCGTCGTTCCTGACGACGTGGGTAGCGGCGCCAAGCCGAGTGGTCGGATCGGCTTGAGCCCGGATCCGTGCTGTCGCCTCCGTACGTGTCATCCCCCGGTACGTGGTCAGCCGGTCGATCTGGGTGTCCTCGGGCGCATCGACAACGATCACGGCGTCGAACTGATGAGGTTGGCCCGTCTCGACGAGCAACGGGATGTCGTGGATGACGACGGCTCCTGGCGGTGCGGCAGCCTCGATCCGGGCAGCCTCGGCACGCACCTGTGGATGGATGATCGCCTCGAGCTCGTGACGCTTATCGGGATCGGCGAACACGACCTGCCCGAGTGCAGCCCGGTCGAGCGCACCGTCGTTCCCAACCACCGACGGGCCAAAGGCGGCGACCACCGCGTCGAAGCCGGCGGTCCCCGGTGCGACCACCTCACGTGCCAGCCGGTCGGCGTCGACCACGATCGCTCCCCTGTCGGCGAGCAGTGCGCTGACCATCGACTTTCCGGACCCGATGCCGCCGGTCAGCCCGATCCGCCGCGGCCGACGGTCGTCGGGGCGGTCCGACTTCGCGGGCGATTCGGGCATGGTTACTCCTTTGTCATTCGACGACGTGAACAACCGACGAAAGTCCTTGCATGGCGCGTCCGACGGGTTCACTATGAAGGAGTGAGCCTGTTTCTCGCCCTCAGTTGCGCCGCCATCGTGCTCAACGTTCTCGTGCTGTCCAAGGTGATCCGCCTCGACCGTTTCGGCGGGCGGGCTTCCTCGGGCCTCGGCAAGGGGTATGTCGCCCCGACGAACCTGCCCGACCACCCGTACTCAGCAGGGCCGCTTGCACGCTGAGCGCCGAGCACTGAGCACTTGTCCCGTCTGAGCCCGCCTTGTCCGGTCCCGTTTGAGCCCCGGCTTGTCAGGTTCCGTCTGAGCCCGGCTTGTCCGGCATTCAGTTGCCGGTGAGCTTCTCGCGCAACGCCTGCAATGCCTCGTCGGAAGCGAGCGATCCCTCGTCGTCGGGCTTGGCCACGGCCTCGGTCTCGGACGAGAAGTCCCCGCCCTCTGCTACCTCACCGTCGGCCTGCTTGGCGTCGGTGATCTGCTGCTTGTGAGCCTCCCAGCGGGCATGTGCCTCGGCGTACTGGTGCTCCCACTGTGCCTTCTGGTCGTCGTACCCCTCGAGCCACTCTCCGGTTGACGGGTCGAACCCCTCCGGATAGAGGTAGTTGCCCTCCGCGTCGTACGACGCGGTCATCCCGTAAAGGGTGGGATCGAAGTCGTCGGAGGTCATGTCGACCCCCTCGTTCGCCTGCTTGAGCGAGAGCGAGATCCGGCGTCGCTCCAGGTCGATGTCGATGATCTTCACCATCACGTCGTCGCCGACCTGGACAACCTGCTCGGGAATCTCCACGTGCCGCTCGGCGAGTTCCGAGATGTGGACCAGCCCCTCGATTCCCTCCTCGACCCGGACGAACGCACCGAACGGCACCAGTTTGGTTGCCTTGCCCGGAACGATCTGACCCATCTGGTGGGTACGCGCGAACTGCTGCCACGGGTCTTCCTGAGTCGCCTTGAGCGACAGCGAGACGCGTTCGCGCTCCATGTCGACCTCGAGCACCTCGACGGTCACGTCCTGCCCGACCTCGACGACCTCGGTCGGATGGTCGATGTGCTTCCACGACAGCTCGGACACGTGCACGAGCCCGTCGACCCCGCCAAGGTCGACGAACGCGCCGAAGTTGACGATCGACGAGACGACGCCCTTGCGGATCTGGCCCTTCTGGAGCTGGTTGAGGAAGTTGTGGCGCACCTCGGACTGGGTCTGCTCGAGCCAGGCCCGGCGAGACAGCACGACATTGTTGCGGTTCTTGTCCAGTTCGAGGATCTTGGCCTCGAGCTCCTGGCCGACGTACGGCAACAGATCGCGGACCCGGCGCATCTCCACCAGCGACGCGGGAAGGAACCCGCGTAGCCCGATGTCGACGATGAGTCCACCCTTGACGACCTCGATCACCCGGCCGGCGACGATCCCGTCCTCGTCCTTGATCTTCTCGATCGTGCCCCAGGCGCGTTCGTACTGCGCCCGCTTCTTCGACAAGATGAGGCGGCCTTCCTTGTCCTCCTTCTGGAGAACCAGCGCTTCGACCTTGTCGCCGACGGAGACGATCTCGCTCGGGTCGACGTCGTGCTTGATCGACAGCTCACGCGAGGGGATGACGCCCTCGGTCTTGTAGCCGATGTCGAGCAGGACCTCGTCCCGGTCGACCTTGACGATGGTGCCATCCACGATGTCGCCGTCGCTGAAGTACTTGATGGTCTGGTCGACCGCTGCGAGGAATTCATCCTCCGACCCGATGTCGTTCACCGCCACCTGGGGGGTGACGTGGGCAGGAGGTGCCTCAATGCTGCTGGTCATGGGGAATGTTGCTCCGATGGATGGTTGTCGTCGTGGTCACGGCCCGGTGCCCGGGCGGGCGCGCACGAACCCTGGATCGCAGTTGCCGGTTGGTGCCCGACGAGCCACAGGACACATCAGGTCGACAGAAAGCGAGCACGGCCCGCTACGTCTGAGGTCGCGCAGGCTCATGGCGCTTCGCTCAGTCTAGGGCGCCGGGCAGACGCGATGCAACGCGCCGGCTGCGCAGTAATGTTCAGTGTGCCCCAATCGCGACCCGCTTCGGCCTCGAGTGAGCCCGGGGCCGCGGTCGAGCGGCCCGCCTCGAGGAAGACGCTGTGGCTCGGGGTCGGTATGGCGGTGTCAAACGTCCTCGGGTACGTCTTCACGCTGATCATCTCGCGCTCGCTGACCCCGGACGACTTCGGTGCTCTGTCGGCGATCGTAGGGATCGGGATGCTGGGGTCGATCCCGTCCGGTGCACTTCAGGTCGTCGTCGCCCGCCGGATCAGCTCCGGTGGGGACGCGACGGGCACGACCTGGCTCACCTCGTCGCTCAGCGTGGGGCTGTTCGCGGGGGCCGCCGCCGTCGCGATGCCGGCTGACCGGCTCTTCCACCTCGACAGCCCGTGGCCCGTGCTCTGGCTCGGTCTGATGCTCGTGCCGATGACCGCGACCGGGACCCTGCAGGGCATCCTGCTCGGCCAGCACCGGTTGCCAGCGCTGGCCGCAACGTACGTCTTCGGCGGAGTGATCCGCCTTGGCGCGGGCGTGGGCTGCGCCGTGTTCTCGGCCGGCGTCACGGACGTCGTCGCAGCCACCACGGTGTCAGCCGTGACCGGCGGGTTGTTCACATTCTGGGTGTGTCGGCGGCGGTCGCCGGACATCGCGATGTCAGGCTCCGTGCCAGGCTCATTGGCCGACCTGTTCGCGGAGCTTCGGCGCTCCACCACCTCGCTGGCGTCGCTGGTGGCGCTCACCACCGTCGACGTGCTGCTCGCCCGTTCGTACCTGACCGGTGGTGAGTCCGGGGAGTACGGTCTCGCGTCTCTGTTCGGGAAGGTCGTCTTCTGGGGAACCCAGTTCGTCGCGCTCGCCGTCGTCCCGAGACTGGTCCGCGGCCACCAGCGCCGAACACTGCTGCTCGCCTCGGCACTCGTCGTCGCCCTCGGCCTCGCCGCGACCGCACTCGTGGCCGTCGACCCCGAGTTCTGGCTTCGCAGTGTCGGCGGGTCAAAGTATGCCGACGCCGGGTCGCTGGCACTCGCCTTCACCGGGCTGGGCACCGGATGGGCTCTGGCACAGGTTCTCGTGTTCGGCGAGATGGGCCGAGACCGCGGACACCTCGCCCGACTGATCTGGTTCAGTACGGCCGCGGAGGTGGCCGTGGTCGTCCTCTGGATGCACGATTCGGCCGGGCAGGTCATCGCCACCGCCGCCGGTGCGACCGCCGTCGTCATCGTCGGAGGCCTGCTGAACGTCGCCCGCGGCGGACCCGGCACCCCTGCCACGGGTCACCGAGTCGGCACCGACTGCGGTGACGCCGGCTCCCCTGCGCTGACGGACCTGATCAGGCAGTGGAGCCGGCCAACCGACGCTCAGTGTGCTGCTTCGTGCCAGCTGGTGCCGACGCCGACCGAGACGTCGAGCGGGACCGCCAGGTCGGCGGCCGACGCCATCTCCCGGCGCACCAGCGCCTCGACCTGGTCGCGTTCTCCGGGCGCGACCTCGAACACCAGCTCGTCGTGCACCTGAAGCAGCATCCGCGACGTCAGCTGCTCGCGGTCGAGAGCGCGGTCGACGCGTAGCATCGCGACCTTGATGATGTCGGCCGCCGATCCCTGGATCGGGGCATTCAGCGCCATCCGCTCGGCCATCTCCCGACGCTGCCGGTTGTCGCTGGTCAGGTCGGGTAGGTATCGACGGCGACCGAAGAGCGTCTCGGTGAACCCGGTCTGGCGGGCCTCGTCGACGACGCCACGCAGGTAGCTGCGGACACCCCCGAAGCGGGCAAAGTACTCGTCCATGAGCACCCGCGCCTCCGCCGGCTCTATCTTGAGCTGCTGACCGAGTCCGAACGCGGAGAGGCCGTACGCGAGTCCGTAGTTCATCGCCTTGATCTTCGACCGCTGCTGCACCGTGACCTCGGCCGGCTCCGCCTCGAACACCCGGGCCGCCATCACCGAATGGAAGTCCTCTCCTGACAGGAACGCCTCGATCAGCCCTGCGTCGTCGGACCTGTGGGCCATGATGCGCATCTCGATCTGGCTGTAGTCGGCCGTGAGCAGCGACTCGTACCCGCCGCCCACCACGAACGCCTGCCGGATCCGGCGCGACTCCTCCGTGCGCACGGGGATGTTCTGCAGGTTCGGGTCCATGGAAGACAGCCGCCCGGTCGACGCGATCAGCTGGTTGAACGTGGTGTGGATGCGTCCGTCGTCGGAAATCGACTTGAGCAGCCCCTCGACGGTCTGTCGTAACCGGGTGACGTCTCGGTGGATCAGCAGGTGAGCCAGGAACGGGTGCTCGGTCTTGTCGTACAGGCCGACCAGCGCGTCGGCGTCCGTCGTGTATCCGGTCTTCGTGCGCTTGGTCTTCGGCATGTCGAGCTCGTCGAAGAGCACGACCTGCAGCTGCTTCGGGGACCCGAGGTTGATCTCCTTGCCGATCACGGCGTAGGCCTCGCCGGCCGCCTGCTTGACCTTGCCCCCGAACTCGGCCTCGAGGCTGGCCAGGTAGTCCTCATCGATTGCGATACCGGCTCGTTCCATCTTGGCGAGAACATCGACGAGTGGAAGCTCGATGTCGGCGAGCAGCGACCTTCCGCCGCGGTCCTCGAGCTCCTGGTCGAGTGCCACCGAGAGGTCGAGGACCGCACGTGCGTAGACCATCGCGGACTCGGTGGCACCGGCGTCGCCGAGATCGAGACTCAGCTGGTCGCCGACGTCGTTGTCGGACTTGAGCTCGCGATGGAGGTAGCGCAGCGTCAAATCAGCGAGATGGTAGGTGCGATTGTCGGGGTGAGACAGGTAGGCCGACAGTGCGGTGTCTGCGACGAGCCCGCGAAGCGCCCAGCCGCGCGCGTCCAGCGCCAGCATGGGGCCCTTTGCGTCGTGCATGACTTTCGACTGGTCGCGATCGATGAACCATTGCGCCAGCGCCGCGTCGTCCTCGGGCGTCGTCTCGTCGACGTCGATGTATGCCGCCGACCCGTCGGCGGTGGCGAGCGCGATCCCGTGGAGCGAACCGGTGCCGGCTCGCCACACCCCGTGGACGTGCACCCCCACGGCTTCACCGGACGTGTGCGCCGCGAGCCAGGACGCTACGCCGCCAGGCGCCACGGTGGTGCTTGCCAGCGAGAACCCCTCCTCGGCGACCGGCTCGTCGGCGGTCAGGGTCTGGAAGAGCCGGTCGCGCAGCACCTTGAACTCGAGCCCGTCGAAGACCTGGTGCACCTGGTCGCGGTCCCACGGTCGCACCTCGGCGTCGGCGACCGACATGGTCAGGTCCAGGGTGCGGACCAGCTCGTTGATACGACGGTTTCGCACGACGTCGTCGAGGTGCTCGCGCAATGCGTCGCCGGCCTTGCCGGGAATCTCCTCGACCCGGGCGACGATCTCGTCCAGCGAACCGAACTGGTTGATCCACTTGGCCGCGGTCTTCGGGCCAACGCCGGGCACACCGGGCAGGTTGTCACTGCTCTCGCCGACCATCGCCGCGAGATCGGGGTAGTGCGCTGGGTCGATGCCGTACTTCGCCTCGACCGCCGCCGGCGTCATCCGGGTCAGCTCGGAAACCCCACGCACCGGGTACAAAACCGTGACGTTG
Source organism: Propionibacteriales bacterium (assembly GCA_038253325.1). Classification (GTDB taxonomy): domain Bacteria; phylum Actinomycetota; class Actinomycetes; order Propionibacteriales; family Nocardioidaceae; genus JBBSHE01. Next base: position 9,425 of record JBBSHE010000053.1, read on the forward strand.
TCGCGGATCAGCTGGAACGCGTCACGATCGCCGCTGCAGATCAGGACCTCGAAGTCGTCCGCGGCAGCCTGGGTCGCGAGGGTCGCAATCACGTCGTCGGCCTCGTACCCGTCCTTCTCGACCATCGACACCCGAAGGGCGTCGAGGACCTCCTTCACCAGCGACACTTGGCCCTTGAACTCATCGGGACTCTTGCTGCGGTTGGCCTTGTACGCGGCGTACTGCTCGGATCGGAACGTCTGGCGCGACACGTCGAACGCGACCGCGATATGGGTCGGTTGCTCGTCTCTGAGGACGTTGATCAGCATCGACGTGAAGCCGTAGACGGCGTTAGTGGGCTGTCCGGTCGTCGTACTGAAGTTCTCGACCGGTAGAGCGAAGAATGCACGGTATGCAAGGGAATGCCCGTCGAGCAGCAACAGCCGAGGCCGCGCCGAGGCGGTCGAGGATCCAGCAGCCGGCACAGGGCCGACTCTAGCCAAGACCACCGACACGCGGCAGCGTAGTGTGTCCGCGATGAGCGACGAACCCGGCCTGCCGGCCACGTTCCTGGACCAGCCAGACGGGCTGAACGCCCGGATGGGGATCGAGCTCACCGAGATCACGGCGGACCGGCTAGTCGCGACGATGCCCGTCGACGGCAACCAGCAGCCGTTTGGACTGCTGCACGGTGGCGCCAGCTGTGTCCTGGCCGAGACCTTGGGATCGATCGGCGCGACGATGCAGGGCTACCCGGACAAGGTGGCCGTGGGGGTGGACATCAACGCCACGCACCATCGCGCGGCGCGGTCGGGGACCGTGACCGGAGTGGCAACTCCCGTGCACGTTGGTCGGAGCGTCGTCTGTTACGAGGTGGTGATCCGCGATGATCGTGACCGCCGGATCTGTACGGCTCGCCTCACGTGCCAGCTGGTTCCGACGAACCGCACTGTGCCCGGGTAGCGACGAGGTCACCGGCGGCACGGGCAGCACGACGTCGCATCCGCCGGCGCGCGACCAGCAGATTGGACGAGGCCGCCATCCCCCCGTCCCGAAGGGTCAGCTTGGCCCGCAGCGACTTCACGGACGTCGCACGGACGACCGCGACCTGGGTGAGACCCAATCGCGCCAGGAATCGGTTGGTGTCTCGAGCACCGGCTGCGACGTGTGCCGCAAGGTGTTCGGTCGCCTTCTCGTCGGCCCACTCCGCGGCCTTCTCTATCAGCTGCCGGCCGACGCCGCGTCGTCGGAAGCTGCTGAGGACATGGAGATTGCTCATCCGCACGGAGTCCTCGACATGGATGGGGGACAACGGTGCACGGCGCAGATGAAGCATCCCGACGACCGTGCCGTCGAGCTCGGCGACGAGCAGACGCTCGTCCGAGTCGGCCGCGGTACGTCCGACGGCGGCACCGACCTCATGCCGCAGCGGAAGCGGACGAACGGCCAAGCTGCCGTCCGTGGTGAAGTCGGACCAGATCGCGAGCAGTGCATCGGCATCTTCGGGAACGGCATCCCTGATCTGCACTGAGCCTCGCAACATGATGCGGCCCTCTCCTTCTCTCAGCCCCGATCCGACGCTGCCGAGCTCGCCAGCCTGTCGACCCGGCCGAGTTCGCCCCAGCGTACGCCCGGACAGGCAGGCTGTCGCGGGGTCGTTGTCGACACCAAACGGCTCGGATGCCAGAGGGCGCTCGTCGACAACGGTTGTAGGGTCTCTCGCGACCAGCCACGAAGGACATCGCAAAGGGGTGGCATGTTCCGCGGAGCAGGAACGCTCATCAATGTCGCCGCGGTTCTCGTCGGTTCGACGATCGGGGTGTTCGTCGGGCATCGGCTGCCGCGACGTACCCGAGAGGTCGTGACCGACGCTCTCGGGCTCACGACCTTGCTGATCGCCGCGTCGGCGGCGACGTCGGTCGGCGACTCGTCGCTAATCGCCGCGGTCGGTGACTCAGCCCCCGTGCTGGTCGTGCTCGGGTCGCTGCTGATCGGGGGCATCGCGGGTTCGCTGTTCGGGATCGAGGAGCGGTTGGAGTCCCTCGGTGGCTGGCTACGTGCACGGTTCGTCAACGCGGGCGACTCCGAGGGACGTCAGCGGTTCATCGAGGGTTTCGTCAGCGCGTCGCTGCTGTTCTGCGTCGGCCCGCTGACCGTGCTCGGCTCGCTGTCCGACGGACTCGGTCACGGCGCGGACCAACTGGTGCTCAAGGCGACGCTCGACGGGTTCGCCTCCATCGCGTTCGCCGCATCGTTCGGCTGGGGCGTTGCCGCGTCGGCGGTCACCGTCCTCGTCGTCCAAGGGTCGCTGACAATTGCCGGCGCCCTGCTCGGCCGACTCCTTCCCGATGCCCACCTCGCAGCGTTGACGGCGACGGGGGGTCTGCTTCTCGTCGGCGTCGGTCTTCGGCTGCTCCGGATCAAGCAGGTCCCCGTCGGCGACCTGCTGCCCGCCCTGCTCGTCGCACCGTTGTTGACAGAGGTCGTCATCCTCGTTCGCTGAGTCACCCGATCGCGACGATCGTCGAGATGGCATCTGGGGCACTTTCTGCGGCCATCCGTTTCGTTGTCGCGCACGTTCGGGCGGGATGCGGCTATGCTCCCGACAGCCGACCGGCTGACCTGTCGACACGAGAGCCGCCGGTCGGCTCGAACGGAACGGACGTCGCGACGGGAGTCACCAGTGCGGACACGCATTACAACGCTGGCGATGCTGTTGTTCATGACCGTTGTCGCCCTCAGCGTTGCCGGCGGTGCAGGTGCTGGCGCTTCCGCCGCCGAGCCGCCGCGCAGTCATGCCGGCTCGTCGTCGGCTGTCACGTCACGCGCGTCGGCCGCCGGCAAGATCCACATCATCGGGCTCCTTCGCGACACCCGGTACACGCCGCCGAAGCCGGTGCCCGGCGTCAAGATCACGGTCAAGGACGATCAGGGCAAGGTGGTGGGAAACGCGACCAGCAGCGCCGACGGCAAGTTCTCGGTGCCTCTTCCGGGATCGGCGATCGACGCGCTCGGCAAGACGTACGTCGTCGAGATCGACACCAAGACGTTGCCGACGGGCACGAAGCTGCAGAACCCGAAGCAGGTCGAGCTCCACATCACGATCAAGCTCGAACAGGACTACACAACCGTTTTCCCCATCGGTCCGAAGCCGCAGGGAGAGTCCACCGCGGCGCAGTCATTGCAGCTGCTGACCAACGGGCTCGTCTTCGGGCTGCAGCTGGCGCTGGCCGCCCTCGGACTGTCTCTGGTCTTCGGCACGACGGGTCTCACCAACTTCGCGCACGGCGAACTCGTCACGTTCGGCGCGATCGTCGCGTTCGCCTTCGACGCGAACCTCGGGGTCCCGGTGATTGCGGCTGGGGTGATCGCGACGGCCCTGTCCGGAGTCTTCGGCTACGTCCAGGACATCGCGCTGTGGCGACCGCTGCGGAAAGCCGGCACCGGGTTGATCGCGATGATGATCGTGAGCATCGGGTTCGGGATCTTCCTGCGGAACCTGTACCAGTACCTCACCGACGCCGACAACCACAACTACACGGAGTACGCGACGGTCGCGCCGTGGCACATCGGGCCGGTCGATCTGACGCCGAAGAGCGCGGCTGTCGCGGCCGTCTGCATCGTCGTGCTCGTGCTCGTCTCGCTGGCCGTGCAGCGTACCCGGCTCGGGAAGGCGACCCGCGCGGTCTCGGACAACCCCGCCCTGGCGTCGTCGTCGGGCATCAACGTCGACAACGTGATCACGATCGTCTGGGTGATCGGCGCCGCGTTGGCCGGCCTGGCCGGTTTCCTGCTTGGCCTGACCCAGGGCTTCGACTACCAGCTGGGTTTCAAGATCCTGCTGCTTGTCTTCGCCGCGACGACGCTAGGCGGACTCGGAACGATCTGGGGGGCGATGGTCGGGAGCATCATCATCGGGCTGGTGGTCGAGGAGTCGACGTTGGTCATCCCGTCCGAGCTGAAGTACGTGGCAGGGTTGTCGTTGCTGATCGTTGTTCTGCTGATCCGGCCGCAGGGAATCCTCGGTCGACGTGAACGAATCGGCTGAGAGGAGTCAACGTGATCCATTGGACTTCGCTCGTCAGCCAAGCCATCCAGCAAGGCCTCGGACCGCTCACCGTCGTCTATTGTCTGGCGTCGATCGGGCTCAACGTCCACTTCGGCTACACGGGCCTGCTGAACTTCGGGCAGGCCGCGTTCATGATGGTCGCCGCCTACTCCGTCGCATCGTTCGTCGCCACCTGGGGTCTCAGCCTGTGGCTCGGAGTTGCCGTCGGGTTGCTTGCCAGCGTGGTGCTCGCCTTGCTCCTCGGCGTACCGACGCTGCGGCTGCGCGCCGACTACCTGGCAATCGTCACGATCGCGGCGGCGGAGGCGATCCGGCAGGTGCTTGCGTCCGTCGCCCTCTCGCACTACTTCAACGGCTACAACGGCCTCTCGGCGTTCTCGGGTTCGTTCTACGCGCTCAACCCGTTCCACGGAAACAAGACACTGCACATCCCGTTGCCGTTCGTCACCGACATCAGCACCACCTGGGGCCAGCAGGACTTCTACTCCATGGTGGTCGGCTGGACGCTCGTTGCCTTCTGCTGCCTCGCCATCTGGCTGTTGATGCGCAGCCCGTGGGGCCGGGTCCTGAAGGCGATCCGGGAGGACGAGGACGCCGTCCGTAGCCTCGGTAAGAACGTCTTCTCGTACAAGATGCAGTCTCTCGTCATCGGCGGTGTCATCGGCGGGCTCGCCGGAATGCTGGTCGCGCTGAACCAGTCGAACACGTCGCCGGCGTTCTTTGCCACGGACACCACGTTTTTCGCCTACACGGTGCTTCTTCTCGGTGGCGCCGCTCGCGTGTTCGGCCCGGTGGTCGGAGCCATCATCTTCCAGCTGACGCTCAGTGCGTTGGATCTGTTCTTCTCACAGGCGACCAGCACGGACAACGGACAACATGCGCTGCTTCCGACCTGGTTGATCTCGAACGACCAGGCGAGCCTCGTGCGCTTCATCATGACGGGCTTGATCTTGATGCTCCTGATGATCTTCCGGCCGCAGGGTATCTTCGGTGACCGAAGGGAGTTGGCCATTGACAACCGCTGACAGTGGCAGGACCCGCGCGACGCTGACGGCGTCGTTCGACGCCGAGCCCGGCGCGAGCAAGTCCGACCCCATCCTGGTCGCCGACAAGATCAAGCGGACGTTCGGCGGTCTCGTCGCCGTCGACGTCAGCCACGTCGAGATCCAACGCGGACTCATCACCGCGCTGATCGGCCCGAACGGAGCCGGCAAGACTACGTTCTTCAACGCGCTCACCGGTTTCGACCAGCCGGACGAGGGAACCTGGTCGTTCAACGGAAACGACCTGGGCGACATCGCCGCGTACAAGGTGGCCCGGATGGGAATGGTCCGTACGTTCCAGCTCACGAAGGTGCTGTCCCGGCTGACCGTGATGGAGAACATGCGACTTGGTCCGACCGGTCAGTCGGGTGAACGGCTGTGGAACGCGATGCTCCGCCCGATCTGGCGCAGCCAGGAGAAGGCGAACACCGCGCGGGCGATGGAGCTGCTCGCGCGGTTCAACCTCGACGCCAAGAAGGACGACTTCGCCGGGTCGTTGTCCGGCGGTCAGCGAAAGCTGCTCGAGATGGCACGTGCCCTGATGGTCGAGCCTGAGCTGATCATGCTCGACGAGCCGATGGCGGGCGTGAACCCAGCTCTCAAGCAGTCGCTCCTCGGGCACGTCAAGTCGTTGCGCGAGGACGGCATGACGGTCCTGTTCGTCGAGCACGACATGGACATGGTCCGCGACATCTCCGACTGGGTGCTGGTGATGGCCCAGGGCCAGCTGATTGCCGAGGGTCCACCCGACGCGGTGATGGGAGACCAGCACGTCATCGACGCGTACCTCGGCGCTCACCACGACGCCGCGCTGACCTTCGAGGAGGAAGAGCGGATCCTCGCCGAGGCGCGTCAGGCTTCGGGAGACTCCGTCTCGGCGGGAGACGAAAGCAGATGAACGTCACGCCCACGCCCGAGGAAGCCCCGCCCCAAGAGAAGCCGGCCGACCAAGGTTTGGCCGAGCAGAACCAGCCTGCTGAGAAGCAACCGGCCGAGGGCCGACGGAAGGCTGAATCGAACACGCAGGTCGTGCTGCGCGCCGACGGACTGATCGCCGGCTACCTGCCGGGCGTCGACATTCTCAACGGAGCCGACGTCCACTGCGACGAAGGCGAACTCGTCGGCATCATCGGTCCCAACGGCGCGGGGAAGTCCACCCTGCTCAAGGCACTCTTCGGCTTGGTCAAGATCCGCGTCGGCTCCGTCCACCTGCGCGACCGCGACGTCACGAACTGGCGTGCTGACAAGCTGGTGGCGAACGGTATCGGGTTCGTCCCCCAGACGAACAACGTGTTTCCCTCGCTCACGATCTCCGAGAACCTCGAGATGGGGACCTACCAGAAGCCGCGGACATTCCGCGAGCGTTTCGACTTCGTCGCCGGGCTGTTCCCCACCCTTGCCGACCGGCGTAACCAGCGCGCCGGCTCGTTGTCCGGCGGAGAGCGGCAGATGGTGGCCATGGGCCGGGCCCTGATGATGGACCCGTCCGTGCTCCTGCTCGACGAGCCGTCAGCCGGGCTCTCGCCTGCGTTGCAGGACGAGGTCTTCGTGCAGACCAAGCGCATCAACGCAGCCGGTGTCTCCGTGATCATGGTCGAGCAGAATGCTCGCCGCTGTCTCCAGATCTGCGACCGTGGCTATGTCCTCGACCAGGGCCGCAACGCGTACACCGCCAGCGGCAAAGACCTGATCAACGACCCGAAGGTCATCGAGCTCTATCTCGGTACGCTCGCCAAGGCCTGAGCAGGAAACGACGAGGGCCCCGGATCGCGCAGATCCGGGGCCCTCGGTCGTCTTCTCCAAGGCTCGTCCTACTGGACGACACCCAGGACGTACTTCAGGTTCGTGTACTTGTTGTCGGCGTTGTACTTGAAGATGCCGATGGTCGCCTTGGACGGGCTACCCGTGGGGTTCAGGTCACACGGACCGGAGACTCCCTCGTAGTCGATGTCCGTACCGGCCTTGAGCAGTTTCACGCAGTCGGCGTACGTCGAGCACTTCGTGCCGCCGCTCGATATCTTGATCAGCTGCGACGCGATCGCCTTGCCGTTATCGGACTTGGCCGCCGTCGCCGCGAGGGCCGACATGACCGTCGCGTCGTACGACTCCGGCCCGTAGGTGAAGTCCTTCAGCTTGGGATTCACCGACAGCAGCCGCTTCTTGAAGTCGTTCTTGAGCTGGGCACCCGGGTAAGTCGCCTCGACTCCGGTCAGCGTTCCCTTCGAGAAGTCGCTGGAGTAGTCAGCGGTGTTCCCGTCGACGAAGTACATCTTCACGTTCTTCGGGGTGACACCGGCGGCGATCAGCGCCGGGATGATCTTCGTCGTCTCGTTGAAGGCGATCAGCACGAGCGCATCAGGCTTTGCTGCCGCGATCTTGCTGGCCTCAGCAGTGAACTGCTGTGCGTCCGGGTTGTACTGCACCTGGGCGACGACGTTCGCACCTTGCGCCTTGACGGTCTTGGAGACCTGACCGGCCAGCGCCGTTCCGTAAGAGTCCTGGCGGTTGAGGATCGCGACGTCCTGCGCGCCGTTCTGCACGACCAGGTTGCCCATCACGGCACCCTGCAGGACGTCGGAGGGAGCATCGCGGAAGTAAAGACCCTTGTCCGGGTAGGTGTCGAACGCCGTCGACGTGTTGGCCGGCGAGAACATGACCACGCCTGCGTTGACGATCTTGTCGATCACGCTGAGCGAGACGCTGGACGATGCCGCACCAACGATGACATCGGCCTTTGCGTTGAGGAGCTTGTCGACCGACGCCGGGCCGATGTTCGGTGTCAGGTCGCCCGAATCGGCCTTCGACTGCTGCACCGGCTTACCGAGAACGCCACCTGCAGCGTTGATGTCCTTGACCCCGAGGTCGACGCCGGCGAACTCCGGTGGGCCCAGGAATGCGAGGTCGCCGGTCTGCGGCAAGAACGTGCCGATGGTGAGGGTGCCGTTGCCGGCCGGTTGCGAGCCGGTTGTCGTCGGCGAGGACGACGAGCTACCGCCACCCCCCGGGCTAGGGCTGGGCTTGGGCTTGTTCGAGCTGCTGCTTCCGCACGCCGCGAGTGTAAGCACCGCGGCCGCCGATACCGCGGCGAACCGAAGTGCACGCTTGTGACGGATCATTGATCCTCCGTTGGGAGTCATGGCCGAGAGTCCCTCTCGACGTCTGCTGAGATAGGGAGCAATCTAGTCCCTACGGCGGAGAAGGGCAGTATTGAGACGTCGGCGTTGTCATTCCGTGACATCGACACCGTGGCTCACGACGCCGTCCGAGACCTGGCGGATCGACAGTCGGAGGTCCATCGCGGTCTTCTGGGTCCAGCGGAATGCCTCCGGCTCACGGAGCTCCAGCTGCTGCTGAAAGATGCCCTTGGCTCGGTCCAGCGCCTTGCGGGCCTCGAGCTCTTCCGTGAGGTTGCTCACCTCGGAGTCCAGCCGCCGGATCTCCTGGAACCGCGACACCGTCAGCGGCCTGCGCGACCACGTCGTACCGCTCCTCCGCGAGCATCTCGGCGAGATCGAGGCGGATCAGCGCCTCGTCCTCGGCGATCACGACCCGCCTGCGTACACCCGTCGACACAGGGAGCAGATTACTGTTTCAGGGTGCGCCGCCTGAACCGTGTCTGCCAGCTGGTCGTGGTGTCGATCGTGGTCGCCGGATGCTCGTCGGGGGCGGCCCCGCCCCCCCCAACAGCCCCCCCGACCCCCCCCCCGCCCCGCCCAGGGGCGGGCCCGGTCAACCAGCCCCCCACCCACCAGG
>JBBSHE010000054.1:0-16631 GCA_038253325.1 Propionibacteriales bacterium
CTGCCCAGGCGTTGGACCTGAGCGCCGACGGCACCCGGCTCGCGGTGATGAGCGTGGCCAACACCGGCGCGTGGTACGACACGTCGAGTGGAGCCCGCCGCTGGTCCCAGCGCTGCGACGGCAACGGCCAGGCGGTCAAGATCATCGGCGACTCGGTCGTCCTCGGGTTCCACGACGGGTGCTCCGGAGTCACCGGTGTGGACGCCACGATCAACCGGATCAGTGACGGTGCCCGCGACCCCAGTTTCAACCCCGTGTTCAACCTGTTCTGGGGCGTCCGGGCCATGGACGGCAACGCATCCGTCCTCGTCACGGCCGGCAGCATGACATCCGTCAGCGGCGTGCCCGTCGGCGGCTTCGCGATCTTCCCGAGCGCCTAACCCCGCGACCGCGGCCAGGCGACAGGGGATAGTCGGGGTCTACAAACCGTGGTGGGACGCGCTGTACGCCGCCCACGCCGACGTGGTGCTGAACGGCCACCGCCACAACTATCAGCGGTACGCCGCCCTGGACCCGTCCGGTCGGCTCGATTCAGCCAACGGGGTCACCCAATACGTGGTCGGCACCGGGGGTGAGCAACAGGTGACGGTCGCCGCCAGCGCGCTCCCGCGGCCCGCCGTCTGGATCAAGACGTTCGGATACCTGCGACTGGTGCTCGGCGACGCCGGGTGGACGACCGAGTTCGTCGACTCGACCGGCGCCGTGTTGGACACCTCGAGCGGCTCGTGCCACCAGTGAGCGACGGCTAGCGCTACCTCTTGCCGGCCGAGCTCAGGACGCCGCGCTCACTGCGAACACAATCGGGAGATGCACCACTAGCCCTCCGATGTCGGGTTGTAACCGGTCGGCTTCCCGTCGCCGAGATCCACGATCGCGGCGACCGGTCCGCCACCCTCCGGGCCTTGATGGGCCGCGGACACCGACACGAACACGGCCGGATCACCGGTCACCGCCGCCGTGACACCCCCTACGCACGCCTTGATCTGACGGTGCCAGTGGACGTCGGAGTCGTCGAGCATTGCGTTGCGGCGGCCGTGCACAGTGCCGTCCTGGGACGCCTCGCACTTGAGGAACACGTTCACGAGCCGACCGTCGAGGTCGGTCCAGTGCGGACGTTCCGGCAGCTTGAGGCCGGCGTTCCTGATGGCGGCCCAGATACCGTCCTGGTCCAGTGCGTCCGTCATCACCGAATGCCCGACCCGGTATCGTCCACCGACCCCGCGGACGTTCCCGACGACGACCACCTGGGCACGGTCCAGCTCGACTCCCGAGGAGCACGAGGCGACGGCAGAGAACAGGCTGCGGTTGTGCATGACGTCGGCATCCGACGGCATCGAGATCTCGCCGAGGCCGACGGCGACGCCGAGTGCGGTGCACCCGTTCGACAGGTCCATCGACTCGTGCGTGTGCTCGGTCCAGACCGCTTGCCCCCGAGACTTCGCGTCCCGGATCGTGTGAATGGTCAACAGCGGCGTCTTGGTCTGTACGTAGTGGACGTCGGCTGGGTCGTCGATCCCGGCTCGACCCATCGCCTCCCTGACGGCGCTGGCGACTTTCTCGATCATCGCAACCCGGCCGATGTCCTCGGGCAGCAACGTCGCGCTCATCGCAAAGCCGACGGTGAGCCGCAGCTCGTCCGTCCGGTCGGCCTGATCGACGGAGGTGGTCGCGAACACGGTCGCGTGCGGGCTGATGACGCCGTCCGTGCCGCCCGACCAGACGATCGGAACCCGCTTCACCTCGTCAGGGGTACGCGATCCGGAGGCGACGAGCACTTCACGGAACGCGCGGTCTGCGATGATCCGCGTGTAGTCGTTCACCCCACCGTTGCCCTCGGTCTTGCCGATGACGGCGACCACCCGGTCCGCCTCGATCACACCGGAGCCGATCAGGTCCGCGAGCCCGCTGGCATCCGACACGTGCTTGATCGGGATCTTGCGGACCTCAACCGGCTCTGGCATGGCTGTCCTCCTGGGTTGGCTCGACCTGGTTGTCAGGGCGGACGATCGTTCCCACCCGCTGATGCACCGCCTCGACGATCTTGCTCAGACTCGTGATCACGCCGGGCTTGCCCGACGCGCGTACAAAACGACAGATCGCGTCGACCTTCGGGCCCATGCTTCCACTCGTGAAATGACCGTCGGCCAGGTACGCCTCCATCTCGGCCAGTGCCACCGCACCAAGCGGCTCGGCCTGAGGCGTACCAAATCGCAGCATCGCGTGGTCCACGTCCGTCGCGATGACGAGGAGGTCGGCCGACACGGTGCGCGCCAGCAGGGCAGCGCCGAGGTCCTTGTCGATCACAGCCTCCACCCCCCGCAGGGACCCGTCCGGGTCGCGTACGACCGGGATTCCCCCTCCTCCGTTTGCGATCACCACGAAGCCGGCGTCGACGAGCGTCAGGACGGCCCTGGCATCGAGGATCTCGCGCGGCTCCGGTGAGGCAACCACGCGCCGCCAGCCCCGCTCCCCGCGGTCCTGCCAAGTCTCGCCGTGGCCGGCCAGCACCGCGGCCTCCTCGGCGTCGAGGTAACGTCCGATCGGCTTCGTCGGACAACGAAACGCGGCGTCGTCGGCATCGACGCGGGTGCGGGTCACGATCGCAGCGGTAGGGGTGTCGACACCGCGTTCGGCGAGTGCCGGCTCGAGTGCGTCCATCAGGATCATCCCGAGTGTTCCCTGCGTCTGAGCGTCACACCAGTCCAACGGCACCGGAGGTACGACCGCCGCGGCGAGCTCGTTCTTCACCAGCAGGTTGCCGACCTGGGGTCCATTCCCATGTGTGATGACGACCTCGATGCCGTCGGCGACCAGGTCGGCGACGTGTCGCATGGCCACCTCGGCGGCGGCGATCTGGTCCTCCGGCCCCACGCTGCCGTCCGCTGCCGTCATCGCGTTGCCGCCGAGCGCGACCAGGACTCTCACCCGACCGAACCTAGACGGCGACCGCGACCGCCACCACAGCGAGGTCCGACCGTACGGCTGGGAGATCGCGAAGTAATACCGCCCGATCTTCCAGCCGTTGGGTCAGGCGACGGTCGGCTGCGTCACCTGCGTCGTTCAAAGCCAGTCGACCGCCGGTGCGGCGGCGCCGTCCTCGGCGAGCTGCGCGTACCCCGGTCCGCGGTCGAAGAACGGCGGGTCGACGGGGGCCGCTGCGCGTTGCTGTGCTCGCAGCGAGTTTGACGCGTCAATGTCGATACTCGCCTGGCCGTCGGCGTCGACGGCGGCGACCACCCCGTAGTCGGACTCGGCGCCGGCAACCGATACCTTGCCCCACGAGACGTCGCGCGCGACGGCGTCGTACGGCCGATCCAGCGGGTCGCCCCAGCCGCCGCCGCCGGTGGTCCGGATCCGGATCGTCTCGCCGGCGCGGACCGGCTCGGCGTCGGCGAGTGCGTCGACCTGCCGCTCGTTCGGCCCATCTGGTTCGATCGTCACGTCGAACGGACGACCGGCCCGACCGCCGTTGACGCCCCAACAAGCGAGGATCGAGCGATCCGCGATCGACATGAAGTGTGCGTCGCGCAGCATCCGGATGTGCTTCTCGTAGCCGAGGCCACCACGGAAGCGACCCGCTCCCCCGGAGTCAACGGCAAGTCCCAACGTCTCGACGATGAACGGGAACCGGCTCTCGCTGAACTCGGTCGGCAGGTTCCGGGAGTCGGGCACGACATGGATCGTGTCCTCACCGTCGGCGTAGTACCGGCCTCCAGAACCTCCGCCGAGGACCTCGCGCATGAGGTACGGCGTACCGGTCGCATCGTCGCCGTACACACCGGTATAGCGGATCGTCTCCTGGTCGGCCGGCATTCGGCCGTCGACCGCCTTGGCCACTACACCCGCGAGCACGCCGAGGAGGCGCAGGATCACGAAGGTCCGGGCGTTCGTCGGAGCGGGGAAGACCGGCGTGAGCAACGTGCCCTTGTCCGGGAACCGCATCTCGATCAGCGGCACGACTCCCTCGTTGACGTCGAGCTCGGCCATCCGTTCGGGGCTGCCGGCCAGGTTTCGCAGGATCGGGGCGAGCCACTTTTTCAGGAAGTTCCCGTCGGCGTAGTCGCCGCAGTGGTTGATCGGCCCCTTCGCCTGCGGCGCCGTACCGGTGAAGTCGATCACGAGCCGGCCGCCGTCGTCGGGGAGTTTGATGAGGGTGATCCGCTGGGTATGCAGCCTCGGTGAGTCGATGCCGTCGTGCTCGGCGTAGTCCTCCCAGACGTACGTTCCGTTCGGGATCTTGGACAGGATCTCGCGCTGGTACGTCGCCGTCGTCGAGTCGAGGATCGCGTCGAACGACGCCTCGACCAGATCCTTGCCGTACCGGTCGAACAGCTCGGACATCCGGCGCGCACCCATCAGGCAGGCCGAGCACTCGGCATCGAGGTCGGCTGCGAGCGACTCCGGCATCCGCGAGTTGCGGGTCATGATCTTGAACGCCTGCTCGCACCGGACGCCCGCATCCCAAAGCCGGATCGGCGGCACCATCAAGCCTTCCTGGAAGACCGACGTCGCGTTCGACGGCATCGACCCTGGTACCGAGCCTCCGATGTCGTCGTGGTGCCCGAATGCCTGCACGAACGCGACCACCTCCGGGCCGTCGCCGCTGTCGAAGAAGACGGGAGCGGTCACGCACAGGTCGGGCAGGTGGCCGATGCCACCCTCGCTGAGGTAGACGTCGTTGTGGAAGAAGACGTCACCTGGTTGCATCGTGTCGAGCGGGTAGTCGCGCACGACCGGATGGACCAGGGCCGAGTACGACCGGCCGGTGAGCTTGCGCAGGTGCCGGTCGTGGATCCCGGCTCGGTAGTCATGCGCGTCGCGGATCATCGGCGACCGCGATGTGCGCCCGATCGCCGTCTCGACCTCCATCTCGACCGACGCGAGGTACCCCTCGACGATTTCGACGAGAACCGGGTCGACGTCACGGACGTCCGTCAACCGGTACGGGGCGGGCTGCGGCGGGGTCACGACTCCCCCGCCTCGTTGGTGATGACCAGATTGCCGTACGGGTCGACCTCCGCGTCGAATCCGGGATGAATCGGGACCGTCGACGAGTACTCCTCGACGATCGCAGGGCCGACCACCCGGTCCCCGGCCGCCAGGCTCGATCGGTCGACGACCACGGCCCTCATCCACTCGTCGAAGTAGACCCGCCTGCTCGCCGCGTCCGACGCCGCCACGGATACGCCGGCTGTCGGAAGGCCCGAGGCGGCGGTGTCCGGTGCCGTGGACTCGGATCTCGCGGCGACATCGAGGGGCCGGATGCTGGGCTTGTTGATCGGACCGATCCCGGTAACTCTCAGGTTGACCCACTCCACCTCCTGCCGGGGGTCGTCGCGGAAGTCGTACCCGTAGAGCCGGTGGTGCTCCGCGTGGAACGCCTCGGCAACGCCGTCGACGAGGTCTGGCGTGAGATCGCCGTCGGGAACATCGACCCGGACCTCGAACGCCTGGCCGAAGTAACGCAGATCCGCAGAGCGTACGAAGCGCCGTTGCGAGGCCAGGAAGCCCTCCACCGCCAGCGCGTCCTCGGCCTTGGCCAGCAGGTCGCCGATCACCGCAAGGAGCGAAACCAGGTCGAGCTCAGAGTGTCGGGTCACGGCGGTCTGGACGTAGTCGTTGCGCACGTCTACGGTCAGCAGCCCGTACGCCGAGAGGTTGCCCGGATCGAGGGGTACGACCGCGCCCTGCAGGCCCATGATGTCGACCAGCCGACACGCCAGCAGCGAACCCGACCCACCGAACGTGACGAGGTGGAAGTCACGGACGTCGAGACCACGCTTGACCGTGATCTGGCGCAGCGCGTTGGCCTGGTTCCACGCCGAGATCTCGAGGATGCCGGTAGCGCACTGCTCCCAGCCGAGGCCGAGCCGTCGGGCCAGCACCTCGACGCCGTTGCGTGCGAGCGTGGCGTCCAGCGGGACCTCGCCTCCGAGCAGGTGGGCGGGGATCCGGCCGAGCAGTACGTGCGCATCGGTGATCGTCAGCTCCGTGCCGCCTGTGCCGTAGCACATCGGCCCCGGCTCGGCGCCGGCCGACTGCGGTCCGACCTTGAGTGTCCCTTCCGGACTGACCCAGGCAATGGAGCCGCCGCCGGCCCCGACCGTCACGACGTCGATCATCGGTATCTTGCTCGGGTACGCCCCCACCCGCCCCTCGGTCGTCAGCGCCGGATGGCCGTCGATCACGACGGTCACGTCCGTCGACGTGCCTCCACCGTCGCACGTCACGACGTGCTCGAACCCGGCCGCCTTCGCGACGACTGCCGCCCCGAGCGCCCCGGCGGCAGGACCGGACAGGACGGTGCTGATCGGCTGTTTGACCACCTCCTCGGCGCTCAGCACGCCGCCGTTGGACTTCATCACGTAGAACGGGACGGGTCGCGGCTCTCCGTTCCCGTCGTCGGCGTACGCCTGCAGCCGGTCGCTGATGCTGGCGACATAGCCACGGATGTCCGGCTTGACTGCTGCGTCGACGAGCGTCGTGACCGACCGTTCGTACTCGCGGTACTCCCGGAGCACGTCCGACGAGATCGAGACGACGGCGTCGGGATGGACCTCGTCGATCACGTCGCGCATGGCGAGCTCGTGCGCCGGGTTCGCGTACGAGTGCAGGAAGCAGACTCCGATCGCCCCGATCCCCGCGTCACGGAAGTACGCCGCGGCCGAACGCGCCGCGTCGAGGTCGAACGGCCGGATCTCCGAGCCGTCGGCGGCGAGGCGCCCCGGGACGGTCTTCACCCGGTCGGCGGGGACGATCCGTGGTGGCTTCACCCAGAAGTACGAGTTGCCGTACCCGTCGGGCACCGACTGCCGAGCGATCTCGAGCAGGTGGGCGTACCCCTCGTTCGTGACGAAACCGAGGTTGTCGACCTTTCCTTCGAGCAGCTTGTTGGTGGCGACCGTGGTGCCGTGGCAGACCGCCGACAGCGCGTCGCCGCCAAGGCCGAGCAGACCGAGGACCTTGTCGATACCGGCGATGAACGCGACCGCCGGGTCGGGAGGTGTCGACGGCGTCTTCGTGGTCGTG
This sequence comes from Propionibacteriales bacterium, assembly GCA_038253325.1. GTDB lineage: Bacteria > Actinomycetota > Actinomycetes > Propionibacteriales > Nocardioidaceae > JBBSHE01. The sequence goes on from JBBSHE010000054.1 coordinate 7,030, forward strand.
ATCCGGCCGGTGTCCTCGTCGACGGCGACGACGTCGGTGAACGTGCCTCCGGTGTCGATCCCGACCCGGATTCGCGGGCTCATCGGTGACCGCCGGCCGGTTCGAGCCGCTCGGTGATCTCGGAGCAGAAGATCGTGCTCGTCGTCGTGCTGGCGACGACCGCGCCGGACGCAACGACGTACCGTGGCGCCTCGTGCCATGCCATCACGTCGCTAAGCGATGACCGTCCATGCACCACGAGGTCCGCGTTGCCGCCCACCTCCAGCCGGTGTCCGTCGATCCCGAGCACGTCCGCAGCCATGGTGGTCACGGCATCGAACACCGCCCCGATTCCCGTCGTGCTGACCATCCCGAGGGCGTGCGCGGCGAGGAACGCGACCTCGAGCATGTTGTGGCGGCCAAACGGGTAGTAGGCGTCCTCGATGTCGTCCTGCCCGAACGCCACCGCGATTCCCGATTCCCACATGGTCTGCACCGGCAAGCGGATGGGCCCGGTGTGCGGGGCGCTGACGAACCGCAGGTCGGCCCGCTTGGCGAGGCCCGCAAGCCGGCGTACCGACGGCTCGGCGTAGGTTCCGATCGCCCGGGCGTGGTGAGCGATCCCTCTGCCCACCAACCCCTGCCGGATCATTTCGGTCGCCAGCATCTCGGTCGTACGCAGCGCCGGGTCGCCGGTGTCGTCGACGAGCATCGCGACCTTGCGCCGATGCCGAGCCGCCAGCTCGCACATCCGGCGTACGTGCTCCCGCGCGTCGTCGTGGGTGTATTCGATCCACGGGATTCCACCGACGACGTCGGCGCCGAGATCGACCGCTTCGCGGACGAGATCCTCGGCGCCCGGATCTCGGAGGAGGCCGTCCTGTGGGAAGGCCACGACCTGGAGATCGACGATTCCGCGGAACTCGTCGCGTAGGCGCAGCAGTGGCTTGACGCCCTCGAGCCGAGCCGACGTGTCGACGTCAGCGAACCCGAGCACGTGGCGTACGCCGTGACGCACCGCCTCGGTGAGCGCGCGCCGCGCGTTCGGCTCGATCCAGGTCTGGTCGTAGTCGTCTTTGACGACCGACGCAAGCTCGACGGCCGTCATCGCCGATCCCATCGAACCGTCGGTGTAGGCGTCCAGCGCGGCATCGGTCGGCAGCCGGGAACGCGTGTACGCCTTGCACAGGTGCAGGTGCGCGTCGACGAACGACTCGGTGACCAGACCGCCGTCGGCGTCGATGACCGCGTCGGACTCGAGACGCTGCGAGCCGATCGCGGTGATCCTGCCATCGGCGATGCCGATCTGGACGCGTCCGGGGCGACCGCGTACCGCCGCGTCGGCGATCACGAGGTCGTACGTCACTCGTCATCCGAGCCGGCGTTGAAGGAGCGCTCGTACGGAAATGACGTGCGAGCCGGACGGGCAAGGGTGTCGAGGTGCTTGCTGATAAGAGCGAGGTTCCGGTCAGCCAGGTGATCGAACCCCTGGGCGACGCTGCTACCGGGTGTCAGCGACTTCATCGCCGTCGCCGGATCGAGGCGAGCGCTCACCCACTGCTCGTACGACGAACCACGGGCGACGACCTCCGCGGTCGGGGTGACGATCATCGAGTTGCCGAAATAGAGCGTGCCCGCCGGGTCCTTGCCGGTGGCATTGGACCCCACGATGAACACGTGGTTGTCGTAGGCCCGGGCCCGGTTGGTGAGCTCCCAGATGTCCGCGCTGCGGAGCAGTGCCGATGGGCGGACGACCACCTGGGCGCCTTGGATCGCGCTGATCCGCGACAGCTCCGGATAGTCGCCGTCGAAGCAGATCATCAACCCGATCCTCCCGAGTGCCGTGTCGACGACGCATGCGTCGTCGCCGGGGGTCACCCAGCCGCCTCCGGTCACGATCTCCGTGCAGTACGGATGGGTCTTGTGGTAGACGGCCGCGGTGGTGCCGTCCGGGTGGACGAGGACGGCGGAGTTGTAGACCACGCCCTCCTCGGATCCTGCTTCGTAGGCACCGTAGACGAGGTGAATCCCCAGATCGGCAGCCAGCGCGTTGAACGGCGCGGTCGCCGCGGCGGAATCCGGATCCGTGGCGAGCCGGCCGACCAGTCTTCCGAGCTCGGTCGGCCCGCAGCCGGGGCCGAACCCGGTCGTACACGTCTCCGGAAGGACGACAAGGTCGGCTCCGCAATCACCGACACACCGGCGTACCCATTCGACGCAGTGCAGCACGTTCGCCGCGATCGACTCGGCACTCAGCGGCTGCGCGATCGACTGCACCTGGACCGCAGCGGCTGTGAACTCCTGCATCCTCGGCTATCCCTTCCTGCGTCCCAGCCAACCGCCGACCACGGCACCCGCCAGCGCGCACGCCGCACCGAAGACCGCCCCTTCGGCGAAACCTGGTCCGGTTTCGAGCCCGGCGCGTGCACCCGGCGCCTCGAACACGGTCGGGCCGGGCCCCGCCGTAGCCGCCTCACCCCCAGGCTGTGGTGACGGGGTTTGGACATCTTTGCCGGTCAGGACCTCGTCGACGGCGCGGAAGAACTCGCCCGCCGTCTTTTTCGCGACGCCCGAGAGCATCCGTTGCCCGACGCCGCCGATCATGCCGCCGATGACCGCGTCCGCGTCGTACCGAAGCGTCGTCGTGTCATCCCCGCGGTCGTCGAGCGCCACGCGTACGTCGGCGCTCACCGTCCCGGGCGCGCCGGCGCCCGACGCCTTGAGCAGGAAGGAGCCCGGCTCGTCCTGGTCACTGATGCGCACCTCGCCTTGGTAGACGCCCTTGATCGACGCGACGCCGGCCGCGAGGGTCATCTTGTAGGCATCGGTGTCAACGGCCTCGAGCCGTTGGCACCCGGGAATCGTGCGGACCAGCACGGTCGGGTCGTTGAGCGCCCGCCAGACGGCGGCGCGGTCCGCATGCAACGTGGCCGTACCCGTCACCTTCATGCATTGACCCTACGAAGCCGCGGGGGATGCGTCCAACGGGGGCACTCGCCGCAGGCCCGGCGCGAAGCCGTCGATCAATCGCCATGAAACGGGACAAACCAGGCCGACCACCGCGGCCTGGGCAGGGTTTGAAGCTGCTGTCGTGGATAATCATGAGGGTCACCGCCTGCGAGCCGTTTTCGCGCCGGTATGGATTCGGTGCAAGATGGGGACGCAGATACGTCTCAGGAATGGGAGCAGTCATGGGTATTGTCGGAATCGGCGTAGTTCTCGGCGTCGTCGGCGCGATCTTGCTGTTCGACGCGGTCAACCTTCCCGACAGCTGGCCCATCGCGGACCATCCACTTGGCTGGATCCTGCTGATTGCCGGCATCGCGGCCGTCGTCTTAGGGGTTATTCTCAACGCCCAGTCGCGGCGTAGCAAGAGCGTCACCGAGCAGCGCTACAACGGTCCTCCCCCCGCCGCCTGAGCCGCGCCACCAATCAGCGGCTGAAGAACTGAGCGACATTGCGCACGGATCGTCAGCCGCTGGTGCGGCCGCGGTAGTGCGCGACCTACCTTCTGGCTGGCAGACCGACCTTGCCGTCCTCGAGCTCAACCACACCAAGTCTGACGCACCGTCTCCCCGAGGGCCTTGGGACGAAGGCTCGGACGCCGGCCCTCAGATCTCGTAAAGGACATCGGTGTCCAATGATGCGACCCGGAGGGGCACGCGTCAGAGCTGCTTGGACAACCGGATGTCTTCCTCGGCGTATCCCAGCGCCTGATAGAACTCACGGGCCGGCGCGTTGCGTGCTCCGGTGTCCAACGTCAGCCGGGTACGGCCGCGGGCGAGCGCCCACCCCTCGGCCACGTCTATCAGGGCTCGGCCGACCCCCCTGCGACCCGCGTGCCGGTGTACGACCAGCTCGCCGACGTACGCGTCCAGGTCGCCCGCGAAGTGCTCACGCTCGGACACCGAGACAAAGCCGCAGACTCCGTTCGCGTCGACGGCGACGAACAATGCCGCCGCACGGTCGGCGTCGAGGGCGGCGTCCATCGACCGGTCGACCCACGTCCGCACAGCCGCCAGTACGGCCCGCGTCTCCCGCCACGGTGCAACGCCCTCGGTCAGGCGAGGGGCGAGAGCACGGACCTCGTCACGGTCCGACTCGACGAACGGGCGGACGCCGAACGGAACGGGCACGGCCTATCCGTCCTCGCGGGCTTGCCGCAACCCGAACAGGTCACTTGGGCTGATCGGCATCGCGTTGATCACGATGCCCTCCGCGTCCTCGATCGCGGACGCGATCACCGCCGAACCGGGGATCACCCCGGCTTCACCGGCGCCCTTGACGCCGAGCGGGTTCAACGGCGACGGCGTCTCGAGGTGGTCGATCTCGATGTGCGGCACCTCGGATGCATACGGCATCAGGAAGTCCATGTACGACGCGTTGAGCAGTTGACCCGACGAGTCGTACTCCATCCGCTCGTACAAGGCTCCGCCGACACCCTGCGCGACTCCCCCGTGCACCTGGCCCTCCACGATCATCGGGTTGATGATCGTGCCGCAGTCGTGCACGACGCAGTAGCGCAGGATCTTGATCTCGGCGGTTTCAGGATCGGTCTCGACGACGACGGCGTGCATGCCGTTCGCAAACGTCGACCGGACCGGGGAGTAGTAGTCGACGCTCTCCAGCCCGGGCGCCTCCCCCGACGCGACCGGCGGCGACGTTGGATCGGCGGGGATCACGAACTGCGTCGCCCGGACCGCGGCTTCGTCGAACGCGTACCGCAGCGGGTTCGACAGCACCGCAACAGCACCTAGATCGATCTCCGCGCCCGGCGAGCCCTTGACGCGAACCTGGCCGTCGACGATCTCCAGGTCGTCCGGAGAGGCTTCGAGCGCGTTCGCGGCAATCCGCAGCGCCTTCGCCCGCACAGCTCGGGCGGTCAGCGCCACCGCGTTCCCGGACATCACCGCGGTCCGGGACGCGAACGTGCCGACCGCGTACTTGAATCGCCGGGTGTCGCCCGTCGTCACCCGCACCCGCTCCATCGGAACGCCGAGCTCGTCGGCGACGATCTGGCCGAGCATGGTCTGGTGTCCTTGGCCCTGCGTGGTCAGCCCGGTCGAGACGACGACGGTCCCGTCGGTCTCGACCCGTACGTGACCGCCTTCGTACGGGCCGACGCCGGTGCCCTCTACGTAGCACGCGAGCCCGATACCGACCCGGCGCCCCTCGGCACGTGCGGCGTCGCGGTATGCCGCGAAGTCGTCCCATCCCACCAGCGCCTTCAACTTCGCCAGCGTGGCGGGAAAGTCGCCTGAGTCGTAGATCAGCGGTCGACCGTCCTGGAACACCAGCGCGTGGTCGTACGGCATCTCAGCCGGCTGGATGAAGTTGCGCTCCCGCACCAACGCCCGGTCCAGACCGAGGTCACGCGCGATCGCGTCCATGACGCGCTCCATCACGAAACAGCCCTGGGGCCGGCCCGCTCCCCGGTACGGCGTCACGATCACGGTATTGGTGTAGAGGCTGTCGAACTCCACCCGGTACGCCCGCGGCTTGTACGGACCGAGCAGCTGCGTCGACGTGATGATCGGGACGATCAGCCCGTACGGCGTGTACGCACCGTTGTCGTGCCAGAACCGAACCGACAGGCCCAGCAGCACCCCGATGTCGTCGTAGCCGAACTCGACCTCGTGCAGCTGTCCCCGCTCGTGCGCCGACGAGATGAAGTGCTCGCGCCGGTCCTCGACCCACTTGACGGCACGGCCGAGGCGGATTGCCGCCCACGGCACCAGGATCTCCTCCGGCCAGGGGTGGACGATCTTGACGCCGAACCCACCGCCGACGTCGGGGGTGATCACCTCGACCCGGTCGACCGGAAGGCCGAGCTTGGCCGCGATCGCCTGCCGGACACTTGTCGACGTCTGGGTCGACGTCCAGACGGTCAACGACTCGTCGTCGCCGTCCCAGCGGGCGACGACACCCTTGCCCTCCATTGGCATCGAGGCGCTGCGTTCGATCGACAGCGACAGCGAGCCACGCCGCGGGGCGGCGGCGATCGTGGCCGCGGCGTCTCCGACCTCCTGCAGCATCCGGGCGGCGACATTGCCGGGCACGTCCTCGTGCACGAGGTCGGCACCGTCGCGGGCGGCCGCGATGCCCACCACGGGCGGCAGGAAGTCGTACGACACCACGACTCGTGATGCCGCGTCCTCGGCGACGTACCGGTCGGTCGCGACGACCATCGCGATCGCCTCGCCGACGTGGTTGACCACTCCGTTCGCGAGTGCGTACGGCGTGCGCCCGTGCGTCAGCGTCGGGTGCGGGATCAGCAGCGGGAGTGCCTCGGCCGCCCCGTCGCTCAGGTCCTCGTAGGTGTAGACCGCTACCAGCCCGTCGACTGCGAGCGCAGCAGCGACGTCGACGTCGGTGACTTTGGCATGGGCGTGTGGGCTGCGCACGAACGCGACGCCGAGCGCGTCATGCGCCAGGTCGTCGAGGTATCGGCCCTGGCCGCTGAGCAGGCGCGGGTCCTCGACCCGCAGGATCCGTTCGCCGAAGAGCTTCGTCGTCACGGCGCGTCCGCTCGACCGCGCTCGATCTCCGCTGCCCGGAGCACGGCGGCCACGATGTTCCGGTAACCGGTGCACCGGCACAGATTGCCGCCGATCGCCTCCCGCGCCTCCTCCTCCGTCGGGTCGGCATGCTCGGACAGGTAACCCGTGATCGTCGTGATGAAGCCCGGCGTGCAGAAGCCGCACTGCAGCGCATGGTGCTCACGAAACGCCTGCTGGACAGGTCCGAGCCCCCCGTCGGCGTCCAAGCATCCCTCGACGGTGGTGATGTCGGAACCCTCCGCCGCGACGGCGAAGATCAGACACGACCGCATCGGCTGGCCGTCCACGAGCACGGTGCATGCGCCGCACACGCCGTGTTCGCACCCCACATGTGTCCCGGTCAGACGCGCCTCTTGCCGGATGGCGTCGGACAGCAGCCGCCGCCCGGGCACCCGGATGGCGTACGGCACCCCGTTGATGGTCAAGGTGATGTCGTACATCGTCTCCTTGTTCATGCCGCCACCCGGGTCGCGGCGTCGCAGCCGGCCGCACGCAGGGCCCGTGCGCCGAGTACACGAGCGAGCTGGTTTCGGTACTCGACGGTCGCATGGATGTCCGCTTCGGGATCGATCGCAGCCACAATCAGGTCGACCGCGTCGGACCAGGCCGCCGTATCCGCCCGGCGGTCGGGAAGTGCCGAATCGAGTTCGACCAGCACGGGTGTCGGCCCGACGCCGATCAGGACCACCCGGGCCGACATGGCCTGCCCCCGGTCGTTCGTGGCCACCAGCGCCCCGACACCGACGAGTGCGTAGTCGCCGTGCCGGCGCGACAGCTCCATCCAGGCCGACCCGGATCCGGCCGGTGGACGGAGGAATGTCGCGGATACCGCCAGCTCACCGGCGCCGACGGCCGACTCGAGCGGTCCGAGGAAGAAATCCGCCGCCTCGACGGTCCGGGTGCCGCCGGTGCCGACCACCTCGACGGAACCGTCGCACAGCAACAGCACGGCCGGCATCTCCGCCGCCGGGTCGGCGTGCACGAGGCTGCCAACGGTTGTGCCACGGTTGCGGATCGTCGGGTGCGCGACCTGGGAGACCGCACGTCGCAACAGCGGGTTCGCGTCGTACGCCCGGTCGTCGAGCTCGAGTGCCCGGTGGCGTACGAGCGCACCGATCCGGACGCCGTCGTCGGTCACCTGGAGGCCGCCGAGCCCGGATACGCGGTTGATGTCGACGATCGTCGACGGGCTCGCCAGCCGCATCGACATGATCGGGACCAGGCTCTGTCCCCCGGCGAGCACCTTCGCCTCCGGCGACGCGAGCGCCTCCACGGTGCCCTCGACGGTCTCCGGGCGTACGTACTCGAACGGGGCGGGTTTCACGGCGGGCGCGTACTCCGTTATCCGGGGCGGTCAGGCCACCCCCGCGAGGACAGATTCCGTCATTCTGCCTTGTGGGTGCCCGGTTCGCCGACAACGATCGCCGAGCCGCCGGTACCGCGGTTGGTGGCCAGCCAGCGAGACAGGTGGTAGCCGAGGACGACGATCAACGTGCCGAGCGCGATTCCCTGCAGCGAGAAGTCGTGGGTGATCTGAAGGTTGGCGCCACCGATCGCGGCGGTCAATCCTGCGCCGACCGGGACCAGGTTGACGGGATCCCCGAAGTCGACGTTGTTCTCCTTCCAGATCTTCGCGCCGAGCAGCCCGATCATGCCGTACAGCACCATCGTGATGCCGCCGAGGACCGCACTTGGCGTCGCATCGACGATCGCGCCGACCTTCGGCACGAATCCCAGGATGATCGCGACAGCGGCGGCGACGAAGTACGCGGCCGTGCTGTAGATGCGGGTCGCGGCCATCACGCCGATGTTCTCCGCGTACGTCGTCGTCGGTGAGCCGCCGACGGCGCTCGTGATCATCGTGCCGACGCCGTCGCCGAGCAGGGCGCGCCCCATCACGGGGTCGAGGTCGCGGTTGGTCATCCCTCCGACTGCCTTGACGTGCCCGATGTTCTCGGCCATCAGCGCGATCACCGCTGGCAGGACGAGCAGCACGAACGTGATCTTGATCTCGGGGGTGTGCCAGCCGACGGCTCCGAGGTTACCGACGTTGGTCTGGTTGCCGACCAGGCCGTCGACGGTGTGCTTGGGGAACCCGAACCAGTCGGCGCTCTTCACTCCGTCCCAGTTGACCCGGTCGCGTGCCCCAGCGGGCGACCCGCCGCCGGCCGGGAAGTCGTGCGCGCCGAAGACCTTGTCGGCGAGGTACGCCAGCACGTACCCGAAGATGAGTCCGACGAAAATGGCGATCCGGCCGATGAACCCGCGGAACGCGACGGCGATCACGATCACGGCCGTCATCGTCAGCAACGCAATCCAGGGGTCGGACGCCCAGTACAAGCCGGTCGTCGTCGGGCCGGTTCCGGCAGCGACAACCGCGAGGTTGAACCCGATCAGCATCACGACCGCTCCGGTCACGACGGGCGGCAACACGGCATTGACCATCTTCGTGCCGCCGAAGTGCACGAGAAGTCCAACCACGGCCAGGACCAGACCAGCGATCAGGATGGCGCCCGTGACGTCGGCCGGCCCGCCCTTCTGGGCATAGATCGCGGTCGCTCCTCCGACAAAGGACGCGCTCGTGCCGAGATAGCTGGGCACTTGGCCGCCGACGATCAAGAGGAAGCAGATCGTCGCAATTCCGCTCATCAGGATCGCCAGGTTCGGGTTCAGGCCCATGATGATCGGGAAGACGAACGTCGCGCCGAACATCGCGACGACGTGCTGGGCGCCGAGGCCGACCGTGCGTCCCCACGACAAGCGCTCGTCCGGCGCCACCGCCGCGCCGGGCGGAGGTGTCTTCCCACCGTAGACAACTTTCCAGCTCAGGGTCATGGCGACTCCCACCTCGAGACGTGACTCAGATCACTATCCACCCCTGCGCGCTGAACGGTGGGGACATTCGTCCACGACGCGCCCCACGAGTTCGTGCGACGCACGCCCGGTCGGGTCGGTCGCCGTTTGCGAAACCCGCTCGCCCCTTCGGGCACTGCGTCCGAACAACCGTCCGCAATAGGACTCGGCCACTCGGACGATGCCGCCGAACCAGCCCGTCCTCCGTAC
>JBBSHE010000055.1:0-16430 GCA_038253325.1 Propionibacteriales bacterium
ATCGCCGACCTGTGCGCGATCGTCGGTCCGCAGGTCGGGGTCGTGCTCAATGTCGGCGTCGCTCACCTCGGAGAGTTCGGTGACATCGCGACGACCGCCCGCGCAAAGGGAGAGTTGGTCGAAAGCTTGCCGGCAGACGGCGTCGCCGTCCTGAATGCCGACGATCCTCTGGTATGGGCGATGCGAGAGCGGACCGACGCGCGGGTGGTCAGCTTCGGGACGACCCCCGCGGCCGACGTCGTCGTGTCGGACACTCGCGTCGACGCAGCGGGCCGGCCGTCGTTCAGGCTGACGTGGCGCGCAACGAGTGCGCCGGTCAGCCTGCAACTCGTCGGCGAGCACCAGATTGCCAACGCTGCCGCCGCGGCGACCGCCGGCCTCGCCTGCGACGTGGCATTCGATCGCATCGTCGACGCGCTGTCGCATGCGCGACCGCGGTCGCGGTGGCGCATGGAGGTCACCACGACACGAAGCGGTCTGACCGTCGTCAACGATGCGTACAACGCCAACCCCGACAGCACGCTGGCCGCGCTCCGGACGCTCGCCGGGCTCGGCCTCGGACGCCCCCCGGGGGGGCCGTACGGTGGCGGTGCTCGGAGAGATGCTCGAGCTCGGTCCGGCCAGCGAGGCGGCACATGCCGACATCGGACGCGAGGCAGCGGGGCTCGGCATCTCGAGGCTCGTCGTGGTCGGCGAGGGTGCCCGTCCGATTCACCTCGCGGCGTCGGACGATGACTCCTGGAGGGGCACCTCTACCTGGGTTCATGACGCCGAGGCAGCGATCGGTCAGCTCACCGGCGCGCTGCGGCCAACCGATGTGGTTCTCGTGAAAGCATCACGAGCGACTGGCTTGGAGCAGGTGGCACTGGCCTTGACCGATCAGGGGACGCCGCGATGAAGGCACTGCTGTTCGCGGGCGGCTTTGGGCTGCTCGGCACGCTGCTCGGCACCCGGCTCGCGATCGCGCTGCTGGTCCGCAAGGGCTACGGCCAGCTGATCAGGGACGACGGACCGACGTCGCACCACACGAAACGCGGCACGCCCACGATGGGCGGCCTCGTCATCATCATCTCGGTGATCGTCGGCTACGTCCTTGCACACCTGCTGACCGGCCAGGGACCGTCGGCGTCGGCGCTGCTCTTGCTCTACCTGATCGCCGGGCTCGGGATGGTCGGCTTCCTCGACGACTTCATCAAGATCTCCAAGCAACGCAGCCTCGGGCTGCGCACCAAGGCCAAGTTGACCGGTCAGGTCCTTGTCGCCGTGTCGTTCGCGTGGTTGTCGCTGCGGTTCGCCGACGATCGCGGGCAGGCACCGGCGTCCCAGGCCGTCTCGTTCGTCCGGCTGTTTCCGTGGCAGCTGCCGACCATCGTCATCGTCGTGTGGGTGCTCGTGATGATCTCGGGTACGAGCAACGCGGTCAACCTTGCCGACGGCCTGGACGGCTTGGCAACCGGATCGGTGATGATGATCTGCGGGGCGTACACGCTGGTGGGGATCTGGCAGAACAACCAGTACTGTCGGTTCACCCCGGGGCCGAAGTGCTACGACGCGGTTCGCGACCCGCTCGACCTGGCCGTGGTGGCCGCCGCCATCACGGGTGCGTGCTTCGGATTCCTGTGGTGGAACGCGTCACCGGCGAAGATCTTCATGGGCGACACCGGATCCCTGGCACTCGGCGGAGCGCTCGCAGGACTTGCTGTGATGACCCGGACCGAGCTGCTGCTGCTCGTGTTCGGCGGACTCCTCGTGACGATCACGATGTCGGTCGTCGCCCAGGTCGGCTTCTTCAAGCTGACCGGTGGGAAACGGCTGCTGCGGATGGCTCCGTTGCAGCACCACTTCGAGCTGCTCGGCTGGGCGGAGGTGACGATCGTGATCCGGTTCTGGCTGATCTGCGGCATCTGTGTCGCGACCGGGCTCGGGATCTTCTACGCCGAGTGGGTCATCGGCACATGACCGACCGGGGTTCGATCCTGGCGGCCGCGGACCGCGCGTCGTCCTGGGACCGAGTTCGGGTGCTGGTTGCCGGAATCTCGGTATCGGGGTATGCAGCCGCCGACGCGCTCGTCCAGGTGGGCGCGCAGGTGACCGTCGTGGACGACGTCGTCTCGGACGCAGCGGGAGACAAGGCGACGCTGCTCGAGATGCTCGGTGCAACGGTCCGGCTGGGTCCTGGTTCGTCGGCCGACGTTCCCGACGGCGTGGACCTGGTCGTGACGTCGTCGGGATGGCCGCCGTCGACGCCGTTGGTAGCACAATCTCGGGCCAAAGGTGTCGCCGTCTGGGGTGAGGCGGAGCTGGCCTGGCGGCTGCGCAGGCCGAGCACGCCCTGGCTGTGCGCGACCGGGTCGAACGGCAAGACGACAACGGTGCAGATGCTGCGGTCGATGCTTGCCGCCGACGGCCGCCGTACCACCGTCGCCGGAAACATCGGCGTCCCGTTGTGCGAAGTCGTGATGGACCCCACGCCGTACGACGTGCTGGCGGTCGAGCTGTCGTCGCATCAGCTGCACTACACGCGGACGCTGTCCGCACAGGCAGCGGCCGTGCTCAACGTTGCCCGCGACCACGTGTCATGGCACGGGTCGGTCAGCGAGTACGCCGCCTCCAAGGCGACGATCTACCAACGCTGCCAGGTCGCCTGCGTCTACAACGTGCAGGACAGCGCGACGGAGGAGATGGTCCGCGAAGCGGAGGTGATCGACGGTTGTCGAGCGATCGGCTTCACGCTCGGTGTGCCGGCGGTCGGGATGTTGGGCGTCGTCGACGACGTGCTCGCCGACCGTGCGTTCGTCGACGAGCGTCAACATGCGGCGGCCGAGCTCGCCCAGGTCGCCGATGTCCCGACCGGAGCACCGCACAACGTGGCGAACGCGCTTGCTGCGGCGGCCCTGGCACGCGCCCACGGCGTCAGCGCCGGAGCGGTCCGTGCAGGCTTGCGCGGGTTCCGGCTCGACGCCCATCGGATCGCAACGGTCGGGACCGTCGCGGGTGTCACGTACGTCGACGACTCCAAGGCCACGAACCCGGCCGCCGCCGCCGCCGCGCTGCAGTCGTTCGACTCGGTGGTCTGGATCGCAGGCGGCCTGGCCAAGGGAGCCGACTTCGACGACCTCGTCGCCGCCGTGCGCGACCGGCTCCGCGGCGTCGTGCTGCTCGGCGCCGACCGCGACCTGATCGCGGACGCACTGGCCCGACACGCCCCCAATGTGCCCGTGATCGTGGAGCCGGGCAACGATCATGGAGCAATGACGCGCATCGTGGCCGCCGCCACGTCGTTGGCCGGTCCGCACGACGTCGTGCTGCTCGCGCCGGCCTGCGCGTCGCAGGACATGTTCGCCGACTACGGACAACGCGGTGACGCGTTTGCCGCGGCCGTCGGCGGTCTGCGCGACCGCTGACCGACCAGCGCCGACAAGGAGGACGACGTGGCCGTGACCACGGCGACTGACGAGCGACGGCGCGGAAACGTCACCGACTCTGGTTCGACCGCTGCCGTCAAGCGCACACTCGACAACCCGCTCACCTCCTACCACCTCGTGCTGGGCGTCGGCGCGCTGCTACTCGTCCTCGGCCTGCTGATGGTGCTCAGCGCGTCCAGTGTCTATTCGCTTAACACTTACGGCAGCTCGTACTACGTCTTCGAACGTCAGGCGATGTGGGTGGCGGCAGCGCTGCCCCTCGCCTATGTGGCGGCCCGTGCGCCCCTGCGTCTGGTGCGCGCGCTGGCGTGGCCCGCCCTGCTCGTGGCGTCCGCGCTCGTGGTGCTGACGTACGTCCCCGGCATCGGCTTCTCCGTGAACGGCAACCGAAACTGGCTCTCGATCGGCGGCGGCCCGTTCCAGATCCAGCCGTCCGAGTTCGCCAAGCTCGCGCTCGTGTTGTGGTGCGCCGACGTCTACGCCCGAAAGCACAAGCTGCTGGACCAGTGGTCACATCTGCTCTTCCCGGTGATGCCGGTGTGTGCGGTCGTCGGCGCGCTTGTCGTCGGCCAGGGGGATCTCGGCACCGCACTCGTCTTGTTCGCGATTGTGCTGGGCATGCTCTGGGTGGTCGGCGCGCCCGGCCGGCTGTTCGGCGCAGCGTTCCTCGTCGTCGGGTCGGTGGCATTCGCGCTGGCTGCCAGCGAGAGGGAGCGGGTACAACGGCTGACGACCTATCTCGACCCGTTGGCGCAGTTCAACGGCTCTGGCTGGCAGGCTTCCCATGGATTCTTCGCGCTGGCGACCGGTGGGCTGTGGGGCGTCGGGATCGGGGCCAGCAACCAGAAGTGGGGTGGGCTCCCGGAGGCTCACACCGACTTCATCTTCGCGATCATCGGTGAGGAGTTCGGCCTGTTCGGGACGCTGGTCGTGCTCGGCCTGTTCGTGACCCTGGCCTACGCGGGCATCCGGATCGCCGTCCGAACCAAGGACCGGTTCGTCCGGTTCGCGTCGGCCGGGATCGTGATCTGGCTGCTGAGCCAGGCGGTCATCAACATCGGGATGGTTCTCGGGTTCTTTCCGGTGATCGGCATTCCGCTGCCGTTGATCTCGTACGGAGGGTCGGCGCTGCTGCCGACATTGATCGCCGTCGGGCTGCTGCTGTCGTTCGCCAAGACCGAGCCGGGCGCGGCCGCTGCCCTGCGCAACCGCCGGCGATCCAGGCGTCGCCGGGTGGCATGAGCCGCCCCGCGAAACCAATCCGGATCGTGCTGGCCGGAGGGGGGACCGCAGGACACACCTCGCCCCTGATCGCGACCGCCGATGCGTTGCGCAGGGCCCGCCCGGACGCCGAGATCACCTGTCTTGGGGTCGAACGCGGGCTCGAGACGAGGGTCGTTCCCGCGGCCGGCTACCGGCTGGAGCTGATTCCCGCCGTGCCGCTGCCCCGCAAGCCGTCCATCGACCTGGTCCGCGTACCGGCCCGGCTCGGAAGAGCCGTCCTTGCGGCGCGAGACGTCATCACGACCGTGGACCCCGACGTGGTCGTCGGTTTCGGTGGGTACGTCTCGATGCCCGCCTACCTGGCGACCCGGCTGACGGGTGTCCCGCTCGTCATCCATGAGCAGAACGCGCTTCCCGGGATAGCCAACAAGCTCGGTGCCCGGTTCTGCACCAACGACGTCGCCACCTCCTTCCCCGAAACACCACTGCGAAACGCCCGGTTCGTCGGGCTGCCGCTGCGGCGCTCGATCTCTCAGCTCGATCGGGCTGCCGCCCGCTCGGGCGCACGACTCGAGCTCGGCCTGCATCCGGACCTCCCGACCCTGCTCGTCACCGGCGGGTCACAGGGATCCCGACGGATCAACGAGACGATGGGCGCCGTCGCGGTGGACCTGGCCCGGGCCGGTGTCCAGGTCCTGCACGTGAAGGGCCATCAGGGCGAGGTCTCGCTGCCGGCAGACCGACCCGTCGGCGTGCCGTACGTCGTCGTGTCCTACCTCGACGACATGGCCACGGCATACGCCGCAGCCGATGCGACCGTTGCCAGGGCCGGTGCGAGCTCCGTGACCGAGGCCGCTGCGCTCGGGCTGCCCGCCGTTTTCGTCCCCCTCGCGATCGGCAACGGCGAGCAGGCGATGAACGCGCGCGCCGTCGTCGACGCAGGCGGGGCGCTGCTCGTCGACAACGCCGACTTCACCCCGGAGTGGGCCCGTGCCACATTGCCGGATCTGATGGCCGACGAGCGGCGTCTCGGTAAGATGAGCGTCGCCGCCGCGCGGCTGATCCGTCGCGATGCCGACGAGCGGCTCGCCGCCTGGGTGATCGAGGTGGCAAGCCGATGAAGGTAGACGTCCCCGACCCGATCCCTGAGGCGTCTAGCCTCGGACGGGTCCACTTGATCGGGATCGGCGGAGCCGCGCTGTCGGGTATCGCCGTGATGATGCACGAGCGCGGCATCACGGTCTCCGGCAGCGACGCCGTCGAGTCCGGCAACGTCCACCGGCTCCGCGGCCTCGGGATCACGGTGGCGATCGGTCATTCGAGCGGCCACCTCGGGGCTGCCGACACGGTCGTGGTGTCGACGGCGATCGGAACCGACAACCCCGAGGTGGTCGCGGCCCGGGACCGGGGCCTCCGGCTGCTTCCTCGGTCGGCCGCTCTCGCGTCGCTCATGGTCGGCCGCCGGGTCGTCGCCGTCTCCGGAACGAACGGCAAGACGACGACAACGGCCATGCTGGCAACGATCCTGGTGAGCGCGGGCCTCGACCCGAGCTACGCCGTGGGATCGACCCTCTCGGCATCGGGGGTGAACGCCCAGGTCGGAAACGGTGACATCTTCGTCGCCGAAGCCGACGAGAGCGACGGCGCGTTCCTGGTCTACCCCGCCATCGGTGTCGTGATCACCAACGTTCGTGCCGACCATCTGGATTTCTACGGCACCGTCGAGGCGTACCAGGACGCGTTCGACGCGTTCGTCGACCAGCTACCCGACAACGGGTTCGCGGTCTGCTGCGTCGACGATCCCGGCGCGACCCGGCTCGCCGACCGGCTCTCGGGCCGACCCGTCGCCGTCGTCCGCGTCGGCACGGGACCCGGTGCGGGGGTGCGGGCCGTCAACGTCGTCATCGACGGCGCGCGTTCGTCGTTCGACGTGCATCATTCCGGCACCGGGTTGGGTCGGATCGGCCTCCAGGTGCCCGGCGAGCACAACGTGCAGGACGCGATGTGTGCGGTCGGTGCAGCGCTGCGGCTCGGGGCCACGTTCGACCAGATCCGCCGTGGCCTGAGCGAGTTCGCGGGAACCGCACGACGGATGGAGTACAAGGGTCGGTCGGCCGACGTGGTCGTCTACGACAGCTATGCCCACCATCCCGCCGAGATCCGGGTCGACCTCGAGGCGGCCCGACGCCTGGTCCCCGCCGGCGGGCGCCTGGTTGCGTGCTTTCAACCCCACCTCTTCAGCCGGACCCGGATCTTCGCTGCAGAAATGGGTGCAGCGCTCGGTCTCGCAGACCGCGTCGTCGTGACGGACGTGTATGCCGCGCGCGAGGCCCCGGACCCTGCCGTCACGGGCGCGCTCGTCGCCGCGGCCGTTCCGCTCGCCGCGGACCGGGTCCGGTTCGTCGCCGACGACACCGAGGTCGCCGAGGCAGTGCGGGACGGGCTGCGACCGGGGGACCTGCTTGTCACTCTCGGCGCAGGTGACGTGACGGACATCGGACCCGCGGTGCTCGAGCTCCTTGAAGGGGAGGCAGGACATTGACGGCCAACTCGGTGACTGACCGGTTCCGATCTCGTCGGACACAGCGTCGACGCCGCCTGCTGAAGTCGGTCGCGGCCGCGGCGGTCGTCGTGCTCGTCGTCGGGTTCGTGGCTTGGGCTGTCGGCTTCTCGTCGTGGTTCGCCGTCTCGCATGTTCAGGTGAGCGGTGAGCAGACGTTACGGGTGACCCGGATCGAACGGGTGGCACACGTCCAGGTCGGCGAGCCACTGGTCCGGGTCGACCTGGACGCGATCCGCCGGCGAGTTCAGGCGATCCCAGCCGTCAACCAGGTCCGAGTCCACCGTTCCTGGCCACATACGATCACCATCGCGATCACCGAACGTCGCCCGGTTGCGATCGAGAGACAAGCGGGTCACTGGCATGCGGTCGATGTGTCGGGCGTCGTCTTCCGGACGTTCGCTCACCGAAGTGCGGGCCTCCCGGTGCTGTCCGGCGGCCTGCGCGACCCTGAGGTGGTCGCCGCGATGGCGCGCGTCGTTGGTGCCCTGCCCGGCGACCTGCTGAAGCGGGTCGACACGGTCGATGCCGCGAGCAGCGACTCCATCACACTGCACCTCGCTGGTGGCAAGGATCTCGTCTGGGGCAGCGCGGACGACTCGGGCCGCAAGGCAGCCGTTGCCGTCGCGCTGATGAAGACCGCCGCCCGGGTCTATGACGTCAGCGTCCCGGAGGAACCGACGACGACCCAATGAGAACACCCCGGAGAACGACCCGAGAACGACGACATGCTCCGCGTGTCGTCGCCGGATCCGCGGCGTCGTCACTTAGGTTGATTCGCAGACGACAGGTTGACATAACTGTAACTCTCTACTTGAGGGTCAGAGTTGTGGAGACACCGGTCATCTGTCTTCCCCACGGCAAGTCGGGCACGGCGCAGGTCGTACCCCTCAGTTCTGAAACGAGAGGCGCGTGACGTGGCAGCACCGCAGAATTATCTGGCGGTCATCAAGGTCGTGGGCATCGGCGGTGGCGGTGTCAACGCCGTCAACCGGATGATCGAGGTCGGGCTCCGGGGGGTGGAGTTCATCGCCATCAACACCGATGCACAGGCGCTCCTGATGAGCGATGCCGATGTGAAGCTCGACATCGGCCGTGAGCAGACCCGCGGGCTCGGCGCCGGTGCCGATCCGGCGGTCGGCTCGCAGGCATCCGAGGACCATGCCGACGAGATCGAAGAGGTGATCAAGGGTTCCGACATGGTGTTCGTGACAGCGGGTGAGGGCGGTGGCACCGGCACCGGGGGCGCGCCGATCGTCGCGCGGATCGCACGCTCGCTCGGCGCCCTCACGATCGGCGTGGTGACCCGCCCCTTTGCCTTCGAAGGTCGGCGTCGGGCCAACCAGGCCGAGGAGGGCATCGCGAGACTTCGTGAGGAGGTCGACACCCTGATCGTGATCCCCAACGACCGGTTGCTGTCGATCTCGGATCGCAGCGTCAGTGTCATCGACGCGTTCAAGCAGGCCGACCAGGTCCTGCTCCAGGGCGTGTCCGGCATCACCGATCTGATCACCACACCGGGCCTGATCAATCTCGACTTCGCCGACGTCAAGTCGGTGATGTCCAACGCAGGCTCGGCGTTGATGGGGATCGGCCGAGCCAACGGGGACAACCGCGCCGTCGAGGCGGCCGAGATGGCCGTCAGCAGCCCGTTGCTCGAGGCCTCGATCGATGGCGCCCACGGAGTCCTGCTGTCGATCTCGGGTGGCTCGGACCTCGGCCTGTTCGAGATCAACGAGGCCGCGGCGCTGGTGTCGCAGTCGGCGCACGCTGAAGCGAACATCATCTTCGGCGCGGTGATCGACGACGCACTCGGCGACGAGGTCCGGGTGACGGTCATTGCCGCCGGGTTCGACGGCGGGATGCCGAAACGTCGAGACCAGTCACAGCCCGCGCTCCGGCGAGACCCACAGAGCGCGCCGACGACCGGCGGTCCGCCCGGTGTGGTCGCCGCCGGCAACGGTCAGCAGCGGTCGGAAGCTAACCCGGCGCCGGCAAGGCAGCCGGTTCCTGCCGGTCAGGCGGGAACGGGACCGGCGCAGAGCCGGCAGCCGCGCCCGATCGCGTTCGACGACAACGACGACCTGGATGTCCCCGAGTTCCTGAAGTGAACGCGGGCCAGGGGCCACGTTGTTTCATCATCGCGAACGGGTGAGGTCGCCATCGTCGGACCGCGTGCTCGATCTGGGGTTCACAGACCGTTTTGGCGGGGTGAGCCGCCCCTCCGGGTCCTTGAACCTCGGTCGCACGCCGGGCGAGGACCCCGACGCGGTCATTGCCAACCTCGCGCTGGTGGCGTCCGCTTTCGGCGTGCCGAGGCTGGCCACGATGCGGCAGGTACAGGGCGCCGACGTGGTGGAGGTCGGGGCAGCCGGCGCCGACCAGCCGACCTGCGACGCGCTGGTGACGAGCGAACCGGGGGTCGCCTTGTGTGTCCGGGCTGCCGACTGTGTACCGATCCTGTTCGCCGACCTCGAATGCGGACTGGTCGCGGTCACACACTCTGGGCGCCGGGGAATGGTCGCCGGGGTGATTCCGGCGACCATCGACGCTCTCCGCGACCGCGGAGCGCGTCAGCTGGATGCGTGGGTCGGGCCCTTCGTCTGCGGCGGCTGCTACGAGGTGCCGGCTGGAATGCGGCGGGACGTCGCTGACGCCGTTCCGGCGTCCTTCGCGTGCACGACCTGGGGTACTCCGTCCGTGGACACCGGGGCAGGGACGCGTGCCCAGCTGGTCGAGGCGGGCTGTCGCATCCATGACTGCTCGGTGTGCACGCGAGAGAGCACTCACCTGCACTCGTACCGGCGGAACGCGGAGGGTTCCGGAAGGGCGGGCGGTGTGATCGTCTGGCGCGAGTCCGGCTCGAAGCAGGAGACGGGCTGATCGCCGAGGGACCACGGGAACCGACGGCGCAGCGTCGAGGCGATTTGTCGCGGCGGTTGGCCGACGTCCGTCGGCGGATCGCGTCATCCAGTCGACGGGCTGGGCGCGACCCCCGCGACGTGTTGCTCGTCGTCGTCACCAAGACGCGGCCGGTTCGCGACATCCGAATCCTCGCCGACCTCGGCGTCCGCGACGTGGGGGAGAGCCGGCACCAGGAGGCGGAACCGAAGGTGGAGGATGCCACCGGGCTCGACCTTCGGTGGCACTTCGTCGGCCAGGTGCAGTCGAACAAGGCGGCCGCGATTGCCCGTTACGCCGATGTCGTGCACTCTGTGCAGACGGGCAAGGTGGTCGACCGGCTGAGCAGCGGCGCCGTCGAGTGCGGCCGCACGATTGGCTGCTTCATTCAGGTCAAGCTCGACGACACCGACACGCCCGCTCAGGCTCGCGCGGTACGCGGCGGGGTAGACCTGCCCGAGATGATGCGGGTCGCGGACGCGATCTGGTCCGCGCCGCCGCTGAGCCTGCTGGGCGTGATGGGGATCGCCCCTCTCGGCGCCGATCCCCGAGCCGCGTTCGAACTGCTTGCCGAGCACAGCCGACGACTGCGGGCCGAGCATCCCGGTGCAGCGGCGATCTCGGCGGGAATGAGCGGCGACTTCGAGGCGGCTGTCGAAGCGGGCGCGACACACGTGCGTGTCGGAGCCGTGATCCTCGGTCGGCGGCCGCCGCTCGGGTAATGTCCCTATCAGTGGTGCGTGAGGGTGCGCAACCGGTACAAACAGTCAGCGACTGGAGGCTTGAACGTATGGCAGGCACGATGCGCAAGGCCGGTGTCTGGCTCGGCCTCGTCGAGAACACCGACCAGTACGACGACGAGTTCTACGACGAGGAACCCGTCGACGTCGAGGAGCGCCGTCCCGCACCCGTGGCGAAAACCGACCGGCCGTCCGCTGTTGCATCGTTGTCCGCTCGCAGACGCCCCGTCGAACAGCAGGCCGCGGAGCTGGCGAAGATCACCACCCTGCACCCACGCACGTACAACGAGGCGCGCACGATCGGTGAGCACTTCCGTGACGGCGTCCCGGTCATCATGAACCTCACCGAGATGGACGATGCCGACGCGAAGCGGCTCGTCGACTTCTCCGCCGGCCTCGTCTTCGCCGTCCGCGGCACGATCGAGCGGGTGACCGCGAAGGTCTTCCTGCTGTCACCGCCGAATGTCACGGTCGCCGCCGAGGACAAGGCCGCGATGGCCGAGCACGGGTTCTTCAACCAGAGCTGACTCGGGCAACGACCGCTCGGTCGGTTCGTCGCCCACCCGTAGGATCGACGCCGTGTACGTCGTCGGCTACATCCTCGAGATCGTCTTGTGGGTGTTTCTGCTGCTCCTGTTCACCCGCTGGGTATCCGACCTGGTGCAGTCGTTCGCGCGGGTGTGGGAGCCGCGCGGAGTCATCTTGTTCGTCCTGGAGATCGTCTACACCGCCACGGACCCGCCGATCCGGTTGCTGCGGCGGATCATCCCGCCGATCCGGCTGGGAGGAATGGCGCTCGACCTGACGATCTTGCTGGTGCTGCTCATCTGCTATCTCGCGTTGTGGGTGAATCGGCACTACATTCTCTATCCGTCGCTCACCTGAACCGCGGAACAGTAGTCCGGGCGGTTGTTCGAAGTGCCCGGAAACCAGGTAGCGTGTGGACCGCCACTGATCAACCACGATGCAACCGAGGTAAGTCATGCCGTTGACGCCCGAGGACGTGAAGAACAAGCGTTTCACCCCTGTTCGGCTCCGGGAGGGGTACGACATGGGCGAGGTCGACCAGTTCCTCGACGAGGTCGAAGCAGAGCTCGACCGCCTGAACGCCGAGAACGCAGACCTTCGTAGCAAGCTCCAGAGCGCCGCGACGGCGGCTTCCGCTCCGGCACCTGCGGCGCCAACGCCCGCACCCGACCCCGCGCCGGTTGCCGTTGCCACGCCGGCTGCCGAGGCCCCGACGTCCGTCCGTGACGCCTCAGGGGCGGCTGCGCGGCTGTTGGAGATCGCGACCACGAATGCCGACCAGCTGGTTGCGGAGGCGAAGAACAATGCGGACGCGATCGTCAGCGAGGCGCGGACGAAGGCCGAACGGCTCGAGAGCGAGTCGCGCTCGAAGGCCGAACGACTCGAGGCGGACGCCCGCGCCCGGTCCGGCCGACTGAACTCCGAGGCCGAGCAGCGCCGCAACGAGTTGTTCGGCAAGCTGGAGGCCGACAAGGAGAACCTCACCCGCGAGCTCGAGGAGCTGCGCGCCTTCGAGCGCGAGTACCGGAGCCGGTTGAAGACGTACTTCGAGAGCCAGTTGCGTGCGCTCGACGGCAAGTCCGACCCGAACGGGACCCCGCTCACGCCGTCAGCGACCGGTGACACGCCGCGCCGCTTGCGTGAGCTCCTCGGCGAGGATGAAGCCCCCGCTAGCCAGACCCAGTAGCCGCGGCGGCGTCGGACCTCCGTAGCCACAGGTCGAGCA
This sequence comes from Propionibacteriales bacterium, assembly GCA_038253325.1. Taxonomy (GTDB): domain Bacteria; phylum Actinomycetota; class Actinomycetes; order Propionibacteriales; family Nocardioidaceae; genus JBBSHE01. Next base: position 12,604 of record JBBSHE010000055.1, read on the forward strand.
TCCCGGTCGCCTCGTAATGAACGCCGGTCCCGTCCGGTGGCGGCCCTTCGCGGATCGACGTCGCGAGCACCTCGTCCGTGACGAGCTGCTGATGCTCGGTGACGGCCGAGGCCATGTCGGGTCCGGCGGTCCACCACAGCTCGACCCGATCCGCGACGTCGAGCCCGGCGTTCTTGCGGGCTTCCTGGACGCGACGGATCGCCTCGCGGGCCAAACCGGCCCGCCGAAGTGCGTCGGTGAGCTCCAGGTCGAGCGCGAGCGTCTCCCCGTGCTCGTTCACGACCGACCAGCCCTCCCGGGGGCGCTCGGTGACGATCACGTCGTCGGCACCGACCGCGACCTGCTCACCGCCCACGTCGACAGACGCGCCCGATCCGTCGCGCAGGGCAGTCGTGAGGGCGACGGGGTCTGCGCTCGCGATGGCGGCGGCCACCCTCGATGTCTGCTGACCGAAGCGCTTGCCGAGGTTCCGGAAGTTGGCCTTCACCGAGTGCTCGACGAGGTCGCCCGCACCGGAGATCGACTCGAGCGAACCGACGTTGAGCTCGGCGGCCACCTCGGCCCGGAGCTCGGGACCGAGCCGTTCGTATGCGCTGGCAGGGATCAGAGCACGGCGCAGCGGTTGCCGGGTCCGTACCTTGGACTCGGCCCGTGCCGCCCGCCCGAGCTCGACGACCCGACGCGCGACCGTCACGACGTCGGCCAGGGAGTCGTCGACGAGCGAGTCGTCGGCGACCGGCCAGTCGGCGAGGTGCACGGACCCAGGACCGTCGCCGTTCACGGGGGCCACCAGGGCTTGCCAAACCTGTTCGGTGACGAACGGCACGATCGGCGCCATCACCCGGGTGAGCTGCTCGAGAGTCTCGTGCAGGGTGCCGAGGGCGGCAGGATCACCGGCCCAGAACCGTCGGCGGGACCGTCGGACGTACCAGTTGGAGAGGTCGTCGATGAACGACGCGACGAGGCTTCCGGCGCGTTGGCTGTCGAAGGCCTCGAGGGCCGTGGTCACGTCCCTCACCAGGCGCTGTACCTCGCTGGCCAGCCAACGGTCCAGAACGGGTCGCTCCGCGACGGCGGGGACGTCGGCCCCGGGTGACCAGTCGGACGTCCGCGCGTACAGCGCCTGGAAGGCTGCCGTGTGCCAATAGGTCAGCAGTACCTTGCGGACGATTTCCTGAAGGGCTGCGTCGCCGACCCGGCGTGCTGACCATGGGGAGCCGGAGCACGCCATGAACCAGCGGACAGCGTCCGCACCGTGCCGTTCCATCAGCGGGATCGGCTCGAGGATGTTGCCGAGGTGCTTGGACATCTTGCGGCCGTCCTCGGCAAGGATCAGTCCGAGGCACACGACGTTCTGGTAGGCCGAGCGGCCGAAGACCAGCGTGCCGATCGCCATCAGCGAGTAGAACCAACCCCGGGTCTGGTCGATCGCCTCGCAGATGTACTGCGCCGGAAAGGCGGCGTCGAACGTTTCCTCGGAGCCCGGCACCCACGGGTAGCCCCATTGTGCGAACGGCATCGAGCCGGAGTCGTACCACGCATCGATGACCTCCGGGACCCGACGCGCCTCCCCGCCGCAGGTTGTGCACTCGAACGTGATGTCGTCGACGAACGGCCGGTGTGGATCCAAGTCGTCGAGCGGGCGCCCCGCTCGGTCCCCGAGCTCGGACAGTGATCCGACGCAGACCTGGTGGTCGTCGGCGCAGCGCCAGATCGGCAGCGGCGTACCCCAGTACCGGGTACGCGACAGGGCCCAGTCGACGTTGTTGCGCAGCCAGTCGCCGTATCGTCCCCACTTCACGGAGTCCGGGACCCAGTTCGTCCGGTCGTTCTGCTCCAGCAGCCGCTCCTTGATCGCGGTGGTTCGGATGTACCAGCTCGGGAGTGCGTAGTACAAGACGGGCGTATGGCAGCGCCAACAGTGCGGGTACGAGTGCTCGTAGGCGACATGGCGGAACAACCGTCCCCGGGCGTCGAGGTCCGCTACCAGCAGCCGATCGGCGTGCTTGAAGAACTCGCCGCCGACGAGCGGGACGTCGGCGGCGAACGTCCCGTCGAGCTCGACCGGGTTGACGACCGGCAACCCGTACCGTCGGGCCACGGTCATGTCGTCTGCTCCGAAGGCGGGCGACTGGTGCACCAGGCCAGTACCGTCCGCGGTGGTGACATAGTCCGCGAGGACGACGAAGTGGGCGGCCACGTCTACCGGGAACTCGACCAGGTCGAACGGCGGTTGGTAGGCCCACCGCTCCATCTCGGTGCCGCGGAACGTGTCCAGGACCTGCCAGCCGTCCCCGAGCGAGCCGAGCAGCGGCGCGGCCACCACCAGCGTCTCGGTTCCGTCGGTCGCGGCGACGTATGCGACGTCGGGGTTCACGGCGACCGCCGTGTTGGACACCAACGTCCACGGCGTCGTGGTCCACACCAGCAACGACGCCCGACCGGACAGGGGGCCGGAGGTCAGCGGAAGACGCACGAACACCGACGGGTCGACCACGGTCTCGTACGCATCGGGCTGGCCGAGCTCGTGGTCCGACAGACCCGTCCCGCAGCGAGGACAGTACGGCGTGATCCGGTAGTCCTCGACAAGCAGCCCTTGGTCGTGAATCTGCTTCAACGACCACCAGACGCTCTCGATGTACGAGGGGTCCATCGTCCGGTACGCGGCGTCGAGGTCGACCCAGTAGCCCATTCGCTCCGTGAGCTCCTCGAACTCGTCGACGTGACGGGCCACGGACTCTCGGCACTTCGCGTTGAACGCGGCGATGCCGTAGTCCTCGATCTGCTGGTGACCGGACAGACCGAGTTCGTTCTCGACTCCGACCTCGACGTGAAGACCCTGGCAGTCCCAGCCCGCCTTGCGCTCGACATAGAAGCCCTGCATCGTCTTGAACCGCGGGAACAGGTCCTTGAATACCCGGGCCTCGACATGGTGCACGCCGGGGTGTCCGTTGGCGGTCGGGGGACCTTCGTAGAACGTCCAGCGGGGACCCCCCGCATTGCGCTCGACCGACGAGGCGAAGACCTTGCCGTCCTCCCAGAACCGCAGAACCGCACGATCGAGGTCCGGGAGGTCAACCTGTGCGGGTACGGGCTGGTAGCGGCTGGTCATCATGCTCCCTCGACACGAGGCGCGGCGTCTCCGCACCTGGCGACGAAGGGACGAACCGGCCATCTGGCCGACTCCGCGGTACCACCCTCCTTGGCCGGTCCAGCTCGCCTCGAACGGTCCGGCCCACTCATTGGTCGCTGCCGCCGGTTCTAGTGAGCCCGTACGGGGGCCGTTCTTCCGGCAACTCCGAGGTGATGGCCTCATCGACGTCGTGCAGCGCGCACAAGTGTAGGCGGTACCCACCAGCGCGGGCCAGGCGATTTGATCGATGCCCGTTGACGCCGCCGGCAACTCGTGCCGTCACCGTCCGCGCGTGATGTCGGCGAGCGCCGAGCCCGCGCGCGTGGCGGTCATTGAATGCAGAACGGCGGCGGCATATCCTCAGCCGCACGTCTGCGACGGTCGCTGATCAGAAAGGCCGCTATGCCTGCCTCACGGACCGCTGCCGGGAAGGCAGCGGCCAAGAAAGCCCCGGCCAGGAAAGCTCCGGCCAAGAAGGCCTCGGCGACCCCGCCAGACGACAAGGTGGCCAAGAAGGCTCCGGTCAAGAAAGCCCCGGCGAAGAAGGTCCCGGCGCAGGCAGTGGCTCCGGCGAAGAAGACAGCGCCGGCCAAGAAGGCTGCGGCGAAGAAGACAGCGCCGGCCAAGAAGGCTGCGGCGAAGAAGACAGCGCCGGCCAAGAAGGCTGCGGCGAAGAAGACAGCGCCGGCCAAGA
>JBBSHE010000056.1:0-16182 GCA_038253325.1 Propionibacteriales bacterium
GGGCACACTGTTTGGGCACAGCGTCGTGCGTCACGTCTTGTGCGTTCACGACCTGGAGGGAAACTCTGTGACGAAACCCGTCGTACTCATCGCCGAGGAGCTCAGCCCGGCGACGGTCGAGGCGCTCGGCCTCGACTTCGAGATCCGGTACTGCAACGGGACCGACCGGTCGGAGCTGATGTCGGCGATCGTAGATGCCGAGGCGATCCTGGTACGAAGCGCTACCAAGGTGGACGCGGAGGCACTCGCGGCCGCGAAGCGGCTACGGGTGATCGCCCGGGCGGGCGTCGGGCTGGACAACATCGACGTCCAACAGGCGACCCAGTTCGGTGTGATGGTCGTCAACGCCCCTACCTCGAACATCGTCAGTGCCGCGGAGCTCGCTGTCGGCCTGCTGCTGGCCGCCGCCCGCAACATCGCGCCGGCCAGCGCCTCGCTCAAGAACGGTGAGTGGAAACGCAGCAAGTACTCCGGCACGGAGCTGGACGGCAAGACTCTCGGCATCGTCGGGCTCGGCAAGATCGGGGTCCTTGTGGCGCAGCGGTTGAGCGCGTTCGGGATGGTCATCCTCGCGTACGACCCGTACGTCCAGGCCGGTCGAGCCGCCCAGGTCGGTGTGCGTCTGGTGAGTCTCGACCAGCTGCTGACCGAAAGCGACTTCGTCTCCGTCCACCTGCCCAAGACGCCGGAGACCGCTGGTCTCCTCGGTACGGAGCAGCTCTCCAAGATGAAGCCGTCGGCGATCATCGTCAACGCCGCCAGGGGTGGCATCGTCGACGAGACTGCGTTGTTCGCGGCGCTCGAGGAGGGTCGCCTTGCGGCTGCCGGGCTCGACGTCTTCACGGTCGAACCGTGCACGGACTCGCCGCTCTTCGAGCTCGAGAACGTCGTCGCGACCCCGCATCTCGGCGCGTCGACGGTCGAGGCGCAGGAGAACGCGGGGGTGTCCGTCGCCAGGTCGGTCCGGCTCGCGCTCTCGGGCGACCTCGTTCCGGACGCCGTCAACGTGCAGGGCGGCCAGATCGCCGAGGACGTGCGCCCGGGAATCCCGCTCGCCGAGAAGCTCGGACGGATCTTCACGGCACTCGCCGGAGGCATCGCCCAGCAGCTCGACGTCGAGGTCCGCGGGGAGATCACCCAGTACGACGTCAAGGTGCTCGAGCTGGCCGCGCTCAAGGGTGTCTTCACCGACGTGGTCGAGGAACAGGTCTCGTACGTCAACGCGCCGCTCCTTGCCTCCGAGCGGGGACTCGCGGTCCGGTTGATCACCGACGCCGAGAGCCTCGACCACCGCAACCTGCTGACCCTGCGCGGCGCCATCGCCGACGGCACCCAGGTATCGGTCTCGGGGACGCTGTTCGGGATCGCCCAACGCGAGCGCCTGGTCGAGGTCGACGGGTTCGACGTCGAGATCGAGCCCACCGAGCACCTGCTGTTCGTCACGTACGAGGACCGGCCCGGGATGGTCGGTGCCGTCGGGCGGGTGCTCGGTGACGCCGAGATCAACATCGCCAGCATGCAGGTGAGCCGTCAGCGAAAGGGCGGCCACGCCCTCGTCACGCTGGCTGTCGACTCGGCTGTCTCGCCCGCGGTCGCCGAGAACGTGCGCGACGCGATGTCCGCAACGTCGGTGCGGGTGATCGACCTCGAGCCCTGATCAGCCGACGCCGTCTCAACCGCAGCGCGGCAGCGTCGCGCTGAAACAGGCGCCGCCTTCCGGCGCAGTTGATGCAGCCATGGTGACGCCCATCCGGGCTGCCAGTCGAGCGACGGGTGCTTGCCGGGGACTACGGGTCGTGCACCCAGCGGCGAGCGAAGGCGCTGATCGCCCACCGCCACGAGGTATGGCGCCACTTACCCGCCAACCTGCGTCATGTCCTCCGGGCGCTGCGACACAAGGATCCGGCCGAGCGGCCGGCTCTGGGCCGCAAGATCCTCGACCAGGCGCTCGCCGGCCACTACGGGACGGGGGTGCAGAAAGCCGCCGAGCGGATCATCACGCGGTTCACCCGCTGGCTTCGTTGAGCGCCTCCCGCACCCGGGTCATCAGCCGTGACACCCACGCCTGAGCCGACTCAGCGGTGCGTGGCGACCAGAACGGCGGCGTCGGATGCAACCATCAGGTCGACGGTGGTGAAGCGGTCGTCGAGGAGCCATTGCTCGCGGATCGTGTCGACGCGTCCGTCGAACACGGGCGGCCACCCGAAGCACGGCGTGAAGTCGTCCAGAACGGCGATCCCGCCAGGGACCAGCAGCTCCGCCACGACATCCGGGCCGGACGCCTTCGCGTCGCGGACATCCAAGAACAACAAGGAGAACGGCCCGTGGTCGCGCAACGCCGTCCAGTCTCCGGCCAGCACCTCGACGTTGCCGTTGTCGGCGAACAGCTCGGTGACCGCCTCGGCCAGGTCGGGGTCGAGCTCCGCCGTCACGATCTGGGTGCCCGGGACCGCACCTGTGGCAAGCCACGCCGCTCCCACGCCGCATCCGGTACCGCACTCGCCGAGGACACCGGTCCGGCTCGCCGCCAGCGCGGCGAGCAGGCGCCCGGTCTCGAGCCGGCTCGACGAGACGAACCCACGGCGGCGAGACAGGTCGAGTGCCCGCGAGACGATCGGCGGCAGCTCAGGTGGCGCACTCATGCAGCCCGAGTCTGGCACACCGAACTAGGGTCGCCTCATGGATGAGGCGATCAGGCTGGCCGTGATCGGAGGCGACGGCATCGGTCCGGAAGTGACGGCCGAGGCCGTCAAGGTTCTCGACGTCGTCTTGGCGCATCAGGGTGTCCGCCTCGAGCGCACCGACTACGATCTCGGGGCGGAGCGCTGGAAGGCGACCGGCGAGGTGTTGCCCGACTCCGTGGTCGACGAGCTTCGGGAGCATGATGCGATCCTGCTCGGTGCGGTCGGGGGCCGACCCAACGACACGTCCATGCCACCGGGGCTCCTGGAGCGGGGGCTTCTGCTGCGACTCCGTTTCGAGCTGGACCACTTCGTCAACCTGCGTCCCGCCCGGACATTCGACGGCGTGCCGACGCCGCTGGCAGGTGCTGGCAAGGTGGACTTCGTCGTCGTGCGTGAAGGTACCGAGGGACCATACGTCGGCAACGGTGGTCGGGTGTACGCGGGCACGACCGCCGAGGTTGCCACCGAGGTCAGCGTGAACACGGCGTTCGGCGTGGAGCGGGTCGTACGCGACGCGTTCCAACGGGCTGACGCGCGTCCACGTCATGCGCTGACCTGGGTACACAAGACGAACGTGCTCGTGCATGCCGGCTCGCTCTGGGCGCGGGTCGTCGACGACGTGTCGCGCGAGTATCCCGACGTCGCCGTCGACTACCTGCACGTCGACGCGGCGACGATCATGATCGCGACCAAGCCGGAACGCTTCGACGTGATCGTCACCGACAACCTGTTCGGCGACATCATCACCGACCTTGCCGCCGCCGTCACGGGCGGTATCGGACTGGCAGCCAGCGCCAACATCAACCCGGCGAGAACCACACCGAGCATGTTCGAGCCGGTGCACGGGTCGGCGCCCGACATCGCCGGGACCGGAAAGGCTGACCCCACGGCTGCGCTCCTCAGCACCGTGCTGCTGTTGGACCACCTCGGCCTCACGACGGCGGCCGCGCGGGTCGACCAGGCGGTGCTGGCCGACCTCGCCGAGTTCGGCACGACGCCGCGCCGTACCGAGGAGCGCGGCGACGCGATCGCCCGCCGCGTGTCATGAGGATCGCGACGGTTGCGACCAGACTCTGTTGCGGCGCTGAGATAGCGTGATCCCATGAGCCGATCGACATCGATCCGGGTGACGCGTACCGCCGCCCCGACGCCGCCCGAACGGCGCGCCCAGATCCTTGCCGATCCCGGTTTCGGCCGGTATTTCACCGACCACATGTTCCGCGCCGAGTGGGCACCTGACGGGAGCTGGTACGACCAGCGGATCCAGCCGTATGGTCCCTTCACGATGGACCCCGCAACTGCTGTCCTCCACTACGCGCAGGAGATCTTTGAAGGGCTTAAGGCCTACCGCCACTCGGACGACTCGATCTGGATGTTCCGGCCAGAGGTGAACGCTGTCCGATTCCAGCGGTCCGCGGCGCGACTCGCGTTGCCGGAACTTCCGGTCGAGATGTTCATCGCGTCGCTCCAGGCACTGGTGGCCGTCGACCAGGACTGGGTGCCGGCCGGCGATGGCGAGAGGAGTGTCTACCTGCGGCCCTTCATGTTCGCGTCGGAGGCGTTCCTCGGCGTCCGGCCCGCGCGCCACGTGACATACGCGGTCATCGCGTCACCGGCGGGCCCTTACTTCTCGGGTGGCGTCGAGCCGGTTTCGATCTGGCTCAGTGAGGAATACGCGCGGGCGGCGCGAGGTGGTACCGGCGCGGCGAAGTGTGGCGGCAACTATGCGGCGAGCCTGGTGGCACAGCGCGAGGCAGCCGACAACGGGTGCGAGCAGGTGCTCTTCCTCGATCCGACCGAGCACACGTACCTCGAGGAGTTCGGGGGCATGAACATCTTCTTGGTGTACGCCGACGGCACGCTTGTCACACCAGAGCTCAACGACTCGATCCTCGATGGCGTCACCCGCAGCTCGTTGATCGAGCTCGCTCAGGATCAGGGTCACAAGGTCGACGAGCGCCGGGTCTCGATCCACGAGGTCCGAGCCGGTATGGCCTCCGGAGACGTCGCGGAGGTTTTTGCGTGCGGCACCGCGGCGTTGATCACACCGGTCGGGGAGCTCAAGTGGCGTGGCGGCGCGGTCGCCTCGGACACAGGGGCCGGCTCTGTGACGCGACGGCTCCGGGCGGCGTTGCTCGACATCCAGTACGGTCGGGCGCCCGACCCGAACGGCTGGCTGCACCGGGTCGGTTGAACCCATGACCACGTCCGTGACCGGGTTGACGGTCGGTGACTATCGCCTGCTCGGCCGCATCGGCGAAGGCGGCATGGGCGTTGTCTACCTGGCGCGTGGACCCGACGGACACGACGTCGCGCTCAAGCTGTTGCGACCGTATGTGGTCGGGGACGACGAGAGCCGCCAGCGGCTTGCCCGGGAGGTCACGTCGCTGCGCCGCGTCCGGTCGCCGCGCGTCGCCGAGGTCTACGACGCTGACCCTTGGGGCGACACTCCGTACGTCGTGACCCGATACGTCGCAGGTCCGTCGCTGCACGACTGGGTGAAGGAACGCGGCCCGCTGGCTGGTCCCGCTCTGGTCGAGTTCGCGCTCGGGTTGGCGTCCGCACTCGCTGCCGTCCATGCCGCCGATGTCTTGCACCGCGATATCAAGCCGGCCAACGTCCTCGTCGAGAACGGGCGTCCCGTCCTGATCGATTTCGGTCTCGCACAGCTTGCCGACGACTCGCGGCTGACGATGAGCGGATGGCTTCTCGGCACGCCCGGATACCTAGCTCCGGAGATTCTCTACGGACGTGAGCCGACGCCCGCAGCCGACGTTCATTCCTGGGCGGCCACGGTCGTCTATGCGGCGACCGGCACGGGGCCGTACGGCTCGGGTCCGGCTGCCGCCGTGATGGACCGGGCCCGTCGAGGCGAGCATGACCTCGCCCGGCTTCCCCCGACTCTCTGCTCCTACATCGCCTGGTCGTTGCGGCCCGATCCGTCCGATCGCCCGACGGAGGATCAGCTCGTCCAACACCTCAGCGGACAGCATCCAGTGCCGACCGTACCAACGATCCTCAGCGTCACCGACGATCCTGTGCGCCACGCGCCTGCATCCGAGATGGCTCGCGCGTATCGCGCTCGGGCGGTCGTGATGGGTCTCGGGGCGGTGACCGTCGCAGCGGGTGTCGCGACAACGTCGCCGGTGGTCGCCATCGGCATGTTGACCGTTCTTATCTGGCTGTTGTCGATGGCGACGGTGCGATCCGAGTTTGTCGCAAACCGCCGACGCAAGCACGGCCGCCGTCGAAGCGACCAGGTCGTGGCGGCGTTGGCGACGCCCGCCCACCTAGGACTCACGCTGCCCGCCACGCTGGCGACCGTCTTGTTCGGTCTGCTGCTCGGATCTGTCGTGGTGGTCACCTTGGTGCTGTTGACGCCTCCGTGGACGTTTGCCTGGGATCTTCTCGTGGGCGGCGCCGTGACCGCCTGCTTCGCGTGGTTCGGTCCGGGAGCTGGCGATGCGCGAAAGGCCGGAACGCAGTTGTGTTCGGCCCTGGTCTGCACACGGAGCCGGTGGGTTTCAACGCTCGCGATCCTCATGCTCATGGGGGTGTCAGTGCTGGCCATCCGGGAGACGCTTGGGGCCTGGTACGCGCCGCTGCCCGGTCCACCGTGGCGGCCCGGGTTGCTGGATGCCCTGCCCGACGGCCTTGCCCAGCGGCTGCCGTGATCGCGCAGCGCCACAGAAACACCACCATTAACACGAGTCTCGGCTACTCCGCGTCATAACCGGGCGGGAGAAATCTACCCAAAAGGGTTGCGCGGCAAAAAAGAGTGGCTCACAGTGAGCATTTTGGGTGCGATCTGCGCCATACTGAGGGCGTGCGTTTCACCGGACGCACGACATCGACACGAATAGGAATCCCCTATGTCCTCCACGACTGCTATTCGCGTTGCCAGAGGCCTCTCCGTTGGCGTCGCGTCCCTGGTCCTCAGCGTCGGTCTGAGCACCGAAGCCTGGGGAAGCTCGGCGCCGAGCAGCACGGCCAACTGGGGTCATACCGCGAACTGGGGTAAGACCGCCAACTGGGGTCACACCGCGAACTGGGGTCACACCGCGAACTGGGGTAAGACCGCCAACTGGGGTCACACCGCGAACTGGGGTAAGACCGCGAACTGGGGTAAGACCGCGAACTGGGGTAAGACCGCGAACTGGGGTAAGACCGCGAACTGGGGTAAGACCGCGAACTGGGGTAAGGCCACCCACGCGTCGGCGCTCGGTGCCGCTGCGCACGCCCTCGCCTGAGATGATGTTGCGGCGCTGACCAGCGCCGGGCAAGTACCATTCGTTCTGTGACGGACGGCAGGCAGGCGACCCCAAGTCAACTGACTGCCGTCTCGTTTGGTGTGCTTGGCCTAGGATCCGTTGCCGCTTTCCTCATTAGCAGCGCCCAGTGGAACCCTGGGTCCAACGGCTGGTACGCCATTGTCGTCGGTGCGCTGCTCGTCTCGTTCCACGTTCGGCCACAGCGCACGCTGACCATCAGCTCAAACGTCGAGAGCATCAACCTCGACGAGGTTCTCATCGTCCCGATGTTGCTGATGGTAGAGCCCCGGCAGGGCATCGCCATCACGTGTGTGGCGTCGGTCGCTGGGGCGATCTCGTCCAGACGAGCGTGGGTCCAGAACGTCTTCAATCTGGGGCAACAAGTCTTTGCGGTTTCCGTCGGGTACGCCGTCCTCGCCGTGTTCGGCGTCCGCACCACGAGCCGGCCGACGTTCGCCGACGCACTCGTCGGTATGCTCGGCGCCCTTCTGGTTGCCGCCACGACGGCCCTGTTCGTCCGGGCGATGGTCTCGTTCGCCAGCGGCGTCTCGTACCGCGCAATGCTGGCCGAGATGTTGCGTCGGGTCGGCCCGTGGACGGGTGCCGTCACGCTCGGCGGAGTCGCGGCTATAACGGTCGGCGCCTATCCGGTCGCAGCCATCCTGATGCTAGGCGTGTTGTTCTTCGTGCACCGCGCCTACGCCTTGACGTTCAAGGAGCTTACGGCCCGTCGTAACGCCGAGCGCCTCCAGTCGACGATCGCGTCATTGCGGAACCGCCGCAACCCCGCAGACGTTCGTGTTGACCTGTTGTCCGCGACCCGCGATCTGCTGGGGGCTGGATCGGCCGAGGTAGTCTCTGGCGACGCTGTGGACGCGACTGGCTCGATGAGTGCACCCCTGCGTTCGAGTGAGATGCTAAGAGTCACTGCTCGCCGTGGTCTCGGTGCGTGGACCGATGAGGAGCGCGTCACTCTGGTGACGCTCGCCGGGGTCGCCGGGGACGTGCTCCGGTCGACCGAGGCGATGGCACAGCTCAAGACGATCACCGACTCACAGACCGAAGGCGTGATCGCGCTCGACCTGACAGGCGATATCACGTTCGCGAATCCGGCAGCCCTTCAGCTGCTCGGCACCACCGACGATACGGGTGTGCTCGGCACGCCCGTGCAAGACGCGCTGGTGCTGCGAAACGGCCGGCGCCGGGTCGACCTGGAAAAGATGGTCGCCCGTGAATACGTCGCTCGAGACGCCGACGCGACGCTCCGGACTGCGCACGGTGAGACCACGGACGTCGCGTACAGCATCACGCCGTTGCGCGCCGAGGACGCCCACGTCGGAGCTGTTCTCGTCCTCCGCGACGTGACGGAGCGACGAGCGTTCCAAGACGAGCTCGCCCGTCGGGCCCTGCACGACGAGCTCACCGGCCTTCCGAACCGGCGCCTCCTGCTCGACCGGCTCGACCAGGCGATCGCACGTTCGGTCGGCACCGACCAGCAGCATGGCTTGCTGTTCTTGGACCTGGACCGCTTCAAGGTCGTCAACGACTCCTACGGCCACCTGATCGGTGACAAGCTGTTGATCCAGATCGCGGGTCGTCTCAAGAGTGGCCTCACCATCGCGGACTCGGTCGCGCGGCTGTCCGGCGACGAGTTCATCGTCCTTGTCGAGGACGCCAACGACGTCGGCCGTCTCACCAGCGTCGCCCAGAACCTGCTCGACCTCTTGGAGGAGCCGTTCGACATCGACTCGCACCACATCTTCATGAGCGCATCGATCGGCGTGGGACTGATTCGGGCGGGTCAGGGTCGCGACGAGGCATTGGCTGCCGTGGACGCGGCCGCGTACGCCGCAAAGGCAGCGGGGCGCAACTGTTACTTCGTGTCGACCGACGACGAGGTCGAACGCTCCCGGGCCCGTCTCGACCTCGAGGTGAGCCTGCGGCAGGGACTCGACCAGGACGAGCTCGAGCTGTACTTCCAGCCGATCGTCACGACCGAACGTGCCGAGATCCTCGGCATCGAGGCGCTGGTCCGGTGGAAGTCACCCGAACACGGGACGTTGGCACCGCAGGAGTTCGTCCCGCTCGCCGAGGAAACCGGCTTGATCGTGCCGATGGACCGCTGGGTTCTCGAGGAGTCCTGCCGAACGGTGCGCGAGTGGACGTTGATGCACCCGAACCGGCGGCCGCTCACCGTGTCGGTCAACCTGTCCGCCCTCCAGCTCGCGCAGCACCGGCTTCCCGAGCACGTGTCGGACACCCTCGCGCGTACGGGTCTCCCCGCCTCCCAGCTGTGCGTGGAGATCACGGAGACCGCTCTGATGCGGGACACGGAAGCAACGACGGAGACCCTCGATCTGCTCCACAAGCTAGGGGTGCGGGTGGCGATCGACGACTTCGGAACCGGGTACTCGTCGTTGTCGTACCTGAAGCGTTTCCCGATCGAGGTGGTCAAGCTCGACCAGTCATTCATCAGCGGCCTCGGCAGCGACCCCGTCGACACCGAGATCGCTCGGGCCGTGGTCCGGATGTCCAATGCCCTCGGGATCGACACGGTCGCAGAAGGGGTCGAGACCGACATGCAGCGCAGGATCCTGGTGCAGATGGGCTGTCAGCAGATGCAAGGCTTCCTGATCTCCCGACCGCTGCCACGCCAACAGTTCCTGGACTTCTGGACCGACGACCAGGACCGCATGCTCGGCCTGCTCCCGGGTCTGCACACCGGAACGCCGGCCTGACGTCCGACCTCGACATGAGCCAGCAGGAGCTGTCCGCTCCGGACGCGTTCCACGTCTACGACACCACGCTGCGTGACGGAGCCCAGCAGGAGGGTCTCAGTCTCTCGGTCGACGACAAGTTGACGATTGCGCGCCATCTCGACGAGCTGGGTGTCGGTTTCATCGAGGCTGGCTGGCCCGGCGCCGTACCGAAGGACACGGAGCTGTTCGCGCGGGCGCGCGACGAGCTGATCCTGCGCCATGCGCAGCTGGCGGCGTTCGGATCGACCCGCCGCGCCGGTGCGGTGGCGGCTGACGACCGGCAGGTCGCCGCGCTTCGGGAGTCGGGAGCAACCGTGGTCACGCTGGTCGCGAAGGCACACGACCAGCACGTCCTGAAAGCTCTCCGCACGACGCTCTCCGAGAACCTCGCAATGGTCCGAGACACGGTCGCGCATCTCACGGCCGAAGGCCGGCGCGTCTTCGTCGACGCCGAGCACTTCTTCGACGGGTACCGGTCGAACCCTTCGTACGCACTAGAGGTACTTCGGGCGGCAACGGAAGCCGGCGCGGACCTGGTCGCCCTGTGTGACACGAACGGTGGGATGCTGCCGAGCGAGGTCACGGACGTGGTCGGTCGGGTGGTCGAGGAACTCGGCATCAGGACGGGGATCCACTGCCACAACGACACCGGCTGTGCGGTGGCAAACAGCCTGGCGGCGGTCGCCGCAGGTGCCAGCCACATCCAGGGGACCCTCAACGGGTACGGCGAGCGAACGGGTAACGCCGATCTCGTGACCGTCGTCGCCAACCTCGAGCTCAAGCTCGGCCGCCCGGTCATACCACGCGGACGGCTTCAGGAGGCGACCCGGATCGCGCATGCGATCGCCGAGGTGACGAACATCTCCCCGTACGCGCGGCAGCCCTACGTGGGCGTCTCGGCGTTCGCGCACAAGGCCGGCCTACACGCGAGCGCAATCAAGGTCGACCCCAACCTGTACCAGCATGCCGATCCGATCGAGGTCGGCAACGACATGCGCCTGCTGGTCTCGGAGATGGCGGGCCGGGCGAGCATCGAGCTCAAGGGCCGCGAGCTGGGGTTTGACCTCGCTGGCGAGATCGTCGGGCGGGTGGCCGATCGGGTCAAGCGGCTCGAGGCGCGTGGTTACACGTTCGAGGCGGCCGATGCCAGCTTCGAGCTGTTGCTGATCGAGGAGGTCGAGGGGGTCCGGCCGTCGTACTTCGAGATCGAGTCCTGGCGGGTGATCACCGAGTCGAGGCCGGGTCGTGAGGCGGTCTCGGAGGCAACCGTGAAGCTGCGCGCAGGTGGTGAACGGATCGTCGTCACGGGCGAGGGAAACGGGCCCGTCAACGCACTCGACTTCGCCCTCCGGTCAGCGATCGGACAGGCGCACCCGGCTGTTTTCAGGTTCGACCTGATCGACTACAAGGTTCGAATACTCGACCAGGGTCATGGCACGGACGCGGTGACCCGCGTCCTGATCGAGACCGCCGATGACCACGAGGCATGGACAACGGTCGGTGTCGGGTCCAACATCGTCGAGGCCAGCTGGGAAGCGCTGATCGACAGTGTGAACTTCGGTCTCCATCGGGCCGAGGGACGTTGAGCCATGGCCGCAAGCACGGGTAGTCCGTGATGGCGCAATGGATCTCGATGCTCCGTGCGATCAACCTCGGCAACCACAACAAGGTGAACATGCCGGCGCTACGCGCAGCCCTCGCGAAGAATGGGTTCTCCGACGTCCGGACGTATGTGCAGTCAGGAAATCTCGTGGCGAACTCCAAGCACCGTAGCGAGGGGCGGGTGATCGTGGCCGTGCATGACGTCGTCGCCGACGAGTTCGGAATCGATGTCCCGGTCATCGCTCGTACACCACGGCAGTGGCAGCACGTCATCGACGCCAACCCGTTCGGCGATCGAAGCGTGCAGGAGCCGACGTTGACCGCGGTGAGCTTCATGACCGAGAAGCCCGACCCGGCAGCAGTCGACGCGCTGCAAGATGGCGACTGGGGCGGTGACGAGATCGTCGTCACGGGCCGCGAGGCCTACATCTCATACGCGAAGAACGTGCACGGGTCCAAGTTGACCCCTGCCCTGCTCGCTCGACGGCTCGACTCCGAAGGCACCGCACGCAACTGGCGGACGGTGCTTGCCATTCGTGACCTGATCTCCTGAGCCGCTGGTCCCGGCGAGCCCGGTAGGCTCTCGCGACGTGCGGATAGCGAGGTACGCGGCGGCAGACGACCCGTCGTACGGAGTGGTCACACAGCGGGAGGGTCGTGACGTGATCGCCCCGATCGTCGGCGACCCGCTGTACACCGGGGTCGAGCCCGCCGGTGAGCCCGTCGACCTCGAAAGCGTTCGCCTGCTTGCTCCGGTGATTCCGCGGAGCAAGGTGGTCTGCGTCGGCAAGAACTACCCGTCCCATGCCGCCGAGATGGGAGGGGAGGTGCCGCCGGAGCCGCTGGTCTTCCTCAAGCCCAACACGTCGGTGATCGGGCCTGGCGACCCGATCGTCTACCCGTCGCAAAGTGAGCGCATCGAGTTCGAGGGCGAACTGGCGGTCGTGATCGGACGGATCTGCCGCGACGTACCGGCGGCGCGCACTGACGACGTGATCTACGGCTACACCGTCGCCAACGACGTCACCGCACGTGACCTTCAGGCCAGGGACGGGCAATGGGCGCGGGCGAAGGGCTTCGACTCGTTCTGCCCGCTCGGGCCGTGGATCGAGACCGAGTTCGACACCGCCGACGTCGAGGTGTCCACCCGGCTCAACGGTGACCTCAAACAGTCGGACCGGACCAGCAACCTGACCTATGACGTCTCGTCGATCATCGTCTACGTTACGTCCTTCATGACGTTGCTGCCGGGTGACGTGGTTCTCACCGGAACGCCTGCGGGCGTGGGCCCGATGCAGGTTGGCGACCGCGTCTCGGTGACGGTGGAGGGGATCGGGACGCTGACGAACCCGGTGGTCGCACGTGGATGAGCACCTCGACGGAGTGCGGGTGCGGTTCTGCCCGTCTCCGACGGGCAACCTGCATGTCGGCGGCGTACGGACATGTTTGTTCAACTGGGCGTTCGCCCGTCACCACGCAGGGGCGTTCGTCTTCCGCGTGGAGGACACCGACATGAGCCGCGACACCGAGGAGTCCTACGACAACCTGCTCGCGTCGCTGCGCTGGCTGCGGCTCGACTGGGACGAAGGACCGGAGGTCGGTGGGGAGTTCGGCCCGTATCGGCAGTCGCAGCGGCTCGAGCTGTACGCCGACGTCGCTGCGTCGCTGCTCGAGGCGCGGCGCGCGTACTACTGCTACTGCTCCCAGCAGGAGCTCGAGGAACGTCGCCAGGCCGCACGAACCGCGGGGCGGCCGAGCGGCTATGACGGCCACTGTCGGACGCTCACGCGCGGGCAGGTCACGGCGTACGAGCAGGAGGGACGTCGACCGGTCCTCCGTTTCCGGATGCCCGACCGGACGGTCACGTTCACCGACCTGGTTCGAGGTGACATCGCGTTCGAGGCCGACAACGTGCCCGACTATGTGCTGGTACGTGGCAATGGGCACCCGCTCTATACGCTGACCAACCCGGTCGACGACGCGACGATGCAGATCAGCCATGTGCTGCGTGGCGAAGACCTGCTCAGCTCCACGCCGCGACAGGTCCCGTTGCACGAGGCCCTGGTCGACCTGGGACTGAGTGAACGGGTTCCGCAGTTCGGCCATCTGCCGTTCGTGATGGGTCCCGGTAACAAGAAGTTGTCGAAGCGCGACCCTGGCGGCGGCCTCGCGACGTACCAGGAACGCGGGTTCCTTCCCGAGGGCTTCCTGAACTATCTCGCGCTGCTCGGCTGGTCGATCGGCGGTGACCGGGAGATCTTCTCGATGCAGGAGATGGCCGAGGCGTTCGACATCTCCCGGGTCAACGCGACTGCCGCGCAGTTCGACCTCAAGAAGTGCGAGGCGATCAACGCGATCTGGCTTCGGAGCCTCGCAGCCGACGATCTCGCCGACCGGATGGTGCCGTACCTTCAGGCGGCCGGCCTTTTCGGGGACGTGACGCCCGAGCAGAGAGCCGTCCTGCTCGAGGCCGCGCCACTGGTACAGGAGCGGATGCAGGTGCTCGGTGAGGCCGTTGAGATGCTCGGCTTCTTGTTCGTGTCCGAGGAGGCATTCCGGATCGACCCGACGGACCGCGAGAAGATGCTCGGCAACGAGGCCAGCAGGGTGGTTGCAGCGGCGTACGACGCGGTGTGTGTCCTCGACGCGTGGACGACCGCGCGGATCGAAGCCTCGCTGCGTGCCGCCCTCGTGGACGGTCTGGGGTTGAAGCCCCGCAACGCATTCGGGCCGGTACGGGTCGCGATCACCGGGCGGCGGATCTCGCCACCGCTCTTCGAGTCGATGGAGCTGCTCGGTCGGGAAAGGTGCCTGCGAAGGCTGGCTGCTGTGGCCGAGTAGGCTCGTTGAATCATCCGGGCATAGGTGGTCGCCGATGGTCAGCACGGAGCCAGCGGCTCTGCGGCCCGACGTCGCCCGGATGCGGAGGCTTGCGACCCGGACACCACGCCTGTCGCTCACCCGGAACATGCGTACCGGGTCGAGGCACGCAACGAGGTGTTCTACCGTTGCGGCGAGCACTACTTCAGGGCGAACGAGCTGTGGCGCACCGCGCCGTCGGGCGGCGATGACGATCCGGGCGAGAAGGTTCGTACGAACTGCGCGCTCGTCAAGTACGTGCCGACGGATGTGGCCGTGGTTGACATCGACCTGGGCATCGGCTGAGCCACGACGGCCGCCTTGGTTGCTGCTCGGCCGGTCCGGTATCGTCGGGCGTCGGCGCTCCCGCCGAACCACCCATGGGGTATGGGGTAATTGGCAGCCCGACTGGTTCTGGTCCAGTTAGTCTAGGTTCGAGTCCTAGTACCCCAGCGAACGAGTACCCCAGCGGTGAGACGTCGGCACGGTTTCGCTAGAGTCTCGTTGGCCACGGCCCCGTTGTGTAGTGGCCTAGCACGCCGCCCTCTCAAGGCGGTAGCGCGGGTTCGAATCCCGTCGGGGCTACGATGGTGCAAGGTCTCCTGAACTGCGGAAACGCGGGTCAGGAGGCCTTCGCCGTCTCGAGGCTCTGAGGCAATTGGCAACAGATTGGCAACAGCAGAAAGTGCCTTGGCAGCGGAGTCGGCCTCGTCGCGCTTGGCGCGCTCTACGGTGCGGGCCGCGTCCATCGCCGCGGCCACCTCGTCGAGGCGGTCCTCGAAAAGATGCCCGTACGTGTCGAGTGTCATCGTGGCCGATGCGTGGCCGAGCATCTTCTGGACCACCTTCACGTCGGCGCCGCTCGCGATCGCGAGACTCGCTGCGGTGTGGCGAAGCTCGTGCGGGTGCAGCCCGGGAATACCGATCGCGGCCGCGGCTGCGCTGAAGGCCGACCGGAACGTGGAGACTCGCAGTGGTTGGCCGTTGCGGATGCCGCCGAAGACCAGGTCGTCCGGCTCCTTGCCGGCCACATGGGCGGCGAGGTTGGCGATCAGAAAGCTCGGGATCGCAACCTCACGGTGCTGGTGGGACTTCGGAGTGCCCCAGACGAGGCCTTGGCCTTGGACGGGTGTTACCGACTCGGCAATGACGGCACGACGCCGCGTCAGGTCGAGCCGCTTCACCTTGAGTGCGGCCATCTCGCCGAAGCGGACCCCGGTGTAGGCCAGGAAGAGAACGACGAGCCGGTACATCTCATTGGTCCGCGTGTCCAGGTTGCTGTGCTTGCTCGGCTCGGCAGGGTAGCCGCAGGAATGGGCCAGGTTCTCGACCTGAACGTGGGTGAGATAGCGCCTCTCGCGCTTGATTGGGCGCGGCAGGTTCACTTTCTGGGCGACGTTGCGGGCAAGGCGCCCGTCCTTGACGGCCATGTCGAGGATCAGCGACAGCACCCGATGGATCTTGCGGACCGACGCGGGGGATTGCGTGGGGGTCAGCTTCGCGACCCAGGCCTGCACGTCGGAGTGCGAGACGCTCGAGAGCTTCACCTGTGCCCATGCTGGATCGATGTGTTTGCGGATCACCCCCTCGTAACGCTCGTACGTCGTCGCCTTGATGTGCGTCTGGCCTTGTAGCCACTTCTTGGTCCATTCGCCGACGGTCAGGCGCGACAACGCTGGGTCGACGAAAGTGCCAGCGACCCGTGAGTTCTCGACCGAAGCGAGGAACCGTTCGGCGTCGGCCTTGCGGTCGAAGGTCTTGTTGCGCTGGTCCCCCGACGGCGTGCGGTAGTGCGCTCGCCATGAGGTCCGCCCGTCGCGGCGGGGTCGCTTCTCGATGCTGGCCATGGTCCATCCTCTCCCTGGTGCCGAGCCGCGGCGAGCTTCAGCGTGATACCTGTGGACGGTTGCTTTGCTGTTCGAGCCAGGCGTGGACGTCGGTGCGCCAGTAGCGAACGCTGCGGCCGATCCGGAAGCCACGGGGTCCGGTGCCGAGGTGGCGCCAGTA
>JBBSHE010000057.1:0-15125 GCA_038253325.1 Propionibacteriales bacterium
GGTGACCGGCCGTAATGACATCGAGGTCACCGACCTCACCGAGGGGGCAAAGCGGGTCACCAACGCGACGTCGTTCGAGCGGGACGCCCTGCTGCTCTTTGCGCTGTGCGCCGGCGTTGCGGCCCTGCTCATCGTCGGGCAGGCCATCGTGCGCTACACGGCGTCCGCGGTCACCGATCTCGATGTGCTGCGCGCACTCGGGCTGACCCGAAGGGAGTCAGTCCTCGCCGCCATCGGTGCCCCGGTGCTGGCGGCGGTCGTTGCCGCCGTCGCTTCGGTCATCGGCGCCTTCGTCGCGTCAGCGCTGTTTCCGATCGGCATCGGCGCGAAGGTCGAGCCGGACCCCGGTCGTCACGCCGACTGGGCTGTCCTGGCGCCGGGTGCCCTCCTGCTGATACTCGCAGTCACACTGATCGCCTACGTCACGGCACTGACCTCGCTCGGGCACCGGGGAGCCGACCGGGAGTTCCACCGCTCGACGGTGGCCGCCTGGACGAGTCGGCTCGGCCTTCCGGTGCCTGTCACCCTGGGGACCCGGCTGGCCCTGGAGACCGGGCGTGGGCGTACTGCCGTCCCGGTGCGACCGGCCATGGTTGGCGCGGTGGCCGGTGTGCTCGGGTTGGTCGCCGCAGCGACATTCCATGTCGGGCTGTCCGACGCCGTCAGTAACCCGGAACGGTATGGGCAAACCTGGCAAGCCGGCGGCTTCCTCGGCCTCAACGGCCGCGACTTCGGCAAGCCGGCACAGATCGCCTCAGGACTGACCAGTCTCTCCAAGCGACCGGAGGTCGCCGGGGTCAACGACACCCGGCTCGTCCCGGTGACCATCGGTGGGCAGTCTCTGTCGACGTTCGAGCTGGCACCACTCGGAGGCGGCGTGACTCCCGTCTCGCTCGAAGGCCGTGAGCCGCAGGCAGATGACGAGATCGCGCTCGCTCCCCTGACCGCCCAGAAGCTGGGGGTGAAGCCTGGTCAACGGGTGGGGGTCAAGGGTGAACGCAACCTGTCGTTGAAGGTCTCTGGTGTCACATTCGTCCCCGCGGCCATTCACAACGCCTACGACGAAGGCGCCTGGGTGACCTCGGCGACCTTGTCGAGGCTATATCCCAGCGGGTTCTTCAAGTTCCACTTGGTACTCGTCCGGTTTCGCGAAGGGACGGACGTGCCATCGGCGACCGCGGCGATCAAGGCCGCCACCGGGATCGAGCTCGAGCCGGACTCGCCCCCGGCCGACGTCGTCAATCTGAACACCGTCCGGCTGCTCCCCACCCTGATGGGTGTCTTCTTGGCGCTGCTCGCGATCGGAGCCGTGGGACACGCGCTCGCGACGGCGGTCCACCGCCGCCGCCATGACATGGCCGTGCTGCGCGCCCTGGGACTGACCCACCCCCAGGTTCGCGCGACGATCGCCTGGCAGGCGACGACGTTGGCCGTTGTGGGGCTGGTCTTCGGGATACCCCTTGGCTTGGCGCTCGCCCGTACCTTGTGGCGAATCGTGGCCGAGCGCACGCCCGTGCAGTACGTTCCCCCGCTCGGCGTCCTGGCTCTCGTACTCGTACCGCCGCTGTCGGTACTGGTGGTCAACGTGTTGGCCGCCTACCCCGGGCACCGGGCAGTCCGTCAGCGGATCAGCACGGTCTTGAGGGCGGAGTGAGCGTGGCCGGACAACGCGAGCGAGTGGACTGGGCACTCGCAGGCGGTTGCGTGTCCGTGGCTGTCTTCGTCGCCGGGTTGACGGTCCGGCTCCTGCTCGGCCCGCAATGGCCGCTACTGACGCTGCTCGTCGTCGCGTTGTCGCTGGCGTTGCCGTTCGTGGCGCTCGGCTTCGTTCCGACGTGGAGGGCCACCGGTCGCGGGGTCCTTCGCGAGTGCATCGTCTTCACCGGATTGGTCGTTCTCGGATGTGTGACCTATGTGGTCGTGGTCGTCGGTCTCGACCGGCGGCCGGGACCTGCCGAACGGAACCTGGTCGGGCTGTCGATGCTGGCCGCCGTCACGGTTGCGGCGCTGGCCGTGCCGGTCCGCAACCGGCTTCTGCAGGTCGCCGAGCGGCTCGTACCCGGAACCGGCGTGCGTCCACAGCAGGCGTTGGACAACCTCAGCGCCCGGATGACCCGCGCGGTCCCGATGGACGAGCTGCTGCTGCAGCTGGCCGAGACCCTGCATGACTCCACCGCGACAGCCGGTGCCGAGGTCTGGGTGGCCTCAGACGAGGCCCTGGTGCGCACCGTCGCTGTACCAGCGCGCCCAGCGGCGCGGATCGTCCTCGGCGCCGAGGAACAGCGGGTGGTGGCCCGGGCGCACGTGAGCGGCAACGCCTGGGTGGCGATGTGGACACCTGCTCTGCTCGCGGACGCAGACGACCAGGTACTGCGAGTGGCTCCCATCAGCCACCTCGGTGCCCTGCTCGGGCTGCTCGTCGTGCGTCGTCGGGTCACCGACCGCGCATTCACCGAGGATGAGGAGTCCAGCCTCGCCGAGCTGGCCCGCCACACCGGGCTCGCGCTGCACAACGTCCGACTCGACAGCGCACTGCAAGCGTCCTTGGAGGAGCTACGGCGCCGCAACAGCGAGCTCCAGGCGTCCAGATCCCGGATCGTGGCGGCCGCCGATCAGTCCCGACGCCGCATCGAACGCGACCTGCACGACGGCGCGCAGCAGCATCTCGTCGCAATGGCGGTACGGATCGGCCTGGCCCGCACCATCCTCGACGATGACCCGGAGCAGGTCGGACCGCTGCTCGACGACTTCCGGCGTGACATCCAATCGACCCTGACAGAGCTGCGAGCACTGGCACACGGCATCTACCCGCCGCTCTTGCGTGACCGCGGCCTGGGGGAGGCGTTGCGCAACGCCTGCACCCGTTCCTCGCTTCCAGTCGAGGTCGACGTGGATCTCCCGGAGCGACCTCCGCCGGACCTGGAGGCGGCGGCGTACTTCTGTTGCCTGGAGGCGGTGAACAACGCCGCAAAGCATGCCGGGGAGGGGGCGACAGTCACGTTGACCGTTCGCTACGAGAATGCGCACCTGCTGTTCGCGGTGACCGACGACGGCAGGGGCTTCGAGATCGCCGAAACCGTGGTGGGCCAAGGGTTCGACAACATGCGGGACCGCGTCGGAGCGTACGGCGGTGAACTGACCGTCGAGTCCACGGCTGGTCGAGGCACCTGTGTCAGAGGCCGAATCCCAATCCCCATGCCGGCACCGTCAGAAACCGCCGACGTAAGACCCATCAGCGAAGTCACGTAGCAACCGCGGGCTCAGGTCCTCTTTGTGGACGTATGCCTTGGCGCCACATGCGCGGGCGTCGGCCGGCAGGTCCTCGATCCGGTAGGTCGACATCAGCAGAACGCTGACCTCAGGTTGGTCCGAGGTGATCTCGGTGGTCGCCTGCAGCCCGTCGATCCCCGGCAGGTTGATGTCCATCAGGACGACGTCCGGCCGTACCGAACGGGTCAGCTCGACCGCCTGCTCACCCGTTGCGGCCTCGGCCGCCACGGTGAAGCCGCGCGCGGCCGCGACCACGGTACGAGCCGCGGCGCGAAACGTCTCCTGGTCGTCGACGATGAGCACGTCGATATTGCTGCTACCCCGCTGGCTCACGTCATCAGTCTCCGGCACTCGACCGGGACGCGCCAGCAGGCCGGCCTCTCGGCCGCACGGGTGCTAGCCACCCCCTGCCGCTCCGGTCCGCGACGACAGGTACAGCAGGACGGCGGTGACCCGCTTGTTGACCGCGCGGGAGGACTCCGTCAAACCGAGCTTGGCGAACAGCGCGTTGATGTGCTTCTCCACCGCCCGCTCCGACACGTACAGCGATTCCGCCACCGCCTCGTTGCTCTGACCTTGCGCGATCTGCGACAGCACCGCTCGCTCACGCGGAGTGAGCCCGTTCAGCGGGTCCCGGTCAGACTGACGTCGAGCAGCGACCAGCGACTCCACGACCATCGAGTCGATGACCGAACCCCCACCTGCGACCTCTCGGATCGCGTGCACCAGCTGCCCGCGCTCGCTCACCCGCTCCTTCAGCAGGTATGCCCTTCCCCGCGAACCGCGCTCGAGCAGCGTGAGGGCGTACTCCGGCTCGCAGAACTGGGACAAGACCACGACGCCTGTCTTCGGATGAGTGCTCCTGAGAGCCACAGCCGCCCGGATACCCTCGTCGGTTCCGGTCGGCGGCATCCTGATGTCGGTCACCACCACGTCAGGTCCATGATCGTCGACGAGTGCGAGCAGCGCGTCGTAGTCCCCGCATTGCCCCACGACCTCCAGGTCACGCTCATGGTCGATCACCCGCAGTACACCCTCGCGGACCAGGAGGGCGTCGTCGGCAACAACCACGGTGACCGCCACGACAGAATCGTACGGGTCGAGCCCTCGATCTTGGCCGGGTCACGCGTTGGCGGTCGGCCCGGCGTACGGCAGGCAGATCCCGGCTCACCCACCCATCAGCCGACGAGGACCTCGGCGACGGGGTCGGCGGCCCGCCCCGCGACTTTCCCAGGTTAACGTGGGATGTCTGACGGCAGGCGGATGGGGCGTCAGCCGGCGAGCACCTCGGAGAGCAGGGCCGGCGTGATGTTGCGCCCGGACACGACGGCGACGATGGGGCCGTCGCTGGAGACCTTGCCGGACAGAACGGCGGCCGCCGGAGCGGCGCCGGACCCTTCGGCGACGACTCCCCGATGACGGACGAGGTACCGCACAGCGGACCAGATCTCCCCCTCGCTCACGCAGACCAGGGAGTCGACGTACCGGCTGACGAGGTCGATCGTGACCGAGCCGGGCTCGATGTTGCCGCCCATTCCGTCGGCGATCGTGTCGCCTACCTCCACCTCGATCTGGTGGCCGGCAGCGACTGCGGCCGATACGGCCATCGATGCTTCGACTTCGACACCGATGGTCCGGACTCCTGGACGGGTCGACGCCCACAGGCCGAGCCCGGCCGCCATCCCGCCGCCCCCGACTCCGCACACGACCGTCAGGGGGCCCGGCAGCTGCTCCGCGAGCTCATGGCCGATCGTCGCCTGTCCGGCAATCACCCGCGGGTCGTTGTAGGGCGAGACGTACTCGGCTCCGCCGGACGTCAGGGACAGCGCGTACGCCTCCGCCTCCTCGTACGTCGTCCCCACCTGGATAAGCTCGACGTCAAACTGCTTGATCGCGGCCACCTTT
This sequence comes from Propionibacteriales bacterium, assembly GCA_038253325.1. Taxonomy (GTDB): domain Bacteria; phylum Actinomycetota; class Actinomycetes; order Propionibacteriales; family Nocardioidaceae; genus JBBSHE01. The sequence continues at coordinate 5,176 of JBBSHE010000057.1, forward strand.
GCTGCCGACGCCACCGTCGATGTCACGACGGTGGCGCGCCGGCCCAGCAGCGTCGCCGCATATGCGATTCCAAGCGCGTGGTTGCCCGCGGATGCGGTGACGATGGTCCGATCCGGCTCAATCGCCGCGAGTGCGGAGATTGCCCCGCGCACCTTGAACGAGCCCGTCGGCTGCAGCGTCTCGAGCTTCAACGCGAGATCTGGGCGGACCTGGCTTACACCGATGTCGACGGGTGACGGCCGCAGATACTTGGCGACGACGGGAAGCGCGGCGTCGAGATCGACGAGCGTGGGCATGCGGACATGTCGAACGGTGCGCATGGCGCCCATCTTGGCTGAGGCTCCGATTGCTCCCGGACGTGGGTTGCACGCAACCGGCCCGAGGCCCCTCAGGCGGGGGCCCCCACGAGCGCGGACGCGAACTGGGCGTTGTACAGGTCGAAGTAAGCGCCGCGGGCCGCGAGGAGCTCGCTGTGCGTTCCCTGCTCGACGATGCGTGCGTCGTTCATCACCAAGATCAGGTCGGCCTTGCGGATCGTCGACAACCGGTGGGCGATCACAAAGCTCGTACGCCTGGCGCGAAGCGCCGCCATCGCCTGCTGGACCAAGACCTCGGTGCGGGTGTCGACACTGCTTGTCGCCTCGTCGAGGATGAGGAGGGTCGGATCTGCCATGAAGGCGCGGGCAATGGTGATCAGCTGCTTCTCGCCCGCGCTGATGTTGCTTCCGTCCTCGTCGATCACCGTGTCGTACCCGTCGGGGAGCGAGTGCACAAACCTGTCCACGTAGCTGATCCGGGCGGCCTCGACGATCTTCTCGTCCGTTGCGTCGGGGTCTCCGTACGCGATGTTCTCGCGGATCGTGCCGCCGAACAGCCAGCTGTCCTGGAGGACCATTCCGATCTCCTCGCGGACGTCGGACCTTCGCATCGACGCGATGTCGACGCCGTCGAGTCGGATCGTGCCCGCATCGAGGTCGTAGAACCGCATGACCAGGTTGACGAGTGTCGTCTTGCCGGCACCGGTCGGACCGACGATCGCGATCGTCTGTCCCGGTTCGGCAACCAGGGACAGGTCATCGATCAGTGGCCGATCGGGCTGGTAGCGGAACGACACGTGTTCGAACACGACCTGGCCACGGGGGCGTTCGAGAACCGACGGTGGTGACATGTCGGGGACTTCCTCCTCGGCGTCGAGAAGCTCGAACACTCGCTCCGCTGACGCGACCCCCGACTGCATGACGTTCATCATCGACGCGATCTGGGTGAGCGGCTGGGTGAACTGCCGGGAGTACTGGATGAACGCCTGGACGTCACCAAGCGTCATGGACCCCGACGCGACGCGCACGCCCCCGATCACGGCGATGGCGACGTAGTTGAGGTTTCCGATGAACATCATCGTCGGCATGATCAACCCGGAGGCGAACTGTGCACCGAAGCTGGCTCCGTAGAGCTGCTCGTTCTCCTTCGCGAACGACTCCTCCACCTCGTGCTGCCGACCGAACACCTTGACCAACGCGTGGCCCGTGAACGCCTCCTCGATCTGTCCGTTCAGCTTCCCGGTGTGCGACCACTGCGCGACGTAACGCGGTTGTGAACGCTTCGCGATCACCCGGGTCAAGACGATCGACAACGGGATGGTCACCAGCGCGATCAACGTCAGCAGTGGCGAGATGACCAACATCATCGTCACCACGCCGAGAACGGTCAGCACCGACGTGAGCAGCTGGCTCAGCGTCTGCTGCAGGCTCTGTGAGATGTTGTCGATGTCGTTGGTGACGCGGCTGAGGGTTTCTCCTCTCGGCTGCTTGTCGAAGTAGGTCAGCGGCAGCCGGTTCAGCTTGTCCTCGACGTCGCCACGCAGGGTGAAGACGGTGTTGTTGACAACCCGGTTGAGCAGCCTGGCCTGCGACCACGAAAACACCGACGCCGCGACGTACAGCGCGAGCGCGAGGACCAGCACCCATCCGAGCGCATGAATGTCGACGCCGTGTCCGGGATGCACGTCCATCCCGGACAACAGGTCGGCCATCCGGTTCTGTCCGCGCGCACGGAGGTCGTCGATGACCTGCCCCTTGGTCGCTCCGGCGGGGAGCTGCCTGCCGACGAACCCGCTGAAGATGAGGTCTGTGGCATGGCCGAGGATCTTCGGTCCGACGACCGTCATGGAGACGCTCGTGACCGCGAGCCCGACCACCAGGAGGACACCGACCCGGTCGGGACGGAGTCGACGAAGCAGCCGCCGAGCCGACCCGCCGAAGTCGAGTGGCTTCTCGGCGGGCATGCCCGCGTTCATCCATGCGCCCGGTCCTCGTCGCTGTGCGGTGGCGGCCTCCGGCAACCGCGCCGGCGACGTGGGCTTGTCGTCGTTCATGCCGCCTCCTCGGCCGTGAGCTGCGACTCGACAATCTCGATGTACGTCCCGCAGTGTTCGAGCAACTCGTCGTGCGTACCGATGCCGACGACTTCACCGTCCTCGAGGACGATGATCTGGTCGGCATCGGTGATCGTCGACACTCGCTGAGCAACGACGATGACGGTCGCGTCGCGGGTACGTGGGCGCAACGCGGCGCGCAACCTCGCATCCGTGCCGAGGTCGAGTGCCGAGAACGAGTCGTCGAACAGGTAGATCTCCGGCTTTCGGACCAAGACCCGCGCGATCGCGATCCGCTGCCGCTGTCCGCCCGACACGTTTGTGCCACCTTGGGCGATCGGCGACTCCAGGGCGTCGGGCATCGCCCGGACGAAGTCGGCTCCCTGCGCGACGGTCAACGCGTCCCACAGCTCCTCGTCGGTCGCGTCGGGATCGCCGTACCGCAGATTGCTCGCCACGGTCCCGGTGAACAGGTACGGGGCCTGCGGGACGAGACCGACCCGTCTCCACAGCAGCTCCGGGTCGAGATCGCGGACCGAGACGCCGTCGACCAGGACGTCTCCTCCGGTGGCGTCGAAGAGCCGAGGAACGAGGTTCAGCAAGGTGGTCTTGCCGCTCCCCGTGCTGCCGATGATCGCCGTCGTCTGGCCTTCGCGGGCGTGAAGGGACACCTGGCGGAGGACCGGCGCCTCGGCGCCTGGGTAGTGGAAGTCCACGTCGCGGAGCTCGAGCTCGGCCCGGCCGGAGACCGTACGCACCGGGTGCTCGGGGAGCCGGACGGAGGTCTCCGTGTCGAGCACCTCCTGGATACGTTCGGCGCAGACCGCGGCCCGAGGGGCCATCACCGCCACGAACGTCGCCATCATGACCGACATCAAGATCTGCACGAGGTAGTTGAGGAACGCGGTGAGCGCTCCGATCCGCAGGGACCCGTTCTCGACCTGCCGCCCACCGAACCACAGCACCGCGACGCTGGACGCGTTCATCACCAGCATCACCGTCGGGAACATCAACGCCATCAGCCGGCCGACCCGGAGCGCTGCGTCGGTCAGGTCGGCGTTCGCATCAGCGAACCGTTCGGTTTCGCTGCGCTCCCGGACGAACGCGCGAACCACCCGGATTCCGGTGATCTGCTCACGGAGTACCCGGTTGACGTTGTCGATCCGGGTCTGCATGCGACGAAACAGCGGGATCATCCGGCTGACGATCAGGCTGATCGCGACCATCAGTGTCGGAACGCTGATCAGCAGGAGCCAGGACAGGCCGAAGCCCTCACGCATCGCCATCACGATCCCGCCGACGCACATGATCGGTGCTGCCACCAAGATCGTGCACGTCATCAGGACGAGCATCTGCACCTGCTGAACGTCGTTGGTATTCCGGGTGATCAGCGAAGGAGCGCCGAACTGCCCGACCTCGCGGGTCGAGAACTCACCGACGCGATGAAAGATCTTCGCCCGCAGGTCCCGGCCGAAGCCCATCGCCGTCCGCGCACCGAAGTACGCCGCCCCGATGGATCCGATCACCTGCAATACGGTGACGGCCAGCATCCAGCCGCCCTGGGACAAGATGTAGCCGGTGTCACCCTTGGCGACACCGTTGTCGATGATGTCGGCATTGATGCTCGGCAGGTACAGCGAGGCAATCGTCGAGACCGTCTGCAAGGCAACGACTGCGACCAGGAGGTTCTGGTACGGACGGACATGGGCCCGGATGAGGCGTATCAGCATCGAGTTCAGCGCCTCCTCGCTCGGCTCAACGGCTTGCGGGTGATGCCGTCGAGCAGCAGGTCGACGATCTCATCGGTGGTCAGGGGATTGTTGTCGGTGATCATCGGATGCGTACCGGCGAACGTCACGAGTCGAGTCCGGCGGGCGGCTTCGACCGGACTCATGCTCAGCGCCTCGCCGTCCGGCTCGAACACCGCCACCATGGCCGCCGCAACATCGGGGTGGTCGTGCGGCGACCCGTGGCGATGACCCTTCCGTCCGGTCAATGACTTCCAGGGTGGAGCGCCGAGCCGGAGCGCGAACATCAGCTGGAACACGCCGGCGAAACGCCGTTGTTGCGCGCCGACCAGCGCGCAAACCCGTTCACGCAGGGGGGCCGAGAGGTTGATCGACTGAAGCTCGGCCAGCAACGCCGACGTGTCGAAGGCGCGGGCGATGGTCGCGTCGATGAGCGCATTCTTGTCTTCGAAGACCCGAAAGATCGTGCCTTCCGCGATCTCCGCCGCCTCGGCGATCTGCCGAGTCGTGACATCGCGTCCGTGTGCCCGCACCAGAGGAAGCGTCGCCTCGATGATCGCCGCACGCCGCTGGTCGGGCGGCAACGGCGCGGCTCGGCGCAGCGGCGCTGAGGTTGATGGCATCCGTCGAGGGTAACTGAGTGAGTGCTCACTCACAAGTTGATTTTCGCATCGGCACAGATCGGCGGCAGCTCGGCAGCAGAGCCAGGTACGACGCATGCGCCAGGTGAGGTAGTGGAGTCCGCCCGGAGGTCATACCGTTGCTGGCGACGGGTGCGGCCGGATCCGAGGACCGAGACGAGGGAGTGGCGTGATGCCGAAGCAGTACGAGTACGACCTGGTCGCCATCGGATCGGGGCCGGGCGGGCAGAAGGCCGCGATCGCCGCCGCCAAGCTCGGCAAGCACGTCGCCGTCGTGGAGCGCAAGGACATGGTCGGCGGTGTCTGTGTCAATACCGGGACGATCCCGTCGAAGACGTTGCGCGAGGCCGTCATCTATCTCACCGGGATGTCAATGCGGCACCTGTACGGCGAGAGCTACCGGGTCAAGCAGGACATCACGGTCCAGGATCTGTTGGCCCGGACCCAGCACGTCATCGGGCGCGAGATCGAGGTCGTCCGCTCCCAGCTGTTCCGCAACCGGGTCGACCTGCTCCCCGGTACCGGCACGTTTCTCGACCAGCACCGGATCAAGATCGACCGCGGGGAGCACGGTGAGCAGCGAATCGTCACCGCAGACAAGGTCGTGATCGCAACGGGGACTCGGCCGGCCAGACCGGACAGCGTCGAGTTCGACGAACGGCGCATCATCGACTCCGACGGCATCCTGGCACTCGAGGCCCTGCCCGAATCGATGGTCGTGGTGGGCGCCGGCGTGATCGGCATCGAGTACGCCTCCATGTTCGCCGCGCTCGGAACACGGGTGACGGTCGTCGAGAAACGACCAGGCATGCTCGACTTCTGTGATCCCGAGATCGTCGAGTCGCTGAAGTTCCACCTTCGAGACGTGGCGGTCTCGTTCCGGTTCGGCGAGGAGGTCGCCGGGGTCGACGCCGACACCGATGGAACCGTCACCTCCCTTCGATCGGGAAAGAAGATCGCGGCCCAGGCCGTCATGTACTCTGCCGGCCGCCAGGGTCTCACCGAGGCCCTTGACCTCGAGGCAGCCGGGCTCGAGGCCGACGACCGGGGCCGTCTCGTCGTCGACGAGCACTACCGCACCAAGGTCGACCACATCTACGCGGTCGGCGACGTGATCGGGTTCCCGGCGCTGGCCGCGACGAGCATGGACCAGGGTCGGCTGGCGGCCCAGCACGCGTTCGACGAGCCCGCCGGCGAGCTGCGCGGACTCCAGCCGATCGGCATCTACACGATTCCCGAGATCTCGTACGTGGGCCTGACGGAGGGGGAGTTGACGTCCCAGGCGGTTCCGTACGAGATCGGAGTGTCGCGTTACCGCGAGCTCGCCCGCGGGCAGATCGCCGGCGACTCGTACGGCATGCTCAAGCTGATCGTGCACGCAGAGGACCGCAGCATTCTCGGTGTCCACGTGTTCGGTACGAACGCCACCGAGATCGTGCACATCGGTCAAGCCGTGATGGGGTGCGGTGGCACGGTCGACTACCTCGTCGACACGGTGTTCAACTACCCGACCTTCTCCGAGGCGTACAAGGTCGCGGCACTCGACGTTACCAACAAGCTCCGCCAGGTGGCGCGCTGGACCGCATCCCACTGACGGCGTCTCGGCGTCGACGAGTCCGAGGCAAAGGTCTAGACCGAATCGACCACTGTCCGTACGCTGGGGTCGGTGACCGGGCGAACCGCGACGGGCCGTTCAGCATCCGTCCCCGGACGGGCACGCATCGTCATCATCGGCGGCGGCGTCGGCGGCGCCAGCGTTGCGTACCATCTGGCCGAAGCCGGTGAGACCGATGTTGTCCTCGTCGAACGCGCCGAGCTGACGAGCGGGTCGACGTTCCACTCCGCGGGACTGGTCGGACAGCTGCGAGCCGATCCGACCCTCACCCGGATGAACATGTACTCCGTGGAGCTCTACCGTCGGCTCCAGCAGACGCCCAACCCGCCGGGGTGGGTCGAAAGTGGCGGCATCAAGCTCGCGTCAACGCACGGGCGGCTGGAGGAGATCCGCCGCCAGGTCGGCTGGGCTCGCGGGTACGGACTGCCGCTGCACGAGATTTCCGTCGCGGAGGCACACCGCCTTTTCCCCCTGATGGAGCCTGCCGGCGTTGTCGGCGCCGCCTATCTCGAGTCAGACGGACACGTCGACCCGAGCCAGCTCTGTCACGCCCTCACCGCTGTCGCCCGCGCCAATGGCGTCACGATCTGTCATCACACCCGCGTGCTGGGCATCGACACCGCCGGCGGAGCGGTCACGGGCGTCCGCACCGATCGCGGGGACCTCGAGTGTGAGGTCGTCGTCGACTGCGGCGGCATGTTCGCCGCAGAGATCGCCCGGATGGTTGGTGTCCGGGTCCCGGTCGTACCCGTTTCGCACCAGTACGTCGTCACCGAGCCGTTCCTGACCAGCACCGGCTTCGTCGATGACCGGCCGCTGCCCACCCTGCGCGATCCTGACCTGCTCGTCTACTGGCGGCAGGAGGTCGACGGGCTGGTGATGGGTGGCTACGAACGCAACCCCGAGCCCTGGTCAGCGAGCGCCACGTCGTACGACCAGGTCCCGCCGGACTTCAACGGCCACGTGCTACCCGCCGCCTGGGAGCGCTTCGAGGAGCTCGCGTCCAACGCAACCGTGCGGGTTCCGGCCATGGAGCGGGTTGGCCTGCGGACGATGATCAACGGACCGGAGGCGTTCACACCAGACAACGAGTTCTGTCTCGGCGAGACTGCCGTCGCCGGGTTCTTCGTCGCGGCCGGGTTCTGCGCGCACGGCATCGCCGGCGCGGGTGGAGTCGGCAAGGTGATGGCCGAGTGGGTACTCGATGGCGAGCCGGAGTACGACTTGTGGCACATGGACATCAGCCGATTCGGGTCTGCCTACGAATCGCCCGGCTACACGATGGCGCGCACGCTGGAGACGTACCGGACGTACTACGACATCGGCTACCCACACCGCGAACGAACGTCGGGACGGCCCCTACGTACCTCACCCGTGTACCCCTGGCACCGGGCCCACGGGGCGGTCTTCGGCGAGAAGGCTGGGTGGGAACGGGTCAACTACTACACGTCCAATGAGCCCGACGGCGACGAGACGCTGCGACCGCGCGGATGGGCTGGGCGAGACTGGTCGCCGGCGACGGGCGTCGAGCACACGGCGACCCGGACTGCCGCGGCGCTCTTCGACGAGACGTCGTTCGCGAAGCTGGACGTCTCGGGTCCCGACGCGGCAAGGTTCCTCGACCTGGTCTGCGACAACGCAGTCGCGCGTCGCGTCGGCGACGTGACGTACACGCAGGCGCTCAACGGGAGGGGCGGCATCGAGGCCGACTTCACCGTGGTCCGACTTGCGGTCGACCGGTTCCGGGTGGTCACGGGCACCGCGTTCGGCAGCCACGACCTGGCCTGGTTGCGGAAGCAGGCGAGACAGCGCGACGTCGAGGTGTCGATCGACGACGTGACCGGACAGCTTGCGTGTTTCGCGCTGTGGGGGCCGGCCTCGCGCGACATCCTGCAGCCGATCACGCCGGCCGACCTGTCGGACGACGCGTTCGGCTTCATGACCGCGCGACACATCGCGGTCGGGAACGTACCTGTGCACGCGGTGCGGGTGAGCTTCTCCGGTGAGCTCGGATGGGAGCTCTATGCGAGCACAGAGTACGGAGCCGGGCTGTGGGCCACGCTCTATACCGCCGGGCAACCCCATGGCCTTCGGGCGGCGGGCTACCGCGCGATCGAGAGCCTCCGACTCGAACGTGGGTTCCGGGTTTGGGGCAGCGACGTCACGCCCGAGACGAACCCGTACGAAGCTGGCCTCGGCTTCTGCGTCAAGCTCGACAAGCCCGGCGGTTTCGTCGGCGCGGCGGCTCTTCGCGCGGTGCGGGCGAACGGCGTTGCCCGGCGGCTGTGCTGCATCGTTCTCGACGACCCGCGTGCGGTGGTGGTCGGCGGCGAACCCGTCCGCGTACCCGATCCCGTGGTGATCGGCGGCGAACCCGTCCGCGTACCCGAATCGGTGGTGATCGGCGGCGAACCCGTCCGCGTACCCGAATCGGCGGTTGGCCGGGTCACGTCCGGAGGATACGGGTACACGATCGGCCGATCTATCGCGTACTGCTATCTCCCGATCGACGCGACCTCGCCGGGCCAGCTGGTCGAGGTGGATCTCTTCGGCGAGTGGGTTCCGGCGAAGGTCGCCGAGAAACCTCTGGCTGGGAGAACGTGACCTATTACCTCGCGAACTCCCAGCCACAACGTCGTACCTCGGCAGCGCCATCGGTTCTGGCTGGGAGAACGTGACCTATTACCTCGCGAACTCCCAGCCACAGGCACTCAGGGACGCGTCCACCCGCGGGCGCGGAGAGCCCGTTCGACCTGATTCATGAAGGTGTCCACGTCCGTGCGCCACCCAAGTACGGGGATTCGAAGCACCGTCGCCTCCTCGATGCTCAGCTCGTTTTGCCGGAGCGAGTCGTCGACGGCGTTGAGCGGCTGGTCGTGGTGTGCGCCCTCGATCTCCACGACGAGGCCGAAGTCGTCGTAGAACACGTCGAGGTACGCACGACCCCGGTACCCGCGGCGGACGGCCTGGCGACTGGGCTCGGGCAGCCCGCGGCGGCGGCACTCACGAGCGACGTCCAGTTCCCCGAGCGACTGCACCCCGTCAGCGGCGTCGTGGACGACCCCCGTGATGAGGGCCCGGCGCCGTAGCCTCTTGAAGTCGGCAATCGTTCCCATCAGCGCGGCACCTGTCGTGAGCCGCTGCTGCACCGCCATCACGATCACGAGTGCCGCCTGTCGCTCGGTCCCAGCCCACATTGCCGCGTGAAGGGTCGCGAGTGCCGTCCGGGTGCTGCGAAGACCGCTTCGCCCGACTGTGTCACTCTCGGACCAGCTACGAAGCTCATGGACGACGACCCCTGAGACCCGAACGGGGGTCGAGCCGTGCGGTACGCCGAGGTGGATGCCGTCGTCGTACCCCTCCATGCCGGCAGCGGAAAGCGCGGTCGATCCGTCGATCCGGGCATGACATCCGACCTCCCAGAGTGCTCGTCGCCACCAGGCCTGCGCAACCAGCGGGCCGCGATGGATGGCGACCGTCTGCCTGCCGAGCAGCCTCCATCGGCCACGGCGTACCTCCCGCGCGATGTCGTAGCGGGTGACGCCGATCGTCGCCAACTGACGACGTGAGACGAC
>JBBSHE010000058.1:0-14956 GCA_038253325.1 Propionibacteriales bacterium
AGTCCGATCACCACGGCGTCGGACATGCCGAGACGTCGGGCGAGCTGCGCAGGTTGCGACGACGCCACGTCGGCAACGCTAGGCATTTGACAGCGCCTTGTCGTTAGCGACGCTGGTCATCCTGCATCGCTTTCGCGCTGGTCATCCTGCATCGCTTTCGCGCTGGTCATCCTGCATCGCTTTCGCGATCTGGTCGCCGATCTCCTCGATGGCGTCGGCGCTTGCGGGTGGCATGGTGTCCTCCCAGAGCGGCAGCATCATGCCCATCGCGTCCAGCCGCCCGAGCGGTCGCGGAAGCATCCAGACGTGGAAGTGCGCGCCGCCGTCGCCCCATCGGTACAGGTGTACGCGGCCCACGTCCCCGAGACTGAGGAGCGCTCGTTCGACTCGACCGACGACCACGCCGAATGTGTTCGCGTACTCCGGCGGCAGGTCGCAGAACGAGTCGACGTGGACACGGCTCGCAAGCCAGACGCTCCCGAGCAGACCGGTCTGGCCCGGGTTGTGCAGGGTCCAGTGGTCGTCGGACCAGATCGTCGTCTTTGCGCCCCACTCGCAAGGTCCGCAGGCGTCCCCACCAGGCTCGCCACGGCGGCGCGGCTCAGGAATGACCAGGTCGGCGGGTGGTCTCGGTGTCAACGGCTCGAGATATGGCAACAGCATCGTGAACTCCTCAATGGGTGTCGCGCCGGTCAACCGGTGGCTGTCCGTGACGACGGCTGATCACGATCGTGGTAGGTCGCCGCCGCCGGCACTTGATCGTTGTTGCGCAGTACCGCCGCCGGTCTGGGCCCGACTCGGGTCATACTGATCGACGCCCCGAGCCGACCCAAGCTGTTGTCTCGCTCCGGGGTGGTCGAGCAATGACGCGAACGAGAGGGCCACCCATGTCTGTCGATTCCAAGCAATCCGAGGCGAAGCACCACCCGGTGGTCCTGTCCATGGAGGCGCGTCGCGCAGCGGCTGTCCAGTTGCGGATCGCGGATGCGATCACGGCCTTCGCCGGGTCGATGCCGTTCGTGTACATCCACGTCGTCGCGTTCGCGGTCTGGATGCTGGTCGTGGAGAAGAGTCCATGGCCAACGCTGACGCTCGTCGTGTCGTTGGAGGCGATCTTCTTGTCGACGTTCGTGATGATCGGCCAGAACCGGCAAGCCATCTTTCAGCAGACGAAGGCCGACCACGAGTTCAACGAGCAGGAGCTGGAGCTCAAGACCAACACCGAGCTGACGCGGCAGATCCACAAGCTGACCGTCGAGCTGGATCGCCGGGTGGTGACCGAGCCGTGAGGAGGGCAACGACGCGGGACTGGTCCACCTTGTCGGCGGGATGACCGCTTGTGGAATCGAGGTAGACCTGGAGCTGATCCGTGAGAACCGGGCATTGGGTCACGCCGAGCTGGGTCACGCCGCGCTGAGTCTGGCGCTGTTCCGTCGGGTGTGGTGTGGTACGGGTGGAGGTGGTCGACCATGCGAGCTGTTGTCGCGGTGCTCGCCTTGCTCGCGGGCTTGCTGCACCTGCTCATCTTCCGGATGGAGAGCATGGTGTGGAGTCGCCCCGAGACGTGGCGCCGGTTCGGTGTGGCGAGCCAGCAACTGGCCGACGCCAACCAGCCGGTCATGTACAACCAGGGCTTCTACAACTTGTTTCTCGGAATCGGGGCGATCACGGGCGCAGTCTGCCTTGTTGCCGGCCCGACGACCGTCGGTTGGTCGTTGGTCGTCTTCACCTGCGCGTGCATGCTCGGTGCCGCTGTCGTACTGCGGACCACCGGCTCGAGATACACCCGGGCGGCCGTGACACAAGGGACGCTTCCCGCCCTCGCGTTGATCGCTGCCCTCGTCGTCGTGGTCTCCTAGCCGCCCGGTTTCCGACTTGTCGGCGCCACCTGGGGCTATGACCCTCTGAGCGACCGACAAGTCGGGAAAACGCGGGTGCGACGTCGACTGATCTGCGACGTAGCCTGGCGGTCGAGGGAGACGAAGGCAGACGCACAGGAGGTCTCATGAGTACGACGACGAGCGACGAGCAGACGACGAATGACACGTACGTCGAGTCCGGCCGTGACTTCGAACGCGACACCAACTACATCACCACCCGGATCACCGAGGACGGCCGTGACGGCTACCCGGTCGAGCCAGGCAGGTACCGTCTCGTCGTCGCACGCGCCTGTCCGTGGGCCAACCGCGCGATCATCGTGCGCCGCCTGCTGGGGCTCGAGGACGCGCTCTCGATGGGCATCTGCGGACCGACCCATGACAAGCGCAGCTGGACGTTCGATCTGGACCCCGGCGGCGTCGACCCGGTGCTCGGGATCCCGCGCATCCAGGACGCGTACCTCAGACGCTTTCCGGAGTACGAGCGGGGGATCACCGTTCCCTGCATCGTCGACGTCCCGACCGGCCAGGTGGTGACGAATGACTATCAGCAGATCACGCTCGACCTGTCGACCGAGTGGCGGCGCTACCACCGCGCTGGAGCGCCCGACCTTTATCCCGCGCCGTTGCGCGACGAGATCCACGAGGTTTCCGAGCTCGTCTACCAAGACGTCAACAACGGTGTGTACGCGTGCGGCTTCGCGGGGTCGCAGGAGTCCTACGAGCGCGCGTACGAACGGCTGTTCGCGCGACTCGACTGGCTGAGTGAGCGGCTGTCCTCGCAACGGTTCCTCGTCGGGGACACGATCACCGAGGCCGACGTGCGGCTCTTCACCACGCTGGCACGGTTCGACCCGGTCTATCACGGGCACTTCAAGTGCAACCGACAGAAGCTGTCGGAGATGCCGGCGCTGTGGGCCTATGCACGCGACCTCTTCCAGACTCCCGGTTTCGGTGACACGACCGACTTCGTGCAGATCAAGCAGCACTACTACATCGTCCACACCGACATCAACCCGGCCCAGATCGTGCCCAAGGGTCCCGACCTGGCGAACTGGCTCCAGCCGCACGGACGCGAGGAGCTGGGCGGCCGCCCGTTCGGGGACGGCACGCCGCCTGGACCGCCGCCGTCGGCTGAGGTCGTTCCCGCAGGCCACACGCCGCTCGCCGGCTGACTCACCGGAAGCGGGTGCGCGCAGCGGTCGGGTCAGCAGGTACGGTCGGCGCGTGGATCCCCTCGTCGCTCAGGGACCGGTCGCCACGCGCGACGGCCATGTCGCGATGCAGCCGCTCGCCCGTGGTCCGGTGTTCGCCGCGATGGGCGCGGTCGCGGTGGTGCTCACCGCATTGAGCAACGGCTACGGGTTCCACCGTGACGAGCTCTACTTCAGGATGCTCCGGCCGGCCTGGGACTATGTCGACGAGCCGCCACTGACTCCGCTGCTGGTCCGGTTCCTCAGCGAGCACGTCGGAGACCAGCCGTGGGCGGTCCGGGTCCCGGCTACCGCCTCGACGGTGGTCTCCGTCCTCGTCGTCGCGCTCGTCACTCGTGAGCTCGGCGGGGGCCGCGCGGCACAGACGTTGTCCGCATGGGCGTACGGCTTCGCCGCGACGCCGTTGTTGTTCGGACACGTCATGCTGACATCGTCGGTCGACCTCGTGGTCTGGCCGCTGGTGACGTTGCTGATGATGCGCGCCTTGCTGCGAGCCGACCCGCGTTGGTGGCTCGCAGTCGGCCTCGTGGTCGGAATCAGCACGTACAACAAGCTGCTCATCGCGATGCTGCTGGCGGCCCTCGCCGGTGGGATCGCGCTCGTCGGACCACGCCGGCTGTTGTGGTCGCGCTGGGTCCTCGGAGCTGCCGTCATCGCGCTCGTCGTCGGGGCGCCGAACTTCCTCTACCAGGCAGCCAACGACTGGCCACAGCTGACGATGGGACAGGCGCTGGCCGACAACAACTCAGGCGACGTCCGGATCCTGATGTGGCCGTTCCTCCTGATCCTGCTCGGCCCTCCGCTGACGGCCGTCTGGGTAGCGGGGCTCGTCGCACTGTGGCGCCGACCGGAGTGGAGGCCGGTGCGGTTCGTCGCCGCGGCGTTCCCGGTGCTTCTCGTCCTGGTCTTCGTCGCGGGTTCACAGTTCTACTACCCGTACGGGCTGCTCGCCGTGCTGTTCGGCGCCGGGTGTGTCCCGGTTGCGGAGTTCATCGAGCGGTCCCGGACGTGGCAGGTCGTCGTCGTCGTGGCGGTGGTGTTGAACGCGCTGGTGTCCGCTGCGATCGCGCTTCCCCTGGTGCCGGAGTCGAGCCTGGGCTCGACTCCTATCCCGGCGATCAACCAGGCGGCACGTGACCAGGTCGGATGGCCGGCGTACGTACGACAGATCGCCGACGTCTACGACTCCCTTACCGCTCCGGATGCTCGTCGCGCGGTCGTCATCACGAGCAACTACGGGGAGGCGGGAGCAGTCGCGCGATACGGACCAGCCCTTGGGTTGCCCGCCGTCTACAGTGCGCAGAACCAGCTCTACTTCCAGGCCCGGCCGCCCGATGGATCGACGGTCGCCGTCGTCGTCGGCGGTCAGCTGGACATCGCCCGGGCGGAGTTCCGGTCCTGTTCGGTCGGTCAGCGGCTCGACAACGGAGTCGGTGTCGACAACGAGGAGCAGGGGGAGCCGGTCGCAGTCTGCCGCGGACCTCGCTTCGGTTGGGACGTGATGTGGCCCGCGTTCCAGCACTACGACTGACTGGCCCTCCCGACGCCATGCGGCTCACCTGAAGGCGGCTCGGTCACCACAACTGCGGGAACGATGGATGGCGTGTCGACAGTAGGCTCACGTACGTGGTGAACCCGTTGGATGTCTTGTCTGTGGACGAGCTGCGCCGGCGTACGAGCAGGAAGTGGCGTGCGTACCCGGACGACGTACTTCCCGCCTGGATTGCCGAGATGGACGTACCGCTCGCCGAGCCGGTCGCCCGGGCAGTGACCGACGCCATCGCGCTCGGCGACACCGGCTACCCCGTGGGCACCGGGTACGCGGAGGCGTTGACCGATTTCGCCAAGCGACGATGGGACCTGAGCCTCTCGGTCGAGCGGGCCGCGGTCGTCCCCGATGTGATGCTCGGCATCGTCGAGCTGCTCAAGCTGTTCACCGGGCCGGGCGACGCGGTGGTGATCAATCCACCCGTGTACCCGCCGTTCACCATGTTCTTGTCCAGTCTCGGCCGCCGCATCGTAGATGCCCCGCTCGACCCGTCCGGACGCCTGGACCTGTCAGTACTCGAAGCGGCGTTCGTCGACGCCCGTTCTGGCAGCCGTCG
Source organism: Propionibacteriales bacterium (assembly GCA_038253325.1). Classification (GTDB taxonomy): domain Bacteria; phylum Actinomycetota; class Actinomycetes; order Propionibacteriales; family Nocardioidaceae; genus JBBSHE01. The sequence goes on from JBBSHE010000058.1 coordinate 5,197, forward strand.
GGCGGCGTACCTCCTGTGCAGCCCCCACAACCCGACGGGGACCGTCCACACGCAGTCGGAGCTGGAGGCCGTCGTCGCGCTCGGTCGTGAGCACGGGGTACGGATCGTGGTGGACGAGATCCATGCGCCGCTCGTGTACGCCGACACGACGTTCACGCCGATCTTGTCGGTAACCGGCTCCGAGAACGCGTTCTCGTTGATGTCGGGGTCGAAGGCGTGGAACCTCGCCGGGCTCAGGGCCGCGCTGGCGCTGGCCGGCGCGGCCGCCGCCGCCGACCTGGCCCGGATGCCGGAAGAGGTCGCCTACGGGCCGAGTCACGTCGGCATCATCGGCCACACCGCCGCGTACCGCGACGGCGGGCCGTGGCTGGACGAGCTGGTGGTGGGACTTGACGACAACCGCCGCCGTCTCGGCGAGCTGCTGGCCGAGCGGTTGCCGGAGGTGCGGTACCGGCTGCCCCAGAGCACGTTCTTCGCATGGCTCGACTGCCGGCGCCTCGGGCTGGGTGACGATCCTGCGGCCGCATTCCTGGACCGCGGCCGACTCGCGGTGAACCCGGGCCTGACGTTCGGGACGGGCGGCGTCGGGTTCGTACGGCTGAACCTCGCGATGTCTCCGGCTCTGCTCGACGAGGCTGTCCGCCGGATGGCCGCGTCCGTCTGAGGCGATCCGACCGTAGGGTTGCGCTATGCCGGCGTCCAAGCCCATCGCGAGCGGCAATCGCGCCGAGCTCGCCGAGGTGGTCATCACGCTGACCGCGGCACGCGGGCTCGACCCCGTCTCGATTCGCGACGTGGCCGCCGCAGCCGACGTCTCGATCGAGACGGTGCAGCACACGTTTGCCACCGAGGACGAGATGTTGGCAGTCGCGTTCCGCCAGGTCGTGAACACCGCGCTCGGACGGGTTGCAGGCGTCGGACTCACCGGCAACACGGCATCCGACCTGTCCGCCGTACTCCGGGAGCTGTTGCCGCTGGACGCGCGGCGGCTGGCCGAGGGCAGGCTGTACGCGGCGTTCGCCGCCCGGGCAGCCACCGAACCGTCGTTGCGTGCGATCCAGGTCGAGCTCACCAGTGAGCTGCGTGCCGAGGTTGCCGCCGTGTTGGGGCCGAATCGGGAGTCGCAGGCGGCGATGCTGCTGGCCGTCGTCGACGGGCTCATCCTCCACGAGGTCACCGCTCCCCGCTCGCTGCCGACGGCGGAGCTGATCGCGGCCCTCGATCGGGCAATCGTCGCGGTGGTCTGAGTTCGTGAGCTCCGATCCGCACGCCGATGCTCGCGCGGCGGCCGACCGGCTTCGCGCGCTCGGCTGGCCCAGTCACGACGTCTTGGTGACACTCGGGTCAGGATGGCGTAGCTCGGTCGACTCTTGGGGTGCGCCCGAAGCCGTCGCGGCGATGCGAACGGTGCCGGGGTTCCAGGACCCGGCGGCGATCGGTCACGTCGGCGAGATCCGCTCATACGCCGTGGGCGGCCGCCGAGTGCTGGTGTACCTCGGACGTACTCATCTCTACGAGGGACACGGGCCAACGGTCGTCGTGCACGGCGTACGCACCGCGGCCGCCCTGGGTTGCCGGGTCGCGATCCTCACCAACGCCAACGGTTCGCTACGCGCCGGCTGGCCGCTTGGGACGATCCTCTTGGTGAGGGACCATCTGAACCTCACCGGCTCGTCGCCGATCCAGGGGGCGACGTTCGTCGACCTCACTGACGCGTACTCCGCACGCCTTCGTGATCTCGCCCGTACGGTCGACCCGACGCTGGCCGAGGGCGTCTATGCGATGCTGACCGGCCCGCACTACGAGACCCGCGCGGAGGCCCTGGCGCTGATGGCCGTCGGTGCGGACCTGGTGGGGATGTCGACCGCTCTCGAGACGATCGCCGCCCGCGAGGCCGGCATGGAGGTCCTCGCGCTGTCTGTCGTCACCGCCGTCGAGGGTAGCGACTCGGGAATCGACGCGGACGAGGTGATTCGCATCGCGGCCGACGCAACAACCGGCTGCGGCGCTACGATCGGCGAGGTGATCAAGCGCCTCTAGGTGCCCGTTCGGTGGTTCCTCGGTCACGCCCGGTGCGTCTCCAACCGTCGAGGAGGTCTCATGGCCACGGATGCGTCAGCCGCCCCTGCTGCCAACACGTCTGTGCTGAGCGTCGAGCAGAACGGGATCAACGTGATCGACGAGTCGGAGCGCCGGGGCCGACCGCGCGACCTGTTCTGGCCGTGGTGCGCGTCCAACATCTCGGTGCTCGGACTGTCGTACGCGGCGTTCGTCTTGTTCCTCGGAGTTTCGGTGTGGCAGGCGCTGGCGGCTGCACTGGTCGGGACCGTCGTCTCGTTCATCTTGGTCGGCCTGGTGTCGCTGGCCGGCAAGCGTGGCTCCGCGCCGACGATGGCGCTGTCGCGGGCCGCCTTTGGGGTCCGTGGCAACGGCCTGCCGGCCTTGGTGTCGTACCTGACGCTGGTCGGCTGGGAGACAGTGCTCGTAGCGTTGTCGACCCTGGCGACCGCAACCATCTTCGGCGATCTGGGCTGGAGCTCCGGGAACGCGACGAAGGTGATCGCCTTCCTGATTGTGGTCGCACTCATCGTCGTCGCGGGCGTCATCGGCTTCGACCTGATCATGAGGCTGCAGAAGTGGCTGACGATCGCGACCATCGTGCTGACAGTTGCCTACATCGCGTTGACGTTCGACAAGATCGACTTCGGCACCGTGTCCTCGACGAAGGCGGGTCAGTTCAGCGCGGTTGTCGGCGCTCTGATCTTGATGGCAACCGCGTTCGGGCTGTCGTGGGTCAACACGGCCGCGGACTACTCGCGCTATCTACCGAGGTCCGCGTCGAGCGCCGGCGTGGTCGGCTGGACCACGTTCGGCGGTGCGATCGCCCCCGTGATCCTCCTCGTCTACGGCCTGCTGCTGATCGGGTCGCAACCCGGGCTGATCGACAAGATCAGTGCCGATCCGCTCGGAACGCTGGCGGATCTGTTGCCCAACTGGTTCCTGGTGCCGTACGCAGTCGTCGTCGTCGGCGGACTGGTGGCCGGCGCAGTCCTGGACATCTACTCCTCGGGCCTCACGCTGCTCACGCTCGGCGTACCGCTGCCGCGCTGGGCGGCCGCACTCCTCGATGGGGTGCTGATGATCATCGGCGCGATCTACGTGGTGTGGTATGCGACGGACTTCATCGGACCGTTCATGGGTTTCCTGATCACGATGGGTGTCCCTCTCGCGTCGTGGTGCGGCATATTCCTCGCAGACCTCGCGATGCGCCGGCGCGAGTACGACAACGCGGCGCTGTTCGACTCGCGGGGCAGGTACGGCGTCGTCAATCCGGTGCCGGTGCTGCTGCTCGTGGTCACCACGGCAATCGGGTGGGGCCTCGTCGTCAACTACGCCAAGGGCTTCGGATGGGAGGGCTACCTGCTCTCACCCTTCGGAGGCAAGTCGGGAACGTGGGCGTCGGCCAACCTCGGTGTCGCGCTCGCCTTTGCCGTGTCGTTCGTCGGGTACGTCCTACTGTGCTTTTCTCGGGTGCGACGACAGGAGTCCACCATGGACGCCGTGGATCGCAGCGTCGGATCGACGGCCGCGGCTGGGCGTTAGCGTCGCGTCACCGTTCGGCATCGCTTCAATGAGATGCCGCGCAAGGCTTGGATACGCCAATCTTTGCGTTCCGGTGGCGGAGAGTCAGACGTTCTGCGCCTCATGAGCTTTGCTCGTCCCTGGGGACTCGCAGACGGGCCACAGTTGACCTTCGACCGGGAGCCCCTCTTTTCGCCGAGGTACGGGTTCCGTACCAGATTTCGCGGTTTTCGGGTTCGAATCACGTACCTCGGCGGCCTGGTCAGAGCACGGAGCGCGCCATCGAGGTCAGGGACGACCCGACGATGGCTGATCTGAGACGGCGAGGGGTATCGCAGACCGCGTGTCCAGACCCGCCAACGAAAACCAGGTGCAACACGGTGGGATGCCACGCCAGGGTGGGGCCATGACAGTTCGCATCCAGTGCACATGTGTCGACGCACTCGACCCCGACGCCCAGGGCCGGTTCTGGGAGGGCGTCCTCGGCTGGTGTCGCACGTACGAGGAATCCGACGAGGTGGTCCTCGAGCCACCGGCCGGCAGCCCGGAGGACGGGGTGGTCCCCGACCTGCTGTTTGGGCGCGTACCCGAGAGCAAGACGGTCAAGAACCGGTTGCACATCGACCTGCGTCCCGACGACCAGGATGCCGAGGTCGAGCGCATCCTCGGACTCGGGGCGCGTCGGATCTCGATCGGACAAGGCGATGAGGTGTCATGGGTCGTACTCGCAGACCCGGAGGGCAACGAGTTCTGCGTGCTGCGCGCCCTGCGCTCGGACGAGCTGGACTAGTCGAACGACGCGCCGGTGTAACCGGGCCCAATTCTTGTGACCGATCCCCTCGGCGGTCTGCATCTCGATGAGCCGGTCGACAGACCGCGGCGGTGGCGGATCGACACCCGCCCTCTGCGGACGTCGCGCGACTACCGGCTGATCTGGTGGTCCGGCCTCATCACGTACCTGGGCAGCATGACAACCTATGTGGCGCTGCCGTTCCAGATTAAGGAGCTCACCGGTTCCCTCGCGCTGGCCGGCCTGTTGGGCATCGCCGAGCTGGTGCCGCTGATCGTGTTCGGGCTGTGGGGTGGTGCGCTCGCCGACGCGCGCGACCGCAAGCAGATGGTCGTGACCTGCGAGGTCGCGATGCTGGTGCTGGCGGGCGTACTGACGGGGAATGCCCTGGTGACCCATCCGCAGGTGTGGCTGCTCTTTGCCGTCGCCGGGCTGTTCGCGACGGCGGACGCGCTGCAACGGCCGTCGCTGGACGCGATGATCCCGAAGGTCGTCGCGATCGATCAGTTCGCCGCGGCCAGTGCGCTCGGATCGATCCGGTTCGATGTCGGTGGCGTCGTCGGTCCGGCGCTCGGCGGTCTGCTGCTGACCGCGGGTGCGACCTGGATGGCGTACGGGTTCGACGTGCTCACGTTCGTCGTTTCGCTCGGGTTGCTGGTCCGGATCGCGCACATCTCGGTTCCCGCCGAGGGCGCGGTCGCGAGCCTGCGCTCGATCTCCGAAGGAGTTCGGTACGCCTGGCGGCGCAAGGATCTACTCGGCACCTACACGGTCGACGTCTTGGCCATGTTCTTTGGGATGACGACCGCGATCTTCCCGTTCCTTGCCGTGGCGCTCGATGCGCCGTGGGCCGTCGGGTTGCTGTTCGCGTCGCCCGCTGTCGGTTCACTGCTCGTGTCACTGACGTCGGGATGGACCAGTCACGTGCATCGTCACGGGGTGGCGATCGCCTGGGCGGCCGGTGCGTACGGGCTGGCCATGACCGCCGTCGGCGTGGCCCCGGACATCTGGGTCGCCTTGGTCGCATTGGTTGTCGCGGGTGGCGCCGACATGGTGAGCGCCATGTTCCGCAGCACGGTGTGGAACGCCAGCATTCCCGACGAGCTGCGCGGCCGCCTCGCCGGCGTCGAGCTGCTCAGCTACTCGATCGGCCCGACGCTCGGCAACGCTCGGTCCGGGCTGGTGGCGTCGGCGTTCGGCGTACGCAAGGCGATCACGTCCGGTGGCCTGCTCGCGGTTGCGAGTGCGGTGGCGGTGACGATGCTCATCCGCGACTTCCGGTCGTACGACGACCGGGTCAGTCCGGACGCGGTCACTCAACGCGCCGCGCGAGGCAGCTGATGACCGGACTTGTCGGTCCCAGATCGGGCTCCAGCCCGATGAGCGACCGACAACTCGGCTGACGGCGCGGACGTCCGACGCATCGACCGAAGACGCGAGGCAGCCAACCCGTGGCCCGCGTGGGAGGCTACCTGCCATGACGGTTTCTGACCTGTTCGACCCGGCGGCCTGGAAGACCGTCGTCGGATTCGAGCACCTGACCGACGTGACGTACCACCGGGCGGTCGACCAGGGAATCGTGCGCATCGCCTTCGACCGGGCCGACGTACGCAACGCGTTCCGGCCGCACACGGTCGACGAGCTGCTCAGATGCCTCGACCACGCCCGGGGGACATCGGACGTCGGCTGCGTCCTCCTCACCGGAAACGGACCGTCGGGCAAGGACGGCGGCTGGGCGTTCTGCTCGGGCGGGGACCAGCGCGTCCGCGGCCGATCCGGCTACGAGTACGCCGCGGGCGAAGGACCCGACGGTGATGCTGATTCGTCAGAGGCGAGCGGTGCCGCGTCCGCGGTGGGCGGTGCCGCGTCCGAGGGGAGCGGAGGGGCTTCCGAGGGCGCCGACCAGGCCAGGCTCGGGCGGTTGCACATCCTGGAGTGTCAGCGGCTCATCCGGTTCATGCCCAAGGTCGTCATCTGTGTGGTCCCCGGTTGGGCGGTCGGCGGCGGCCACAGCCTGCATGTCGTCTGCGACCTCACCATCGCGTCGGCCGAGCACGCGCGGTTCAAGCAGACCGATGCCGACGTCGCGTCGTTCGACGGCGGGTTCGGGTCGGCATACCTCGCGCGGCAGGTCGGTCAGAAGCGTGCTCGCGAGGTCTTCTTCCTCGGCCATACGTACACCGCGGAACAAGCACACCGGATGGGCATGGTCAACGCCGTCGTGCCCCATGCCGACCTGGAGCGGGTCGCGCTCGATTGGGCGCGCAAGGTCAACGCCAAGAGCCCGACGGCGCAGCGGATGCTCAAGTACGCGTTCAACCTGGTCGACGACGGGTTGGTGGGCCAGCAGCTGTTCGCCGGTGAGGCGACCCGGCTCGTCTACGGCACCGACGAAGCCGCCGAGGGCCGCGACGCCTTCCTCGAAAGGCGCGAGCCCGACTGGTCGGCGTACCCCTACTACTACTGATCGGGCGCGTTTGCGCAGGTCAGCGGCCTATTTGACCTCGATGTGTGGCAGACGCGTGGCAAGAACAGCGGCCGCCATTCCCGACGCGGCAGCCCTGGACTTGTCCTCCACGGTCGGCCACAGGTGCGCGTAGGTGCCTAGCGTGGTGGTGGCGGACGCGTGGCCCATGGCGCGCTGGACGGTGACGACATCACACCCCGCGGCGATCAGGCCGCTGGCGAAGTAGTGCCGCAGGTCGTGCATCTTGTGAGTCGATCCGGCGGCGGTGCGGGTCGAGCGCCAGCGGTAGTCGACGAGGTTGTCATGCCAGGGCCTGCTGTCCTCGTCGAACAGCCACCGGTCCGGCTCCCCGGTTGAGGTGTGCTGGCGGACGTGCTCGGACAGGATCGCGACCAGCTCGTCGGGCAGGTACAGGGTGCGCTCCGACTTGTACTTCGGCGAACGGACAACGACGGTGATCCCGCCAGCGGCCTCGACGAGACCCTTGCCTGCCTGGGCGTCGGCCCCCTTCGCCCGCTGTAGCTGTCGGGTGACCCGCAGTGTGCGGGAGAGGAAGTCGATGTCGCCGACCTGGACCCCCAGCGTCTCACCGCGACGAAGGCCGGCGAAGGCGCACAAGGCGACGTACGCCGTGAACCCCGGCCGCTTCGGCCGGCCGGGTGGCTCGGCGGCGTTGAGCAACTTCGCGACATCCGTGTGGATCGGGATTCTCATCGCCGCTTCGGCCTTCCGCTTCCGCGGCAGAACGACACCGGCCGTCGGGTTTCTGGCGATGAGCCGATCTGCGACGGCCGCGCGAAAGACGCCCCGCACGATCCTGAAACGGGTGTCGATCGTCGTCGGCGCGAGCCTGCCGCCATGACCTTCACCCACGCTTCGATGTGCGAGCGCCGGATCGACCGCAGCTGCATGTCCCCGAATGTCACGCCCGCGGTGGCCAGGTCGGCGTTCTCGCGCGTCGATGACAGCCACACCTGACGGGGCGCCCAGTCGGCGTAGAAGGCAGCGAACGTGACCTTCCCGGCCGCCGGATCGATCCAGTCTCCGCGTACGACCTTCGCCTCCTCGGTGGCGACCCAGCGTATGGCGTCGACCTGCCTCGTGAACGACATTCCATTCGGCCGGACTGGCGTATGCGAAAGCGCACGCACAAGCTGCATTCCGCGCACACCGTGAAGGTGAGTCTTTCCGCCGCGAGTGGCGGCTTGCGAGCAGGGGCGGCTTAGGAACGCAGCGCGTGTGTCACAAGGTGGTCGACGACGTAGGCGGCGTCGTCACCGATGCCGAGGAATGTCCCGGACTTGAAGGTGTGCATCCAGTGAAGTCCGAGGAAATACAGGCCGGGGACCTGGCCGACGCCACGCTGCTGGAGCGGCTGTCCGGCGCCGTCCAGGCATGGTGCATGGACCCAGTCGTAGTCGAAGGAGTAGCCGGTCGACCAGATGACGCTGGTGATTCCTGCCTTCCGGATGGACAGTGTCGACGGGTGCAGGCGGGGACGAACACCGGGTGTGGTCCGCCCGAGTGCGGTCCATCAGCCCGATCTCGACGAGCCACGTAAAGACATCGCGATCCAGGAAGCGCCGCGGTACCCGACGATGTCGGCTCACACACAGGTACGTCGTGCGGCCAGCGGCGAGGAGGTCCTCGGCGATCTGGGCACCGGACGCTCCGCTCCCGACGATCAGTACAGCGCCCTCGGGGAGAAGATCCGGTCTGCGGTAGTCGGCAGAGTGGACCTGGTACACAGTCTCGGGAAGGTCCGCCGAGGCCGCCGGCACCCGGGCACGCTGGAACGGCCCGGTTGCCAGCACCACGGCACGGCAGCGAATCACGCCCTCGTCGGTCATCACGAGCCACCCCGCTGAGCGCTGCTTGAGCGACACCACCGGTGTGTGCTCTCGGACCGGCGCACGGACACCCGTGGCGTACCGCTCCACCCACTGCATCACCTCGCGGTAGTGGGCGTACCCGTCGGGCTCCTGCCCGTCGTACGGCATCCCCGGCAACCCGAGCACGGTGTTGGGGAACTGGAACCGCAGCGAATCCCACCGCTCGGTACGCCACCCCTCCGCCACCCGGGCGCGCTCGAGAACGACGTGGTCGACGCCGCGCTCGGTGAGCGCGCGGCTGGCGACAAGGCCTGCCTGCCCGCCACCCACGACGACGACGTCATGGAACTCAGCCATCACACCACTATTGGCGACGAACGCTCACCTGTCACGAGCTGCCTGGCCACCCATCGCCTCCTGGCGGCCCGCTCGGCAGGTGCGCCCAGCTGCAACGCGACCCGGGGATTTTCAGCTTCAAGAGCCAGAATGCGTCAGCACGCCGCCTGTCCGCACATTCGCACTCGCGTCATGAATGAACCGGCGCCACGACAGGCTTGGGAAGATGTTGCCGGCGTCTGATCGGAGGCGCGTCTATCCGCCGCCAAAGATCGCAACCCTCAAGTGCTGCGTCGCAAGGAGCGGCCTACGGGGCAGCAGCCACCACCGTCGAGACGAATGCTCGGTCGTGCCGTAGGGGGTTCCCGTTGTGGCACGGTCGTGCGTCACACGAGCGGTTTCGCGTCCGACGGGAGTTTGTCGAACATGGCGCTCGGTAGGTCGCACGGCGCGGGCGGCGGGGCACTGGTTGGGTTGGGCGTTATCCCCGCATGAGCGCAGCCAGCTGCGGCGGCGAGATCGGTCGGACGAGAGGGTCTGCATGGCGATGCACGATCACCCAGCCGGATGCGGTTCGTCGGTAGATCTGGGTGACGCGCGCCGACAAATCCTGTGGGCGTCCCGCCGAGTGGTGGGGATTGAGAGTTGCCGGCGCGGCTTCGTAGATGTGGGAGCCATCGGCGAGATCTTCGGTGTGTACCGCCAAGCACTCACCGAAGGAGACCAAGCCGATGGCTTTGCCCCTCTGCCGTA
>JBBSHE010000059.1:0-14216 GCA_038253325.1 Propionibacteriales bacterium
ACCGTGCGCCAATACCGCGCGACACTTCGGACGCAAACCCCCACGGAGCGCGATCGGCCCGGACGTCCGAAGAACCGTGCGCAATACCGCGCGATAACTCGGACGCAAACCCCCACGGAGCGCGATCGGCCCGAACGTCCGAACAACCGTGCCCACCGACGACTACGTCCGAACAACCGTGCGCAATACGGCGCGATGCTTCGGACGCAAGGAGGGGAGCGCGGAAAACTCGGACGCAACACCTGCAGCGATCGGCCCGAACGTGGAAGCGCGGGTCTCGGTGCGCGAGGGGGGAGTTGAACCCCCACGCCCTTTCGGGCACACGGACCTGAACCGTGCGCGTCTGCCTGTTCCGCCACTCGCGCAGTGACCCGTACGACGCGGGCGTCCCGGTCGTCGGAGGACGAGGAAGCCTAGCACGCAACCCGCGACCGCCCGACCGCCCTTGCGGCCGCGTACGCCGGTCGGCCAGCACGCGAAGTGACCGCACGAGCCCGGATCACCGACGGTGCCTTCCTCGACGCGGATGACAAGTCCGCGCAATGCCTCAGGCTACGATCGAAGCACTCGTCGAGCGGGTCAGCGCTCGTCGTTGGCATGCCGTCGACGGGCACAACCAGTGCAACGGAGGGAGGTGACCGTGGGAGTCTTGCAGCGCTTCGAAGAGCGACTCGAGCACATGGTCACCGGCGCCTTCGCGCGGACATTCCGGTCCGCGGTGCAACCGGTTGAGATCGCTGCGGCCCTCCAGCGTGAGGTGGACAACTCCGCCCAGATTCTCAGCCGTGACCGCCGGCTCGCGCCGAACCACTTCACGATCGAGTTGTCGGCGGCCGACTACGAGCGGCTGTCGGCGTACGGCGAGACGTTGTCGCAGGAGCTCGCCACGATGCTCCACCAGCATGCCGCCGACCAGCACTACGTGTTCGCGGGACCGCTGGCGATGACGTTCAACCAGGCCGACGACATGACGACCGGACGGTTCCGCGTACGCAGCACCGCCTCGGCGAATGTCACCGCAAACGCGCTGCCGGCACCCGATGTCCGGTCCGGTGACAGCGGCGTGCGGCTCGACATCAACGGCCAGCACTACGCCCTCGGCTCGTCCGGTCTCGTCGTCGGTCGCGGCACCGGCGTCGACGTCCGGGTCGACGACCCGGGGATCTCGCGGCGGCACGCGGAGTTCCGGCTCCAGCCCGGTGCTGACGGTTACCCGATGGTCAGCGTCCTGGACCTCGGCTCGACGAACGGAACGGCCGTCAACGGGCGAAGGGTCCAGCATGTGTCCCTGCGACCCGGAGACGTCGTCCAGATCGGTGGCACGAAGATCACCCTGCAACGCGCGTCGGACGCCCCGTCGGCGCAGGGTCGGTGACCGATGTCGCAGCTCACGTTGATGCTGATCCGCGTCGGCTTCCTCGCTCTGTTGTGGGTCTTCGTCCTCTCCGCCATCTCGGTGATCCGTACCGATCTGTTCGGTGAACGCGTCGACCCCAGGCGAGGGGGTGGTGCGCCCAAGGCGGCCAAGTCGGGCAAGCCGGCCAAGCCCTCCAAGCGGCGCCGTGGCGGCGGATCGCAGCTGGTCGTCACCGACGGGCCCAACGCCGGTGTCGCCGTTGCGCTCGAGGACCTGCCGATCCTGATCGGCCGCGGAGCCGACGCCACGATCAGGCTCGACGACGACTACGTCTCGACCCGGCACGCGCGGTTCGTCCCGCACGAGGGTGACTGGTACGTCGAGGACCTGGGCTCGACCAACGGCTCGTACATCGGGTCGCAGCGGTTGAGTGCGCCCGTCCTCGTCAACGTCGGTACGCCCGTCCGGTTCGGCAAGACCGTCGTCGAGCTGAGGAGGTAGGCGCGGGTGGCCCTGTACCTGCGCGTCGCCGCCATCTCCGATGTCGGCCGGATCCGGAAGAAGAACGACGACTCCGGCTACGCCGGCGTCCACCTCATCATGGTCGCCGACGGGATGGGCGGCGGGCCGGCCGGTGACCTCGCCTCCGCGGCGGCCGTCCAGTCGATGCGGACGCTCGACACCCAGCCGAGCAGCGACGACCTGCTGGGGATCGTCGCGGGCGGCGTGCACCGGGCGAACGACCGGCTCGCGGGCCTGATCGACGACGACCCCGCCGTCGACGGGATGGCGACCACCGTCACCGCCGCGCTGTTCGACGGTGAGCGCATCGGCGTGGCCCACATCGGTGACTCCCGCGGCTACTTCTACCGCGACGGCGAGCTGGCGACCCTCACCGTCGACCACACCTGGGTCCAGACCATGGTCGACGAAGGCGAGCTCAGCCCCGAAGAGGCGAAGGTCCACGCGCACCGCAACGTGATCGTCAAGATCCTCCAGGGGCGCACCGCCGACCAGCCAGACCTGAGCGTCCACGAGGTGCGGGCGGGCGACCGGATCCTGCTGTGCAGCGACGGACTGACTGCGGTCGTCGACACCGACCGGATCGAACGCGTGATGGGTCTGACCAACATCGAGCAGGTGGCCAGTGAGCTCACCCAGCTGGCGTTGGACGGTGGCGCGCCCGACAACGTCACGGTGGTCGTCGCCGAGGTGCTCGACGAGGAGCCGCCGGCCGCCCGGCCGGTCGTCGTCGGCGCGGCAAGCGAGCCCGACGGCCCGCTGAGCCGGCTGCGACAACGTGCAGCGCGGCTGAAGGACACCGGCGAGCTCCCGGTCGTCGTCGGCGACGACAGCGAAGATCTTCGGTACGCACCCCGTCCCCCCCGACGCTTCCGCTGGCTGCGCCGACTGGCCGTCGCGGTGGCGGTTGTGCTCGTCGTCGGTGGGCTCGCCGTCGTCGGCTACCGCTGGACCCAGCAGCGCTACTACGTCGCCGACGACGTCGGCCACGTCGCGATCTTCAAGGGCGTCCAGGCCGACCTTCCGGGCGTGTCGCTGTCGAGCCTGTACGAACGCGAGCCGCTGCTGTTGTCGCAGCTTCCCAGCTACCGGCGAGACCAGGTGATCGACGGGCTGCCGGCCGACAACCTCGACCAGGCCAGGGTCATTGTCGCCAACCTCCGCGGCTTTGCTCAGAGCTGCGCGCGACAGTCGGCCCGCGCAACAACGACGACCGCGACGTCGACGCCGGTTACGTCGCGGACGCGAACGACGGCGACGAAGACCAGGTCGTCGACGACCAAGGCCGGTTCGAGGACCGGCACGTCGACCAAACGACCGACCGGCACCTCGACAAGGCAACCCACCGGTCACCCCACGACCGCCACCACCAAAGGCGCGCCATCGTCCACCGGCACGACACCCAGTCGCTCGACGCCAACGACCGGCTCGACGCCAACGACCGGCCCGTCTGGAGACGGCTCGAGCGAGTGTGCCGGGGCGACACCGATCACCACGCCGACATCCTCGGGGTCGACGAGCGGGCCGAGCGGCCCTTCGACGCCGACCGGGTCCACCATCGGCTCGGGCCGCCCGTCTGGGACGAAGACGCCCAGCACGAAGGTGACGAAGCGATGAGCATCCTCGCCGCGCACCCCGTCCGGGCAGCCGCCGCGTTCGTGCCCCGCAAACGCCGGGTTGCCGAGCTGATGTTGCTGGTGATGGCTCTGGCCCTGGGGATCGGGTCGTACGCCCTGGTGGGGATCGGGATCACCAACAAGGTCCCGACCGACATGGTCGGCTATGCCGTCTTCTTCACCGGGTTCGCCTTCGGCTGTCACCTGGTCGTGCGCCGCTTCGCGTCGTACGCCGACCCGATCCTGCTGCCGATCGCGATCGCGCTCAACGGCATCGGGCTCGCGATGATTCACCGGATCGACGTCGGCCTCGAGGGGACCGGGTTCGGGCCCTATGCCCCGGCACAGTACCTGTGGACCGCCGTCTCGATCGTCGCGTTCGTGCTCACGCTGCTGGCGATCCGAGACCACCGTCGGCTTCAGGCATTCACCTACACGATGGGGTTCGCGGGGCTGGCGCTCCTGCTGCTGCCGCTCGTACCCGGGCTCGGTGTCAACATCAACGGGTCACGCATCTGGATCCACGCGGCGGGATACTCCTTCCAACCCGGAGAGGTCGCGAAGATCTGCCTAGCGATCTTCTTCGCCGGCTACCTCGTCCTCAAGCGCGACGCGCTCGCTCTCGCCGGTCACCGGTTCGCCGGGATCGACCTGCCGCGCGGCCGCGACCTGGGTCCGATCCTGTTCGCGTGGTTGATCAGCCTCGGCGTCCTCGTGCTGCAACGCGACCTCGGCTCGTCCCTGCTGTTCTTCGGGCTGTTCGTCGTACTGCTCTACGTCGCCACGGAACGCCCGAGCTGGCTGGTCGTTGGACTGGTGCTGTTCGTGGCCGGCGCATACCTGAGCTTCCTGTCGTTCGGTCACGTTCAGGAGCGGGTAAACGGTTGGCTTGACCCGTGGGCGAACCGCGACCAGTTCTACCAGATCATCCAGGCACAGTACGGGCTCGGCTGGGGCGGGATTCTCGGGCGCGGATGGGGACTCGGGTCGCCGCAGCTGACGCCGTACTCGTGGTCCGACTTCATCGCCACGTCGCTCGGTGAGGAGCTGGGGTTGACCGGCCTGATGGCGATCATCGTCCTCTACGCCTTGATGGTGGAGCGCGGACTGCGGACGGCGCTGGTTTGTCGGGACACGTTCGGCAAGCTGTTGTCCGTCGGGCTGTCGGTCGCGCTGGCCCTCCAGGTCTTTGTCGTGGTCGGTGGCGTGACCCGGCTGATCCCGCTCACCGGCCTGACGACGCCGTTCTTGTCGTACGGCGGGTCTTCACTGCTCGCGAACTGGGTGATGATCGCGTTGCTGATGCGGATCAGCGACCAGGCCCGGAGACCGCCGCCCGACATCACGAGCCCGGCCCCGGATGACGTGACCCAGGTGGTGAGCCTGCGATGAACCGTCCCATCAGGACGCTCGCCATCGGGTGTCTCGCGCTGTTTCTCCTGCTGCTGCTCAACATCACCTACATCCAGGGCTGGCGCGCCGACAGCCTCAACGCCCAGGCGCAGAACACCCGCGCCCGCAACGCCGACTGCTCGCGCAAGCGGGGACCGATCCTCGTCAACGGCGAGTCCGTCGCCCGAAGCGTGCCGTCGCACGACAACCTCAAGTTCGTCAGGCGCTACCCCCAGGGACGGATGTACGCGCCCGTCACCGGCCGCTTCTCGTGTCAGCTGCTGACCACCGGTGTCGAGTCCTCGGAGAACAGCGTGCTGTCCGGGAGCGACCAGAGCCTGTTCGTCAGCCGGGTCATCGACCTGTTCGGGAACAAGCAGCAGCAGGGCGGCAGCGTCTTGTTGACGATCAACCCGAAGGTGCAGAAGGCGGCGTACGACGGGCTCCAGTCACTGCCCGGCAACGCCCAGGGCGCGGTCGTCGCACTCGACCCGCGCACCGGCGCTGTCCTCGCCATGACGAGCACACCGTCGTACGACCCGAACACCCTGTCGGGCCACAACTACAAGGCCGCGGTCAAGCAGTACAAGAGGCTCAACAAGCGACCCGACCGGCCGTTGATCAACCGGGCCGCCCAGGAGATCCTCCCCCCGGGATCGACGTTCAAGCTCGTCGTCGCGGCGGCCGCGCTCCAGCACGGCTATTCGCCCGACACCGTCGTCCGCGGCGGCAGCAGTCTCGACCTGCCCCAGACGACGCACCAGATGACGAACGAGAACGGCGGAAACTGCGGCGGTGACAAGATCACCTTGACCCAGGCTCTGGCCGTGTCGTGCAACGTCTCGTTCGCAGACCTCGGTTTGAAGCTCCGGGCGGA
Source organism: Propionibacteriales bacterium (assembly GCA_038253325.1). Classification (GTDB taxonomy): domain Bacteria; phylum Actinomycetota; class Actinomycetes; order Propionibacteriales; family Nocardioidaceae; genus JBBSHE01. Next base: position 5,765 of record JBBSHE010000059.1, read on the forward strand.
CGACAGGAACATCGTCGGTGACCAGGCCAAGCTGTTCGGGTTCGGCGAGACCTATCTCGACGAGCTCCCGATGGCCAAGAGCGTCTACCCCAGCGGGATCGACATCCCGCAGACGGCGTTCGCGTCGATCGGCCAGTTCGACGTGGCGGCGACACCGTTGCAGATGGCGATGGTGGCCGCGGCGATCGCCAACGGAGGCGACCTGATGAAGCCGTACCTCGTTGCCGAGGAGCGCACCCCGGACCTGAAGCTGTTGCGGAGGGCCGAGCCGCAGATGCTGCACCAGGCGATGTCCTCGCAGGCTGCCGACCAGCTCACCCAGATGATGGTCGACGTCGTCCAGCAGGGGACGGGTACGCCCGTGCAGATCCCCGGCGTCTCCGTGGCCGCCAAGACCGGGACCGCGAACTCGGCACCGAACCGGCCTCCGTACGCGTGGATCGTGTCGTTCGCGCCTGCGGACAACCCGCAGGTCGCCGTCGCCGTCCTCGTCCAGCAGAGCGCGACAAACCGGGGGGAGATCGCCGGCGGTACGCTCGCCGGTCCGGTCGCCGTCAACGTCATCAAGGCCGTCGTCCAATGATATGCCACCTGGTCAGAAAGGCCTCCGAATGAGCATGGAGCCACCGAACGGCCGATCGGGCGCAGACGATCCCGAGGTATCGGTCGGCCAAGGTCGATACCGGCTCGGACACGTTCTCGGCCGCGGAGGGATGGCCGAGGTCCGGCAGGCCGACGACCTGCGTCTCGGTCGCGTGGTGGCGGTGAAGCGGCTACGGACCGACCTCGCCGATGACCCGACGTTCCAAGCCAGGTTCCGGCGCGAGGCACAGTCGGCGGCTGCGCTCAACCATCCGTCGGTCGTCGCGGTCTACGACACGGGCGAGGAGGTGACCGAATCCGGGGAAACCGTCCCGTACATCGTGATGGAGCACGTCGAGGGCCGCACGCTGCGTGAGATCCTCCGCGAGGGCCGCAAGATCCTGCCCGAACGTGCGCTGCGGATCGTCGCGGAGGTCCTCGGAGCGCTCGACTACAGCCACCGCGCCGGGATCATCCACCGCGACATCAAGCCCGCGAACGTGATGATCACTCCGAACGGTGACGTGAAGGTGATGGACTTCGGGATCGCCCGCGCGATCGCCGACACGTCCTCGGCCATGACCCAGACGGCGGCCGTGGTGGGAACCGCGCAGTACCTCTCCCCGGAACAAGCCCGCGGCGAACAGGTCGACGCCCGCAGCGACGTCTACTCGACCGGGTGCTTGTTGTACGAGCTGTTGGCTGGCCGCCCTCCGTTCGTCGGCGACTCACCGGTGTCGGTCGCGTACCAGCACGTCCGTGAGGAACCGGTGCCACCGTCGCAGATCGAGCCCGTGGTCACGCCGGAGATCGACGCGATCACGATGAAGGCGCTGGTGAAGAATGTCGAGGAGCGCTATCAGAGCGCAAGCGAGATGCGGACGGACATCGAGCGCGCTCTCGCGGGACGGCCGGTCGAGGCACCCGTCGTCGCGGCGGCCGCCGAGCTCGAGACGCAGCCGTTTCTACCGCCGACGCCGGTGCCGGTGCCCGGCATGCAGTCGACAGCGACGACGCCGATCCACCGCTACGACGAGCCGGAGAAGAGCCGCCGCCGGCTTTACATCGGGCTCGCGATCGCGGCCGCGCTCCTGGTGGCCGCCGCCATCGTCGGAGCGATCCTCTTGCTGTCAGGGGGCAGCTCGACCAAGCAGGTGACGGTCCCGACCGTGGTCGGTGAGCCGCTCGCAAAGGCCAAGTCGGACCTCGTCGACGCGTCACTGACCGTCGGTCACATCGACATGAAACGCAGCACCTCGGTGCCCAAGGGCCAGGTGATGAACCAGTCGGTGCCGCCGAACACCCTGGTCGACGAGAACACTCCCGTCGACCTGACCATCTCGGCCGGAGCCAAGACCCACGCCGTCCCCGACGTGCGCAACAAGACCCTGGACGCGGCCAGCCAGGAGCTGACCGGGTTGGGCTTCCGGGTCAACCCCATCGCCGACCCACGGAGCACCGTTCGCCGGAACATCGTCACCAGGACAAACCCCGCAGCCGGAACGACCCAGTCCATCGGCACCGTGATCGACGTCTACTACTCGACGGGCTACGTCAAGGTCCGCTCGGTCGTCGGGTACACGAAACGCCAGGCAACCGACCTGCTGACGTCCGACGGGTTCAACGTCGTGTCGTCCGACGACGCGACATCGACCGCGGCGGCCGGTGTGGTGACCCGACAGGATCCGACCGCCGGCACTCGGCGACCGTACGGGTCGACCATCGTCATCTATGTCTCCCTCGGCCCCACCACGCCGACGACCACGACGACTCAGACCACGCCAACCACGCCAACCACGCCAACCACGCCAACCATCTCGACACCGACGACCCCGACGCTCTCCACGCCCACCACGTCGTGAGGCCACGGTCTGGCGGGTCGCCGCCCGTCAGCTGAGCGGCCTCGCCGATCTCAGCCCGACCGTCCCGGTGAATGCCGGCACGTGCAGGTCCTGCTGGGAGCGGATCGACCAGCCGAGGTTGTACGGCGGCGCGGTGTACGCCAGGTAGTTCCGCACCTCCGGTGAGTGGTGCAGCCCGGCGTACATCGAGGCAACATCGCCGACAGCGACGATGCGGTACGGCGGCGCGTACGGAACACCCTGGAGCACGACGGTGTTGCCGACGCACTTCACCCCCGTCGTCGAGACGATCCGCCGGCTTTGCAGACTGATTCCCTCGGCACCTCCCACCCACAGCGCGTTGATGACGGCTTGCAGGTCCTGCTGGTGGACCACGAGAAAGTTGGGGTCCGTGCCCCGCGGCGGCTGCTCACCAGGAGGTGCGTCGTCGAGCGTGACCACGAGCCCCGGCCCGGCCAGCGCGACCAGTCCGGCCGGGGTTCGGAGCCGGGAGATCGCCGCATCGATGCGTCGGGTGCCGATCGAGGTGATCTGGTGCTCGATGGCCTGCACCTGGTTCTCGACCCTGGCGGCCTGCCGGTCGAGATCGGCCACCTCCCGGCGTTGCGCATTCACCAGACTGGGCAGGTCGGTGTACCGGCCGCCGCGCAGATCCGTACCGCGGGCGTTCAGCATGCTGGTCATCGCCAGCATCCCGGCGAGCGCACACACCAGGGGCACACCGGCGCGCCAGCCCGACCCGTACCGACCTCGCACCGTGCCTCCCGACGACTCCGACCGCGGTTGCGCGTTACGCTAACCGACAGCGACGAAGAAAGCCCAATCGAGCCCAGAGGAGTCATGGTGCCCGAGTCACGTCCGCGCAAGAAGCAGACGTTCACTCCGCCGGCTGCGAAGAAGCCCGTCAGACTGGGCGGAGCACGCTGGGTCGCGCCCGCCATGGTGACCTGCTGGGTCCTCGGCCTGCTGTGGATAGTGGTGTTCTACCTGGTCGGCGACAACGTCAAGTACTTCCGGGACCTGGGCAGCTGGAACCTCGTGATCGGCATGGGACTGATCGCACTGGGGTTCATCTTCTCGACAAAGTGGGAGTAACGGTTAACGCTCGGGGATCACGAGGTGTCGCTCGGGTGAACTCGGCTTACACTGGTGTAGTTCTCCACCCCCTGTGCACAACCTGGGGATAACTCACTGGGTCGCTCTGCGTCCACCTGCGTCCACCGGCTCGGTCGACGAGGCTTGGTGCGGACGTGTGCATCGACCGGTCAACCGCTCACCGCGGGCAGCTGGGCCGTCCGAACGACCGTCGCGAGCACGCAGAGCACGACCAACCCGGCGAACATCGCCGGGTAGCCGATCCTGCGTCGTGCCGCCGGCAGGTACCCGATCCCAGCACCCATCGCGAGTCCGGCAAGCAGGCCCCCGAGGTGGGCCTGCCAGCTGATGTTCGCGACGGTGAACGTCAGGGCGAGGTTCAGTCCCAAGATCACCAGCATCTGGCTGATGTCGATGCCCATTCGCAGGGCAAGCACGATCAGGCAGGCGAAGACGCCGAAGATCGCACCCGAAGCGCCCAGCGACGGCGCCCCCGGATTCCCGGGGGACCCGGCGGCGCTGAACCAATACACGGCGACGTTGCCGACAAGCCCGCTGACCAGATAGACGGCGAGGTAACGCCACCACCCGAGCAGCAGCTCCAGCTGAGTTCCCACGATCCACAGCGAGAGCATGTTCAGCAGGATGTGGGTCACCTCGACGTGGGTGAACATCGAGGTGACGAGCTGCCAGTACGCGCCACCGGCGACCGAGTCGTACGCGCCCGACGGGAACCACGGCAGCTCCCAGAAGCGGCGCAGCCACACGCTCCCCGCACTCGTCGGCGACGGCGATCCCCCCGTCACGTGAATGAGCACGAAGACGGCGACGTTCAGCGCGATCAACGTGTTGGTGACCCGGCCGGGGTTACGGACGAGCGCTCCGTAGGCCGTCCGCTTCGGGCGTACGGTCGCACTGCCCTCCTTCACGCAGCTCGGGCACTGGAAACCGACCGACGCAGCGACCATGCAGTCGGGACAGATCGGCCGGCCGCAACGCTGGCAGGCGATGTACGTCTCACGGTCGGGATGGCGGTAACAGCGCGGGATCGTCGTACCTCCCGCGGCACCGGCGTACGGTCCGCTCGTCACGTCAACTCATCCCCCAGCCGTCGAGAGCATGGCAGGGGACCGGTACCTGGACACGTTCTCAGCGGCGCTCGATCGCGACCGACTCGATCACCACCGGCTCGACGGGGCGGTCGGACCGGTCGGTGTCCGAGGTCGCGATCGCGTCGACGACGTCGCGACTCGCCTGATCGGTCACCTCACCGAAAATCGTGTGCCGCCGGTTCAGGTGCGGTGTCGGTGCGACGGTGATGAAGAACTGCGAGCCGTTGGTGCCAGGGCCCGAGTTGGCCATGGCGAGCAGGTACGGCTCCGAGAACGTCAGATCAGGGTGGAACTCGTCCTTGAACCGGTAGCCCGGTCCACCCCGACCATCACCGTCGGGGCAGCCGCCCTGGAGCATGAAACCGTCGATGACGCGGTGGAACGTCAGTCCGTCGTAGAACGGGCGGGTGACGGTCTCGCCCGTCTTCGAGTCCTTGAACTCCTTCGTTCCCTCGGCAAGGCCGACGAAGTTCTCGACCGTCCTCGGTGCCTGGTTGCCGAACAGCTCGATCGCGACGTCACCGCGGTTGGTCTTCAAGGTGGCGAACAGCTGGTGTTGGTCGGCCACGGGCCTGCCCTTCTGGTAGTCGTACCGGCGCCTCGCTACCGCGACGCGCCAAGCCGCGTGCGGCCGTGCGACCATCTTGCCATGCGGCCACCGGTCGGCTGCTGCCCGCGCGGCTCGGACCACGGGATGGTAGAACAAGACGCAGGACACTGCGAACCGCTGGCGCCGCGAGCGGCCCGACAGGGGAGAAGGACACCAATGGTTTCGTTCACCAGAACAAAGAAACAAGCCGGAAAGAAGGGTTCCACGGCGGCCGCCGCGGTCCAGGATGCCGCCGGGAGCACCTGGGAGAAGGTGACGCCCGCCGCGGAGAGCGCGTGGGCAAGGGTGGCTCCGGTGGCAGAGGACGCGTACGGGAAGGTGTCCGAAGCCGTCGTACCGGCCGTGCAGGACGCCCGCGCCAAGGTCGCCCCGCTGGCCGGACAGGCGTTGCGGGAGAGCAGGCGCCACGGACGCAAGGCGGCCGTGAAGCTGGGTGTGGTCGAGGAGCCGAAGAAGCGCCACCGGCTCCGCAAGTTCCTCGCGTTGGTGGGGCTAGCGGGGCTCGGTGCGTACGTCTACAAGAAGTTTGCCGACGACAGTGGCGCGGGTGGCGGCGCGTACTCACCGACCCGCAACGAAACCGCACCGACGGCTCCGTTCCCGTCGAAGGAGACCGTGGAATCGACCACCCCGACGACACCCGATAACCCGGTCCAACAGACGGACGTCGGCTGATCCCGACCGGATGGCCGGTCCGGCAACCGGTCAGGTGAGAACTCGCTCGTCGGCCATCTGCTCGCGCACCCGCCGGGTCGCCAGCCGTTCTCCGAGGAAGCTGAGGATCGGCACGGTGCCGAGCACGAGCACCAAAGCTGCGAACGGCAGCGGGAACCTCGCCCGAAACGCGAGATGGGCGGCGACGAGCAGGAATCCCATGTAGAGGAACCCGTGGGTGATGCCGAGGTACTCCGTGATCCACCTGCCCAGATGCTGGAGGTCGGTGCCGTCGGCTGCGAGGTACTTCAGCGGCACCCCGATCAAGATCAGGATGATCAGCAGCACGCCGATGACGTAGGCCATCACCCGGTAGCGCAGCAGGGCACCCTTCACCGCACGGACGCTATCTCACGTTGCCGGCGGCCCGACCGGTGCCCGCTTCCCGGATCACCCGCCACGCCATGAAGACCACGAAGGCCGCAAACACCCACCACTGGGTCGCGTAAAGCAGGTTGCGCAGGCCCGCGAACCGCGACGGCGAAGGAGGTTGGGCCGGGACCGGACTGAGCTGGGAGGCGGGATCAGACGAGGTCAGCACGACATAACCGTCGTACAGGTCCATCGGAAAGGTGTTGACGAGCGCGCTGATCCGGATGCCTTCCGTGCGCCCGTCGACCCCGGGTGGGCCGCCGACGCCCGATGGCGGCTCGAGGACACCGGTCACCTTCACCGTCCCGGAGGGGACGTCGGCACCGCCACCGACAACGGAGGCCTCACCACGGACGATCAGGACAGCGGACCCACTCGGTGTCACCAGCGGCGTTGTCACCGCGTAGTCGCCCGACCGAGACGCGAGTCCAGCCACCCAGAGCTGGTGAGCGCTCCGATACGTGCCGACGACGGTGACCGGGTGGCCAACCCCGTTCGACGGAAATCCCGCATCCGGGCCGAGAACAGTGTCGAGCGCCACCGGTGATAGGTGTTCGAGACGGAGGCTCTCGCTCTGCTGCTTGTCGTCGTAGACCCCGAGCTGCCACAAGCCGAGCCACGCCATCACGGCGACCGCGGCGAAAGCGACCGCCGCCACTCCCAGCCGTTGCAGGGCCCGCATGACTCGAGACTATGCCGACCGGTCAGGGGAGGAGGACGACCTTGCCGCGCACATGGCCGGTCTCGAGCAGCTCGTGCGCCTGGACGGCCGCCGCCAATGGGAATGTGGCTGCGATCTCGACCAGCAGATCTCCTTTCGACGCTCTGCCGGCAAGCTGTTCGAGCACGTCGACGGTCTGGTCCTGTGCTGTCCCGTACGACACCCGCACGCCGAGCGCATCCGCGGCCGGGTCGGCGATCGTCACGATCCGGTTCGTGCCGCCGCGCAGCTCGATCGCATCCGGCAACCCCCCTCGACCCGCGACGTCGAAGACCGCGTCGACTCCTCGGGGCGCAGCTGCTCGGACCCGGTCGACCAGACCAGATCCGTAAGCAACCGGGATCGCGCCGAGCTGGCGGAGAAACTCATGGTTGCCGTCGCTCGCGGTTCCCAGGACCGTGGCACCGCGACGAGCGGCGAGCTGGACAGCAAAGCTACCGACGCCTCCCGCGGCGCCGTTGACGAGGACGGTGTCGGCTCCGCCGACCTCGAGCAGATCCAAGCCGCGCAGCGCCGCCTCACCCGACGTCGGCAACGCCGCCGCGGCGGCCCAGTCGAGGACGGCCGGCTTCGGCGCCGCCCGAGTCGCCAGCGCGTACTCGGCGTACGAGCCGGTGTCGGCCCACCCGAAGACCTCGTCTCCCCTGCGCAGGTTCTCGACTCCCTGTCCAACCGCGTCGACGACCCCCGCGACGTCTCCACCGGGTGTGCTCGGCAAAGCCGTCCGGAACACCTGCTCCATCGCGCCGGATCGGACCTTGGCGTCAAACGGGTTCACGCCTGCAGCGCGGACGACGACTCGGACCTGACCCGGTCCCGGCTCCGGAAGCCGGCGCTCGCGCAGCTCGAGGACGTCAGGGCCACCGAACCGGTCAAACACGATCGCGTACATGTCGCTTCTCCGTTCGGTCGATTGGCTTCGACCTGGGCCCGAACCCGCTCCATTCTCACAGCATCGACCGACCCGCGTCGGCACCGAACCAAGTCGTCGGCTGCGAGAAGGCAACCTGACTGAGAGGCGATTGCACCATGGCGGGCGGCGAAGAAGCCGACCCGAGGGGTGCTTCACCCAGGTTGTCTGCACTTCACCCACGCAATTTCGTGGGTGAAGTGCAGACGTCCCACGTAAACGTGGGAAAGCTGGGACGGGACGCCGGCGACGACCTCGACTTGCCGGACGGACCACTTATACCTAGACTGTCTTAGTATGAAGAGCGACAAGTTGCACGGACACCTGGACTCCCTTGTCCTCGCGGCACTGGCCGACGGCCCCGCGCACGGATACAGCGTGATCACGCGACTCCGGGACAAGAGCGAGGGAGGATTCGACCTCGCCGAAGGCAGTGTCTACCCGGCGCTGCACCGGCTCGAGTTGGAAGGATAT
>JBBSHE010000060.1:0-13820 GCA_038253325.1 Propionibacteriales bacterium
TCTCGAACGTGTTCCGGTCCTGTGTAGGTTCGGCAGATGGCCACCGAACGCCCGCACGTCTCCGACGACGAGGCGGGCTATCGCGCCGGGACCAGGCTCGGACTGCCGGCCGGAGGGCGCAACGCGGTGGCCGGATGGGGGCGACGGATCCTGGCGCTCGTCATCGATTGGTTCGCCGGGCTGCTCGTGATCGCCGCCTTCGCCGGTGGCACGGCATGGAACGGTGGCGGTGCGGCGATGACGTTCCTGCCGCTCGGCATGTTCTTCGTCCAGGCGACGCTGCTCACCGCGTTGGCCGGGGGATCCTTCGGACAGCTCATCACTCGGATCGGCGTACTGCGCCTGCCGGACCGCCGGATCGGGATCGCGTCGGCGGCGTTGCGGACGTTGCTGATCTGCCTCGTCGTACCGCCGCTGGTCTTCGACAAGGACGGGCGCGGCCTCCACGACCTCGCGACGGACACCGTCGTCGTACGCCGCTGACCCCCGACCGTTTGCCATGTCAGCATGGGAAATGGTCGGCCACCGGGTCGAATTGCCCGGGTTTGCGCGACCAGCTGCCATGCTGGCATGGCAAACGGCCGCGCCGACCCGCGAACGGGCGGTCAGCGTTCGAGGGTGAGCTGGGCGACGTCGAGATAGCCGGTACGGAACCCCGCCTGGCAGTACGCGAGGTAGTACTCCCACATCCGGCGGAACGTCTCGTTGAACCCTTGGGTCCTGATCGCCGCCCAGTTTTCGTTGAACTGCTGCCGCCACAGCCGCAACGTCTCCGCGTAGTGCTGACCGAATGTCATCCGCCGGGTGACCCGCAGCGAGGTGTCCGCGTCGAGCGCGGCGTCGATCGCCTCCGGCGAGAAGATCAGACCGCCCGGGAACACGTACTTGTGGATCCACCCGTACGTCCCGCGGGTCTCGAGGAAGCGGTCGTGGTCCATCAAGATCGCCTGCACAGCGGCTCGCCCATGGGGCGCAAGCAGCCGGTCGATCGCGCGTACGTACGTCGGGAGGTAACGCTCCCCGACGGCTTCGATCATCTCGACGCTCACGATGGCGTCGAACTGACCGGTCTGCTCGCGGTAGTCGCGAAGAGCCACCTCGACCCGGTCGGCAACGCCGGCGAGCGCGACCCGTTTGCTTGCGAGGTCGGCCTGTTCGACAGAGATCGTGATCGTCGTGACGTCGGCGCCTCGCTCGGCGGCGCGGATGGCAAGCGTGCCCCATCCGGTGCCGATCTCGAGGATGCGTGATCCCGGTCCGGCACCAACGGCATCCAGGATCGCGTCGATCTTGCGCAGCTGAGCTGCCTCGAGCGCTGCCCATGTCGGTGCCGGAGTCAGGTTTTCGAACAGCGCCGAGGAGTACGTGAGCGAAGGGTCGAGGAACAGCTCGAACATCTCGTTGCTCAGGTCGTAGTGCGCGGAGATGTTGCGGCGCGCGCCGTTCAGGTCGTTGCCGCGGCGTGCGGCGAGCGCCGGCAAGAGGTGCTGGCGCAGCACTTGGAACGGCTTCGGAACGAGGGTCGCCAGCTGGGCGGCGAAGGGCGTCAGCAGGTCGGCGAGATCCGTGCCCGGGCCGGGCTCCCACTCGTGTGCCATGTAGGACTCGCCGAACCCGATCATCACGTCGCTTCCGACGCGGCGGAAGAAGGCGTCCGGCCGGACCACTGACAGCCTCGGGCTGCCTTTGCAGCCTGCGCCGAATGTCGTCCCGTCGGGCAGGCTCACTCGGATCGGAAGGTGGCGGATCAGGTACGGGACGGCGCGCCGGGCAACCGACGCGCGGACGCCGCCCGCGGCCGGTGGGGGGACCGGATGCTGGTTCGTGGTCGAAGGCTGTGATCGTCTGCTCATGTCATTCCTGCCGGAGGTTCGTGCTTCGGTCGGGGCTGGATGGGTAGCCTTCGCAGCCAGAGCCGGAAGGCCTGCCAGCGGATCAGAAACGCCACCCGCTGGGGGGTCAGCGGATGGCGGAGCACGGTTCGGGCGACGGCTCGGTTCGAGGCAGGCGAGAGCCGGCCGTCAACGGATGCGACAAAGACGGGCCGTTCCGAACGCGTCAGCGTGACAGACACGCCGACGCGGTCGGGAGTGAGCCGGCAACGGATCTCGTACGTGCCGCTCACATCGAAGAAGGGCGAGACATAGAACTCCTTGGCGACGTCGCTGCGACCATGGGGATCGGGACGGAGCACATAACAGTGGCGCTCGCCGTAGGTATTGTGCACCTCGGCGAGCACACCCTCCGGCTGCCCCGCGCCGTCGTAGACGAAGTAGACCGTGATCGGGTCGAACACGTACCCCAAGCAGGTTGCGTTGGTCAGCATGAGTACCCGGTGGGCCGTCCATCCGGTTCCTTGGGCGTCGAGGAAGTCGCGTACCTTCACCGCCAGTGGAGCGTTGTCGGGCCCGAAGTGATCCTTGGTCCGCACCGACGCGAAGACCCGTGCCCAGCGCGGGAACGCGGCATTCGGTCGGTCGACGTCGACCAGCCACTGCGGTGTGCGGTAGCGGAACTCGTGCCGGAACGGACGGGTCCTGGTGTGCTGCACCACGGCATCGACGACGGCCGGTGCCACGACGTCGGTCACCGAGGCAAGCCGACCGGGTCGCGCCGACGGTTCAGCCGACATCGCCGGTCACCACCCGCCGCCGAACGACTCGGCCGCTGCGACGCCGGACCGGCATCCGTCCTCGTGGAATCCCCAGCCCTGGTACGCGCCGGCATAGGCGGTCGACGCCGTGGTGACCTCCGGTAGCCGGCGCAGCGCGGCAACCGACGCCGGCGTGTAGACGGGATGCCGGTACGTCATCGCAGCCAGCACGCCACGCGGCTCGTCGTCGACCTCGGCGTTCAGGCTCACCAGCACGGGTGAGTCCCGAGGAAACCCCTGTAGCTTGTTCATCCAGTACGTCACCTGGGGGAGTCCCGGGCGTTCGTCACAGGATTCCCGGGTGAAGTTCCAGCTCGATCGGGCGCCCGCGGCTACCGGCAGGCGAGTCTCGTCGCGGTGCAGGACGGTTCGGTTGTCGGTGTAGGTGAATGCCGAGAAGACGGTCTTCTCGGCGACGGTGGGATCGGTGAGCAGGTCGAGCACGTCGTCGCCATGGACCGCGATCACGACCTTGTCGTACCGCTCGTCGGAACCGGACGAGTCGGTGACCGTGACTCCACCGTCGGCGCGTCGAACCTGGGTGACCTTTGCATCCGCGCGCACGTCGGAGAGAGCTGCCGCGATCTTGTCCACGTACGACCGGGATCCGCCGACCACGGTGTACCACCGTGGTGCGTCGGCGAGCCGGAGGAAGCCGTGATTGTCGAGAAACGCGAAGAGGTACGCGGCGGGGTAACCCAACGCCGTCTCGGCACCGCATGACCAGACGCAGGAGACGATCGGGATCGCGTAATGGTGAACGAAGTAGTCGCTGAAGCCGGCTCGGGCCAGGAACTCACCGTACGTCAGGCTGTCGGACGCGCCGCACTCGTTGGACGCGCCGGACGTACAGGGAGCGCCGAGCCTGTCGGACCTGCCGGACCTCAGAAGCCGGCGGGCCTGGCGTTGGAATCTCGTGACCTCGACCAGCATCCGCAGGAACCGGGGATCGGCCAGCCGCCGCCGTTGGGCGAACAGACCGGACGGACCGCGCCCGCCGGCGAACTCGAGTCCGCAGCCGCGGCAGCCGATGCCCATGCTCATCTCGGTCGGTCGGACGTCGACACCGAGATCGGTGAACAGCCGACGCAGCAGCGGGTAGGTGCGGTCGTTGTGGACGATGAAGCCGGAGTCGACACTGCGTGTCCCGTGCGGACCGAGCGCAACGTCGTGCGTGTGCGCGTGCCCGCCGAGGCGGGAGCCCGCCTCGTACAAGGTGACGGCGTGGGATCGGCGCAGCAGGTACGCCGCGGTGAGGCCCGAGATACCGGCGCCGACGACGGCGACCCGAGGTTTCGTCATCGACCGTGGTTCGGCGCCACCGAGCTCCCGGCTTGGTGGCGAACGGTCGGGGGACGCAGTCAGCGGCCGCGCAGACTCTGCCGGTTCTGTGACCGAGCCTGGCGGGGGCTCGTCGGCATCGGACCCTTCGGCATCGGCAGCGGCGGCCGGACGGCGTCGAGCGCTTTGAGCCGCTGAAGCAGGTCGGTCACGTCGGCCGGCTGGATCGTCCGGGGGAGCTTCTGGATGTGCTTGACGAGTCGGGTGACGGGGACCGTGTTCTCGCCTTCGTCGGCGACGACGATGTCGTAGATCGGGGTCTGTCCGACGACCCGGGCATGCTTCTTCTTCTCCGCGACCAGCAGGTTGCGGACCCGGTGGGGATTTCCCTCACCGACGAGGATCACACCGGGACGGCCGACGACTCGATGCACGAGGTCCTGGTTCTTCGTGACGGCCACTGCGGTCTGCACCTGCCAGCCGCGGCGCAGGATGCCGAGCGCCGAAGCGGCGGCGCCCGTCCGACCCTCGAGACGGGCGTATCCGGCGCGCTCGACCCGTCGTCCGAAGACGTACATCGCGACGACGAGGCCGACCATCACGCCGAGGACCACACCGGCGATCGGATGGATGAAGAACCACCCGAGCGCTCCGACCGCACCTCCCGCGACCACGAAGCAGCCCAGCAGGATCAGCCCGAGCCACTTGTCGTGTTCCTTGCCGAGGCGGTACGCCTGGAGCAGGCGGTTCGGCTCGCGCTTCTTGCTCGCCGCCTTGTTGCGCGCCATCACTCGACCAGCTCCCCTCACCACCGGAGGTCCGCCGTGCCGCGGGACTCCAGGGCCCGACGATACAGTCGTCCGGCCCGATACGACGACCGCACCAGCGGCCCGCTCATCACGCCGGCAAACCCCAGGTGCTCCGCCTCGGTCTTCAGCTCGACGAACTCCTCCGGCGGCACCCACCGCTCGATCGGATGATGCCGGACGGATGGACGGAGGTACTGGGTGACGGTCAACAGATCGGTTCCGGCACGGCGCAGGTCGGACATCGCTGCACTGATCTCCGCCCGGGTCTCGCCCATTCCGAGGATCAGGTTCGACTTCGTGACCAGTCCGGCGGTCCTGGCCATCCGCAACACGTCGAGCGACCGTTCGTACCGGAAGCCGGGACGGATCCGCCGGAAGATCCGTGGGACCGTCTCGATGTTGTGGGCGAACACCTCCGGCGCCGCGCCGAAGAGCTGGCCGAGCAGGTCGGCCTTGGCGGAGAAGTCGGGCGCCAGCATCTCGACACCGACGCCGGGGTTGAGGTCGTGGATCCTGCGGATCGTCTCGGCGTACAGCCACGCACCCTCGTCGTCCAGGTCGTCACGGCAGACGCCGGTCACGGTGGCGTACCTCAGCTGCATCGCGCGGACGCTCTCCGCGACCCGCGTCGGTTCCTCACGGTCGAGATCGTCCGGCTTGCCGGTGTCGATCTGGCAGAAGTCGCAGCGACGGGTGCACTGGTCCCCGCCGATCAGGAACGTCGCCTCGCGGTCCTCCCAGCACTCGTAGATGTTGGGGCAGCCGGCTTCCTGGCAGACGGTGTGGAGGCCTTCGCGCCTCACCAGCGCCTGGAGCTGCTGGTACTGCGCGCCCATCGTCGCCCGGGTCTTGATCCACGCGGGCTTCTTCTCGATCGGGGTGGCGGCGTTTCGTACCTCGAGCCGCAGCAGCTTCCGTCCGTCGGGCACCGCAGCTCCTGCGGACACCACCGTCCCGTCAGACACCACAGTCACATCGGTCAGCCTAGCCGTCCCTGCGGGGCCTGACGCTCAGAAGAGCTGGCCACCGGATGCGACGCCTGCGCCGAGCGGTGGCAGCGGCTCTGCGCGGACGATGTCGGATGAACGCTCGTACGCGTCCCACGCCAACAGGTCAGCGAGATGGCGCCGGGTGGCAGGAAGCACGTCGCGTGCCGTGACGTCGCGAGCGAGCTCGGCGGAGAGGGACGTGACGGTCGCATCGGTGATGCCGCAGGGGACGATCGCGCCGAATGCGTCGAGGTCGCAGTCGCAGTTCAGGGCGAAGCCGTGCATCGTGACGCCACGAGATACCCGGATCCCGATTGCCGCGATCTTGCGTTCGAGTCGGCCGTCGGCCGCCGGTAGCCATACTCCGGCCCGGCCCTGGGCCCGCCCCGTTGCCAAACCAAAGTCGGCGCAGACCCGGATCAGCGCCTCTTCGAGCCTGCGGACGAAGTCGACGACATAGACGTGGCCGGGCAGCTTGACGATGGGGTAGCCGACCAGCTGGCCCGGCCCGTGCCAGGTGATCTTGCCGCCGCGGTCGACGTCGATGACCGGCGTTCCGTCGACCGGCCGCTCGGTCGCCTCCGTCCGTCTGCCGGCCGTGTAGACCGACGCGTGTTCCAGCAGCAGTGCGACGTCCGAGATCGTGTCGGCGACCCGGTCGGCGTGCAGCGACCGCTGCCGCGCCCATGCGTCCGCGTAGTCGGCATACGCGGGCGACAGGCCAAGCTCCTCGAACCTCAGCGCCGTCACAGAGAACAGCGTAGGCGGTCGTCGCCCGCCTCGATGTTCGGACGGCAGACCGGTGGCCCGCTCGAACAGAAGACCGAGGCGATTGGCCGGGGGTTGACGGGTTACCTGTCAACCGTCTACGGTATACCGCTATAAGGAAACTGGTTTCCACAATATGGAATTAATCAAACCCCCAGCGCTCCCACCCCGAGGTGCCCGCCATGACCACATCCACCGCGCCGGCTCGCGAACGGTCCGTCAGACATCCGGTCGACGAAGTGCTGCCGATCCCGAAGCTCGCGGCCTATGGATTCCAGCACGTGCTCGCGTTCTACGCCGGTGCGGTCATCGTCCCGATCCTGCTCGCGAATGCGATCGGTCTCTCGCAGCAGCAGCTCATCCACCTGATCAACGCCGATCTGTTCACCTGCGGCATCGCCTCGATCATCCAGTCGGTGGGATTCTGGAAGATCGGGGTCCGGCTGCCCTTGCTGCAAGGCGTCACGTTCACCGCCGTGTCTCCGATGATCGCGATCGGGCTCGCCGCGGGTGGCGGCAAGAGCGGTCTGGTGACGATCTACGGTTCCGTCATCGTCGCCGGCCTGTTCACGTTCTTCCTGGCTCCCTACTTCGGCAAGCTGATCCGGTTCTTCCCTCCCGTCGTGACGGGATCGGTGATCACGATCATCGGCATCGCCTTGCTCCCGGTGGCCGCTACCGACGCAGTTCAGGGCGGCAACCCGACGGGTCCGCTGAGCGGTAAGGGGATGGCGTACGCGATGTTCACGCTCGGGGTCATCATCGTGATCCAGCGCGTCTTCAAGGGTTTCATCGCCACGGTCGCGGTGCTGCTCGGCCTCGTCATCGGTACCGGGGTCGCGCTGGTGCTCGGCGACGCGTCGTTCGACACGGTCGGCCAGAGTAACTGGGTCGGCGTCACGACACCGTTCTTCTTCGGCATCCCCAAGTTCTCTATCACCGCGATCATCTCGATGATCGTCGTGATGCTGATCACGGCCGTGGAGACGACCGGAGACGTGTTCGCAACCGGAGCGATCGTACAGAAGCGCGTCGGTCAAGACGACGTGACCCGGGCACTCCGCGCCGACGGCCTCGCGACGACGCTGGGGGGTGTTCTGAACTCGTTCCCCTACACCTGCTTCGCCGAGAACGTCGGCTTGGTGCGGCTCACCGGGATCAAGAGTCGTTTCGTGGTCGCCAGTGCCGGTGTCTTCATGATCCTGATCGGCCTCGTCCCCAAGGCCGGTGCGATCGTTGCGAACGTCCCGACATCGGTCCTCGGTGGTGCGGCCCTGGCCATGTTCGCGACGGTCGCCGTCGTGGGCTTCCAGACGCTTGGCCGAGTCGACTTCAACGACCATCGCAACGTCGTCATCGTCGCGAGCAGTGTGGCGTTGGCGGTGCTGGTGACGGTCAAGGGCGACCTGCACACCGTCATCCCCGGCGGCCGCTGGAGCGAGATGATCTTCAACAGCGGCATCACGTTGGGAAGCATCACGGCGATCGTGCTCAACCTGGTCTTCTTCCACGTCGGCAAGAGCTTCGGCCCGGCGGTGGCGGGTCAGCCCGGCGACGGCGTCGTGCGCCTCGACCAGGTGAACACGATGAGCAAGGAGGAGTTCGCGAAGACATTCTCCGGGCTGTTCCAGAACGTTCCGTGGGCGGTCGACCGCGCGTACGAGCAGAAACCGTTCTCGGACACGCACGACCTGCGCATCGCGTTCCAGGAGTCGCTGTTCTCCGCAACCCGCGACGAGCAGGACAAGCTGCTCCAGTCGTACCCGGAGCTCGGATCGGACGCGCTTGAGCTGCCCGAGTCGGTACGCGACCAGTCCGCACTCGGCCTGACCCGGCTGCACGACGAGGATTACGAGGAGTTCCGCCGACTCAACCAGGCCTACCGCCAGAAGTTCGGGTTCCCGTACATCGCCTCGGTGCGTGCGGCGGACTCCGCGATGCATCTGATCGACCAAGGATGGGAGCGCATGGAGCATGCTCCCAACCAGGAGCGCGCGACCGCGCTGATCGAGGTGGCCAAGATCGTGAACCATCGCTTCGACGACCTGGTCGCCGGCGCGAACCCGATCCACACGGCACGCACCCAGCGATTCGACCAGTTCGACTGATAGGACGATCGGGTGAGTTTGAACGAGTTCAATGCGATGGCGGAGACCGATGCTCGCGAGGTCCTCGGACGGTGCCTCGCGGTGGCCCGGTGGACTGGGGAGGTTGCCGCGAAGCGACCGTACGAGGACGTCGGGGCCGCACTCGCCCAGGCGGAGGCTTCGGCCGCGACGCTTTCCGACGACGAGGTGACGAGCGCCCTCGCGCGCCACCCGAGAATCGGCGATCGACCTGACACGCCGGGCGCCGAGGCCGAGCTGTCCCGCCGCGAGCAGTCCGGTGTCGACCCGACCGACTCCGGGGTGGCGCGCGGCCTGCAAGAGGGCAATGCTGCCTACGAAGCGCGATTCAACCGGGTGTTCCTGATCCGGGCAACCGGACGGTCGTCGAGCGAGATCCTCCAGGAGCTCGGGCGGCGGCTCGGCAACGACCCCGCCACGGAGCACTCGGAGGTCGTCGGACAGCTGCGCGAGATCGCGATGCTGCGGCTGCGGGAGGTGTTGACGTCATGAGTGCGATCACCACGCACGTGCTCGACGTGGCACGTGGGCGGCCCGCCGCGGGCGTGTCCGTCACGCTCGAGCGTGACGGTGGCGTCGTCGCGCAGGCCACGACGGATGACGACGGCCGGGTCGGCTCACTGGGGCCCAGCCAGATCGATCCCGGAACGTACCGACTTCGGTTCGCCACCGGCGACTACTTCGCCGCCGACGACGAGGCGACGTTCTACCCCGAAGTGGTCGTCGACTTCACGGTGGCCGACACCGGCCAGTCCGGTTCAGCCCAGCACTACCACGTGCCGTTGCTGGTCAGCCCGTTCGGCTATTCGACCTATCGAGGAAGCTAGGCAGCGCTGATGTCCATCGTCTTGGGACCCAACCAGTACGGGAAGGCCGAGAACCGCGTCGTCCGGATCTACCGTGACACCGACCGGCACGAGATCCGTGACGTGAACGTCTCGTCGGCACTGCGCGGCGACTTCGCCGCCGCCCACACCTCCGGCGACCAGGCTCGAGTGCTGCCGACCGACACCCAGAAGAACACCGTCTACGCGTACGCCAAGGAGAAGGGCATCGGAGCGGTCGAGGACTACGCCCTCGACCTCGCCCGGCACTTCGTCGACGACACCGGACCCGTCGACGGGGCGCGGGTCGAGGTCGAGGAGTACGCCTGGGAGCGGGTCTCGGTCGACGGGTCCGACCATGACCACACGTTCGTTCGCAAGGGTCAGGAGGTCCGGACCACGGTGGTGACGGTCGACGGAAAGGGCGCCGACCAGCAGACCTGGGTCGTGTCGGGTCTCAAGGACCTGGTCGTACTGAAGTCGACCGGTTCGGAGTTCGCCGGCTTCCTCGTCGACCCCTACACGACGTTGCAGGAAACGCACGACCGGGTGATGGCGACGTCGCTGGTCGCCCGCTGGCGCTACGTCGGCACCGACGTCGACTGGGACGCGACGTACGCTGCGGTCAAGCAGCTGCTGCTGGCAACTTTCGCCACGGTGCACAGCCTGGCGCTGCAGCAGACGTTGTACGAGATGGGCAAGGCGGTGCTCGAGAGATACGCCGAGATCGCCGAGATCACGTTCGCCGCGCCGAACAAGCACCACTTCGTCGTCGACCTGTCGCCGTTCGGGCTCGACAACCCCAACGAGGTCTTCCACGCCGACGACCGGCCGTACGGCCTGATCGAGGCAACGGTGACGCGTGACGACGCGCCACCTGCCGGGAAAGCCTGGGACACCGTCCCCGGATTCGGCGAGCGCGGGACCAGGTCGCCGTGAGCAGCCAGCTGACGGAGAGACGCCAGCCGACGGGAAGCAGCCAGATGACGGGACGAAGATAGTGGAGTTCCTCCAACCCACCAGCTGGGACGAAGCGCTGGCCGCCAAGGCCGAGCACCCCGGCGCGGTGCCGATCGCGGGCGGGACGGACGTGATGGTCGAGCTCAACTTCGACCATCGGCGGCCGAACGCGCTGCTGGACCTCGACCGGGTCCGCTCGCTGGCCGACTGGTCGTACGACGACGGCCGGATCCGGCTCGGGCCGGGCGTCACCTACACCCGGGTCATCGAGGAGCTCGCCGACCAGCTTCCGGGCCTGGCGATGGCCTCCCGGACGGTCGGGTCGCCCCAGATCCGCAACCGCGGCACGGTTGGCGGCAACCTCGGCGCCGCGTCACCGGCCGGTGACGCACACCCAGCGCTGCTTGCGGCCGAAGCGACGGTCGAGCTCGCGTCGAGCAACGGCGTACGGACTCTTCCTGTCGACGAGTTCTACACCGGCGTCAAACGCAACGCCCTCCGTCCGGACGAGCTGATCGCCGCAATCCTCATCGAGCCACCGTCCGGACCGCAGCAGTTCAGCAAGATCGGGACCCGTAACGCGATGGTCATCTCGGTGTCGGCGTTCGGGCTTGCGCTGCACCCGGACCGAAAGCGGGTCTCGACGGGGATCGGCTCGGCCGCGCCGACACCGCGTCGCGCCGTCGAGGCAGAGGAGTTCATCGCCGAGGCACTCGAGGCCGACGGTCTCTGGGAGTCACGCCAGGCGCTGCCCGACGGGTTGGCCGACGAGTTCGGAGCGCGGGTCCGGTCGGCGGCCTCCCCGATCGACGACGTGCGTGGCAGTGCCGCGTACCGGCTGCATGCGCTGACCGTGATGGCGAGCCGTACGCTGCGCTGGGCGTGGCGCGACTACACGAAGCAACAGAAGGGTTGAGCGATGCGCATCACCACCACGGTCAACGGCCGGCGGCAGCAGGTCGACGACGTCTGGGAGGGAGAGAGCCTGCTCTACGTCCTGCGCGAGCGGATGGGGCTGCCCGGGTCGAAGAACGCCTGCGAACAGGGCGAGTGCGGCTCGTGCACCGTCTACCTCGACGACCTCCCCGTCTGTGCGTGCCTGGTCGCTGCCGGACAGGTGTCGGGCCGCGACGTGCGTACCGTCGAGGGCCTGGCCGACGGTGCCGACCTGCACCCCGTCCAGCAGGCGTTCGTCGAGGCGGGCGCCGTCCAGTGCGGCTTCTGCACGCCGGGGCTGCTCGTCCAGACCCACGACCTGCTGCGCCGGACCGCCAGGCCGGACGACCTCGAGATCCGTGAGGCGCTGGCCGGCAACCTCTGCCGGTGCACCGGGTACGAGAAGATCCTCGATGCGGTGCGGCTGGCGGCGGACCGGATGGCAGCCGCACCCTCGTCCGCACCATCGACCGCACGATCGCCCGGAGCGACGTCGTGACCACCACCGTGATCGACGGCTGCGCGGTCGCCACCGTCGACGCCGACCGCAACGAGTACGCCCAGGGACACGTCGTCGTCACCGACGGCCTGATCGCTGCCGTCGGTGAGGGACCAGCGCCGGCCGGCCCGCCGGACACCCGGCACATCGACGGCAGCGGATGTCTGGCCACCCCGGGTCTCGTGAACTGCCACCACCACCTGTACCAGTGGGTGACGCGTGGGTTCGCCGCCGACAACACGCTGTTCGAGTGGCTCACGACGCTCTATCCCATCTGGGGCAGGCTGGACGCCGAGATCGTCGGGGCCGCCGCCACCGGCGGACTCGGCTGGCTCGCCAAGAGCGGTTGCGCGACCACGACGGATCACCACTACGTCTTCCCGCATGACGGTGGCGACCTGCTCGCCGCCGAGATCCGGGCGGCGCAGTCGGTCGGGCTCCGGTTCCACCCGACCAGAGGGTCGATGGACCTCGGCCAGAGCTCCGGCGGACTGCCGCCGGACCACATCGTCGAGGACGTGGACGCGATCCTGACCGCGACGGAGGCCGCGATCAACACGTATCACGACCCTTCGCCTGAATCGATGCTGCAGATCGGGGTTGCGCCCTGCTCGCCGTTCTCGGTGACCGCCGACCTGTTGAAGCAGTCCGCCGACCTCGCCCGCGCCCACGGCGTCCGGCTGCACACGCACCTTGCCGAGACCGACGACGAGGACGAGTTCTGCCGGCAGAAGTTCGGGTGCGGACCTGTCGACTACATGGAGTCGCTGGGTTGGCTCGGACCAGACGTGTGGCTCGCCCACGGCATCCACTTCAGCGATGCCGACATCGACAAGCTCGCCTCCTCGCAGACCGGCGTGTCGCACTGCCCCACGTCGAACGCCCGACTCGGCGCCGGCATCTGCCGGACCCATGACCTCCGGGCGGCTGGCGTACAGGTCGGCCTGGGCGTCGACGGCGCCGCCTCGAACGAGTCCTGCATGCTCATCGAGGAGGTCCATCATGCCGTTCTGTTCGCGCGTGCCCGTGGTGGACCGCGCGCGCTCACCGTGCGTGCCGCGCTCGAGATGGCGACGATCGGGGGAGCCGCCGTTCTCGGCCGGCAGGGCGACATCGGTTCCCTGGAGGTTGCCAAGCAGGCCGACGTCGCGTTGTGGCGCCTCGACACGCTTGGGCACATCGACATCGCCGACCCCGTCACCGCGCTCGTGCTGGGAGCGCCGCCGCCGTTGGAGCTGCTGCTCGTCCAGGGCAGACCGGTCGTCGAGAACGACCGGCTGGTCAACGTCGACGAGGACACCGTCACGCGAGGCGTACGGGCGGCGAACCAGACCTTGCTGGCACGGCACCACGCGACGGGGCCAGCCCAGCAGACCGGGTCAGCCCAGCCGTCCGAACAGCCGTTGGGACGAGCCCACCCTGCGGGACGAGGGAGCGCGACATGACGACACCCACCGAGACACGACCCCGCACCCCGTCGGGCGCACCGGGACGGCTCCAGGGAGGCACCGGCGGGATCGGCGAGAACCCGGTGCGTCCGGACGCAACGTTGAAGGTGACCGGCGAGTTCGCGTACGCGAGCGACTTCTGGATGGCCGACATGCTCTGGGGCGTCACCCTGCGGAGCCCCCATCCGTTCGCCCGGATCCGGGCGATCGACATCGGCGAGGCGCTCGCGACGACCGGGGTGTTCGCCGTGCTCACCGCCGATGACGTGCCCGGCAAGAACGTGTACGGCCTCGAGCTGTCCGACCAGCCGGTACTGGCCCATGACCTCGTGCGCTACCAGGGTGAGGCAGTCGCGCTGGTGGCGGCCGATCATCCCGAGATCGCCCGCCAAGCGGCGAAGAAGATCCGGATCGACTACGACGTCTGGGATCCGGTGACCGATGCGCGTACGGCACTCGGCCATCCGACGTGGAACCGGCTGCACGACGGTTCCGCGGACTCCGTCGAGCTGAGCCGGTCGGCGGCA
>JBBSHE010000061.1:0-13492 GCA_038253325.1 Propionibacteriales bacterium
CAACGGTCGACGAACTGCTCGAGGTGTCGGGGATCGGTGACGCGACGCTCGCCGACATCAGGGCCTTCGTCTATGTATGAGCCGCCGACCTACCCAGGACGAACACGCCGACCGGAGTGTCGGGATCGTCGACGAGCAGCCGTCCGCTGAGCCCCTGGACCTGCGGCTCGCGCCCGTTGCGCTGACTGCCTGGTTGACGAGCGCCGCCGCGGTCGGCCTCACCGTCTCCCAGTCGCTCGTCGCCGCCGTGCTGCTGGTGGGAGCGGCCGCTGGACTACTGCTGGTGTGCCGGGGACGACCCGTCGGGGCCGGACGCGCCGTCGCGGTCGGGTGCCTTGTCACGGCGTCCGCCGCGGGGATCGTGAGCGCTGGGCAGGTCAGCGCACACCGTCAGGGTCCGCTTCCTGACCTGGCCAGCTCGCGCGCGTACGTATCGTTCGTGCTGTCGGTACGAAGCGATCCGCGCGAGAAGCACGGACAGTTCGCGCCGTACGTCGTCATGCGGGCCGTGGTGACGGAAGTGACCGGCCGGGGTCTCACGACCCAGGTCCGTTCGCCGGTTCTGGTGATCGCCGACCCGTCCTGGCTTGCGCTGCACCTCGGCCAACGGGTTCGCGGCGCCGGTCGGCTTGCTCCACCGAACGGGTCCGACCTGGCCGCGGTCGTCCTCGCCAGCGGGCCACCCCGGGTGCTCGCCAGTGCTGGCCTGCTGCTACGGGGCGCCGAGTCCTACCGCAAGGCGATCGCGTCATCCGTGCAACCCCTCGGACCAGACGAGCGCGCCCTCGTCCCCGCCCTGGTCGACGGCGACGACAGCGTGGTCAGCGACGAGCTGGCCGCCGACTTCCGTACGACCGGACTCACCCATCTGCTCGCGGTCAGTGGTTCGAACCTGACCTTGGTCGTCGGGTTCGTTCTGCTGTGTGCCCGATGGGCTGGCGTCCGGGCTCGGATGCAGACGTTGGTCGCGGTGCTTGCTGTCGGCGGGTTCGTCCTGGTCGCCCGCCCCGATCCCAGCGTCCTCCGGGCTGCTGCGATGGGCCTGGTGTCGGTCGTCGGGCTGAGCCTGGGTGGCGCTCGCCGGGGAGTCCGCGCACTGTGCCTGGCAGTCCTGGTGTTGGTGCTGGTCGACCCGTGGCTTGCCCGGTCAGCGGGATTCATCTTGTCGTCGGTTGCGACCGGCGGGATCTTGGTCTTCGCGCCGACCTGGCGCGACCGACTGGCCCGGTGGCTGCCGCGCTGGCTCGCCGAGGCGGTGGCGGTCCCGTTGGCTGCCCAGGTCGTCTGCACGCCCGTGGTGGCGGCGATCTCGGGCCAGGTCAGCGTGGTGTCGGTCGGCGCGAACCTGCTCGCCGGGCCTGCCGTGGGTCCGGCGACCGTGCTCGGTCTTCTCGGCGGAGGTGCCGGGCTACTGGCCCCTGTGCTCGGTCACCTGGTGGGTGTGGTGGCCGGCGTACCGGCCGGCTGGATCGTCCAGGTCGCGATCCATGGCGCGGCGCTACCCGGCGCGAGTCTCGGCTGGCCGGTCGACCTGGTCGGGATCGGGTTGCTCGTGATGGCCTGCGGTGTGGCGGCACTCTCGCTGTCTCGTTTGCTGGCCAGCCGCGCGGCCTGCCTGGTCGCAGCCGGCTGCCTGACGCTCCTCGTCGTCCGGCCGTTGTCCGGGTGGCCGCCCGATGGCTGGGTCCTCGCCGCCTGTGACATCGGTCAAGGTGACGGCCTGGTGCTGAACGCCGGTCACGGCGCGGCCGTCGTGGTCGATACCGGACCTGATCCGGTGCTGATGGACCGATGTCTGGACCGGCTGCACGTCGACCAGATACCGCTCGTCGTGCTGACTCATTTCCACGCCGACCACGTTGACGGACTGCCGGGCGTGCTCCAGGGCCGTCCGGTTGGGGAGATCGACGTGAGCCCATATCCCGAACCGACCGCCGGAGTCGACCTCGTCGACCAGGTGGCCGGTGCGGCAGGAATCGAGGTACGTACGCCGGTGACGAGCGAAACCCGCCGGATCGGGGATGTGTCGATCCAGGTGATCGGGCCCGTCGACCCGAGACCACCCGACAGCGCCGACCCCAACGATGCGAGCATCGTGCTGATGGCAACCGTGCACAACGTACAGATCTTGCTGTCGGGTGACGCGGCCGTCGAGGAGGAAGACGAGGTGCTGTCCGCCGGCGTCGACTTGCGCTGTGACGTCTACAAGGTCGCACACCACGGGTCTGCCCATTTCGACCCCGCGTTCGTCGGTGCGACCGGCGCGTCGGTGGCGCTGATCTCGGTCGGACTCGACAACGACTACGGGCACCCGTCACCGCGGGTCCTGGCCGCATTGCGCAGCCGCGGCATCCCCTACCGGCGTACCGACCTCGACGGAACCGTGCTGGTGGTCGACCGCGGCGGACAGCTTTCAACGGTCACGAGCCGCTGAGCTCTGGATCATCGCGTCTGCTGTCCGGAGCCCGCCGGGTGGGAGCACGTCCCGCCGGGTGGACTGGAGCCGTGCGCGGCTCGAGGGTCGGCACCGGCAGTGTCACCGGCTCGTCGGCGACGGTGAGCGGTTGGCCGTGGTGAGTGACCTCGAACGGTTCGCCATCGAGCAGCCGGTAGGTCGCAGTGTCGTGGCGAACGTCGACGCAGAAGCGGCTGCCGAGGAACGACATCCGAAAAGCCACCCGAGAGAGCGCGTCCGGCAGGCGTGGCGCAAACGTCAACCGCCCGTCGTGGTCGCGCATGCCGCCGAAGCCTGCCACCGCTACCGTCCAGGCACCCGCCAGCGAGGCAATGTGCAGGCCGTTCCGCACGTTGTTGTGCCGGTCCTGCATGTCCGTCAGGGCCGCCTCAGCAAAGTAGTCATAGGCGAGGTCCAGATGCCCGACCTCGGCTGCGATGACGGCCTGTGAACACGCCGAAAGCGACGAGTCCCGTACGGTCAGCGCCTCGTAGTAGGCGAAGTTGCGCGCCTTCTCCTCTGCCGTGAACGCGTCGCCACGCAGGTGCATCGCGAGCACCAGGTCGGCCTGTTTGACGACCTGCTTGCGGTACAGGTCGAAGTAGGGGTAGTTGAGGAACAGCGGATAGTCGTCCGGCGGGGTTCCCTCGAAGTCCCACCGGTCGTGCCGCGTGAAGCCGCTGGCCTGCGGATGCACGTCGAAGAGATCGTCGTAGGGCATCAGCATCGCCTCTGCGGCCTTGTCCCAGGCCGCCAGCTCGTCGGCGCTGACACCGAGCCGCTCGGCGACGTCGGGATGGCGTAGGCAGCAAGCAGCCGCCTCGCGCAGATTCCGCTGTGCCATCAGATTGGTGTAGACGTTGTTGTCCGCGATGGCAGAGTATTCGTCCGGCCCGGTCACCCCGTCGATGCGAAACCCGCCGTGGTTGTCGTGATGGCCCACCGAGCACCAAAGCCGCGCGGTCTCCACCAGCAGCTCCACCCCGCAGGAGCTTTCGAAGTCCTCGTCGCCGGTGGCGGCGACGTAACGGGCCACCGCATCGGCCACGTCCGCGGAGACATGGACCGCTGCGGTGCCGGCGGGCCAGTACGCAGAGCACTCGGCGCCGTTGATGGAACGCCAAGGGAACATGGCGCCAGCCTGTCCTAGCTGCTGGGCACGCTGCTTGGCCGGCTCCAGCGTTGCGTGCCGCCAGCGCAGCGCGTCGCGGACCGCCTCGGGCTGGGTGTAGGTGAGCACCGGAAGCACGAACGTCTCGGTGTCCCAGAATGCGTGACCGTCGTAACCGGGGCCGGTGAGCCCCTTCGCCGGTATCGCCCGGGTCTCACCGCGCGCCCCGGCTTGGAGCACATGGAACAAGGCGAAACGCACGGCCTGCTGCAGCTCGGGATCACCGTCGATTTCGACGTCGGCGGTGTCCCAGAACGCGTCGAGATATCCACGCTGGTCTGCCAACAGACCGTCCCAGCCGGTCTGGAGTGCGCCGGTCAAGGCGGCATCGACCTGCGCCCGCAGCGCCGGTACGGACCGGGTCGCGGACCAGCCGTAGGTGATGAACTTGGTCAGGCACAGCCGCCCGCCGGCGGGTACCTGAACGGCCGCGGTGACCCGAGCGAGGTCGTCCTCGACCGACAGGTAGGTGTCCAGACCGTCGGAGGTCTCGAACTTGTGGTCCATCGCAGCGGCCATGTGCAGGCCGGATCGTCGGGTGTGGTGCGCGAGCAACGCACGGTGGCCGGTGCCGGTGGCGAAGTCGGCGACCAGGGGCTGGTCTAGCCTGGCCGCGACCCGGGGATCCCTGCCCCCCGAGCCGAAGGGTTCGTTCGCGAGCAGATCCGACTGCACGACGAACTGGAGCTTTCCGTCCAGCGGCTGCACGACATAGTGGATCGCCGCGACGGCGCGCTGGGCGAACGACACCAGGCGCTCGGAAGACAGCAGGATGCGGCGTCCGGTCGGCGAGACCCAGACCGTACGCCTGCGCAAGGTCCCCGACCGGAAGTCGAGCACCCGCTCGTGCTCGGGGGCTTGCCCGTAGCGCATGTCCAGCGGCTCGTCTTCGACCAGCAGGCGGATGACCTTCCCGTCGGTGACGTTGACGACGGTTTGGCCCGCCTCCGGGTAGCCATAGCCGGCCTCGGCGTACGGAAGGGCATGCTCCTCGTAGAAGCCGTTGAGGTAGGTTCCGGGCAAACCCCGCGGCTCACCTTCCTCCAACGTCCCACGCATCCCCAGGTGTCCGTTGGACAGCGCGAAGGCCGACTCCGTTCGCTGCAGCTGGTCGACCGCCAACCCGTGCCACGCGAGCTGCCACGGCTCAACCCGGTAACCGCGCGGCGACGGCTCGACAGGACCGGCTCGGTCAGCCCGCGCCGACGACTCTCCGCTGCTCACTTTGGTGCGCCCGGTCGCGGCTGGAGCAGCTCGGCGAGATCCTGGACCACAATGTTCGCACCATGACTGAGGAGGTCATCGGCTTGGTGCGCGCGGTCGACGCCGACGACGTACCCGAAGTCGCCGTCCCGCCCCGCTTCGACCCCGGAGAGTGCGTCTTCGAAGACGGCCGCCTCATCCGGGTCGACACCAAGCGCCTCCGCGCCCGCCAGAAACGAGTCCGGTGCGGGCTTGCCACGCAGGCCGCGTTCTTCGATCACGACCCCGTCGATACGCGCTTGCACGTAGCGGTCCAGGTCGGCTGCTTGCAGCACTGCCTCGCCGTTGGCCGACGACGTGACGACAGCGACGCCGAGCCCGGCGTCGCGCACCGCCTGCAGGTAACGCACCGACCCTGGGTACGGCTGGACGCCGCCCTCGTCGATCACCCGCAGCAGCAGCTCGTTCTTGCGGTTGCCGACGCCGTTGACCGTGTCGGCGTCCGGGGGATCTGCGGGTGTACCTTCGGGCAGCTCGATGCCACGGGACGTGAGGAAGGTCCGTACGCCGTCCGCCCGCGGTCTGCCGTCGACGTACAAGATGTAGTCCCTCTCGGTGAACGGCGCGAAGCCCGCACCGTCTCGGCGCCGCAGGAAGTCGTCGAACGTCTGTGTCCATGCCCGCCGATGCAACACGGCCGTGCTGGTGAGCACGCCGTCGAGGTCGAAGAGACATGCGCGGATCTTGTCAGGCAAGCCGATCATCACGGGTCAGGCTAACCGCTGAAGCGCCGAGGTGGCAGCCGGCTTGCCGTGGTCTCTGGATCAACGGGGATTCGCCAGCCGGATGGCGGCGCCGAGATTGGAGTTTCCTTCGTAGAACCCGATGTGGTTGACCGTTTGGGCGCCAGCTCCCGTGTAGCGCAAGACGTAGAGGCCGTTTCGGATGTCGATGACGTAGATCAAGCCGTGCCGGATGATCGGGTCGCTCCACATAACCACCTTGTTGATCCCCTTCGACAGCGCCGGGTCCTCCGTGGCGACCGTCTGGAAAGACAGCGGGGTTGAGTGCAACGCGACGTCGCGGACCTTGCGCACAGGCGCCGGGTAAAGGTGGTTGGGATTGAACGACGCGACCTCGTGCACGTCACCGTCTCGGGCGTTGCTGATGTCGGCCACGATGAGGTTCGAACCGGTCACGTCGTTGTTCGGCGATGCCGGCCAGGCGCGGCCGGCGATGTCGGCGGGTGATGGCATGCTGGGCGCCGATGACAGCAACGAAGGCCGATCGCGTCCTGGGAACCACGACGTTGATCATCGGCACCAATGAGCTCCTGGCCGAGCGCACGGTTGCCAGGATCCGCGTCGGGGTGCACGAGGCCGATGCTGACGCCGACCTGTCCGAGCTGTCGGCTCGTGACCTCGGTCCGGGGGTGATGGCCGAGATCGCGTCGCCTTCCCTGTTCGCCTCGGCGCGGCTGGTCCTGGTCACGGACTTGCCCGAGCTTCCCGCGGACGCTGCCGACGGCCTGCTGGCTTACGTGGCGGAGCCGTCTCCAGACGTGGCGCTCGTGCTGATGCACCCCGGCGCGGTCAAGGGCAAGGCCGTGCTCGACCAGCTGCGACGGACTGGCGTGACGGTGGTCAAGGCAGAACCCCTGAAACGATGGGACCTGCCCGACTGGGTCATCCGCGAGTTCGAGTCGTGCAGCCGGGTCGTGACGGCTCGTGCGGCGGCGCAGCTCGTAGACGCGGTCGGTGAAGACCTTCGGGCGCTGGCCGGTGCGGTCCACCAGCTCGCCGCCGATGTCGGTGCGGAGCTCGTCGACGAGGAGGCCGTCGGCCGCTACTTCGGCGGCCGGGCCGAGGTGAAGGGTTTCGCGGTCGCGGACTCGGCTCTCGAAGGCCGGACGGCGCAGGCGCTCGAACAGCTGCGTTGGGCGCTGGGCAACAAGGTGGATCCCGTGCTCGTCACGAGCGCGTTCGCGAGCGGCCTTCGCGGGCTCGGTCGTTATGTTGCGGCCGGGTCGACGGGTGGGTCGGACCTGGCCAGGGAGATCGGTGTACCTCCGTGGAAGCTGAAGACGCTCGCTCGGCAGGCTCGTGGCTGGACCCCGGACGGCATCGAGACCGCGATCCAGGCGACGGCCCGAGCAGACGCCCAGGTGAAGGGCGCGGGCGCGGACCGGCACTGGCCGCTGGAACGGCTGGTCATCAGTGTCGTGCGGGCTCGCGCGTCCCGCTGATCTGGGGCGCCCGCGGTGAGCCTGGCTCTAGAAGACCCTAGAGGCTTGCTGTCCTCTTGGCGATCGCCGACTTCTTGTTGGCGGCCTGGTTCTTGTGGATGACACCCGCGGCGGCGGCCTGGTCCAGCTTGCGGTTGGCGGCCTGTGCCTGCGCCGCGGCCTTCTCCCCGTCGCCGGCGTCCGCCGCTTCGTGGAACCGTCGGACCGACGTCTTGAGTGCGGACTTGACCGACTTGTTGCGCTCGTGCGCCTTGTTGGTCTGGCCGATGCGCTTGATCTGGGACTTGATGTTCGCCACGGGGCAGCCTTCGTACGTCTTCGCTGATGATTCGGGATTCGCGGGTGCCGCAACCGGCGCACCGCGACGAACAGGCTACCAGCGGCGTTCGGAGTCCCCCAAATCGACCGGTCAGTGCCTGGTCGCCTCGAGGATCGCCAACCAAACCTCGTTTCGGGTCGGAAACGCCGGTACGGCGTCGGCCAGCGCGCTCAAGGGGACCGCAGCGGTGATCGCGATGGTCGCAGCGTGCAGCATCTCCGAGACCTCGGGACCGACCATCGTGAGGCCGACCACGACCTGGCGGCTCGGGTCGACGAGCACCCTGATCTGACCGCCCGCTCCTCGCCCGATGTAGGAAGAGCCGGCAGAGCTGTCCAGCGGCACGTCGTGAACGACGACGTCGAGACCCGCCGAACGGGCTGAGGCCGTGGTGTGGCCGACAGCGGCCACCTGCGGGTCGGTGAAGACCACGCGGGTCGGGGGGGCGTCCAGGCGCGGAGGTGGCGTCGTGCGTTGACCCGTGATCAGGTCGGCGACGACGCGGCCTTGGTACTTGCCCTCGTGGGTGAGCAGGTTGCGACCGTTGACGTCGCCGATCGCGTATAGCCACGGGTGGCCAGGTACTTGCATCGACGGGTCTGTCGGGACGAAGCCCCGATGGTCGAGGTCCACGCCGAGCTCGCCCAGTCCGAGTCTGGAGGTGTTCGGGACCCGACCGGCCGCCGCCAGCACCTCGTCGGCGGCAATCGGTGAGCCGTCGGACAACGTCAGCGTCACGCCTTCTGGTCCACGCTGCGCGGACGCGACCTCGACCCCGAACCTGACATCGACCCCCTTTCGTACCAGCGCCGCCTGCACGAGCCGTCCGACGAAGTCCTCCTCCCGGCCGAGCAGCAGCGTGTCGCGTACGAGCACGGTGACCTTCGATCCCAGCGACGTGTACGCATCGGCCATCTCGACGGCGACCACGCCACCGCCGACGATCACGAGCCGCTCGGGCACAATCGATGCGGTGGTGACCTCGCGGTTGGTCCACGGCACGGCGTCGCGCAAGACGTCCGGGACGGCCGCGGTCGAGCCGGTCGCCAGGACCACCGCCGTCGACGCGTTCCAGGTCTCGTCGTCGACCTGGACGACACGTTCGGCAACGACCTTCCCGTCGCCTCGGACGAGGTCGACGCCGTGCTCGGCGAGCCACGGAAGCTGGCCCGAGTCGTCGAGGTTGCCGACCAGCTCATCCCGTCTGGCCAGGGTGGCGGCAACGTCGACCGCGCCGGTGACGGCCTCGATCGCGCCCGGAACGCGGCGCGCCTCAGCCAAGACGTCGCCCGGACGCAGCAGCGCCTTCGAAGGGATGCAGGCGAAGTAGCTGCACTCGCCACCGACGAGGCTGCGTTCGACGAGAGCTACCGTCACGCCCCGGTCGGCCAGCCGGCCGGCGACGACCTCACCGGCGGGACCGGCTCCGATGACGATCACGTCGTGGTGCTCGCCGGCACCGTCGGGTGCAGAGTCTGGATGGTCTGTGGTCATCCCGTGACCATAGTCGGCGCACCGCGGTGGCTGGTTGGTGCCAGGATCAGTCGGGTGGAAACCCGTTCGAGCACTGAGTCCGTTGCCGAGGCACTCGCCCGCGCAGAGTCCGTCGAGCCGCTGGTCAACGCGATCTGCACATTGAACGGTCGCGCCCTCGACGACGCCGCGGAGGTGGATCACAACGGCGCAGAAGGCAACCCGGATCGTCCGTTGCGCGGGGTTCCGGTGCTGGTCAAGGACAACGTCGACACCGCGGATCTGCTCACCACCGCCGGGTCACTCGCCCTTGCTGACCGCCCGCCAACCCCGGACGCTCCAATCGTGCGGTCACTGCGTGACACCGGTGCCGTCATCCTCGGCAAGGCGAACCTGAGCGAGTGGGCGAATATCCGCGACTCGAACTCGGTGTCGGGCTGGAGCGCCTACGGCGGGCTCACCCGCAATCCGTACGGCCTCAACCGCTCCGCCGGGGGCTCGTCGTCAGGGTCCGCCGCCGCGGTCGCAGCGGGAATCGTCCGGTTCGCCGTCGGCAGCGAGACCGACGGCTCCGTCGTCTGTCCAGCCGCGCTGACCGGATGCGTCGGCTTGAAGCCCACCGTCGGGCTCGTGTCCACGGCCGGCATCGTTCCCATCTCCTGGTCGCAGGACACGCCGGGGACGTTGACCACCACCGTCGCCGAGGCGGCCCAGCTGCTCGGCGTGCTGGCCGTGCCCGAGCCACGCCGGTCGGTACACGGCCGCCAGGCTGGTGTCGACTACGCCTCGTACGCCGTCCGCGGGTCGCTGGCGGGAACGCGGATCGGCGTACCGCGACGGACCTACTGGGGTTACAGCCCCGGTGCCGATGCAGCCGCCGAGGAGGCAGTCCGGTTGCTGGCTGCTGCCGGAGCGACGATCGTCGACGAGACGAACCTCGATCCGGAGGTGGAGGACTGCATCGAGTCGGAGATCATGGTGATGCTGGCGGAGCTGCGCGCGGGGCTGGCGGACTACCTGTCGACCAGGCCAGCCGGTGCACCGCGTTCGCTCGACGAGGTGGTGGCGTTCAACCGAGAACATTCAGAGGCTGAGCTCGTCTTCTTCGGCCAGGACCTATTTGAGGCATCCCTTGCCGGACCCGACATCGACTCGGCGGAGTACGTCGCCGCGCGCGAGCGCTGCGCACGCGCCGCTCGCACCAACGGCATCGATGCGGTGCTCGGCGAGCACGATCTCGATGCGTTGGTCAGCCCGACGTACGCGCCCGCATGGCCGATCGACACGGTCAATCCGGAGTCGCACCTCGGCAGCTGTTCGTCGCCGGCCGCGATGGCGGGCTACCCGCTGCTCACGGTTCCTGCCGGCATGACCGGCGGGCTGCCGGTCGGCGTGTGTCTGTGGGGCGCCCCCTGGAGCGAGCCGACGCTTCTGACGATCGCCGCAACGTACGAGGCGGCGCGCGACGAGTCCGGCGGTTCGCTGCCCCCACCAACGTTCCCGACGTTCGTCTGACCCCCTCAGTTTTGCGTACCTGCGGGTGATCCGGAGCAGTAGGGATGCCCCGCAAGTACGCAAGACCGTCGGGGATAGGGCAGGGTCGTCAAGGAAGGGCGCCGCGTTTGCGCAGCCAGGACAGCGTCCAACCGGCTTGGAGCTTCTGGAAGTCGCGGATGTACGGCGAAGCCGTCGGGACCGGTTGGTCGCCTGCTGTCG
Source organism: Propionibacteriales bacterium (assembly GCA_038253325.1). GTDB lineage: Bacteria > Actinomycetota > Actinomycetes > Propionibacteriales > Nocardioidaceae > JBBSHE01. The sequence goes on from JBBSHE010000061.1 coordinate 10,583, forward strand.
TGAAGTAGAGCCATAGGCCGGCGAGGAACGCGTCGATCGAGCGCGGGTCGACCTCGGCGGTGAGCGGATGCGACGTGACGATCGCGTCGGCTTCGAGCCCGTCGCCGTGGACGCTGAGCAGCAACCCGACCAGGTCGAGCCATGGAGCCCCCAACAGGGGCCAGTTCCAGTCGCAGATCCAGACACGACCGTCATCGGCCAGCAGGATGTTGTCGTCGCGGAGATCGAACTGCTGGACGCTCTTACCGGCGCACCGGTCCGGGAACTCAGCGGCCAGCTTCGCCAGCGCGGTCAGAGTCGGCGAGGCTCCGTCCCGAGCAAGCACCGTCTCGCCGCGAGCGGGCAGGGTGGCGAAGAATTGCGCCACGGTCTCCAGGTCTAGGCCGTCCGGTGGTTGGTCCAGGAGCGGCGCCATGGCCGTGACGGTGTCGAGCACGCGTCTCAACTCGGCCGGATCCCACGGCCGGCGGGGCAGCCGCCCGGCGACGTACTCGAACCCGGTCACGATCCAGTCGCCGTCGTCGGACGACCACAGCAGCCGCGGCGCCGGCAGCTCGTCGGGAAGGGCCAGCCGCTTCCGCGCCTCCTCGCGATACGACCCCGTGATCGACCAGCCCTGTCGTTCGTCGTCGTCCTTGCCTGCTGCCTTGACGAACGCCCGACGTCCATCGGCAAGGGTGAGCACGGACGCGAAGCCAGGCGTGAATCCCGAGGTCATCGAACGCGCGGACTCGACCGGCGACCCGACGTTCTGCTCGACCGTCGTGTGGACGTGCCCGGGGAGCTGGTCCCAGGTACGCCGCCGGGCAGTTCGGCCGTACGGAAAGCCGCCTCCCGCGAAGCCGTGGTGCCCGGTGTCGGTCATGGGACCAGGGTGCAGCACCGCCCGTCGACCCCTCCACTGGGTTTTGCGTAGTTGCGGGTAGTCCGGAGCAGGTGACATGCCCCGCAACTACGCAAAGCCGAGGGGGCACCAGAGGGCGTGGGATGATGGGGGACCGCCCCCTCGTGTTCTCGACACCGATCCCAGGAACGCCATCTCGTGCCTCCCATGCATCCGGCTGCGCCGCCACCGGGTCGCACAGACCCCTCGCTGCTGCGGAACTTCTGCATCATCGCCCACATCGACCACGGCAAGTCGACGTTGGCGGATCGGATGCTTCAGCTGACCGGGGTGGTTGACGGTCGGATGATGCGCGCGCAGTACCTCGACCGGATGGACATCGAGCGCGAGCGCGGCATCACGATCAAGAGCCAGGCCGTTCGGATCCCTTGGACCGTCGACGGTACGACGTACGTCCTCAACATGATCGACACACCGGGCCACGTCGACTTCACGTACGAGGTGAGCCGCTCGCTCGCCGCCTGCGAGGGTGCGGTCCTCCTGGTGGACTCGGCGCAGGGGATCGAGGCGCAGACCCTCGCGAACCTCTATCTCGCGATCGACGCCGGCCTCGACATCATCCCGGTGCTCAACAAGATCGACCTGCCGGGCGCGCAGCCAGACAAGTACGCGGCAGAGCTCGCGCACGTCATCGGGTGCACCGCTGACGACGTGCTTCGGGTCTCCGCCAAGACCGGCGAGGGGGTGGCCGACCTGCTCGACGAGATCGTCCGCACCGTACCGCCACCGCAGGGAAGAGCCGGCGCGCCGGCGCGGGCGCTGATCTTCGACTCCGTGTACGACACGTACCGCGGCGTGGTGACGTACGTCCGGGTCGTCGACGGCAGCCTCAGCCATCGCGAGCGAATCAAGATGATGTCCACCGGCGCCGTCCACGAGATGCTCGAGGTGGGGGTGATCAGCCCGGAGCCGGTCAAGGCCACCGAGCTCGGCGTCGGGGAGGTCGGATACCTCATCACCGGCGTGAAGGAGGTTCGGCAGTCACGCGTCGGCGACACCGTGACGTCCTCGACGCACGGCGCGACCGAGGCGCTTGCCGGCTATCGACATCCCCGTCCAATGGTCTACGCGGGCCTGTACCCGATGGACGGTGACGACTACCCGGCCTTGCGCGAGGCGCTCGACCGGCTTCAGCTCAACGACGCGGCCCTCGCGTACGAGCCCGAGACGTCCGGGGCGCTCGGCTTCGGCTTCCGGTGCGGTTTCCTCGGGCTGCTCCACATGGAGATCGTGCGGGAGCGGCTCGAACGCGAGTCCAACCTCGACCTCATATCGACCGCTCCGAACGTCGTCTACCGGGTGGTGATGGAGGACGGCTCGGAGCACGTCGTCACGAACCCGAGCGAGTTCCCCTCCGGCAAGGTCGCGGCGGTACACGAACCGGTCGTCCGGGCGACGTTGCTCAGCCCGTCGGACTACATCGGCGCGATCATGGAGCTGTGCCAGTCGCGACGCGGCTCGTTGGCCGGGATGGACTACCTGTCTGCGGACCGGGTCGAGCTGCGTTACACGTTGCCGCTCGCCGAGATCGTCTTCGACTTCTTCGACGCGTTGAAGTCGCGTACGAAGGGGTACGCGTCGCTGGACTACGAGCCGACGGGGGAGCAGGACGCCGACTTGGTCAAGGTCGACGTGCTCCTGCACGGCGACCCGGTGGACGCCTTCAGTGCGATCGTCCACCGGGACGCGGCTTACCAGTACGGAGTGGGACTCGCCCAGAAGCTCAAGGAGCTGATCCCCCGTCAGCAGTTCGAGGTGCCGATCCAGGCCGCCATCGGCTCTCGGGTGATCGCTCGGGAGACCATCCGGGCGATCCGCAAGGACGTGCTCGCCAAGTGCTACGGCGGCGACATCACCCGCAAGCGCAAGCTGCTCGAGAAGCAGAAGGAGGGCAAGAAGCGGATGAAGATGGTCGGCCGAGTCGAGGTGCCCCAGGAGGCCTTCATCGCCGCCCTGAACACCAGCGACAAGGCCGGTCGCTGACCTGGGACACTGGGGGGAACAGC
>JBBSHE010000062.1:0-13213 GCA_038253325.1 Propionibacteriales bacterium
ACCACTCGACCAGGTGACCGACCACGTCCCGGGCGCGCCATCCGGCCACCGGGGCCGGCGCGTCCCAGTCGGACGCGCCCCGCACCCGAGCGGTGAACCCGGCGGTCACCGCGCGATGGCGCCCGGCCGGGCCTGTGGGGAGGGTCATGCCTCCGCTCCTTCGGCGGTCCCGGCGATCTCACCGGCGGCGAGCAGGGCGTCCAGCTTGGCGTAGCCCTGGTCCACGCCGACCTCCATCCCGCTGCGCAGCCAGGCGTCCCGGCCCTCGAAGCTGTCGCACAGCGACTGTGCGCGCAGCCGGGTGCGGCCGTCGCCGAGGTCTTCGAAGTTGAGCGTCTCCAGCGCGACTCCGTCCGGGTCGCCCTCCCAGGTGAAGGTCTGCACGATCCGGTCCGGCCGGACCTCGTGGAAGCAGCCGTGGAAGCCGAACTCCATCCCGTCCCGGGCGGCGACGTAGCGCCAGCTGCCGCCGGTGCTGGCGTCCCAGCGGTCCAGGGTGGTCGTCATCCCGTCCGGGCCGATCCACCGAACGAACAGCTCCGGGTCGGTGTGCGCCCGAAACAGCTGGGCCGGGGTGGCCGCGAAGTCCCGGGTGACGCGGATGATCGGGACCGTCGGATCCGCCTCGATCGCCGCCTTCTTCATCGTGTCGTTCATGCCGTCTCCTCGCGCGTCGGGCGGTGCCCGGCCTCCTCGTCGTCGTCCATCTCCGCCAGCACGGCGTCCAGCCGCCGGTACCGCGCCTCGGCCCGCTGCCGGTAGCGCTCGATCCACTTCGTCATCAGGTCGAAGACCTCCGCCTCCAGGTGCACCGGGCTGCGGTGCCCCTCCGGTCAAGCCTCCAGGATGATTGCCGAGCAGGCTTCGGCCCAGGTCCGTGATGACGTACTGTCCGCGCTTCGGTCGGCGGATCGCCTCGGCGCGGGCGAGACCGGACAGCGCCCATCCGATCCGGTTCTCGGCCCGTGGCTGTCCGGAGCTGAGCAGTTCGGCCCGCTGTTCCTCGGTGAGGCCTGCCGCAGCCGAGGCATCTGCAAACATCTGCCGGATCGATCGCTCCGCCCCGTCGTTGAGCACCGAGAGCACAGGAAGCAGAAAGCCTTCCCACGTCGGCATCGTCGACATATTCAGAGCTCCCCTCGGAACGCACGATGCTGGAGCGATTCGAACAATGCATTGAGGTCCCCAACATGACGACGCGAAAGGTCGTCGCGGCGGGGCAGGAACAGCACGTAAATCTGCTCGACCACCTCGAGCGGATTCGCGGTCCCGCCGGACCAGAACGCGTCCCAGACGTGCTCGACCTTGCCCTTGAGCTCACCGGTGATCATGCCTCGCAGGCTAGTACGTGCCACCACTCATCGGTCGGGCCGCCGCAAAGGGCCGCCAGGTGGTCAGGCCGTGCCGTAGCGGCGGTCGCGCGCCGCGTACTGCCCGATGGCCGACCAGAGATCCCGCCGATCCACGTCGGGCCATGGGGTGTCGGCGAAGACAAGTTCCGCGTAAGCCGACTGCCAGAGCATGAAGTTGCTCAGCCGCTGCTCACCCGACGACCGCCAGAACATGTCCACGTCCGGTACGTCTGGCTCGTCGAGGAACCGCGCGAAGACGCGCTCGTTCACCTTTTCCGCGTCGACCTGACCGGCCGCGACCGCCTGGCCGAGTGCCCGCGCAGCGTCGGCGATCTCGGCACGTGCTCCGTAGTTGACGCACATGGTCAGGGTGAGGACGCCGTTGTCACGGGTCAGCTCCTCGGCGACCTCGAGCTCCTTGATGACGGACCGCCACAGGCGCGGCCGCCGGCCGGCCCAGCGGACTCGTACTCCCATCGCGTGCATCTCGTCGCGTCGGCGCCGGATCACGTCCCGGTTGAACCCCATCAGGAACCGGACCTCATCGGCGCTGCGTTTCCAGTTCTCCGTCGAGAACGCGTACGCCGACACGTACTTCACGCCGATCTCGATCGCGCCCTCGACGACGTCGAACAGGGCCGCTTCTCCCTGCTCGTGACCGGCCGTACGCGGCAGTCCCCGTTGCTTTGCCCAGCGTCCGTTGCCGTCCATCACGATGGCGACATGGCGAGGGATCGACTCTGCCGGCAGGGTCGGAGCGCGGGCGCCGCTCGGGTGAGGGGTCGGAGGACGGACCGGTCGGGAACCCACCCGTTCACTGTGTCACAGCCGCTGTGTCACGGTCGTGGCACAGCCCCTGCGTCACAGCGCCCGGCTGTGGGGCGGTTCCTACCCCCCTCGACCTCCCAGAGATGGTCCCGTTATACTTGTATGCCGCAACTAAGTTTATTGAGTCGCACGCCTCGCCTTAAGGAGCATGCACGCCGCCATGGCACTCGAGACCAACTCGTCATCGTCGCCGGCAGGGCCGGCTGAGTCGGCCGGGATCCCGAACCTGTCCCACAACCAGATCTTGACGATCCTCACGGGCCTGATGCTTGGGATGTTCGTGGCGGCACTGTCTCAGACCATCGTGGCGACCGCCCTCCCGACGATCGTCGGTGAGCTCGGCGGCCAGAACCAGCTCGCGTGGGTCGTTTCGGCGTCACTGCTCGCGACGACGGCGTCGACGCCGATCTGGGGAAAGCTGTCGGACGTCTACGGTCGCAAGAAGCTGTACCAGGCGGCGATCTGGGTGTTCATCGTCGGGTCTGTCGCAGCCGGTGTCGCACAGAACATGTGGATGCTCATCGGTGCCCGCGCCGTGCAGGGGCTCGGCGTCGGCGGCATCATGGCGCTCGGTCAAGCCATCATTGGTGACATTGTCGCGCCCCGGGAGCGTGGCCGATACCAGGGCTACATGGGGTCAGCGTTCGGGCTCGCGACAGTCCTGGGTCCGCTCACCGGCGGCATCGTCGTCGAGCACTTGTCCTGGCGGTGGACGTTCTACATGGCCGTCCCCGTCGCGATCGCGGCACTCGTCGTGACGGAGCGCGTGCTCAAGCTGTCGACGGTCCCAACCCGATGCGCCATCGACTGGCTCGGTGCGCTGTTCGTCGTCGCCGCCATCAGCGCGTTGCTGCTGGTGCTGTCACTCGGTGGCCAGGAGTTCGCGTGGAGCTCCCGCTGGACGTACGGAGGGATTCTCCTGACCGTGGTCTTCCTGGTGCTCGCAATCTGGCAGGAGCGGCGAGCCGAAGATCCCATCATGCCGCCGAGGCTCTTCCGCAATGACACGTTCGTGATCTGCGGTGCGGCCGGACTGTGCGTCGGCATCGCGATGTACGGTGCGATGATCTTTCTCCCTCAGTACCTCCAGATCGTGCAAGGCAAGTCGCCGATGGCGTCAGGGTTGCTGACCCTGCCGCTGATGCTGGGCATGATCCTGACGATGACGGTCACTGGCCGGATCATCGTGAAGACCGGTCGTTACAAGATCTACCCGCTGGTCGGCCTCGTCGTGCTCGCAGCCGGGCTCGTCCTGCTGTCCCGGATGGACGTAGACACGACGATGGTTCAAGCCGGGATCGCGATGTTCGTGGTCGGTGTCGGCATCGGGATGTCGATGCAGGTGCTCGTGCTGGCAACGCAGAACTCGGTCAAACGATCGGACATGGGCGTCGCCACCTCCGGTGCGGCGTTCTTCCGGTCCATGGGCGGTGCGATCGGGGTCTCGATGTTCGGCGCACTGCTGACACACCGCCTGGTTTCGACGATCCCCGCCTGGGCCGAGCGCCTGCACGTACCAGCGTCCCAGCTCGGTGACGTCCGTCACTCGCTGGGCACGCCGAGCGACATCGCCAAGATCCCCGACCCTGCGCACGCGGCCGTGATCCACGGGTTCGCCGAAGCGATGCAGACCGTGTTCTTGAGCGCGGCTCCGTTCGCGATCCTCGGTGCGGTGGTCGTGTTCTTCCTCCATGAGCACCGGCTGGCGACCCGGGTGCCGGAGGACTCCGATTCCGCTGCTCTGCCTTCGTAGCGTCGAGGGTCACCGCTCGACGTACGCCAGGGAGCGAGTCAGCGCTCGACGTACGCCAGAGAGCGAGTCAGCGCTCGACGTACGCCAGCGAGCGTAGCGAACGCTCCACATGCCACTCGAGGTATGCAGCGACGATCCCGCTCGCGGCGGAACGATGCCGGGCGTCGATGCTGTCGACGAGCTCCCAGTCGCCGGCCAACAGACCGCCGAGCAGGCTGACGACATCCGGCCCGGGGGTAGCGCCCCCGGGTTGCCGGCACTGTGCGCACAGCATCCCGCCGCCGGCCGGGTTGAAGCTCCGGTGCGGTCCTGGCGCCTCGCATCGAGCGCAGCCGTCGAACGACGGTGCGTAGCCCGCGATCGCCAATGATCGGAGGACGAACGAGTCCAGCACCAGCGATGCGTCGTGCATGTCACCGGCCAGGGCGCGCAGGCCGCCGAGCAGCAGCTGGTGCTGCTGAACCGCGGGTTCCTTCTCCTCGACCACCAACCGCTCCGCCGTCTCGAGCATGGCGGTTCCCGCGGTGTAGCGGCGATAGTCCGCCACCACAGGCTCACGGTAAGACCGGATCGTCTCGACCTGGGCGACGATGTCGAGCGAACGACCGAGCGCGAACTGGACATCAATGTGCGTGAACGGGTCCAGCCGCGACCCGAACTTCGAACGGGTCCGGCGGACCCCCTTCGCGACGGCCCGGACGCGGCCGTTGAACCTGGTGAGAATCGTGACGATCCGGTCCGCCTCCCCCAACGGATGGGTTCGCAACACGATCCCGTCGTCGCGGTAGAGCCTCACCTCTCCATTGTTGCGCGCCGGGCCGTACACCGATGGCGGCGGCGCGGCATACGGTCGCTCTGGTCGAAGCACTCCATCAAGAACTCGAAGACGTACGCGTCGATGCGTTCCGGATGGGTACGCCACTCGAACACCGACTCCGCCGCCACGAACCGTGCATTCGGCAGCTCGTCGGCGAGCGTCGCAGCGTCGGCCAGCCGGGTGGAGAGGGTCACGCGGGTGGGCGATCACCAGCGCCGGAGTCGTCATCCGACGGCGCCGGATCGCCGACGGTGCGACCCGCCCGAAGAACACGCCGTGGACCAGCGCCGCCATCGCCGCCGGCTGCTGGTCGAGCGTGTCGAGGGCGATGCCCGTCCAGAACGGGACCAACCGGCGAGGGACGAGCCGGGTCGCTCGGCGGATGCCATGCACCGTGAACGGAAGGAATCGGCCGAAGAACAGCAGCGGGGCGAACGTCAAGATCCCCGCCTCCACGCCGTTGTCGAGGGCCGGCATCTCCAACAGCATCCCTCGCAGCCGTTCGGGATTGGCTTGCGCGACCTCGAGCGTCACGTTCGCGCCGAGCGAGGTGCCGCCGAGTACGACGCGACCGACGTCGAGGTGTTCCAGGAAGTCGATGATCTGCTCCCCGAATCGGGTCATGCCGTACCGCTGAGGCTCGGCCGGCCGGTCGCTGCGTCCATGCCCGAGCAGGTCCAGCGTGTAGACACGGTAGCCGGCACCGGCGATCCGGCGGAGGGCCGCGCGTGAGGGATTCGAGCTCGTTCCGACAACCGCGAACGGTCAGCCCGCGGCGAGGCTCATCGCGCCCCGCGGGAGCCTGTAGGGAGTCCTGGCCCTCGACATCGCCGACGACCGAATCCGTGCCTCTACAACCAGGTCAACCCCGACAAGCTCGAGCGACAAGAATCGTGACGGCTCGCACGAAGGTCGCGACGGCACGACTGCCGCTGGTACGGGGACTCAGTCACCCAAGGCATTGGGTACCAGCGGCAGCGTGGGCAGTACGACGATCGACACAACGTCGCACGCCTCCACCTCCAACTGCGAGACGAAAGCCGTGCCTCCACGACCGAGCTCCGTCGAACAGCCTCACCGGGGGTGTGCCTGTCACGACTTCAACGAGCGTTGTCACCGGGGGTTATGACCTAGTCACGCAGGGTGAAAAAACTGCCCGCAGTGCTCAGCGCTGGGCCGCCGCCCGGTTCACGGCGCTCGTGACGGCACGCAGCGACGCCGTCACGATGTTTGGATCGGTCGCGACGCCCCAGGCAACCGTCTCGCCGACGGCACACTCGACGTACGCCGCTGCCGTCGCGTCGCCCCCGCTCGACAAGGCGTGCTCGGCGTAGTCGAGGACCCGGATGTCGTACCCGATGTCGTTGAGGGCCGCCACGAAGGCAGCGATCGGACCGTTGCCGTGCCCGTGGAGGAGTCGTGGCTCGCCCTCGACGTATACATTGACCGTGAGGTCGTCGTGGCGACCCGAGGCCGACGACGTGTGCACGGAATTGAGCCGCAGCGGCGTCTCCCGGACGAGGTACTCGGCTTCGAACGCCGTCCAGATCGCCTCCGAGGACATCTCCCGGCCGGTGTCGTCGGCCTGTTGCTGGATCACCCGGCTGAACTCGATCTGAAGCCGCCGCGGCAGGTCGAGGTGATGCTCGGCCTTCATGATGTACGCGACGCCACCCTTACCCGACTGAGAGTTGACCCGGATCACGGCTTCGTATGACCTGCCGACGTCCTTGGGGTCGACCGGCAAGTACGGCGCCTCCCACCGGACCTCCGAGACCGGGGTACCCGCGGACGCGGCGATCCGGTCGAGGTCGTCGAGTCCCTTCTTGATCGCGTCCTGGTGGGAACCGGAGAACGCGGTGTAGACGAGGTCGCCGGCATACGGATGCCGCGGATGGACGGGCAGGCCGGTGCAGTACTCGACCGTCCGACGGATCTCGTCGATGTCGGAGAAGTCGATCATCGGCTCGATCCCCTGGCTGAACAGGTTCATGCCCAACGTCACCAGATCGACGTTCCCGGTCCGCTCTCCGTGCCCGAACAGGCATCCCTCCACCCGATCGGCCCCGGCCATCAACGCCAGCTCGGTCGCCGCGACCGCGGTCCCGCGATCGTTGTGCGGGTGCAGCGAGATGACGGCGAACGAACGTCGAGTGAGGTTCCGCTGGAACCACTCGATCTGGTCGGCGTATACGTTCGGGGTGGCCATCTCGACGGTCGCGGGCAGGTTGAGGATGATCTCCCGCTCGGGACCGGGCTGCCAGACGTCCATCACCGCCTCGCAGACCTCGACGGAGAAGTCGAGCTCGGCACCGGTGAAGATCTCGGGACTGTACTGGTACCCGACGTCGGTGCCGGACAGGTACTCGCCGGCGTACTTCACGACGATCTCGGTGCCGCGGGTCGCGATCGCCCGGCACTCGGCACGGTCGACGCCGAACACGACCCGCCGAAACAGGGGGGCGATCGCGTTGTACAGGTGCACATTGGCGTGCCGGGCGCCGACGAGGCTCTGCACCGTACGCTCAATCAGGTCCTCACGCGCTTGGGTGAGGACGGAGATCGTGACGTCGCCGGGGATCGCGTCGGACTCGACAAGCTGGCGGACGAAGTCGAAGTCGGTCTGGCTCGCCGCCGGGAAGCCGACCTCGATCTCCTTGTACCCCATGTCCACGAGCAGGTCGAACATCCGCTGCTTGCGCGCCGGTGTCATCGGGTCGATCAGCGCCTGGTTGCCGTCCCTCAGGTCGGTCGACAGCCAGCGCGGCGCCTCGGTGATCGTCCTGGTCGGCCAGCCGCGGTCGGGAAGGTCGACGGGTGGGAACGCGCGGTAACGCTGGATCGGCATACCGCTCTTGGTCTGCGGAAAGATGGCCATGTCGCTCTGGTCCTTGTCAAGGAGGAGCCGCTGCGGGCTCGGGGACGCCGGGACAAGGCGAGACTCCGCGACGAGGGGTCCGGCTTATCGAACCTCGCCGCGGCGGCCAAGGAGGAGGCGTCCGCGCAACATGGTGGTGACAGCCTAACTCGCCACGGAGCTCCCGACTACTGCCGCCTCACTGGAGCTGACGAGCTGCCCGAAGCGCCAACGGTTGCAGGTCGACGTGCCCGTCGCGCGCCAACGCCATGAGCTGTTCCCGCATCCGCGGGTCCCAGAACTTGCGCACGTGGTCGGCGACCGCCTCCACGGCGGCCGGCTCCGGGCGGTGGCTGAACTGGTCGGCGATGTCGTTGGCGAGGCGTACGACCGAGGGCGTATCCACTCCGGATCAGTCCGACAACAGCGCGGTCGGGACCTGCTCGGCGACTTCTCGGCTCGCGTGCATCGAGCGTCTCAGACCGACCTGGACAGCGGTCACCTTGTACTCCGGACAGTTGGTCGCCCAGTCGGAGTGCTCGGTCGTGACGACGTTTGCGCCGGTCACCGGGTGGTGGAACGTCGTGTAGACGACACCGACCGGCATCCGGTCGGCGATCTTCGCGCGTAGCACGGTCTCGCCGACGCGGCTCGCCAGCGTCACCTGGTCGCCGTCCTCGATGCCACGGTCCTCCGCGTCGTGCGGGTGGATCTCGAGGATGTCCTCCGGATGCCACGCGACGTTCGCGGTCCGCCGGGTCTGTGCTCCGACGTTGTACTGGCTGAGGATCCGGCCGGTGGTCAGGATCAACGGGAACCGTCGAGTGCTGCGTTCCTTGGTCGGTACGTACGGTGTCTCGACGAAGAGACCCTTGCCGCGGACGAATCCGTCGACATGCATCGTCGGGGTGCCGAGCGGCGCCGTCTCGTTGCACGGCCACTGGACACTGCCGACCTCGTCGAGCAGGTTGAACGACACACCCGCGAACGTCGGCGTGGTGGCCGCGATCTCGTCCATGATCTGGCTGGTCGAGTCGTAGTGCATGTCGTATCCCATCGCCTGCGCGATGTCGCAGACGATCTCCCACTCGTGCTTTCCGGTCTTCGGTCCCACCACCGGCCGCACCCGGTTGATCCGGCGCTCGGCGTTGGTGAACGTCCCGTCCTTCTCGAGGAACGACGTCGCCGGCAGCAGGACGTGGGCGAACTTGCTGGTCTCGTTGAGGAACAGGTCCTGGACGACGACCAGGTCCATCGCGGCCAGCGCTGCGTGGACATGGGTGATGTTCGGGTCGGACTGGGCGATGTCCTCGCCCTGGACGTACAACGCCTTGAACGTACCGTCCAGCGCGGCGTCGAACATGTTCGGGATCCGCAGTCCCGGCTCGGACAGGATCGTCGTCCCCCACAGCTCCTCGAACTGCCCGCGTACGGTGTCGTCCGACACATGCCGGTAGCCGGGAAGCTCATGTGGGAACGAGCCCATGTCGCACGAGCCCTGGACGTTGTTCTGCCCACGCAGCGGGCTGACCCCGACACCCTCGCGTCCGACGTTTCCCGTCGCCATCGCGAGGTTCGCCATGCCCATCACCATCGTCGATCCCTGGCTGTGCTCCGTGACGCCCAATCCGTAGTAGATCGCCGAGTTCGGCCCCGTGGCATAGAGCCGAGCCGCCGCCCGCAGCTGGTCCGCGGGAACCCCGGTGATCGCCTCGACCGCCTCCGGGCTGTTCTCGGGACGGGCGATGAACTCCGCCCACTCCTCGAATCCCTCGCAGCGCTCGGCGACGAAGTCGGCGGCGAACAGTTCCTCGGTGACCGCCACGTGGGCGAATGCGTTCACGACCGCCACGTTGGTGCCGGGCGCGAGCTGGAGGTGGTACGCAGCCTCAACGTGGGGCGTCCGGACCAGGTCGATCCGCCGGGGGTCGACGACGATGAGGGTCGCGCCCGCACGGAGCCGCCGCTTCATCCGCGAAGCGAACACGGGGTGCCCATCGGTCGGGTTGGCGCCGATCACCACGATCACGTCGGCCTGGTCCACCGACTTGAAGTCCTGAGTGCCCGCGGAGGTGCCGAACGTCTGCTTGAGCCCATAACCGGTGGGCGAGTGGCAGACTCGCGCACAGGTGTCGACGTTGTTGTTGCCGAACGCGGCGCGGACCATCTTCTGGACGACGTACACCTCCTCGTTGGTGCACCGCGACGACGTGATCCCGCCGATGGATCCACGGCCGTGCTCGGCCTGAATCTCCCGCATCCGGCGCGCGACGAGCCCGATCGCCTCATCCCACTCGGCCTCGCGCCACTCGTCGGCGATCGACTCGCGAACGAGCGGCTTCAGTACCCGGTCCGGGTGGTTCGCATACCCGAAGGCAAACCTGCCCTTGACGCACGAGTGGCCCTCGTTAGCCCCGCCGTCCTTGTGCGGAACCATCCGCACGACGTCGTCACCCTTGAGCTCGGCCTTGAACGAGCAGCCGACGCCGCAGTACGCGCACGTCGTGAGGACCGTTCTCGTCGGCATGCCGAGCTCGACGATCGTGCGCTCCTGAAGTGCGTCGGTCGGGCACGCCTGCACGCAGGCGCCACAGGAGACGCATTCGGACTCCATGAACGTCTCGTTCGCGCCGGCCGCCACGCTGGAGTCGAACCCGCGACCGGAGATCGTCAGAGCAAATGTTCCCTGGATCTCGCTGCACGCACGCACGCAGCGGGAGCACACGATGCACTTGGTCTGGTCGAAGTCGAAGTACGGGTTGCTGCTGTCGGGCTCCTCGTGAAGGTGGTTGACGCCCTGCTGTCCGTAACGCATGTGATAGAGCCCGACCCTGTCGGCCAGGTCGTGCAGGTCGCACCGGCCAGAGCCCGAACCCGTGATGCAGTCCAGCGGGTGGTCGGACATGTACAGCTCCATCGTGCTGCGACGCAGCTTCTCGAGCTTGGGTGTCCCCGTGCGCACGACCATGCCCGAGGCGACCGGTGTCGTGCACGACGCCGGTGTTCCCCGTCCGCCATCGACCTCGACGAGACACATCCGGCACGACCCGAACGCCTCGAGGCTGTCGGTCGCACACAGCTTCGGGATGTCGATCCCTGCGAGAGCTGCGGCGCGCATCACGGAGGTCCCCTCCGGGACCATCACGCAACGGCCGTCGACCTCGACCTGCACCGACGCCTCACCGGCACGGGCAGGCGTGCCGTAGTCGGGTTCCTTCAGCAGGCTCATCGGGGCCCTCCCTCGGCCGGCGCGACCGGGCGAACCAGGGCAGGCCCACGACTGAAGTCTTCGGGGAAGTGCTCGAGCGCACTACGAACCGGCATCGGGGTCAAGCCTCCCATCGCACACAACGACCCTTCGGTCATCACCTCGCACAAGTCGCCCAGCAGCACCAGGTTCAGGTCGCGGTCGACGTCTGCGACGATCCGATCGATCACCTCGACGCCGCGGACGGCGCCGACCCGGCACGGGGTGCACTTGCCGCACGACTCCTCGGCGCAGAACTCCATGGCGAAACGCGCCTGCTGGGCCATGTCGACCGAGTCGTCGAACACCACGATACCCCCGTGGCCCACCATCGCCCCGGCAGCTGCGAACGACTCGTACGCCATCGGGAGGTCGAAACGGTCGGCCGGAAGGTAGGCACCGAGCGGTCCACCGACCTGGACCGCCCGCACCGGGCGACCGGTCCGGGTGCCGCCGCCGTATCCCAGCACCAGCTCACCCAGGGTGATCCCGAATGACGTCTCGACGACACCCCCGCGGGCGATGTTGCCGGCAAGCTGGAACACCTGGGTGCCGAGCGAACGGTCGACCCCGTGCTCGGCGTAGGCGGCCGCCGAGCCGGCGAGGATCGCGGGGACACTGCCCAGCGTGAGCACGTTGTTGACGACCGTCGGCCTCCCGAACAACCCTCGAATGGCCGGGATCGGCGGCTTCACACGGATCTCGCCGCGCCTGCCCTCGAGGCTCTCCAGCATCGAGGTCTCCTCACCGCAGATGTACGCGCCCGCTCCGACTCGTACGGTCAGGTCGAACTCCGCGTCGGAACCGAGAACGTGCTCGCCGAGCCAACCGCGGGCGTACAGGATCTCGATCGCGGAATTCAGGGTCGCGATCGCGTCGGGATACTCCGAACGGACGTACACGAACCCGTGGGTCGCCCCGACTGCGTACCCGCAGATCAGCATGCCCTCGACCAAGGTGAACGGGTCGCCTTCCATCAACATCCGGTCGGCGAACGTGCCGCTGTCACCCTCGTCGGCGTTGCAGCACACGTACTTGACGTCGGCGTCGGTGTCCAGGGCGGTGCGCCACTTCACGCCGGCGGGAAACCCGGCGCCGCCTCGTCCGCGCAGCCCCGAGTCGATCACCTCGGTGACGACCTCTGCGGGGCTCATCGCGAGGGCGCGCCGGAGCCCGGCACCGCCACCGTTCGCCTCGTACTCCTCGAGCGACAAGGGGTCGATCACGCCCACCCGCCGGAACATCAGCCGCTGCTGGCTGCGCAGCCACTCGATCTCGTCGGTCACGCCGAGAGACAGCTCGTTGTCGGCGCCGTCGAGCATTCCGACGTCGACCAGGCTCTCTGCGTCATCCGGCGTCACGGGTCCGTACGCCACCCGCCCCCCGGCGGTGACGACCTCCACCATCGGCTCGAGCCACAGCAAGCCCCGCGAGCCGTTGCGAACGATCCGCACGTCGCGGTGACGTTCGGCGGCTGCCAGGGCGATCCGGTCCGCGACCTCGTCGGCGCCGACAGAGCGCGCAGCCGAGTCCCGCGGGACGTAAACGACCGTCGGAGACGTGGCGCTCACGACGTCTCCCCGGCCACCAGCGCGTCGAAACGCTCCGGGTCGACCCGCCCGTACAACAGGCCGTTGATCTCGACCGTTGGCCCGAGCGCGCAGTTCCCGAAACAGAACACCTGATCCAACGTGACCGAGTGATCGGGGGTCGTCTGACCGAACCCGACACCGAGGCGAGCCGTCGCATGCTCGGCGAGCTGGTGCGCACCAACCGACTGGCACGCCTCGGCGCGGCAGACCCGCACCGTCGTGCGGCCGACGGGCTGACTGCGGAAGTCGCGATAGAACGTGACCACCCCATGTACCTCCGCCCGGGAGAGGTTCAGCTCGTCGGCAACCAGCGCCGGCACTTCCGCCGGAAGGTAACCGAACTCTGCCTGAATCTCGTGCAGGATCTCGATCAGCGCACCGGCCTCGGCCTTGCGGGCGGCCGCGATCAAGCGAATGGTCCGTTCGAGCGGCGACGGAGTTCGAGCAGGCGATGAGTCAGCCAACGTGGACCCTTCCAGGTGGCGTGCGCCGGCAACAGCGCGGTACGCAACGAGCGTCCCACTCCGACCGACTCGAGGCAACGTCCTCCATGATGATCGGGCCGCTCGCGTGGCTCACGCGTCACTTAGAGTGTCGGGGTGCAGGCCAGCCCACGCCGTCCAGGCTCGATGCTGACGCCGCTCCTGGGGGTGATCGCGGTCGTCCTCGGCGCGTGCTCATCTGCTGGCGAGTCGTCCGACCGACCGAGAGTCACGTCGTCGGGAGTCACGTCGTCGGGAGTCACGTCGTCGGGAGTCACGTCGTCG
>JBBSHE010000063.1:0-13059 GCA_038253325.1 Propionibacteriales bacterium
GCTTAGTGGGGCTTGACGGTGCCAAGAGGACATCGAGGGCCCAGGTCATCAAGGCGATGCGGGCCAAACGGTGGGACTGCGTCGTCGTGGGGGGCGGTATCCGCAAGCCAGATGAACAGTTAGAGCTCTTCGAGACGATCGTCAACCTGGTCCACAGCCATGCTCCAGATACCGCGATCGCTTTCACGCCACGCCACACGATTTTGTCGACGCCGTGACCCGTCTCCTGTCCCGAAACCGAGTGAGCCGTCCCATGGGCAACAACTCAGCGGAAATTTCAAGGCGATTCGCGTGAACTCCTGAGGCCGCGGACGTACGACGTCACCAAACCGGCCCGTCGCGGCACGGGCCGTCTCGGACGCCGTCGTGATTGATGCGCTGCTAGCGACCCGGGAACCCCAGAGGGGCTCTACGGTCGCCGGAAGATGACCCATCATCTGCGGCGTCAAGGGCTCCCGGTCGCGTTCTGCACCGTGGACAGGCATGTCGGATCTGGCCTTGAACGGGGTGCGCCGCGGTAAAGGTGTCCGCACGACCGTCCCGGCCCAAGGACGGACACCTCGGACCTGGTGAACCGTGACTTCACCGCACCGGCCACGAACATCCGTTGGGTCGCGGACTTCGCCTACTGCAGAATCTGGGCCGGGTTCGTCTACGTCGCGATCATCGTCGACGTCTTCGCCCAACGGATCATGGGTTGGCACGCAGCGACCGACAAACGCACCGACCTGGTCCTCACGCCGCTAGGGATCGCCAGCAGCAGCAGCAGCAGCGCGACGGGGCTGGGCGACGGGGCTGGGCATCGTGAGGAGCGAGAGCAGGATGTGGTTCACGCGGCGCCTCCGAGCCGGGGCGACCACTACCTGCCCATGCCGTCCTCGACGGCCGTGACGCGCAGGCTCTTGTCGAACTTCACCGTCACCTGCGTGCCGTCGGACTTGGTCATGTGCGCCTCATACGTCGCATCACCACTGTCGGTCTCGGCACGATCCACCGTCCCCCCGGCACGGCCTTGAGCGCGGCCGCCTTCAAAGTCGCGGCGTCGGCGTCGGCGCCCGCGACCGTCGCCTCGCCAGGCCGAGCACGTCCCCAGGAGGGACGCATCGTTCTGGAAGGTCTCCGCAAAAGCTACCGCGGTGTGCTCGCTGTCGACGACCTCTCATTCGTCGTCGAACCCGGTCGAGTCTCCGGCTTCCTGGGACCCAATGGTGCGGGCAAGACCACCACCCTGCGAATGCTCCTGGGGCTTGTCGGGCCGAGCTCGGGGACTGCCACCAGCCACAACTTGTGGCCGCGCCGACGCGGGACGGATGGCCGTTGGCGTCGTCGGTGGCTCATAAAGTGTCGTCGCCCTATGTGCACAAACGTCGACGTTCAAACCCGGCCGGACACATTTACCGCCCCGAATGTGCGGTCTGCCGAGCCGCCAATCCCTGCTCCAGCGCGACCCGCGCACAGCAGAGTTCAGAAGCGGCCGAGTCAGGAGTGTCGGTCGGTGCGCACGCGACGGCGCAGCTGCCAGATCCGCAGGGATCCAGCGATCGCCGCGAGCAGTATCCCCGCCACCAGGGCAAGGAGCAGGGCAACCGCGACCGGCATCTTTCCGCCGAACCAGAGGTACGTGATCTCGACCGACTGTCTGTTCTGAAGGATGAAGATCAGCAGCAGGATCAGGATGCCGGCGAAGACGATCGTGCCCACCCAGGCGCCGCTGATCCGAGTGCGTCGCAGCGGGTCTCTGGCGGCTGGTCGGGTCGAGCCGGCAGCAGGGGAAGCTGCCGCGGTGGCGGCATCGGAGTCAACCGGTCCGTCGGACGCCCGATCGCCCGAAGGTGCCTGATCGCCGGAAGGTGCCTGAGTCATTTTCCCATCGCCGTTTCAGGTTTCAGGCCAGTACCTTACGCGCCCTCCACCCGGGGCGCACCGGTCGTGGATCGGATGGGGAAAGACACTGCCCGGTTGGCGTCAGGTCGACAGGCCGGCGAGACGCCTGACGAGCACCAACCCCTGGGGGGTGCCGGGCCAGTTCCGGTCGATCGCCTCGTCGCCTGCCGTTCGCGCCACCGAGCGCAACGCGACCGCGACGATGATCGCGTCGTCGGCGTACCCGATCACCGGCACGAAGTCGGGAATCAGGTCGATCGGTGAGACCAGGTAGGCGACAAGCAGCACCAACCGCACCCGGACGCCCCGCGGCACGTCTCGGTCGCTCGCCAGCCGACGAAGGAGCACCACCAGATCGGGCAGGAGCCGCAGTGCTTCGCGGAGGCGGATCGCCTGCGGATTTCGCCGCCTGGCCACGACCAGACCGACGACCAGTAACAGGTAGACCAGCCCAAAGCCTACGATGACGCCGACCAGCAGCCGTTGGACCATGCGCTCAGTTCCAGGTGGGGAACCACATGCGACGTTGCCATGCTTGCAGCGTGATCAGGTCGTAGCTGAGGACCGGGTAGAGGTAGAAGAAGTTCAAGGCCACCGCCAGCACGAACAGCCCCCCGAACGCGGCGCCGGCGACCCGGCGCTCCCGGGACGCGTGCGCTGCACCGAGCACCTTGCCCAGAACGAGCGTGACTCCGATCACGGTGAACGGGATGGTCGCGACCGCGTAGTAGTAGAAGATCGTGCGGTCGTCCCATCGGAACCACGGCAGCCAGGTCGACGCGACCCCCACAACGGGGATCGAGAACCGCCAGTCGCGCCTGAGGATCCAGTAGTACAGGCAGACGATCAACGCCACCACACCGCCCCACCAGAGGATCGGTGTACCCATCGCCTTCACCTGCCGGACGCACTGCTCGCCGACGGGGCAACCCGGCACCTTGCTCGCGTCACCGCTGATGTTCGCGATACCGAGCGGCCGGTTGATGATCAGCCAGCCACCGGGATGTGACATGTACGGGTGGGGGCTGTTGACGCGGAGGAGATACGGGCCGGTGTGGAAGCGGTACGTCATGACGTGGTACTCCCACAACGTGTGCAGCGCCTGCTCGGCCTGGCCGACGAACGTTGTCGGGTGGTCGTTGATGTACGAGCCCCACATCATGCCCGATCCCGACAGCTCGCCGATGGAGTTGCCGCCGGTGCCGAACTGCTGCTCGTACTTCGTATGGTTGATCAAGAGCGCGGACCAGGTGGCGACGTAGACGACGATCGCGACCAGGAAGAACGAGAAGAAGGCCGGTAAGGCGTCGACGATGCCGGACTTGACCACCGACCAGCGGACCCCGATCGCTCGCCGCATCCCCGAGTCCCATGCCCACGTCAGCAGCCCGAACGCGAGGAACACGGGCAGCGCGCTCCACTTGACCCCGCCGGCGAAGCCGAAACAAACACCGGCTCCGATCCGCCACGGACGGACGAGGAAACCACGGACCGGCCCGAACCGGGTTCGTCCCGCGTCGGGGTCGGTCAGCAGTCGCCGGGCCATCTTGATCCGGGCCCAGTCGCGGTCCGCGACCAGGCAGTGGGCGGCACAGAGCAGCCAGAACGCGAGCAGGATGTCGACCAAGGCGAACCTGGACATCACGAACTCGAGGCCGTCGAACGCGAGCAGCAAACCGGCCACACAACCGAGCAGTGTCGAGCCGGTGAGCCTGCGGACGAGCCGGCACGTCACCAGGACCATCAGCGTCCCGACCAGCGCAGGAATGAACCGCCAGCCCAGTGGCGTCAGCCCGAACATCCACTCGCCGACGGCGATCATCCACTTCCCGAAGTCGGGGTGCACCACCTGGTTGACCTGCCCGGAAAAGATGCCCTTCGTCGAGCCGCCGTTGATGATCGGGTCGGCCTTCTTGGCGTCGATGAACTGGGCGGCGTACCCCTTCGTCAGCAGGGCCCAGGCGTCCTTGGCGTAGTAGGTCTCGTCGAACGTGAGCGCGGGCGGCGTCGTCAGGTTCCAGAAGCGGATGACACCGGCGAGCAGCGTCACACCGAGAGGAGCGAGCCAGCCCGCCACCGCGTCACTCGCCCAGTGCAGCGGTCGGAACCGCTTGGGCAGCCGGGGCAGCGGCCAGCCCGCGGTGCCCCGACCGAGCGAGCGCCCTTGACCCGGGAGCGTCTTGGTCGATGCCCGCTCCGCGGTGCTGTCGCTCGGCGCCAGCGTCGCGGTCGGGGTCGTCACCGAGCCATCGTACGAGGCAGGATGCGAGGATTCGCCCATGACGTTGGTGGTGGTCGCGGCGCCGATCGGCAGGGTGAGTGACGCGTCACCCCGGTTGGCGGCGGAGCTCGCCGGCGCCGACGTCATCGCCGCCGAGGACACCCGGCGGCTGCGCCGGTTGGCCGCGGAGCTCGGTGTCGAGCTTTCCGGCACCGTCGTCTCGTACTTCGAGGGGAATGAGACGCAGCGCGTCCCGGCACTGGTCGAGCAGCTCCGGAACGGCAGCCGAGTCGTGCTGGTGAGCGATGCGGGTATGCCGAGCGTTTCGGACCCGGGCTTCCGGCTGGTCGCGGCGGCTGTCGACGCGGAGGTCGACGTCACCGTCGTACCCGGTCCGTCGGCGGTGCTGGCCGCGCTCGCGGTGTCAGGGCAGCCGGTCGACAGGTTCTGCTTCGAAGGGTTCCTGCCGCGGCGGGCCGGCGAGCTCCGGCGCCGGCTCGAGGCGTTGGAGTCCGAGCAGCGCACGATGGTGTTCTTCGAGTCCCCGCGCCGGGTCGGGACGACATTGGCGGCCATGGTCGACCGGTTCGGCCCCGATCGGCCGGGGGCCGTCTGTCGCGAGCTGACGAAGACCCATGAGGAGGTCCGTCGCGGGCCACTTCGGGAACTGGCCGAGTGGGCGGCGTCCGGTCTGCTCGGCGAGGTCACGCTGGTCGTCCGCGGCGCCGATCCTGCCGGCCGGCGCTCCGGCACCGATCCCTACGTCCTGCATGCGGAGGTCGACGAGGAGGTCGCGTCCGGGTCGAGCCGCAAGGATGCGATCGAGAGTGTTGCGCTCCGGCGCGGACTGCCGCGGCGTACGGTCTATGCCGCCGCCCATCGGCCCGCCTCCGGTCGACCAGGAAAACCGGCTTGATCCGCTCACTAGGATCGGGTTCATGCCGCAGGCACCGGGTCCCCAGTCATCGGGCGATGGCGGGTTCTCCGTCACGACTCCGATCTACTACGTGACCGTTGCTCCGTCGATCGGTAATGCATACACGACGATCGCCGCGGATTTCCTGGCCCGTTGGCACCGGCAGCGTGGTGATGCCACCTGGTTCCTGACGGGAACCGACGAACACGGCCAGAAGGTGCTCCGCGCCGCCGACGAGCACGGCGTCTCCCCGCAGGAATGGACCGACAAGCTGGTTGCCGAGGAATGGCTACCGGTGCTCGACGTGGTCGACGCTAGCAACGACGACTTCATCCGGACGACCGAGGAACGTCACACGTCACGGGTCCAGGACTTCTGGCAACACCTGTACGACAAGGGACTCGTCTATCCCGGCGAGTACGTCGGTCCGTACTGCGTCGACTGCGAGGAGTTCAAGCTCCCGGCCGACCTGATCGAGTCCGACAACGGGACGCTGCTCTGCGCGATCCATGAGCGGCCGGTCGACATTTTGTCCGAGCACAACTACTTCTTTCCGTTGTCGCAGTTCGCCGACCGGCTGCTTGCGCTGTACGAGAGTCGGCCCGACTTCGTTCAACCGGAGAGCGCGCGCAACGAGGTGGTCGCGTTCGTTCGGCAGGGACTCGAGGACCTGTCGATCTCCCGCTCGACGTTCGACTGGGGGGTCTCCGTCCCGTGGGACGACAAGCACGTGTTCTATGTCTGGATCGACGCCCTCCTCAACTACATCACCGCAGCCGGCTACGGCGACGACGAAGAGCGCTTCGACCAGATCTGGCCGGCTGTCCATCTCGTCGGCAAGGACATCCTGCGGTTCCATGCGGTGATCTGGCCGGCGATGCTGATCGCGGCCGGCGTTCCGGTTCCTCGGCAGGTGTTCGCGCACGGGTGGCTCCTCGTCAGCGGGAAGAAGATGAGCAAGTCGAAGGCCACCGCCATCCATCCGAGCGAGATTGTCGACCACTTCGGCTCCGACGCGTACCGCTACTACTTCTTGAAGGCGATCGCATTCGGCTCGGACGGGTCATTCTCGTGGGAACATCTGTCGGCGGTCTACACGAGCGAGCTCTCCAACGGTCTCGGCAACCTGGCGGCACGCGTGACGGCCATGATCGGACGGTACTTCGACGGCGTGCTCCCGCCGGCGACCGACCACACAGCAGCAGACCGCGTGCTATCGAGCCGGCTCGCCGAGGTGGTTGCAACGGCCGACGCCGCGATGGACCGGCTCGCCCTGCACGAGGCGATCGCCGCCGTCGTCGGTTATGTCTCGCTGGTGAACGGCTACCTGACCGAGCAAGCGCCATGGGCGCTCATCAAGGACGAGGCCGGTCGGGAC
Organism: Propionibacteriales bacterium; assembly: GCA_038253325.1. Lineage (GTDB taxonomy): Bacteria > Actinomycetota > Actinomycetes > Propionibacteriales > Nocardioidaceae > JBBSHE01. The sequence goes on from JBBSHE010000063.1 coordinate 6,400, forward strand.
CGCGTCGGCACGATCCTCGCCACTGCGGCGGAGGCCCTGCGGGCGATCGCGGTGCTCCATCACCCGCTGATGCCGAAGGCCACCACGCGGCTCTGGCAATCGCTCGGCGCAGACGCGATCGGTTCGATCTCCGACCAGCGGATCGCCGAGGTCGCCCGTTGGGGCCAGCTGCCCGCCGGCGTACCCGTCACGAAGGATGAAGGGCGGGGGTTGTTTCCGAGGCTTGCCGAGGAGACGGGTGGTCGGAGCCCGCGGCTTGCCGAGGAGAAGCACGAGCCGAGGCGGTGAGTGGTCCGACGCGCTCGCGAGGCGACGCGGCGTCCGGTCAAGGGATGCTTGATCGGCCTGCGTTGCCGGAGCCACTGCCGTATCCGGTGGTCGACAACCACTGTCACCTGGACATCGTGGACGGCCAGAGCTGGTTGGAGCCGGATGAGGCGCTGGCCCTGGCTGGGTCGGTCGGCGTGCCGCGGATCGTGCAGATCGGATGTGACCTGCCGGGCGCACGGTGGGCGGTGGAGACGGCGACGGCGTACGGTGCGATCGTCGCCGGTGTCGCGATCCACCCGAACGAAGCGCCGCGGCTGGCCGATCTCCACGCTGCGCTCGGCAAGATCGAGTCGTTGGCGGGTTCGCCGCGGGTGCGGGCGATCGGAGAGACCGGGCTCGACTACTTCCGTACCGGCGAGGACGGCGTCGAGGCACAGCGGACGTCGTTCGCCGCACACATCGCGTTGGCACATCGGCTCGGTAAGTCGCTCGTCATTCACGACCGGGACGCACATGCAGACGTGCTGTCGATGCTCGAGGAGCATGGCGTTCCCGACCGGACGATCCTGCACTGCTTCTCCGGCGACGCCCAGTTCGCCCGGCGCTGTCTCGATCTCGGTTGCTACCTGTCGTTCGCTGGCACGGTGACGTTCAAGAACGCGGACAACGTCCGCGACGCCCTGCGGGTCGCTCCGTCGGACCGAATCCTGGTCGAGACGGATGCGCCATTCCTTGCTCCGTCGCCGCACCGGGGGCGCCCGAACGCGTCGTACCTGATCCCGACGACCGTACGCGCAATGGCCGAGATCCGTGGCGCGGAGCTCGAGGACGTGTGCCGAGCGATCGCGGCCAACACCTTCGCCGCGTTCGGAGGCTCGTGGTAGACCCAGTTGTGCGTCTGGCTCATGGTGGCTAAGGTCAGGTGCTTGTGGCCGGAAGCAGGTCCAGTCCCCTCCGTGCCTCGCACGGTGGCACCTGCGGTCCGGAGAGTACGACCCTTGGAGCACAGTGTCGAAACGGTCCGTCATCATCGCCGCCGCCGTAAGCCTGCTCGCCATTATGATCGCCGGGGCCATCACGTTCTCGTCGTTACGCAAGACGGTGACCGTGTCGCTCGACGGTAAGGAGCAACGCTTCGTCACGTACGACGACACCGTCGGTGACGTGCTCGCAGACCACAACATCACGATCGGACCGCATGACGACGTGGCACCGTCCCCCGACGCGAAGGTGGACGACGGCACCCGGATCGCGGTCGCCTTCGGGCGTCCGCTCACGTTGACGATCGACGGCGCGACCAAGAGATACTGGACGACCGCGACGACGATCAACGATGCACTCGACCAGCTGGGCCAGCGCTTCGGCACCGGCGCAGAACTCTCCACGAGCCGGTCGGCCACGATCGGCCGTCGCGGCCTCGCGTTGACGATCAGGACGCCGAAGCAGGTCACGCTGCTCGTCGGCCGGCAGCACAAACGACACGTCACGACCACCGGCGTGACCGTCGGCGACGCGCTCATTGACCTCGGGATCACCACCGACAGTGACGACGTCATCCACCCCGCCTTGGGCAGGCGGATCGACGACGGGTCGCGGATCGTCGTCAAGCGCGTGCATCGATTCCGGTCCACCGTCGTCGAGACAGTGCCGTACCGGACGATCGTGCGCAGCGACCCGACGCTGACCGTCGGCCGGGTCCGCGTCGCTCGCGCCGGCACTCCAGGCACCGAGCGGCTCACCTACCGGGTCCGCAAGGTCAACGGCGTGCTCCGGACCAAGAAGCTGGTCAGGACGGTGCCGGTGAGGGCAGCGGTGAACGAGATCGAGTACCACGGTACGAAGCCCGCACCGCCGCCGCATAAGACGAGCCCGCCGCCGAACTACGCCGGTGGCGACACGGTCTGGGACCAGATCGCACAGTGTGAGTCGGGGGGCAACTGGGCGATCAACACGGGCAACGGCTATTCCGGTGGTTTGCAGTTCGCCCCATCAACCTGGCTGTCAAACGGCGGCGGTGCGTTCGCACCGTACGCGTACCAGGCAACGCGCGAAGAACAGATCATCGTCGCGGAGCGGATCCGTGCGGCGACCGGTGGCTATGGGTCGTGGCCGGCCTGCGCCGCCAGCCTCGGCCTGCTCTAGTACGGTCCCGGCCTCCACGCGCCCGCAAAGCTCGATACCGGCAGCGCCGCCCACCGGCCGCCGCTTTCCCAGGTTAACGTGGGAACTCTGCACTTCACCCAGGTAATTACCTGGGTGAAGTGTCGACAACATGGGTGAAGCGAGTTCCTAGCCGACAAACGACTGGCAGGAGGGCCGGCACCCACACACACCAGCCGGCCATCCACGACGCCGCCTGATACACAGACGCCGCAGCCGCCAGACTGTGCTGGTGAACGAGGCCGACTTTGGATCGCCGCAGCGCGCCAGGTTGCTGGGTGCGTCGGACATCCGCCGGCTCGTGCGCGAGGTGGGGCTCCGCCCGAGGAGACAACGTGGCCAGAACTTCGTCATCGACCCGAACACGGTGCGACGCATCGCCCGAACTGCCGAGCTCGCCGGTGATGATGTCGTACTAGAGGTCGGGCCGGGCCTGGGATCGCTCACGCTCGCCCTGTTGGAAAGCGGCGCCTTGGTGACGGCCGTTGAGATCGACCCGTTGCTCGCCGAAGCGCTGCCGAGCACGGTCGCCGCGCGGTTCCCGGTTGCCGCCGGCCGCTGCCGAGTGGTATGCGCCGACGCTCTGCGGCTCGACGTCGTCCCCGGTCCCGCTCCGACGACCCTGGTGGCGAATCTGCCGTATAACGTTGCCGTACCCGTCCTGCTCCACCTGCTCGACGTCGTCCCGACCGTGCAGCGCGGCCTCGTCCTGGTGCAGAAGGAGGTGGCCGACCGGTTGTCGGCAGCTCCCGGTTCACGTACGTATGGGGTGCCCAGCGTGAAGGCAGCCTGGTACGCCGAGGTACGCCAGGCCGGACTGGTCAGCCGGTCGGTGTTCTGGCCCGTGCCGCATGTCGACTCTGGTCTCGTCGCGATCAGGCGACGAGAGCCTCCCACCGGGTCTGTCGGTCGCGATCGGGTGTTTGCGGTGGTCGATGCGGCGTTCGCGACGCGACGCAAGACGCTGCGCGGGTGCCTGGCGACGCTGGCCGGAACGCCTGAGCGGGCAGCAGCCATCCTGGCCGCGGCCGGGGTCGACCCGAGTGCGCGCGGAGAGACCCTCCGTATCGAAGAGTTCTGCCGGATCGCCGAGGAGCTCGTCTCGCGGTCCGCGTCGAAGCCCGAGTCAACGTCCGAGCCGTAGGGTTGTCGGCGTGGAGAGCGTGACCGTTCGGGCGCCGGCGAAGATCAACCTGTCGCTGACCGTCGGTGCGCCCGACGCCCATGGGTACCATCCCGTATCGTCGGTGTACCAGGCGATCGGGCTCTTCGACGAGATCAAGGCCCGCGAAGCGCCCGACGGGGAGTTCACGATCACGGTCAGTGGCGAGGGCGAACGTACGCTTCCGCTCGACGACTCCAACCTCGCCGTCGCCGCCGCCCGAGCACTGGCCAAGGAGTGTGAGATCCCCGCCGGCGTCGCGCTCCACCTGCACAAGTCCATCGCCGTGTCAGGGGGTCTCGCCGGCGGGAGTGCCGACGCGGCTGGTGCGTTGGTGGCGTGCGATGCGCTGTGGCGATGCCGGCTATCGCGTGAACGCATGGTTGAGGTCGCCGCTGCTCTCGGCAGTGACGTCCCCTTCTGCTTGACCGCCGGACTCGCAATCGGCACCGGCCGGGGCGAGGTCGTGTCTCCGATCCTCGCCAAGGGCAGCTACGAGTGGGTGCTGGCCTACGCAGACAGTGGGCTGTCCACCGCGGAGGTGTACGCGCAGCTGGACGCGATGCGCGTCCCGGACGACATGGGGCCGCTCGGTCCTCCCGAGGTGCTGCTGGCCGCGCTGCGTTCCGGTGACTCCTACGACGTCGGCCTGGCGCTGTTCAACGACCTGCAGCCCGCCGCTCTGCGGATGCGACCGGCGCTGCGGCGGACGCTCGAAGTGGGCGAGGATGCCGGCGCTCTCGGGTCGATCGTGTCCGGATCCGGGCCAACCTGCCTGTTCCTCGCCGCGGACGACGAGCACGCGATCGACATTGCGGTCGCTTTGTCGAGTTCCGGGTTGTGCCGTGCGGTGCAGCGAGCGACCGGACCCGTACCGGGTCCTCGGGTGATTGCCTGATCCGCTCAGGCAGGGTCGGCGCGGTCGTGCGGTGTCGGTCACACGAGTCAGGACCCGGAACGGGTCGTGGCCGGTACCGCGAACGAGCGTCGATCGCCGGCCCAGGCGCCGGGCGGCACCACCTCGTCGAGGCGCCGCAGATCGTCGACGCTGAGCGCGACGTCGGCCGCAGCGGCGTTATCCGCGATCCGATCGACACGCCGGGTGCCGGGGATGGGCACGACGTCGCTGCCCTGCGCCAGCAGCCAGGCCAGCGCAAGCTGACCCGGGCTGATGCCGAGAGTCGCGGCCAGCCTGCGAAGGGCCGCGACCTGCGCCAGGTTTCGCTCGAGGTTGGCGTCCTGAAAACGGGGGTCGGTGCGGCGGAACTCGCTCGAGTGCAGTCCTTCCCGGTCGAGGGTCGCCGTCAGCAGGCCCCGGCCGAGGGGACTGTAGGGCACGATGCCGACACCGAGCCGGCGCGCCTCTGGGATCAGGTCGAGCTCAGGCTCGCGCCAGGCCAGCGACCACTCGAACTGTACGGCGGCGATGGGATGGACGGTGACGGCCTCCGCAAGCTGGGCGGGGGTGACCTCACAGACGCCGAGGTGTCGGACCTTGCCCTCGTGCACGAGCGCCGCCATCGCCTCGACCGTCTCCGCGATCGGGATGTCCGGGTCGACTCGATGCAAGTAGTACAGGTCGATGACGTCGACGCCGAGTCGCTCGAGCGACGCCTCCGCATGGCCGCGGACGTGTTCTGGCTTCCCGTCCAGGTGCACCCCCTGATCGCGACGGACGATGCCGAACTTCGTCGCCACCTGGACGGCATGGGCCTGCTCTCCGAGGGCGCTCAGCGCTCGGGCGATGAGCGATTCGTTGTGTCCCTGGCCGTAGCTCATCGCGGTGTCCAGCATTGTCACGCCCAGCTCGATCGCCCGATGGATCGATGTGATCGACTCCCGGTCGTCGGTGGCCCCGTAGCCCTGGGAGAAGCCCATGCAGCCCAGGCCGAGTGCGGAGGTGGCGAGGCCGGTGCGTCCTAACTGTCGTTGTTCCATGACTCCACGGTGCCCACCCATGAGCGATAAGTCCAAGACCATCTTGTGCTGGGACTCATCGCGATCCATGATGAATCGATGGAGCTTCGCCAGCTCGTCTATTTCGATGCGGTCGTGCGGCACGGCGGCTTCACCCGCGCCGCCGAGCAGCTCCGCGTGGCCCAGCCGGCGATCTCTGCCCAGATCCGGCGCCTGGAGACCGAGCTGGGAACCGTACTCCTGCAGCGCACCACCCGCCGGATGTCCCTCACCCATGGCGGCGAGCTGTTCTTGGCACGGACCCGGCGCGTACTGGAGCAGCTCGACGGAGCCCGCGCCGACCTGAACGAGCTCGCCGACGTGCTGCGCGGACATGTCCGCATCGGCGCCACGCCGGTCCTCGGGTCGGTTGATCTGCCCGCAACGATGGCTGCGTTCCGCCGCAGCTACCCGGGCGTCGCGCTCACGCTCCGGTCCGGCCTCATCGCCGACCTCGTCGCCGGGCTGGACGGGGGTGAGGTCGACATCGTGATCGGTCCGGTCCATACCGAGCTGCCCCGGCGCTACACCGCGCATGCACTCGTCGACGAGAGCCTGGTCCTGATCGCCCCGCCCGGGCATCGACTGGCCAACGACCGGGCTGGACGGCTCGCCGCGGCGAAGGACGAGTGGTTCGTCTGCCTACCGGCCGGAAGCGGGCTGCACGCCATTCTCACTGCCGCGGCTGCGGCCGAAGGCTTCGTCCCCCGCATCGAGTTCGAGACCCACAGCCCGGCGAGCATCCGCGAACTTGTCTCCGCCGGCCTCGGTGTCGCGTTGCTGGCGGAGTCGGCGGCGCGTGCACCTGGCCCACCCGTCGACATCTGCCGTCTTCGGGATGCGCCGCGACACCCGCCGATCGGCGTCGTCGCGCTTCGTGACCCGGCGCTCGCGCCGGCACCCCGCGCGTTTGGCGCCTATCTTCGCCGATCGCTGCACCACAACCGGCTCCCCTCCTGAGGTGTGTACGGTCGAGTGGTGCAGCCTGACGACGTCGTGCCGGTGACCAACCTGGCGCCTGCCGACTGGCTGGTCGAACAGCTTCGCGGCTGGGGCCGTGTGCGGGACCTCGTGCCTGCGGGATACGAGGCGTACGTGCGGGTCCCGGACGA
>JBBSHE010000064.1:0-13011 GCA_038253325.1 Propionibacteriales bacterium
CCACCAGGCCTGCGCAACCAGCGGGCCGCGATGGATGGCGACCGTCTGCCTGCCGAGCAGCCTCCATCGGCCACGGCGTACCTCCCGCGCGATGTCGTAGCGGGTGACGCCGATCGTCGCCAACTGACGACGTGAGACGACACCGTGCTGCTCGCGAGCGAGGGATTCGGCCGCGAGCACCCCGGAATGCCGACGGACGTATGCGGTTGCACCGAATGGGTTGCCCGATTGATCGGCTCGACGATCCAACGGCGTCAGCATGGCGACCACGATTGCTGCGGCTCGTCGTGGCCGAACAGGGGCGCAGCAAGATTGTGGACGCTGCGTGCTCGGCCTGTGGACGGGTTGCTCGATGACGCTCGATCCGTACGGCTGGGAGAACGTGACCTACTACCTCGCGAACTCCCAGCCACAACGTCGTCGGTCAGCCGCGCAATCGCTGCGTCGGTCAGCCGCGCCATCGCTTGCGGCTGGGAGAACGTGACCTACTACCTCGCGAACTCCCAGCCACAGGCACTCAGGGGGATGGTGCGACGGAGCGCAACGCACCGGACGCGCCTGCGACCGTCTGCACCGAGATGCGGATCCGGTCCGGGCGGAAGAGGTCGCGCGCATACTCGATCGGCCGCCCTGACGCCGCCCTCGCCGTCCGTTCGATCAGGAGCAGGGCCGAGCCGACCGCGACGTCCAGCACCGCCGCGACGTCCTCGTCGGCGATGAACGGTTCCAGGTACTCGGTCGCCGTTTGCGGTGACTCACCGTACTTGCGGCGTAGTCGCGCGTACAGCGAGCCGGACAACCGCTGGTCGAGCAGGCCCGGAAACATCTCGGCCGGCAGATACGACCGTTCGAGCGCGACCGGACGCCGTTGCGCGCGGCGTACTCGCACGATCTCGTATGCAGCGGAGCCGTTCTCCACGTCCAGCGCCCGGGCGACGGCCGACGTCGCCGGGACCACGCCGGCGCTCAGTACGCTCGCACTGGCGCGCAGCTGACCGCGGCGCAACTGTTCGGTGAAACCTGCCAGGCCGGTGATGTCACACTCGATCTTCGGTGCACGCACGAACGTGCCCCCTTGACGTCCAGGGATCCGTTCGAGGACGCCGCGAGACTCGAGCGAACCGAGGGCCTGCCGAAGCGTCATCCGGCTCACGCCGAGTGCCAGGGCGAAGTCCGTCTCCTTGGGAAGCTGGTCGCCCGGAGCCACGACGCCGCTGTCGATCGCACCCATCAGCCACTGTTCGATCTGTTGGTGCGCTGGACCGCCGTCCGGGTTGGACAGGTCGGGCGCAGACCTCAACAAGCTGTCCGTCGTCGCCACCCCGATCCGTTGTGCTGACTTCTCGACCGCGGCCGCCGGTCGAGTGTGCGCTACCTGCCCGCAACAACACCCGGCCCGCGAGGCGCTGCTGGCGACACTCGCTGGCAACCCTCGCGGCGCCCTTGTTGCCTGCCTGCGCTACTGTCCGGCGTCGAACACCTCGACCACGGCCGGATCGATCGTGTGCTTCGGTCCGGTGAACCAGTGACGGGCCGAGACGTACCACCAGACCGTGATCGCGATCAACACACCGCCGGTGAGGATGGGGGCGTAGTTGACCGCAGTCCAGGTGAAGTCCTTGTTGCCCGGCCAGCCCTGCGGCACGGTCGGGAGGATGAAGTAGACGGAGATCACCGCGATCTCGACCACCGACACCCAACACATCCACTTGTATTTTCGACCCAGCGTCCAGGGACCGTTCTGGAATGCGTCGCCCTGACGGAGCCGGAGCCAGATCGGAATGGCGAAGGCGACATACAGCCCGATGACACCGATCGATACGACGGCGTAGAACGCGGTCGGGGCGCCCGAGGGTGACTTGTAGAGCGCCGGCAGCGTGATCAGCAACGAGACCACGCCGCCGAGCAGCACCGCATTGACGGGGACGCGGGTCGCGTTCACCTTCCTCCACAATCCAGAACCGGGAATGGCACCGTCGCGACTGAACGCGAAGATCATCCGCGAGCAGCTGGTCATGCACGCGACCGTGCAGAAGAACTGGCCGGCCGTCGAGATGATGAAGATCGTCGCGGCCCACTTGCTCGCGAGGGCGGACGAAATGATCGCCGCCGCTGTTCCAGCCCCGTACGGGTTGACGTTGGGGTCGGCCGAGTCGATGTAGCTCAGCTGAGTGGCAGCGAACAAGAAGCCGAGAAGCAGGATCCAGCCGCCGATCGCCGAATAGAAGATTGACCGCCAGATTCCCTTCGCCGCGGACAACGCCGCCGAGTCCGTCTCCTCCGACAGGTGGGCGCAGGCGTCATACCCGGTGATCGTGTACTGCGTCAGCAGGAACCCGAGCGGCAGGACGTACAGCCAGAACGTGGGACCACTGTGCGTGCCGTTTCCGAAACCGCTGTTGTTGAACCGCTCGGTGAAGACGAAGCTCAGACCCTGGTGGTGGTCGGGAAGGATGACCAGGATCAGGACCACCGCCGCCGCACCGGCGACGTGCCACCACACCGAGATGTTGTTGATCCGGGCCAGCAGGTGGCTGCTGAAGACATTCGCCAACGTGGCGAGCAACAAGATCACCACGAACAACGCGAAGGTCTGCTTGAGGCTGTCGCCGCCGAACTGGTCACCCCAACCCTTCCACAGGTAACCGGTCAAGGTGATGTTGAGAAAGAGCGCGCAACCGTACGCAACGGAAGCGAGGATCGCGATCAGGCCGACCAGGTTGAGCCAGCCCGTATAGAAGCCGGACCGCGCGCCGCCGAGCTTGGAGGCCCACCAGTAGATGCCGCCGGACGTCGGGAACGCCGAGACCAGCTCCGACATGCAGAAGCCGATGATCAGGATGAACGCCGAGATCAGCGGCCAACCCAGCGAGATCGCGATGGGCCCACCGTTGTTCCAGGCTTGGCCGAACGTCGTGAAGCAACCGGCGAGGATCGAGATGATCGAGAACGAGATCGCAAAGTTGGAAAAGCCCGACCAGCTGCGGTTCAGCTCTTGCTTGTAGCCGAGCTCGGCGAGCCTTCGCTCGTCGGCGCTCAGCTCGGTGGTGTCGGCCATGTCTGCCCTCCGGTGATGGTGGTGGTTAAGCGAACCCTGGGCGAGCTAACCGGCTGCCGCCGTGGCTAGCAGTCGGTCGAAGTCGGGACCGTCGAACTCGTCGACCGCGCGGTCGTACTTTTCGAGGCCCCAGCTCCAGAAGTCGAAGTCGAGTTGGCTGGTGGCGTCCTGGATGGATGCCCACAGCGTCCAGCCGTACTTCGACATCAGGCCGAGCAGCCGAGCGCGGGCGACCTTGCTCACGCAATCTGGCCCGAAGTAGTAGCCGACGAGCTCGGTCAGGTGCTCGAGCGACAGGTTCGCCTCGCTCCAGACGTTGCCGAGCTCGAAACATGGGTCGTTGTTGCCCGCGTACTCGAAGTCGATGATCCACAACCGCGCGCCGTCGTCGACGAAGTTCGCGGCAAGCAGGTCGTTGTTGCACGGAACCGTTTCCGCGCCCTGGGCCGACAGGGCGCGGCGGATCAGGCTGACCTGCGGAACGAATTCGAGGTAGCGCGCGGGTAGCCGGAAGCCCCGGCGCTGCACCGTTCGCAGGTATGCATCCTGGACGGCAAACATATCGAAGTCGGACACGAAGGGCGGGCCACCGTGCAGCGTCCGGCAGACATTGGCGACGCGGGACAGCATGTCCGAGTCGCGGAGGTCCCCGGAGGCGAGCGTCGTGCCGTCGATGTACTCGACGACCAGCAGGTGCGCGTCGGGTATGTACTCGACGACCCTCGGAGACGAGCCGGCAGCGGCAGCCGCGCACGAGTTCGCGTACTCGGCGTCGCGGTCGATCGCCAACTGGTCGCCGCCGTCACGGGAGATGCGGACGACCACGTCGTGCTCAGCGGTGGTCACCCTCAGGTTGCGGTTCGTCAAACCGCCCTCGAGTTCGCGAACCTCGCGTTCGGTCCCGCGCAGCACGGTGACCCGGTCGAGCAAGGAGTCGAGGTCGGTGGGTAGCGTGGCGGCAGCCATCCCACCACCTCCTCCACTCCCTGGTGTCGGCCCGATCCCCGGATGCTAGTGCCAGTCCGGGCACCAGGTCTAGACTCATTCAAATCTCACGGCGGCCCCGAGCAGAAGCGAGAACTGATGACCCAGCAGCGCTTTCCCGTCTCCGTGAATGACCTTCGTCGGCTGGTAGGAAGCGGTGAGGTCGACACCGTGCTGGTCGCGTTCACCGACATGCAGGGCCGTCTCCAGGGCAAGCGCATGCACGCGCCGTACTTCGTCGAAACTGTTCTGGAGCACGGCACCGAGGGCTGCAATTATCTGCTCGCCGTCGACGTGGACATGAACACCGTCGACGGCTACGCGATCAGCTCTTGGGCGACCGGGTACGGCGACATGGAATTCGTCCTCGACCTGTCGACGATGCGGTTCGCTGGTTGGCTACCGGCAACGGTCATCGTGCAGTGCGACCTGGCCTGGCTCGACGACGCACACACGCCAGTCGTACAGTCACCCCGCCAGATCCTGAGGGGCCAGGCCGAGCGGGCCGCGAGCCTCGACCTCCAGGCATTCGCGGGCACCGAGCTCGAGTTCATGGTCTACGACGACACGTACGAGGAGGCGTGGAACAAGAGCTACCGGACCCTCGTCCCGGCGAACCAGTACAACGTCGACTACTCGATCCTCGGAACCAGCAGGGTCGAACCGTTGCTCCGCGACATCCGCAACCAGATGTACGCGGCCGGGTTGGTCGTCGAGTCGGCCAAGGGCGAGTGCAACCTCGGCCAGCACGAGATCGCCTTTCGGTACGCCGACGTCCTCACCACCGCCGACCAACACGTCGTCTACAAGAACGGCGCCAAGGAAATCGCGGCGCAGCACGGCAAGTCGCTCACCTTCATGGCGAAGTTCGACGAGCGCGAGGGAAATTCCTGTCACGTCCACATGAGCGTGCGGGGCACCGACGGCACAATCGTCTTCGACCGGGGCGACGGCCCGACGAAGTCGTTCGAGCAGTTCGTCGCCGGCGTGCAAGCGACGCTGGCAGAGCTCACGTTGTTCTACGCGCCGAACGTCAACTCGTACAAGCGCTATCAGCCCGGCTCGTTCGCTCCGACCGCGATCGCCTGGGGCCGCGACAACCGCACCTGCTCGCTGCGGGTGGTCGGTCACGGCGCCGGCCTGCGCGTCGAGAACCGCTTGCCCGGCGGTGACATGAACCCGTACCTCGGCTTGGCCGCGATGCTGGCCGGTGGACTGCACGGGATCGAGAACGAGCTCCGGCTGGAGGCTCCGTTCGAGGGCAACGCGTACGAGTCCGACAAGCCGCACGTGCCGAGCACCCTGCGAGCGGCCCGGGACGCGTTCGCCTCCTCAGAGCTCGCCCGGACGACGTTCGGCTCCGAGGTGGTCGACCACTATGTCAACGCCGCCAACGTCGAGCTGGCCGCGTTCAACGCCGCCGTCACCGACTGGGAGCGCGTCAGGGGCTTCGAGAGACTGTGAGCACCCACGACGTCATCGACCCCGCCACCGAGGAACTGGTCACCACCGTCGAGCTGGCGACCGTCGAGGACACCGACACTTCGATCCGGGCGGCCCGTGCGGCCTTCGACAGCTGGCGAAGGGTCGCGCCCGCAGACCGTGGTCGGCTGCTAGGCAGGTTCGCTGACGCCGTCGACGGCGCCGTCGAGGAGCTCGCCCGGCTCGAGGTTCGTAACGCCGGCCACACGATCGCCAATGCTCGTTGGGAAGCAGGCAACGTACGCGATGTGCTGAGCTACTACGCAGCGGCGCCCGAGCGGCTGTGCGGCCGGCAGATCCCGGTCGCCGGCGGACTCGACGTGACGTTCAAGGAGCCGCTCGGCGTGGTCGGCGTGATCGTCCCCTGGAACTTTCCGATGCCGATCGCGGGATGGGGTTTCGCTCCTGCGCTCGCGGCCGGGAACACCGTTGTCCTCAAGCCCGCCCAGCTCACACCCCTGACAGCCGTCAGGCTCGGTGAGCTCGCCCTTGACGCGGGCATGCCCGAGGGTGTGTTCACGGTCATCGCGGGGTCGGGGTCCGTTGTCGGCGAGCGGTTCGTGTCCCACCCGGCCGTCCGCAAGATCTGCTTCACCGGCTCGACTGCGGTCGGCAAACGCATCCTGGCCGGTGCCGCGGACAACGTGAAACGGGTGACGTTGGAGCTCGGAGGGAAGAGCGCGAACGTCGTCTTCGCCGACGCGGATCTCGAACGAGCGGCCGCAACCGCACCGTATGGCGTCTTCGACAACGCGGGCCAGGACTGCTGTGCGCGAAGCCGGATCCTGGTCGAGTCCTCGGCGTACGACCGTTTCCTCGAGCTGCTCGAGCCCGCCGTCCTCGGTGTCAAGGTCAAGCCACCGGGTGATGAGGAAGCGGAGATGGGCCCGCTGATCCGCGCCCCGCAGCGGGAGGCCGTCCGGTCGTACGTCGAGGGCGACGGTGTCGACGTCGCCTTCCGCGGTGAGGCGCCGACCGGGCCGGGTTACTGGTATCCCCCAACCGTCGTGCTTCCGAACAGCGACCAGGACCGGATATGGCGGGAGGAGGTCTTCGGGCCGGTCGTCGCCGTCCTGCCGTTCAAGGACGAGGCGGACGCCATCTGGATGGCCAACGACACCGAGTACGGCCTCTCGGGATCCATCTGGACGGGCGACCTCGGCCGCGCGCTGCGCGTCTCCCGCGCCATCGACAGCGGAAACCTGAGTGTGAACTCGCATGCCTCGGTGCGGTACTCGACACCGTTCGGCGGGTTCAAGCAGTCCGGGATCGGTCGCGAGCTCGGCCCGGACGCGCTCGACCCGTTCACCGAGCTGAAGAACGTCTTCATTGCGGACAGCTGATCGCGACGCACGACGGCTGATCGCGACGCACGACGAAAGGACATGCGATGCCCGACCACGGGCGCTTGCAGGGCCGGACGGCTGTCGTCACCGGCGGCTGTAGCGGCATCGGTCTGGCGACCGTCCACCGGTTCGCGGCCGAAGGTGCCCGCGTCGTCATCGGCGACCTCGACGACCAACGCGGACCCGGACTCGCCGCCGAGCTCGGTGGAACCTTCGTCCACACCGACGTCACCAACGTCGAGCAGGTGGAGGCGATGTTCGCGACCGCGAAGTCGGAGTACGGCAGCGTCGACGTGGCGTTCAACAACGCCGGAATCTCACCGCCCGACGACGACTCCATTCTCGACACCGACCTCGATGCCTGGCGTCGTGTGCAGGACGTGAACCTGACCAGCGTCTACCTGTGCTGCAAGGCGGTCCTGCCGTACATGCGGGAACAGGCCCGGGGGTCGATCATCAACACCGCGTCGTTCGTCGCCGTCATGGGCGCGGCCACCTCGCAGATCTCGTACACCGCGAGCAAGGGCGGCGTCCTCGCGATGAGCCGCGAGCTCGGTGTGCAGTTCGCCCGGGATGGGGTCCGCGTCAACGCGCTGTGTCCCGGGCCGGTGAACACGCCGTTGCTCAGGGAGCTGTTCGCGAAGGACGCCGAGCGAGCGGCACGGAGGCTCGTGCACATCCCGATGGGCCGATTCGCGGAGCCGGAGGAGATCGCCGCCGCGGTGCTGTTCCTGGCGAGTGACGACTCCAGCTTCATCACCGCGTCGCAATTCCTGGTCGACGGCGGTATCTCCGGTGCGTACGTGACGCCGCTGTGAACCGCCCTGTCATCGGCATCACGGCATCCGTCGAGCCGGCGTCGTGGGGGGTTTGGCGCGACGTCCCGGCGGCGTTCGTGCCGCACCGGTACGTACGTCATGTGCATGACGCCGGGGGGATCGCCGTCGTCGTACCGCCGCTGCCTGATGACCTGACGGAGGCCGACGTTCGACGGCTGCTGTCCCGGCTGGATGGGCTGATCCTCTCCGGAGGCGTCGACGTGGAGCCGTCGCGATACGGTCAGCAGCCGCACCCGAGCGTGCAGGCACCGCGTCGGGATCGGGACTCGTCCGAGCTGACGCTTGCCGGCGTCTCGGCCGCGGCGGACGTGCCGACACTCGGAATCTGCCGGGGGATGCAGGTGATGACGGTCGCGTCCGGCGGATCGTTGGAGCAGCACCTCCCGGACCGGGTTGGTGACTTCCACGCACCCGCACCCGGCCGGTACGCCGAGCACCAGGTCGCGATCGCCGCCGGCACCCGGCTACGGGAGATTCTCGGCGGGTCGGTGACGGTGGCCACCTACCATCACCAAGGCGTGGCCGATCACGCGGCGTTCGTTGCGACTGCCTGGGCTGACGACGGCGTACTGGAGGCGTTCGAGGACCCGGCCGCGCGGTTCCGGATCGGTGTGCAGTGGCATCCCGAGGCGGGTACCGACGGTCGCCTGTTCGACGCTCTGGTCGCCGCCGCCGACTCCCGTTGACGCTCGCCAACCGACCGCGCAGCGCCGCCGGGACAGCGCCCGGACGGGGCAGAACGTCCCCCGGTGCCGGCCCTCGATCGGGCTGCAACGGGTCGCAACATCCGCCGAACGCCGTGACGTCCGCTGAAGCGAGCGCTATCGCGCACGGTCACTCGGACGTTGCGGTCGCGCCCCACGCCGAACGCCGTGACGTCCGCTGAAGCGAGCGCTATCGCGCACGGTCACTCGGACGTTGCGGTCGCGCCCCACGCCGAACGCCGTAACGTCCGCTGAAGCGGGCGCTATCGCGCACGGTCACTCGGACGTTGCGGTCGCGCCCCACGCCGAACGCCGTAACGTCCGCTGAAGCGGGCGCTATCGCGCACGGTCGCTCGGACGTTGCGGTGGCGCCGCACGAAACGTCGGACGGTACGCGCCGGTCAGCCCTGGGACTGCGCCGCCACGGCGAGGAGCCCGACGAGACCGAGGCCGGCCAGTATCCACCCCGCGATGATGAACCCGCGTCCGTCGCTGCCCTGGCCGCCGGTTGCGCCGTGTCGCCGGCGGCGGGCGTAGCCGACTGCCAGCAGCACCAGGCCGACCAGCAGTGGCAGGAAAGTGCCGACCACCTGACCAGCGGCCTGCGCGGAGTCGGCGAGCAGCGGCGTCCTCATGGTGTTCGTTCCCTGGAGCGGTGAGAGGAGTTCAAACGCTCACTGTAGTGCCGCGGTTCCACTCGTCCGTGCTCTCCTTTCGGCCCTGCCCCCTCCGTTGCGGGCACTCGACCCTGCACTATCGAGACATGACCAGCCTCGTGATCCCCGAGACCCCCGCGGACGACGACCGACGACGTGGGTTGAGACAGATGCGGGCGGTCGCGCTCGGCCTGCTGGTGGCAGCCGCCGTCGTGTACGTGCTCACCCGTCGGCAAGCCGGCGGATGGGGCTATCTCAACGCGACCGCAGAGGCGAGCATGGTCGGCGCACTCGCCGACTGGTTTGCGGTCACCGCGCTCTTTCGCCGTCCCCTCGGGTTGCCGATCCCGCACACAGCGCTCATCCCCGAGCGCAAGGACGCACTCGGCAAGAGCCTGCAGGACTTCGTCGGCGCCAACTTCCTGTCCGAGTCAGTCGTGAAGGAGAAGCTCCTCCTGGCGGAGCTCAGTGCCCGCGTTGGGCGTTGGCTCACCGATCCGGCACACAGCACTCGGCTCGTCGCCGAAGCTGCCCGGCTGGCCCGCGACGCGCTCGGCAAGACCCGGGACGAGGACGTCGTCGTACTGCTCAAGGACGTGCTGATCCCACGGCTCCTCGAGGAGCCACTCAGCCCGACGCTCGGACACCTCCTCCAGGAGATCGTTGCGGACAAGTCCCACCATCCTCTGGTCGACCTCGCCCTGAGCGAGTCCGCGAGCTGGCTGGCCGACAACGAGGAAACCGTCTCCCGGGTCGTCGCGACCCAGGCGCCGTGGTGGTCACCACATTGGGTGGACGACGCGGTGACCCGGCGCATCCACAAGGAGGCGCTGCGCTTCGTCCGCGAGGTCCGCGACGACAGCGACCATCCCGCGCGCCGAGCGCTCGACGACCTGCTGACCCGGCTTGCCGGCGACCTCCAGCACGACCGGGACACGATGGACTGGGCGGAGCGCCTGAAACAGCGCTTGCTGTCGCACGCCGAGGTGGAACATGCGATCACCTCGATCTGGCAGTCGCTGCGGCGGGCGCTGGTCGAGGCCTTCGGCGAGCCGGACGGCCCGTTGCGACGCCGCGCATTCGACGCGTTGACGGCGTTCGGTCGCCGACTCACGACCGATCGAGCGTTGCGAACCCGGCTGGACGGACTGGTGGCCGACGGTGGCGGATATCTCGTCCGCACGTATGGCTCGGAGCTCACCGCGATCATCTCCGACACCGTGAACCGGTGGGACGGCAAGGAGGCCGCAGATCGGATCGAGCTGCATGTCGGCCGTGACCTTCAGTTCATCCGGATCAACGGAACGATCGTCGGCGGCCTGGCGGGCCTCACGATCTACACACTGTCGTCGCTCTTCTGACGACACCGCGTCCTTCGAGTCCCGGCCCGTCGTCAGGACCGCAACGCACGCAGCAGCAGGACGACCCCGCGCACGGCATCGAGGTTGGCGGCTATGGCGACCACGGCAAGGCCCCACAGCGGGACGCCGCCGATCGCCGCGAACGCAAAGATGAACAGGCGAAACTCGCGTCGGAAGAACAGGATCACGCCGGTGCCGCTACCGACGGCGTGTATGTAGGGGACGAGCAGGGACCCTGCCACAGCGCCGAACCCCCAGGCCCAGGCGGTCACCGTCCCGCCCGAGCCGAGGACGAGGCCGAGCACAACCGCGAGGTCGCCGTACCGGTCGAGCAGGGTGTCCAGAGCCGCGCCGCGCCGAGACACCCGCCCGCTGACGCGGGCGAGCTCGCCGTCCACACCGTCGAGCGCACATCCGAGGATGACGCCGAGCCCTCCGGCGAGCATCATCCAGCGGTTGCCCGACGCGATCAGACCGGCGGCGACCAAAGTGACGGGAAAGGCGACGGCGGTCGCGGTGTCGGGGGCGATGCCCGTCGGCAGCAGTCGCCGGGTCATCGGTCCGGAGATCCGGCGGAGGATTACCCGAGCGAGGATCCCGTCGGCCGGTTTAGGCCCGTACCGTCGCCACATCAGCTGCTCCAGCGGTCGAACGGCCGCGGGTGAGTCGACGGTCGACCAGAGACCCGCGACCTGACACGTCGTCAGCTTGGACCCGTTCTCCAGCATCCGACGGCGCACGTCGTCCCACGACGCCGTCGGGTACTGGCAGGCGGACAGCAGGTCGTCGCGATGGACCCTCATCAGGCCCACGTCGAACGCGTCGAACGCGTCGAGCTCAGTACCCAGCTCGAGGACGCGACCGTCGGCGATCCTGACCCGGGTCGGGTATCGACGGGTGGACGATCCTGCCGCGCGGCGCAAGTCATCGGCGGACTCGGCTTGGTCGGGAGTGGTCGATTGCCGGTCCGAGCCGTGGTCGACCGCGAGTACGTTGCGGCCGGGTGCCTCCAGCAGTCGGCGTACGTCGTCCGCCTCGAACATGTGATCGCCTTCGACGACGAGGAACCGGGCGCCGCGTACCGAGCGCAAGCCTGCGAGCAGGCTCGTGCCGACATCCCCTTCGCCATCGGCGACCACCTCGACCGGCAGCTTGCGTTCTCGGACGACCGCCGCCACCTCCCCGGCCCGGTCGCCGACGAGGACGATCCGCTTGAGCCCTGCCTCGCGCAGCACATTGAGGGTGCGCTCGAGGAGTCTGATGCCACCGACCCGCGTCAGCACCATCGGCGCGCCGGCTGGCGGCCATGGCTCATGTCTGACCGCGAGTACGACCGCGGTCGGCGCCCGCCGTCGTGTTCGCTTCCGTCCGGGTTTCATGGTGGGCACCATCGTGGACTGCTTCGCGCGCACTGTCGAGACGCACGCATGGACCGCATCCTCTGTGGTCGGCCGCAACCAACGATGTTGGAGCGATGACCCGCGTCGAGCTGTTGCATTTCAACGACGTCCATGGACGGTTCGACGGACTCGCTCGGATCGCCAGGGCGTCCCCATCTCGAGGTCACCACCGGTCGTGCGCCCGGGTCCGGTGAGGAACGTGTCAGCGACCCCGCCACCGGGAGGCCGGCCCGCCGTCCGAGGTCGCGCCCGACGTACGCTCGAGAACATGTCGGTTCCGGGTCTCACCTTCGTGCGTGAGCGCGTCGGCTCGGCGTTGTTCGCGCGGGTCGCGGGCGACCAAGGGCCGCAGCGGGCCCGGGCGATCCATGACACACCGGGACCTCGCTGGTTCGGCCCCGACCGGCCGATCCGGACGGTCCACGGGGATGCGGCGATGTTCGTCGGTGGCCTGCGGGCCTTGCTGCTCCAGTCGCTGCACCCGCTGGCAATGGCCGCCGTGGCGGCGCACTCCGGCTTCCGCGGTGACCCATGGGGCCGGCTCCACCGGACCAGTCACTACCTGGCCGTCACCACGTTCGGCACCGAGTCCGCTGCCGAAGCGATGACGGCCCGGGTCAGGGCGATCCATGCCCGGGTCCGGGGAACGCTGCCGGACGGCCGGACCTACGAGGCGAGTGACCCGCATCTGCTCACCTGGGTACACCTGGCGGAGGTCGACAGCTTCCTGGCGGCATACCAGCGGTACGGACGGTCCCCGCTCGACCAAGCCGGCCGCGACGCGTACGTCTTCGACACCGCCCGGGTCGCTGAGGCCCTCGGCGTGCCGGATCCGCCGCGGGACGAAGCCAGGCTTCGTGACCGGCTCGAGGCGTACCGTCCCGAGCTGGAAGGCACCGATGACGCCCGGGACGCCGCGCGTTTCCTGTTGCTGCACCCTCCGCTGCCGCTCGCCGCCCGACCGCCGTACGCGCTGCTGGGCGCGGCCGCCGTCGGTTTGCTGCCGTGGTGGGCCAGGTGGCCGCTGCGGCTGCCGTACGTCCCGCTCGCCGAGGCGACCGTCGTCCGGCTGGCCGGCGTCGGCATGACCCGGACGATCCGGTGGGCGATGTCGCCGGACAGCCGCAAGGTCCGCCACGACGCGGGTTGACCGCTTGCTCCGACGGTCTACGTCCGAACAA
>JBBSHE010000065.1:0-12256 GCA_038253325.1 Propionibacteriales bacterium
CAGTCGTCGCGGGCACTCGTGATGATTCCCGCCACTACTGCTCCGATTACCGCTCCGGCGACGAAGGCAGTCCGTGGTGGCATGGGCGCGGTGTCGTCGGCCGTGTGCTCCGTCCGACCGGTCGCCACGCCGACGGTCCCGCTGCCGACCGGTGCGGTTGCCACGGGCGCGACGCCAAGCAGCCCGACGTCAGGCTGGACGACGCTGGCGGACCTCCGAGCGGCGGTGACGGCCCACGCGGCCCCGTACATCGCGATCCGCGAGGAGTAGTTGATCCAGATCAGCAGGACCAGGCTGACGCCGAGAACGGCGGCGGCTGGCGAGCTGGACGCGTTGGCGATGAGGAACGACGCTGCCAGCTTGAGCAGCTCGAACCCGATGGCGGACAGCAGAGCGCCGCCGAGCAGGGCCCGGTTCGGCAGGTCGGGACCTCCGAGCAGCCGGA
This sequence comes from Propionibacteriales bacterium, assembly GCA_038253325.1. GTDB lineage: Bacteria > Actinomycetota > Actinomycetes > Propionibacteriales > Nocardioidaceae > JBBSHE01. The sequence continues at coordinate 446 of JBBSHE010000065.1, forward strand.
ACATGATCAAGAAGAGGACCGTGCTGGCCGCCAGCCCGAGTCCGACCGTGAGCAGCCACAGTACGACCTGGACCGGAAGGCTGTTGCTGACGCCGACCCAGTCGAGGATGTCGCGAGAGAACCCGGTCACCAAGCCGGTCACCGCCACCGACAGCAGCAACGTGCTCCCGACGGCGACAAGGGTGACGATGTCGTACGCCTTGGTGAGGATGAAGTTGCGCTTCTCGCGTTGCGGGACCTCGAACACAGCCTGGAGCGCCTGGGTCATGGCCGACAGCCAGCCGAGCCCGGTGTAGAGGAAGCTGATCGCGCCGATGATGCCGACGGCGGCGCCCGCATGCGCGATCGTGCCGATGCCGATCTGGCCGGGGCCGTTGCCGATCAGGCCGGGCAGCACGTCGTTCATCGCCTTCTTGACCGAGGGCTCGATCCCCGAGTAGTACGACGCGAGAATGCCGACCACCGCGAACGTCAGGGCAAGGATCGGGAAGAACGAGAGGAACCCGAAGTACGTCACCCCGCCTGCGAGCATCGACCCGTTGACGTTGCCGTAGTGCTTCACCATGGAGACCGTGTGGCGGAAGAACGGAACGTGGTCCTCTGCCGACTCGAGCGCGTCCTCTCCCCGATCCTTGAGACTCTTTTTCGCCATCTCCCCAGTGTCGGGTATCAGACGTCCCATGACGGTCCGCCAATCGTGACAGGTCTCTATCCGCCGAGTAGATAGCGCCGCTGTGGCCTCCACACTCCGTCTGAGCCGTGCAGATAGAGCGAGAACGCATCGACGTCGAATGTCGCATCGTAGTCGCGCATCGCCTCATAAGCCTTCTCCAACGACTCGTCGCCGACGTCGTGGGCGATCGTCACATGAGGGTGGTAGGGGAAGAAAAGGTCTTGGCGCAAGGGACCGGCCCGGGCGCTCTCCGCGAGCAGCTCACAGGTCGAGATTCCTTCGGTCACACAGACGAACACGACAGGTGACACCGGCTGGAACGTCGCCGTGCCGCGCAGCCGGAGCGGGAACGCGTCGAAGCTGGCGCCGACCTGAGCAAGATGGCGATCCACGTCGTCCATCGCGTCGTCGGTGACGACCGTGGGGGGGACGAGCGTGACATGGGTCGGGATCGCGCCGGCGGCTTCGTCACCGCAGGAACGCCGATAGCCCTGGAGCTCGTCGCCCCAAGGTGGTGGCACGGCGATCGCCACTCCGATCGTGGGCACGGACCGACCCTAGCGCGGTCAGCGACCGCCGACGAAGCCGACGAGGTCGTATGCCGCTGCGAGCTTCGTCGAGGCCAGGTCCCGGGCACGCTGGGCGCCGGCGCTGAGGATCTTGTCGAGCTCGGCACGGTCGTCGAGCAACCCGGACACTCGGGTACGGAACGGCGTCACGAACTCGACCACGACATCGGCCAAGTCCTTCTTCAAGTCGCCGTACCCCTTGCCGTCATACGCAGCCTCGAGGTCAGCGACCGCACGCCCCGTGAACGCGGCATAGATCGTGAGCAGGTTCGACACGCCCGGCTTTTCGATCTCGTCGAACCTGACCTCGCGACCGGAGTCCGTGACTGCCGAACGGATCTTCTTCGCTGTGACCCTCGGCTCGTCGAGCAGCTCGACCAGCCCCGCCGGCGACGACGCCGTCTTGCTCATCTTGATCGAGGGATCCTGGAGGTCGAGGATCTTCGCGGTCTCCTCGAGGATGTACGGCTCGGGCAGGACGAACAAGTCGCCGAACCGGAAGTTGAAGCGTCGCGCGAGGTCCCGGGTCAGCTCGAGATGCTGGCGCTGGTCCTCGCCGACGGGGACGCGGTTCGTGTCGTAAAGCAAGATGTCGGCGGCCATCAGTGTCGGGTAGGTGAACAAGCCAACGCTTGCCGAGTCGGACCCGCCTCGTGCCGACTTGTCCTTGAACTGCGTCATCCGGGCTGCCTCACCCATTCCGGTGATGCATGACAGCACCCAGGCGAGCTCTGCGTGCTCGGGAACCTGCGACTGGACGAACACAGTCGAAACCTCGGGGTCCACGCCGGCGGCGATGATCTGCGCGGCCATCTTCAGCGTGTTGTCCGCGAGCTGGCTCGGATTGTGCTCGACGGTGATCGCATGCAGGTCGACGAGGCAGTAGATCGCGTCGAACTCCTCCTGCAGGGCGACCCACTGGCGCACCGCTCCGAGGTAGTTGCCCAGCTGGAACGACGCCGCGGTCGGCTTGATCCCGGAGAACGCCCGGGGGCGTACCGGTATGGAACCCGCAGCCGGTGTCAAGGAGTCCGCCGCCGGCGTCGAGAAAGCCGCAGCCGGTGTCGAGGTACTCGCAGCCGGCGTCGAGGAAGCCGCAGCCGGTGTCGAGGTACTCGAAGCCTCCATGCCACCCATTCTGGCAGTCGTCCACGTGAAGCCCCCGCCCGCGCCCCACTGGTCGACTTCCGCCGACTTGTCGGTACGCCATGGGGTCATAGCCCGCTCGGCGGCCGACAACTCGGGGTTTCCGACACCGACAGACTCGCCGCGTCGGTACCGCACGTCCCTCAACCTGCTCCGCAATCCCGCCGTTCAGCGGTCGGCGGAGGCGGACTCGGGTGAGTTGTCGGTACGTGACGAGGCCCCAGCCTCGTGAGGTACCGACAAGTTGGTGGAGTCGGCCAGGTCGGTCGACTCGGCGGTGGGGCGGCTGACGCCGCCGTCGATGGACTCGGCATCGACCGGCGAGGCGGTCTTCGCAGCGACCCGGACCCTGGCCACCCGAAGCCCGTCGACTGCCGCGACCTCCAAGGTGTGCCCGTCGAAGTCCACCACGTCGCCGACGTCGGCGACCCGGCCGAGCTGCTGCATCACATAGCCGCCAACGGTCTCGTACGGCCCTTCCGGCAACGCAACGGCCGTCTCGTCCTCGAAGTCGTCGAGGTTGAGTAGCCCATCCACCTCGATGTCGCCGGTGAGGGAACGTACGGATGCCGATTCCGGAGTGTCGTACTCGTCGCGGATGTCACCGACGAGCTCCTCGACCAGGTCCTCCATCGTGACGATCCCCGCCGTTCCGCCGTACTCGTCGACGACGATCGCCAGGTGCACGCCTTCACGGCGCATGTCCGACAACGCCGACAGCAGCGGGCGAGTCGACGGCAGCAGCAGCGCGTCGCGGGCCAGGTCGAGGACCCGGACCGACCGGTTCGCCACGTTCGGGCGGAGCAGGTCGCGGATATGGACGAATCCGACGACATCGTCCGACGACTCCCCGATCACCGGATAGCGAGAGTGCGGGCGCTCGAGAGCATCGGCCGCCGCCTTGAACGCCGGCATCGATCCGGGGATGAAGTCCACCTCTGTCCGCGGCACCATCACCTCCCGGATCTGTCGGTCGCCGACGGCGAAAATTTCCTCGACGATGTGCTTTTCCTCCTGACCGAGGGCGCCGGTCTGGTTCAGCAGGTAGCGCAGCTCGGCCTCGCCGATCTGCTCACGGCCCGCGTGTGGGTCACCTCCGAGGATGCGTACGGCAAGGTTCGTCGACACCGACAGCAGCCAGATCACCGGGCGGAACAGCCGCGCGATCCGGTCGATGGTAGGGGCCACGAGCAGCGAGACGGGCTCGGAGCGCTGAAGCGCGATCCGCTTGGGGGTCAGCTCGCCGAAGACCAGCGACAGGTATGAGATCACCAGCGTGATGAGGACCAGGGCAGCGACTTCTGCGGCACCCCTGGACAAGCCCAGCTGCTCGAGATGCGGACGGAGGCTGTCGGCGAGCGTTGCGCCGCCGAACGCGGCGGACAGGAAACCGGCACACGTCACTCCGACCTGGGCGGCCGCGAGAAACCGGGTCGGGTTGCTGGTCAGTCGCCCGACCGCCGTGCCGCGCCGAGTGCCGGTTGCCGCCAGGTTGCGCGACTGCGACTCACGAAGCGACACCAGTGCCATCTCGGCAAGTGCAAAGGATCCCCCGATGAAGATGAACAGCAGGACCAGGCCGATGTCCCCCAGGATGCTGCTCATCGGGTACCCGACACCGGGCGGAAAGTCCTCACCCGCAGGCGAGGATTGGCTAGTGCCGCGTCAGCCAACGTTGTCCATCGTGAGCGGCGGCGGAGTGGATGAGCTGCAAGGCGCCGGAGGAGGCTCATAGCGGTGCCATATCAGCGACGACGACAACGCCGCAGATCGCCGCTCCGTCGTCGCGCAGCAGGGCGAATGTTGGTTGACGCGGTACTAGGTGAGGATCGTCGTCCACGGGGCCAGCCTAACGAACGATCCCGCCACACCACGGGGTCGCAGGTTGATATGGGGTTGCCGTGCCGGCGTACGGGTGAAACGGTCACGCCATGCGTTACCCCGATGTGGTCCCGCGTCTCACCGACGGCCGCGTCACCCTGCGCGCCCACACCAGGTCGGACATCGACGGCGTGTACGAGCAGTGCCAGGACCCCGCCAGCCAGCGCTGGACGACCGTACCGGTCCCGTACACGCGCAAGGACGCCGCCGAGTTCCTCGACCGGATCGAGGAAGCCTGGAACACCGACGCGGCTTGGTTCTTCGCCATCGAAGCCGAAGGCGGGGCCGGCAGCGACCGCTTCGGAGGGACGGTGGAACTCAAGCCGGCAGGGCCGGGCCTCGCGGAGATCGGGTTCGGCACGCACCCGGGCGTCCGCGGCAAGGGTGTCATGACGCGCGCCGTGGAGCTGCTGCTGGACTGGGGATTCGAGGCCACCCCGATACGAACCGTGACCTGGTGGGCGAATGCGGGCAACCGCGGCTCTCTCCGCGTCGCCTGGAAGAACGGGTTCTCGGTCGACGGCTTCTCGCGGGAGGTCCTTCCTCAGCGTGGAGCGCTGCTCGACGGCTGGTACGCGACACTGCGCGCATCCGACAGCCGCGAACCCAAGACCGCCTGGCACAGCGCACCCGTGATCGACGGTGAACGCGTGCGGCTTCGTCCGGAGCGTGCGGCCGACAGTGCTCGCATGCTCGAGTCGACGACGGACGAACAGACCCGCAAGTGGCTAGCCGAGTACGGTGCGCCACACACGATCGAGGCGGTCCACGGCAGGCACGTCAACGCGCCCCTGCAGGAGGCGCGGGGAACGGGCCAGTGGACGGTTGCCGACGTCGTCGACGACCGGTACGTCGGTACCCTCAACCTGTTCGGCGTCGGCGGGATCGACTACGCGAGCTGCGAGTTCGGCTATTGGTCCCACCCCGATGCCCGAGGCCAGGGTCTGCTTCGCGAGGCGCTCCGGCTAGGACTTGGCCACGCGTTCGCGTCGGCCGACGAGGGCGGTCTCGGCCTGGAACGCGTACGTGCGCACGTGTCGGAGGGCAATAGTGCGTCCGTGCGACTCGTCACCTCGGTCGGCTTCGTCCAGTGCGGACGGGAGCGTCGCACGAGCAAGCTCGGCGACGGATCGGTCGTCGACACGCTGATGTTCGAGATCCTGAAGGACGAGCTACCGTCCGATCACGTTGTACCGCTGTGACGACACGCCGGGCTGCCCCGGGCCGAGTGAACATGATCGGTGAGCACACCGACTACAACGAAGGCTTCGTGCTTCCGTTCGCGCTGCCGTTCCGTACCTTCGCCACGGTCAGGTCCACATCATCGGCATCGGTCTCGGTGCGGTCTGCGGCGGAGGCGGCGGGTGCGGAGTTCGCGGTTGCCGTGGCGCCCGGCGAGCTCACGGGCTGGGCGGCGTACGTCGGTGGCATGGTGTGGGCGCTGAGGACGTCCGGGTACGACGTTCCGGGGCTCGATGTCGCCATCGAGAGTCGGGTTCCCATCGGCGCGGGGTTGTCGTCCTCGGCAGCACTCGAGTGCGCTGTCGCAGTCGCCGTGGCCGATGAGCTCGGCCTCGATCTGGGCGCCTCCGAGGTCGCCGGACTGGCTCGGCGAGCAGAGAACGAGTTCGTTGGCGTACCGTCCGGCGCCATGGATCAGCTCGCCAGCATGCTCTGCCGAGCCGGCCACGCGATGTTGCTCGACTGCCGGACGATGGCCGCCACCCAGATAGCGTTCGACCTCGCTGGTCACGGTCTCGCGATCGTGCTCACCGACACCCGAGCACGCCATTCGTTGGTAGAGAGCGGCTACGCCGACCGACGCCTCAGTTGCGAGGTGGCCGCCGCAACGCTCGGGATCCCGGCCTTGCGCGACGCCACCACTGCCGACCTGGCGCGGATAGCCGACGACGTCGTTCGACGCCGTGCACGTCATGTCGTGACGGAGAACCAGCGTGTACTGAACGTCGCCGCGCTGCTGCGTTCAGGAGAGGTCACCGACGTCGGGCCGGTCATGACGGCCTCCCACGTCTCGATGCGCGACGACTTCGAGATCTCGTGTCCGGAGGTCGATCTCGCGGTCGACGCCGCACTTGCAGCCGGCGCGCTGGGGGCGCGGATGACCGGCGGCGGATTCGGTGGCTGCGTGCTTGCGCTGTGCGGCGCACGAGATGCGTCCCGAGTCCGGACCGGAGTGGCCTCGGCGTTCGGGAAAGCAGGGTACGCGGCGCCGGCCAGCTGGGAGGTCGTACCGAGCGCCGGGGCCGTGGAGTTGTCAGCCTGACGGGCGACCTGACCCTTGCGTACTATCTAATAAGCGCGCATACTAGTTGCATGATCGATATCGCAACCGGCCAGGTCACCTCCTCTGCTCCGCCCGCAGCGTTCTTCGAACGGTGGGCCGACATGGATACCTGGCCCGACTGGAACCTCGACACCGAATGGGTACGCCTCGATGGACCGTTCACCCAAGGCGCCACCGGCACCCTCAAACCCAAGGGTGGACCGAGGGTACGGTTCGTCGTCGAATCGCTGGTCCCGGGACGGGAGTTCGTCGACGTCTCACGACTCGCCGGTGCGCGCCTGGTCTTTGCACATCGCGTCAGCCCGACCGCCGACGGAGGCTGCACGGTGGATGTGCGGATCAGCATGCGTGGCCCGCTCGCACGGCTGTGGAACCGGGTTCTCGGCAAGGGACTGCGTTCGTCTGTCCAGGACGATCTGGACCGACTGGCCCACCTGGCCGAGGCAGCCCATTCCGAGGCGGCATGAGCGGCTCGAGACATCGAGGGACTACTGGATCGCGAGCCTTCGTCGGACGACGTCCGCGGCGGCTGGCTTCGGCACATGCCGACGCCGAGGTCAGTCCGGGGTTGTTGCTGTGGCGGGTCACCAATCGGTGGCAGGCCGCGCAACGGGCCGCGCTGAAGCCGTTCGACCTGACCCACGTGCAATTCGTGCTGCTCGCATCGTTGACCTGGCTCGACGACGAGGGTGCGGTCACCCAGAAGCAACTGGCTCGGCACGCCGCGACCGACCCCATGATGACCTCGCAGGTACTGCGGGCTCTGGAGGGGCGCGGCCTGATCCACCGGGACCGACATCCGACAGATGCGCGCGCTCGGGCTCTGTCGGTCACCGTGGCTGGTGCGGCACTCGCCAACCGCGCGATCGTCGCCGTCGAAGGATGCGACGCGGACTTCTTCGCCCCGCTGGGTCCCGGCACCACACGCTTCACGACACAGCTACGTGCGCTGAGCCAGCCAACCGCAAACTGAGTGCAACACTCGACGAGACGCCGCCGCGGGGCATCAGTCCGAGTTGAGATGCGACCCGGATTATCGATGCGTGCATCCCGACCCCGGTAGTCTCGCCCGGAGTGAGATTCCTCAACGACACCAGCCCGACGTTCGACCTCACGTACAACGACGTGTTCATGGTCCCGCGTCGCTCCGACGTCGATTCCCGCTTCGACGTCGACCTGACGACTCCGGACGCGGTCGGCACGACGCTTCCGGTCGTGGTCGCCAACATGACGGCGGTCGCCGGACGGCGGATGGCTGAGACCGTCGCCCGTCGCGGCGGCATCGCAATCCTGCCGCAGGACATCCCGCTCGAGGTCGTCGCTGAGGCCGTACGCCGGGTCAAGGCTGCGCATCCCGTCGTCGACACCGCGATCACCGTGTCTCCTCACACGACCGTCGGTGAGGCAATGTCCCTGATGCCCAAGCGGGCGCACGGCGCCGTCGTCGTCGTCGAGGACGGCAAGCTGCTCGGCATCATGACCGAGCGCGACGGCATCGACATCGACCGGTTCGCCCAGGTGCACGAGGTGATGTCGACCGACATCTTGACGCTGTCGGTCGACCAGGGACCCGAGTCGATGTTCGCTGCGCTCGCTGAGCGGCACGTCGATCTGGCGCCGGTGCTTGATCACGACGAGCTGGTCGGCGTGATGAGTCGACGTGCGGCGCTTCGATCTTCGATCTACGCACCGGCACTCGACCGGTCCGGGCGCCTGGTGGTCGGCGGTGCCGTCGGCATCAACGGCGACGTGCGTGCCAAGGCCGAGACTCTCATTGCAACTGGTGTCGACGTGCTGGTCGTCGACACGGCGCACGGCCACCAGGACAAGATGATCGAGGCGCTTGCGGCGGTCCGGGCCGCCCGAGACGAGTCGGGCCGGCGGCCGCCGATCGCCGCCGGCAACGTCGTGTCGGCCGCGGGCGCGACCGATCTCGCCGACGCCGGAGCGGACATCGTCAAGGTGGGTATCGGTCCAGGTGCGATGTGCACGACCCGGATGATGACGGGTGTCGGCCGACCGCAGTTCTCCGCGGTCCTCGAGTGCGCCGCCGCAGCCCGGGAAGCCGGGGCGGTCGTGTGGGCCGACGGCGGGGTCCGCTACCCGCGCGATGTCGCACTGGCGCTTGCGGCGGGTGCGGCGAGCGTGATGATCGGGTCCTGGTTCGCCGGGACGTACGAGAGCCCGGGTGACCTGATGACCGGTGCGAACGGGCGTCCGTACAAGGAGTCGTTCGGGATGGCGTCGGCGCGGGCGGTGTCCAACCGCACGAGGGATGCCGCCGGGTTCGCCCGGGCCCGGATGGCGCTGTTCGAGGAGGGCATCAGCTCGTCACGGATGTACCTCGATCCCGAGCGTCCGGGTGTCGAGGACCTGATCGACTCCATCGCCGCCGGTGTCCGCTCGAGCCTGACGTACGCCGGCGCCCGCACCATCGCCGAGTTCCACGATCGGGCGATCGTCGGCGTCCAGAGCAGATCCGGCTACGACGAGGGACGTCCGCTCGATACCTGCTGGTGACCGCCGCATGGCGTGGCTTTCCCAGGTTAACGTGGGAAGTCTGCACTTCACCCACGAAATTGCCTGGGTGAAGTGACGACGTCCCAGGTTAACGTGGGAAATCGGCGTGGGGGTCAAGCGAGGGCGGCGGCGAGGTTGTCGTCGAGTGCGCCGAGGAACTCCTCGGTCGTGAGGAAGCCCTGGTGGGGACCGACGAGCAGCGCAAGGTCCTTTGTCATCTTCCCGCTCTCCACGGTCTCGACGCAGACGCGTTCCAGAGCCTCGGCGAAGCCGGTCACCTCCGGCGTCGAGTCCAGCCTGCCGCGGTGCTTGAGCCCGCCGGTCCACGCGAAGATCGACGCGATCGGGTTCGTCGACGTCGGTTTGCCCTCCTGGTGCATCCGGTAGTGCCGGGTGACGGTTCCGTGTGCAGCCTCGGCCTCGACGGTCTTGCCGTCCGGGGTCATCAGCACGCTCGTCATCAGGCCGAGCGACCCGAACCCCTGCGCGACCGTGTCGGACTGCACGTCGCCGTCGTAGTTCTTGCACGCCCAGACGTAGCCGCCCTCCCACTTCAGCGCCGCCGCCACCATGTCGTCGATCAGCCGGTGCTCGTAGGTCAATCCGGCAGCCTCGAAGTCGGCCTTGAACTCGCTTTCGAAGACCTCGGCGAAGATGTCCTTGAACGCGCCGTCGTACGCCTTCAGGATCGTGTTCTTCGTCGACAGGTAGACGGGATAGCCGCGCTGGAGACCGTACGAGAACGAGGCCCGCGCGAAGTCGGCGATCGACTGGTTGAAGTTGTACATGCCCATTGCGACGCCGCCGTCGGACCCGTACCGGGCGACGACATGCCGGATCGGCTCCGAGCCGTCGTCCGGGGTGAACGTGATGGTCAGCTCTCCGGCGCCGGGAACCTTGAAGTTCGTGGCACGGTACTGGTCGCCGTGGGCGTGCCGGCCGATGATGATCGGCTTGGTCCAGCCCGGCACCAGCCGGGGGATGTTCGAGATGATGATCGGCTCGCGGAACACGACCCCGCCGAGGATGTTGCGGATCGTTCCGTTCGGCGACAGCCACATCCGCTTGAGCCCGAACTCCTCGACCCTTGCCTCGTCCGGTGTGATGGTCGCGCACTTCACGCCTGCGCCGTGCCGCTTGATCGCGTTGGCGGCATCGACCGTGACCTGGTCGTCGGTCGCGTCGCGGTTCTCGATGCTCAGGTCGTAGTACTCGAGGTCGATGTCGAGGTACGGAAAGATCAGCCGGTCCTTGATGAACTGCCAGATGATCCGCGTCATCTCGTCGCCGTCGAGCTCGACGACGCGTCCGGTCACCTCGATCTTGGTCATCAGGTACGCGCTCCTGCGGTCCGGGCGGAGATTGCTTGACGTCAAGATACTTGTCTCCGGACGACCGCGCCAATCGACCCGTTCTCGTGTCACAGTGAGGTCCTGGCCCCGTCGGGGCATCGTCACTCGAGAGCAGGGGGAGTGCCATGGGATGGACACTTGGCATCGTGATCTTCGTGGTGCTGATCGGCCTCGCGGCGATCGTCAGCAGGTACAAGAGCACCGGAGGTGCCGAACGCTCGCGTCGTCGGCGCGGCTCGTTCTTCGGCGACGCGGCAACGGGTGGCTACATCGCCGGTTCATCGACCGGCGACGGAGGTGGCCACCACGGTGGCGGCCACGACGGCGGCGGCGGCGGGAGCAGCTGCGGCAGCGGCGGCGGCGGCGGGAGCAGCTGCGGCGGCGGCGGCGGAAGCTGATGCCCACCCGATCACCGGTCGCCGGACTGCGAACGACATGGGGAACGGGATGGGGAACCAGATCGGGAGTCGGCGCCGGATGGCGACCAGCCATCGCCGATGAGTTGCTCCGACAGACTCGGACCGGCCAGATCTCGTTCAGCGAAGTCGTCGCCGAGAACCTCCGTCCCGGCACGCTCCCGACCACACTCGTCGACGCACTCGACGCCGGGCTGACAATCGTCCCCCACGGTGTGGGGCTCGGCCTGGCCGCTGCGTGTCCACCCGATTCCGCCGGCGTCCTCCACCTCGCCGAGCTCGCTCTGGCGACCGGTGCACCGCTCGTCAGTGAGCACGTCGCCTTCGTTCGAGCCGGGTCGCCCCCCGATCACATCGAAGCGTTACACGGCGACGTCTTTGGAGCAGTCATCGAGGCCGGCCATCTGGTGCCGCCCCCCCCGTACGCGTGAGGCGTTGGAGGTCATCGTCGACAACGTCCGGATCGCCCAGGCCGACCTACCGGTGCCCCTAGCTCTCGAGAACATCGCCGCCACTCTTCGGTGGCCGGAGTCGACGATCGACGAGGCGGACTTCCTCACCGAGATCATCGAGCGGACCGACTGCCTCTTCCTCCTCGACGTCGCCAACATCTACGCGACCTGCTCGGCGCTCGGCGGGGACCCGCATGTGCAGCTCGAGCGGATGCCGCTCGGACGCGTCGCGTACGTGCACGTCGCCGGCGGATTCACGGACGCCGACGGCACCTATCTCGACAGTCACGGTCACAACATGTCCGAGCCCGTGCTCGAGCTGTTGCGACACGCCGTCGAGCTGCTCGGCCCAAACCGCCCACCCGTCCTGCTCGAAAGGGACGCCGACGTCTCCGTAGCCGTAATCAGGTCCGAGCTGGACCGGGTGTGCGGCGCACTGGCACCGCGGACGGTTGCGTCGTGAGCGCCTCCGCCGACGTACGTCGCCGGCTGGCCGA
>JBBSHE010000066.1:0-12028 GCA_038253325.1 Propionibacteriales bacterium
GGGATGGGCTGCGCGCCGTCGCGGTCTGGCGTCGCCGCGTTGGAGCCGCCAGAAGGGTCCGAGGTTTCACGTGAAACGGGGACCCGGCCGACGGCGCTGGCCCAGTCGACGATGGGGCGCCAGCCCACGTCAGTCGCCTCGGCGGTCGGAAGCGGCCAGCCCACCGGATTCGTCACCGAGCCCCCTTTGTCGCACCATCCGCACGCGGGAACTCTAGCCGAATCACCGCGGTTGGCGGCTCCACCACCCCGGCTCCCAACTCGCGTATTTCTGCTCTCCCCCACCCGTCCCGCGCAAGGACTGGCTCGGCCGCATCAAGCTCGGCGCGGGCGCGCCGGCCCTTGATCGCGAGCAAGATCGATCCGTCGCCCCCAAGCCGGCGACACCATCGTGCCAACCGGTCGAGCGGGGCGACCGCGCGCGCCGTCACGATCTCGTACGCCCGACCGGCCGGGTGCTCCTCTGCTCGGCCGCGGACAACCCGAACATGCGGGAGACCGAGTTCATCCACGACCTCCCTTAAGAAGTCGGCCCGCCGCTGCAGCGGTTCGAGCAGCGTGACGGTGAGGTCCGGGCGAGCGATCGCGAGGACGAGCCCCGGCAATCCGGCACCGGATCCGACGTCACACACCGAACTGTGCGCCGGCAGTTCCGACTCGACCACGGCCGAGTTCCAGATGTGGCGCTGCCAGATCCGCGGCGCCTCCCGTGGACCGACCAGGCCGCGGTCGACACCTCGACTTGTCAGTATATCGACATAACGATCTATCGTTGTATCGGCACCGAAGACTGGTCGATCTCTACCGTGTTCCACGTGAAACCATTCGTCTGCACCCGAGTGTGGCTTCGCCACCTGGTGGTGTGAGCACACGCGTGGCGACACTCCGCGGGGTCACTTCGCCGGCATCACGACGACGCAGCGGGCCGGCTCGGTGCCCTCGGACTCACTGAGCAGCCCCGCGGCCGCCACGGCGTCATGGACCACCTTGCGCTCGAACGGCGACATCGGGCTGAGTTTGATGGACTCCCCCGACGAACGGACCTCGTCGACCGCGTCGCCGGCAAGTTCTTCGAGCTGACGCCGCCTGCCGGCGCGGAAGCCGCCGACGTCGAGCATCAGCCGGGTACGCTCGCCGGTCTCGCGATACACGGCCAGCCGGGTCAACTCCTGCAGTGCCTCCAGGACGACGCCGTCATCCCCGACCAGTGTGTCGAGGGCGTCGCCGACGACAGAGACGCTGGCTCGGTCACCCTCGACGTCGAGGTCGATGTCACCGTCCTCGTCGGCGATGTCGAGCAGAGCCTCGAGGTAGTCGGCGGCAATGTCGCCTTCCTCCTCGAGCCGCTCGACTTGTGACCGGCTTGTCGGTTCATCGTCGCCGCGGCCGTTGGGATCGGACTCGCCAACTTCCTCGACCGCCCCCGGGGCCTCGACCGGCGCCGGCTCCTCGACCGCCTCCCGCTCCTCGACTGCCTCCCGCTCCTCGACTGTGGCTGCGTCCGGGGCGCGAGCCTCTCCGGTGCCCGCGTCGGAAGTGTCCACAGCCCGGACGTCGGCGTCATCGAAGCGCGTCTCCAGCGCCTCGGGATCGGCGGCATCCGGGGCCATGCTGGCATCCGGGCCCGTATCGGCATCGGCGGGGGGAGGGGGTGCGGTGTCGCTCATCGTGACGGCGTCTTCCAGGTCGAGGGGCGTCGTTGTTACTTCTTGCGCTTGTTGCGCTGGCTTCTGGTCTGCTTCTTGGGCTGAGCCCGCTGCACGGGCCTCGGCGCAGGCTCCGCCTCGGCCGCCAGCACCGGCGGCGTATCGGGAGCGGGGTGGCGCTTCAGGTCTCGCTCCTTCTTCGCCTCGAAGGCGGGCGTGCCCGGCGTCGGGTTGTTGCGGATCACGTAGAACTGCTGCCCCATCGTCCACACGTTTGACGTCACCCAGTACAGCAGCACCCCGACCGGGAACGCGATGCCACCGAGCGCAAACACCAGCGGCAAGACATAGAGCAGGATCTTCTGTTGCTGGGCATATGGGCCGCTGAGTGCCGAGTCCGGCATGTTCTTGCGCATCAGCTGGCGCTGCGTCGTGAACGTGGTGATCGTCATCAAGACGACGAGAAACACGGTGAATGCCTGCGTGTGCCACGAGTCGGCCGTTCGGAACGAGTCGGAGATCTTGGCCAGCCCGAACAACGTTCCGTCCTTGAGGGACTGCACCTGGCCCTGGGTCAAGAACCCGACCGCGACCGGTTTCGCCCGGGTCGCGTAGTTGAGCGTCCGGAACAGGGCGAAGAAGATCGGCATCTGCAACAGCAGCGGAAGGCAGGAGGCGAACGGGTTCGTGCCGGTCTCCTTGTAGAGCTTCATCGTCTCTTGGGTGAGACGCTCCCGGTCGTGGCCGTACTTCTTCTGCAGCTCCTTCACCTTCGGCTGCAGCATCTGCATGTTGCGGCTGTTCTTGATCTGCTTGACGAATAGCGGAATCAACGCGGTGCGAATCACGATCGTGAGCCCGATGATCGACAAGGCCCAGGATCCTCCCGCCGGGATGCCGAGGATGCCGTTGAAGATCTTGTGAAAGAAGATCAAGATCCCCGACGTCAGGTAGTAGAGCGGGACCATGATCCAGTGACCGACGGTCCCGATGTAGCCGATCACCTACGTCTCCTTGCCGAGGACGGCGGACGCCTTCGTTGCGCGCGAGCGGAATGCCGTCGGGACCGGATCGTACCCGCCGCGCGCCCACGGGTGACATCGGCCCAGCCGGCGCACCGCCAGCAGGGTCCCCTTGAGGGCACCGTGCGCCCGCACCGCATCGAGTGCGTACGCCGAGCAAGAGGGGTGGTAGCGGCACACCTGGCCGTACATCGGGCTGATCAGCGCCCGATAGGCGCGAAGCACGACGATCAGAAGGTACTTCACCCAGCGCTCGCCATCTCGACGCCGCGACGCAGGTCGACACCGAGCCGCTCGTACTCCGCGGTCGCCGCGGCCGGCGTGGCCCGAACGACCAGGCGGGTTCCCGGCGGCAGGTCCGCCCACAGCTCGCGGACGAGATGGCGCAGCCGACGCCGCACCTTGTTGCGTACGACCGCCGGGCCGAGCGCCCGCGAGACAATGAAGCCGACCCGCGGCGGCGCCGGTGAGTTCGCGGTGGCCGAGAGGTGGACGACCACGGTCGGCGTGGCACCGCGGCTGCCACGGCGTACCGTCGACGCGAAGTCGGTCGACCGCCGGAGGCGGGCGTGAGTGGGAAGCACAGTCAGGGCGGATCTAGGCGGCGAGGTTCTTGCGACCCTTGCGCCGGCGGGCAGCCAAGATCCCCCGACCCGCTCGGGTGCGCATGCGCAGACGAAAACCGTGCACCTTGTGGCGACGGCGGTTGTTCGGCTGGTAGGTGCGTTTCGTCACGGCAACGCGTACTTCCGTTCAAGATCGGTCGGCGAGCGTCGGAGGGAGGAGGTTGGCCGTCCTTCGCCCTTGTCGACAAGTGTCTTTGTCGCCCAAGAGATTTATCGCCAATTCGACGCAGGATCGACCCGCCAACGGTACGCGGAACCGCCTCACCGGTCAAACTCGCGGGCGGCGGACGATCTACGCCGGTGGTGACGCTCGGTGCTGGGTCCACGGGCGGCGAGAACCCCGGGCGACAAGTCGGGCGATGCCG
This sequence comes from Propionibacteriales bacterium, assembly GCA_038253325.1. Classification (GTDB taxonomy): domain Bacteria; phylum Actinomycetota; class Actinomycetes; order Propionibacteriales; family Nocardioidaceae; genus JBBSHE01. The sequence continues at coordinate 3,659 of JBBSHE010000066.1, forward strand.
ACGCGTGTCGCCTCGACACGCCGCAGCCGTGGGCGATTCTTTCTGCCCCTGTGGACAACCGCTTGTTTCCATCCGCCGGTTGTTGTTAGCGTCCGGGCCAGCACCCGACGACTTCCCTGGCCGGTCCACACCGGTGATCGCGGGGGCCTCCAGGTACCCACAACCTGTGGAAAACGATGTGGAAAGGCCGCCGGCCCGTGGCAGCCGTGACCAAACAGGGAGTAATGCCCGATGGATCCCGTCGCCGACCTCACTCGCGCCTGGAACGACCTGGCGACCGACCTTCCGTCGAACCAACGCGGTTGGCACCAGGTGTCGGTTCCGCTGACGCTGCACGAAGGGACCGCCATCATCGCCGTACCCGACGACTTCACCCGGCAGCAGATCGAGACCAGGTTACGTCCGGCCCTGGAACAGTCGCTGACCGCGATGCTGAACCAACCGGTCCGGGTCGCGGTCACCGTCGACCCGAGCCTCGACCGTGCGGCGGCCGAACCTCAGCGCACGATGACCCCGTCGGCATTCGGTCTCGACAACGGATCCGGCTCGTCGCGCAACGGATCATCCGCGACGACTGACTTCTCAGCCGCGGATGGCCGACCCCGGGCGCCCCGGCTGTCACCGATCGCCGAAGCCAGGCTCAATCCGAAATACATGTTCGAGACCTTCGTCATCGGGTCCTCGAACAGATTCGCGCACGCCGCGGCCGCTGCAGTCGCCGAGACCCCGGGCAAGTCCTACAACCCGCTGCTGATCTACGGCGACTCCGGGCTCGGGAAGACCCACCTGCTGCACGCGATCGGCCACTACGTGTGCAGCCTCTACCCGTCGGTACAGGTGCGGTACGTCAGCAGCGAGGAGTTCACCAACGACTTCATCAACGCGATCCGAGATGACCGGCAGGCCCGCTTCCAACGTCGTTACCGCGACGTCGACGTGCTGCTGATCGACGACATCCAGTTCCTGGAGGGCAAGATCCAGACCCAGGAGGAGTTCTTCCACACGTTCAACACCCTCCACAACGCCAACAAGCAGATCGTGATGACGTCGGACCGCCCACCAACACGACTTGCGGCCCTGGAGGACCGGCTGCGAAACCGGTTCGAGTGGGGTCTGATCACCGACGTCCAACCACCCGACCTCGAGACCCGGATCGCGATCCTGCGCAAGAAGGCCGTCAACGAGGGCTCGACGACACCGCCGGAAGTCCTCGAGTTCATCGCCAGCAAGATTCAGACCAACATCCGGGAGCTCGAAGGAGCACTGATCCGGGTCACCGCGTTCGCCAGCATCAACCGGCAGTCCGTCGACCTCGCGCTCGCGGAGATCGTCCTCAAGGACCTGATTCCCGACGGTGCCGAACCGGAGATCACCGCTGGTGTGATCATTGCGCAGACCGGCGCGTACTTCGGGCTGCCGATCGAGGAGCTCTGCGGGTCGAGCCGGAGCCGCGTGCTGGTCACGGCTCGGCAGATGGCGATGTACCTCTGTCGCGAGCTCACCGACCTGTCGCTGCCGAAGATCGGTCAGCAGTTCGGCGGACGCGACCACACCACCGTGATGCACGCCGACCGGAAGATCCGGACCCTGATGGCTGAGCGCCCGTCGGTTTACAACCAGGTACGCGAGCTGACCAACCGAATCAAGCAGCAAGCCAAGCGATGAGGCCGGCAACGGCGGCCGGACCCGGATGGCTCACAGGCTGGGGACAAGCCTGTGGAAAGGTCCCGGAATCCGGGGGGAACGCTGTGGACGAGCAACCGGTTCGGTCGATCGTCCCGATGTCGTCCACCGCCCGGGCGCTGCCGAAACCTGCTTCGTCCACAGCGCCTGTGTGGGGCGTTCTCGGCGTCGCACCTGGGCCGATACCCACCGTCCACAGCATCCACCGGTGCTACGACTCCGACGAACAATGAACCTATCGACACCAGCGCCAACATCGCTCCACCGTGCTGGCTGGGGACAACCTCCGATCGGGCCACGGCCGGTGTCGTCGGGTGTCGACGGTTCGTGGCAGGATGCACGCTCGGACGAGTTCGCGCTCGTCGCCACCGATCCCGCCGGCGCTGGAGGCAACGTATCGTGAAGTTTCGCGTCGACAAGGATCTGCTGGCCGACTCCGTGGCCTGGGCCGCGCGCACACTGCCAACCCGGCCGAGCCTGCCGCAGCTGTCCTGCTTGCTGGTCGATGCCCGCGGCGACCAGCTTGCCCTGTCCGGATTCGACTACGAGACGTCGGCGCGGGTCAGCCTCCGGGCCGACGTCGAAGACGAGGGTTCTGCGCTGGTGTCCGGACGGTTGCTCGCCGACATCTGCCGGTCGCTGCCAGACCGGCCCGTCGACGTCGAGCTCGACAATGCGAAGGTCTCTCTTGTCTGCGGCAGCTCACGCTTCTCGCTGCAGACGGTGCCGGTCGAGGACTACCCGAGCCTGCCGGAGCTGCCCGCGATCGCCGGCAGCATCGATGCCGACGCCTTCTCCGAGGCGGTCGCCCAGGCGGTCACGGCGGCCGGCCGTGACGACATGCTCCCGGTGCTGACGGGGGTCCGGGTCGAGCTCGAGGGATCACGGGTCTCCCTGTTGGCGACGGACCGGTTCCGGCTCAGCTCACGCGATCTGGACTGGCGTCCGGAACGGACGGACATCTCCTCGAGCGCTCTGGTGCCCTCCCGGGTCCTCGCAGACGTCGCCAAGTCACTGCCGTCCGGGTCGTCCGTGACCGTTGCGCTGTCGCCCGACGCCGACGGACTGATCGGTTTCGAGGCGGTCACCGACGGAGGCGTACGCCGGACGACCACCCGACTGATCGACGGGACGTTCCCCAACGTCCGGCAGATCTTCCCGGCACAGACCGAGATCAATGCGCGGGTCGACCTGGCTGCCCTGATCGAATCGGTCAAGCGGGTCGCGCTGGTCGCCGGGCGCAACACTCCGGTCAGGATGACGTTCGCACCGGAGGTCGTCACGCTCGAGGCAGGTAACGGGGAGGAGGCGCAGGGATCGGAGTCGCTGGAGGCGCAGGTCGACGGCGACGCGATCACGATCGGTTTCAACCCTGGTTACCTCCTGGAGGGGCTCGGCGCGATCCACGCGCCGTACGTCCACATCGGTATGACCCAGGCGTCTCGGCCGGCGACGTTCGGGGGGGTCAACGACCTGGAGTCGGACCCGATCCCCGAGTTCCGCTATCTGCTGATGCCGCTTCGAATCCAGGGTTGAGCTCACCCGCCAACGAAACGAATCTCGAAAAGGACCCGCCCATGGACATCGGACTGATCGGTCTCGGCAAGATGGGTGGCAACATGCGAACGCGGCTGCGCAAGGCCGGGCACACCGTGGTTGGTTTCGACCGCAATCCCGACATCTCCGATGCGACGAGCCTGGAGGAGATGGTGTCCGCGCTGCCCTCCCCAAGGGTCGTCTGGGTGATGGTGCCGTCTGGTGACCCGACGCGTGACACGATCGCCGCCCTGAAGGCGAGTCTCGCTGACGGTGACATCGTGATCGACGGTGGAAACTCCCGGTGGACCGACGACGCGATCAACGGCGCCTCACTCGCCGAGAAGGGGATCGGTTTCATCGACTGCGGCGTTTCCGGCGGCGTCTGGGGGCTCGAGAACGGCTATGCGCTCATGTGTGGCGGCGAGACCGACGACGTCGCGACGGTCATGCCGATCTTCGAGGCGCTGAAGCCACCGGGGGAGTTCGGGTTCGTCCACGCCGGCACGATCGGTGCGGGACACTTCGCAAAGATGGTGCACAACGGCATCGAGTACGCCGTGATGCAGGCGTACGCCGAGGGGTGGGAGCTGCTCCAGGCGGTTGACATCGTCGAAAACGTCACGGAGGCATTCGCGTCGTGGCGGGAGGGGACCGTCATCAGGTCCTGGCTGCTCGACTTGTTCGTCAAGGCACTCGAGGACGAGCCGAATCTGGACGGGATCGCGGGTTACGCCGACGACTCTGGCGAAGGACGATGGACCGTCGAGGCGGCGATCGACAACGCGGTCCCGTTGCATGCGATCACAGCGTCGTTGTTCACCCGCTTCCAGTCCCGCCAGGAGGAGTCACCGGCGATGAAGGCGATCGCGGCCATGCGCAACCAGTTCGGCGGGCACGCCGTCAAGAAGGGCGAGATCAAGGCCGAACCCGTATCGGGCGACCCAGAAGCAGCCCGCCAGCACCCGGAAGCGCCGGACCACGCGTCCTAGTCGAGTCCGGCAGACGTTCAGCAGACATCACCCGTAGCCCGCCCCGCTCATGCACGTGCACCGGCTGTCTCTTCTGGACTTCCGCAACTACGCCGACGTCGAGGTCGTGCTGGGACCCGGGGTGACAGCTTTCATCGGTCCCAACGGGCAGGGAAAGACGAACATCGTGGAGGCGGTCAACTACTGCGCCATCCAGCAGTCGCACCGGGTCTCCTCCGAGCAGTCACTCGTCCGGCAGGGTGCCGACCGGGCGGTGATCGGCGTGACACTTCGGCGCGGGACCAGGGAGGTGCGCCTCGAGCTCGAGATCAACCCTGCTGCTGCCAACCGAGCCCGGGTGAATCAGGCGATGATGCGCCGGGCTCGCGAGGCGCTCGGGCTGCTCCGGGCAGTCGTGTTCTCACCGGAGGACCTGACGACGGTCAAGGGTGATCCGTCGGAGCGACGTCGATTCCTCGACGACCTGATGACCGCCCGGCACCCGCGGCTGGCGGGCGTACGGTCCGACTACGACCGGATCCTCAGGCAGCGCAACACGCTGTTGAAGTCCGCCGGCGGCCGTTTCCGCGGCAGGGAGGCCGATGTGGGGCTGGAGACCCTCGACGTGTGGGACGCCCACCTGTGCGCTGCCGGGGCGGAGCTGGTCGCTGCCCGCCTCGACCTGGTCAGGGAGATCACACCACACGTCGTGGCACGCTACTCACAGGTCGCCGGCACCGTGCCGAAGGCCGATGGCGGTAACGAGGTGACGATGACCTACCGCTCCTCGTCCGGCAGCGACCTCGCCGAGGTCGACCGGCCGACCATCGAGCAGTTGATGCTCGCCCAGCTCAATGCGCGCCGCCGTGACGAGCTCGATCGGGGCATCAGCCTGGTCGGTCCACATCGAGACGACCTCCTGCTCGGCCTCGGATCGCTCCCCGTCCGTGGGTACGCCAGTCACGGCGAATGCTGGTCATTCGCGCTGGCCCTGAAGCTAGCGGCGTTCGAGGTGCTCCGCGACAACGACGACGATCCGGTGCTGATGCTCGACGACGTGTTCGCCGAGCTCGACGACGAGCGTCGCAACCGGTTGGCTGAGCTGGTTGCGCCGGTCGAGCAGGTGCTGATCACGGCGGCTGTATCGGACGACGTACCGGCGGCGCTGGTGAACGACCGGTTCGCCGTCCGAGACGGGAAGGTGCTACGTGACTGAAACGGACCCACCTCCGGAACCATTCGAACCAGGCACAAAGGGCCGCCCGTCGGCGGCCGAGGGCATCGCACACGACCCTGCCGGCATCGAGGTGGCCCGGTCGCTGGTCGGCCGCATCCGAGGCCGTCGCTCGCCGAAGCAGCAACGCGTCCGCCCGGTCCCGTCCGCCCGGTCCGGTGCCCACCCCGACGACCGCGACCCCACCAGGCTCGGCGCCGCGCTGCGGCGACTGGTCGCCGACCACGGGTGGCAGGCCGACCTCGGAGTGCATGGAGTGTTTGCTCGATGGGGTGAAATCGTCGGTGCCGAGGTGGCCGCGCACTGCACCCCCCAGACCTGCCGGGAGGGGCAGCTGACGATCAGCACCGACTCCACGGCATGGGCGACCCAGATCCGACTGCTCGCGCCTCTCGTGGTCCGCCGATTGAATGAGGAGGTAGGTCCCGACACGGTCACCCAGATCGTGGTGGTCGCCCCAGCCGCCCCGTCCTGGCGAAAGGGTTACCGCACGGTGCGTGGAGGTCGCGGTCCTCGCGACACCTACGGCTGACAACGCGGCCCACACCGACGACGACCAGCCGCCGGACGGGGCGTTTTCGTGGTGGACAGAGCCCCGAGAAACGGTCGTCGACCGCTATACTTGGGGCGTATCACCCAAGGCCGTTTCCCGACGGGAGACCGCCCACGCCCGGGCCTGACAGCCAGGCTCAGACGCGCGTCGGCGCTCCTGGGAGGCGGCCTTTGGCCTGACCTGGAGGTCCATCCGTAGTGACGATCCAACAAGACCCGGTGAGACCCGTCGATGACCCCATCTACGACGCAAGTGCCATCCAGGTTCTCGAAGGGCTCGAGGCAGTCCGCAAACGGCCGAGCATGTACATCGGCTCGACCGGAGAGCGCGGACTGCATCACCTCGTCACCGAAGTCGTCGACAACGCTGTCGACGAAGCGCTCGCGGGCCACTGCGACCAGATCGTCGTCACCTTGCTCGCCGACGGCGGGGTGCGGGTCGTGGACAACGGGCGTGGGATCCCAACCGGCTACAACGAGCAGCAGGGCATGTCGACGGTTGAGGTGGTCTTGACGAAGCTGCACGCCGGCGGAAAGTTTGGCGGCGGTGGATACAAGGTCTCGGGCGGCCTGCACGGCGTCGGCATCTCCGTCGTCAACGCGCTGTCCGAACGGCTCGACATCGAGGTCAAGAACGCTGGCTACCGGTGGATCCAGTCCTACAACGCGAGTGTGCCGGACGGACCGCTCGAACGTCACGAACGGACCGACGAGACTGGTACCTCGATCACGTTCTGGGCGAGCACGACGATCTTCGAGACGACGGCGTACTCGTTCGAGACCCTCTCGACGAGGCTTCGTGAGATGGCCTTCCTCAACAAGGGCCTGGAGATCCTCATCCGCGACCAGCGGCCAGGAGCCGGCGAGATCGCGGAGGCGGTCAGCGACCCGACGATCGACAGCAGCGTCGACGGCGGCGATGACGGCGTGAAGCCGATCGAAGGTTCCTCGACCGCTGGCATGGAACGCCGGTTCAAGTACGACAAGGGCCTGGTCGACTACGTCGAGTACCTCAACAAGACCAAGGACGCCGCACACAAGTCCGTCATCGCGTTCGAGGCGGAGACGAACGACGTCGGGCTGAGTCTCGAGGTGGCGATGCAGTGGAACACCAGCTTCAACGAGTCGGTGCACACGTTTGCCAACACGATCAACACCCATGAAGGCGGCACTCACGAAGAAGGCTTCCGGGCGGCGCTGACCGGCACGGTCAACACCTGGGCCGAGGAGTGGGGGATGGTCAAGAAGCGCGAGGACCGACTGTCCGGTGACGACATCCGGGAAGGCCTCACCGCGATCATCTCGATCAAGCTGGCCGAGCCGCAGTTCGAGGGTCAGACGAAGACGAGGCTCGGCAACACCGAGGCGAAGGGTTTCGTCCAGCGGGTTGTCAACGACCGGCTCGGCGCCTGGCTCGAGGAGAACCCGGCCGAGGGCAAGGACGTCATCCGCAAGTCGATCGCCGCCGCCAGTGCTCGGCTGGCCGCCCGCAAGGCGCGTGACCTCGCGCGCAACCGCAAGGGCCTGCTCGGCCAAGGCGGGTTGCCCGGCAAGCTGTCCGACTGCCAGTCCACGAACCCCGACGAGTGCGAGATCTTCATCGTCGAGGGAAACTCCGCGGGGGGGTCCGCCAAGGGTGGGCGGGACCCGCGGACGCAGGCGATCCTGCCGATCCGGGGCAAGATCCTCAACGTCGAGAAGGCGCGGATCGACCGGGTCCTCGCCAACACGGAGGTCCAGTCGATCATCTCCGCACTCGGCACGGGGATCCAAGAGGAGGTCGACCTCCAGAAGCTCCGGTACGGCAAGGTGATCTTGATGGCCGACGCCGATGTCGACGGCCAGCACATCTCGACCCTGCTTCTCACGTTGCTGTTCCGGTTCATGCGACCGTTGATCGAGCACGGGCACGTCTACCTCGCGCAGCCGCCACTGTTCAAGATCAAGTGGACCAACGCGTCGCACGAGCTCGCATACTCCGACCGGGAGCGCGACCAGCTGCTCGCGGCGGGCCCCAAGAAGGGCTGGCGGTTGCCGAAGTCCGGCCCGATCCAGCGTTACAAGGGCCTCGGCGAGATGAACGACCACGAGTTGTGGGATACGACAATGGACCCCGCCAAGCGGGTCCTGCTCCAGGTCTCGCTCGATGACGCTGCCGATGCCGACCTGCTCTTCAGCGTCTTGATGGGCGAGGACGTCGAGCAGCGCCGTTCGTTCATCCAACGCAACGCCAAAGACGTCCGCTTCCTGGACATCTGAGCCTGGGTCCGATCCCCGGTTCTCGAAGGACTGACTCGTGACTGACGACACCACCACCACACCCGAACCGCCCGAGAGCGGCCGAATCGAGCCGGTCGACCTGCAGGGCGAGATGCGCCGGTCGTACCTCGACTA
>JBBSHE010000067.1:0-11850 GCA_038253325.1 Propionibacteriales bacterium
CGCCAAGCGGCGAAGAAGATCCGGATCGACTACGACGTCTGGGATCCGGTGACCGATGCGCGTACGGCACTCGGCCATCCGACGTGGAACCGGCTGCACGACGGTTCCGCGGACTCCGTCGAGCTGAGCCGGTCGGCGGCACCGCTCCACCCGAACGGCAACCTCGTGCGGCACCTCAAGATCCGCAAAGGCGACCCGGACGCCGCCGCGGACGTGGTCGTCGAGGGGACCTACTCGGTCGGCATGCAGGACCAGGCGTTCCTCGGACCGGAGTCGGGCCTCGCCGTACCCGACGGTCAAGGTGGCGTCGACCTGTACGTCGCGACCCAGTGGCTGCACGTCGACCAGCGCCAGGTCTGTACGGCTCTCGGCCTGCCCGCGGACCAGGTGCGGTTGACGCTCGCCGGCGTCGGCGGCGCGTTCGGTGGTCGCGAGGACCTGTCGATGCACGTGCACGGCTGCATGCTGGCCCTGCACACCGGAAAGCCGGTCAAGATGGTCTACAACCGTGAGGAGTCGTTCTTCGGCCACGTCCACCGCCACCCGGCAGAGATGCGATACGAGCACGGCGCGACCAAGGACGGAAAGCTGGTCTTCGTCAAGTGCGACATCTACCTCGACGGTGGCGCGTACGCCTCGAGCACCCCGGCGGTCGTCGGCAACGCTGGGACCATGGGCGTCGGGCCATACGTCGTTCCGAACGTCCAGGTCGACGCGTACGGCGTCTACACGAACAACCCACCGTGCGGCGCGATGCGCGGCTTTGGCTCCGTGCAGACGGCCTTCGCGTACGAGGCGCAGATGGACAAGGTCGCCGACGCGCTCGGGATGGATCCGGTCGAGCTCCGCGTGCTCAACGCGATGGCGGAAGGCGCCCTCACGCCGCACGGACAGGTGATCGACAGCGCAGCACCGGTCGAGGACCTGCTCCGCAGATTGCAGGCGATGCCGTTGCCACCAGAGCCGGCCGCCGAGCGTGACCTGCGGGACCTTCCGGGGGGCGTCTCGAACACGACCCACGGTGAAGGTGTGAGACGCGGTGTCGGGTACGCCGTCACATACAAGAATGTCGCGTTCTCCGAGGGCTTCGACGACTACTCGACGGCCCGCGTCAAGATCGAGGCCGCCGGCGGGACTCCGATCGTGGTCGTCCACACGGCGGCCGCCGAGGTAGGTCAGGGGCTGGTGACCATCGAGCAGCAGATCTGCCGAAGCGAGCTCGGCATCGACGACGTCGTCGTACACCCGAAGAACACCGACGTCGGGTCCGGCGGCTCCACGTCGGCGTCGCGACAGACGTACATGACCGGCGGCGCGGTGAAGCTCGCCTGCGAGGCGGTCCGCGAGCAAGTGTTCACGCTGGCCGCCAAGAACCTCGAGCGGACCGGCACGGACTGGTCTCTGGTCGACGGCAACATCGTGTCGGCGGCGGACGGCGTCGTGATGTCGATCGCCGACGCGCTCGGCGACGAGGTGGTCGAGGAGACCCGGGAGCACCATCACCGGCCGACCCAGGAGCTCGACCCGGAGACCGGGCAGGGTTTCGCGCACGTCCAGTACTCGTTCTCCGCCCATCGCGCGGTCGTCGACGTCGACGTCGACCTCGGTCTGGTGAAGGTCGTCGAGCTGGCGTGCACGCAAGACGTCGGTCGGGCGCTGAACCCGCAGGCGGTAATGGGCCAGATCCAGGGCGGCAGCACGCAAGGGATGGGGCTGGCGGTGATGGAGGAGATCATCACGAAGGACGGCAAGATCCGGAACCCGTCGTTCACCGACTACCTGATCCCGACGATCCTCGACACCCCGCCGATGCCGATCGAGATGATCGAGAACCGCGACCCGCACGCGCCGTACGGCCTGCGCGGCGTCGGGGAGGCGCCGACGATCTCGTCCGGTCCCGCGGTGGTCGCCGCGATCCGACAGGCGACCGGGCTCGACCTGACCCGGGTGCCGGTACGCCCCGAGCACATCACGGGCACCTGAGCCGATGCTCCGGTCACCCCGACCCCTGGGACGTTTCCCATGTCTACGTGGCGCCTGCCACGTAAACATGGGAGCGCTGCCATGTTTACCCAGCGTTTGCCACGTAAAGATGGCGAACGCTGGGTCAGGCCGAGGCGGTCGTGGTGAGGTCGTGGACCAGCGCCTCGGCTGTGCTGAGGAGGATCGGCGCGATCTCGCCGACCCGATCCCTCGTGACCCGGCTGTCCGGGCCCGATACCGAGATCGCGGTACGGACCGGGGCGCCGACCACGGGGACGGCAACACAGCGCACCCCGAGCTCTTGTTCACCGTCGTCGACCGCGTACCCCCGTTCACGGATTGCGACCAGCTCTGCGAGCAGCGCCTTCCTGGTCGTCAGCGTACGGGGAGTCTGCACCGGCATGCCGGTACGGCCCACGATCTCGACGACCTCCTTGTCGGGAAGTGTCGAGAGCAGCGCCTTCCCGACACCTGTGCAGTGCGGCATCACCCGGCGTCCGACCTCGGTGAACATCCGCATCGAGTGCGCGGACGGGACCTGCGCGACGTAGACGACCGAGTCGCCCTCGAGCATCGCGACATTGGCGGTCTCGCCGATCTTGTCGACGAGCTGGCTCAGATAGGGGATCGCCCACGACCCGAGCAACCGGCTCGCCGACTCGCCGAGCCGGATCAGCCGCGGCCCGAGTGCGTACCGCCGCGACGCCTCCTGGCGGACATAGCCCGTCCCCACCAACGATCGCATCAGCCGGTGGATCGTTGGCAGCGGCAGGCCCGAGGTGGCGGCCAGCTCGGAGAGGCTGGCGGCTCCGCCGGCGTCGGCGAGATGCTCGAGCAGGTCGAACGCCCGACCCAGCGACTGAACCCGTTCGGGCGATGCCATGGCGACCGGACCTCCGCTCAGCGGACTGACAATCTCGTAATGTGGAAATCGATTCTAGACCATCGCGCACCGCGCGACGGCCATCACACCGGCAGTACGTGCGCCGACGGCCGTAGCCGCGAGACCGGGGGGACACCGTGGCCGCGGGCCGGTTGACCGACACCGATGTCAGGGCGGTCGACAACCTGATGGCGGGGGCCGACGCAGCGGCTCGGCAGCGCTACCCAGGAGACAGTGGCAGCCGGCAGCCGGTTCACACGGTGTACGTGCCGGCCGACCAGGTGACCGCCGACCTGCCGCAACGCTGGGGCGCCGAAGCGCTGCGAGCCATCGAGGAGAACGAGGTGACGGCAGAGAGCATGGCGCGCATCTGCGGGGTCGACCCGGGTGCAACCGAGGCGGTCTGGCCGCGGGTGCTGGCGAAGCTGCGGCAGGAGCCGGTCGAGGATCTGCGGATCGACCTCGAGGACGGATATCGAGGCCACAGCGACGACGATGAGGACCGTGACGTCGTCCGGGCGGTCAACACTCTGGCGGCGGAGGCGGCGAACGGGGCGGCACCTCCGTACTGGGGTATCCGGTTCGCCTCCCTCGAGGCCGCCACCCGTCGGCGAGGTCTCCGCACACTCGACCTCGCCATGGGTGCTGCCCTCGAGCACGGACCGCTCCCGTCCGGATGGGTGGTCACGCTGCCGAAGGTGACGTCGGTCGAGCAGGTGTACGCGATGGTGGAGGCGTGCCGACGGCTGGAGCGAGCGTACGGACTCGAGGATGGACGGCTGCGGTTCGAGCTCCAGGTGGAGACGCCGCAGGCGATCCTCGGGTTCGACGGCCGCGCGACGGTCGCCGAGGCGATCCATGCCTCAGACGGACGCTGCAGCGGGCTGCACTTCGGGACGTACGACTACACCGCCGCACTCGGGGTGCCGGCTGCTCAGCAGGCGATGGACCACCCGGCCGCCGACCACGCCAAGTCGGTGATGGCGCTCGCGGCCGCGGGGACGGGGGTCCGTCTCTCGGACGGCTCGACGAACGTTCTTCCGGTCGGTGCGCGTGCCGACGTCGAGGCTGGCTGGGGGCTCCATGCACGGCTGGTACGCCGGTCGCTGGAGCGGGCGTACTACCAGGGATGGGACCTGCACCCGGCCCAGCTGCCAACGCGCTATCTGGCGACGTACCTCTTCTTCCGCGACGGTCTGGACGCCGTGACCGGTCGGCTCGGCGCGTACCTGTCCGGTGCCGGCCGAGCAGTGCCGGCCGAGCGAGTGTCCGCGCAGACTTCGGCCGGTTCGGGGAGTGCGGTTCTGGACGAGCCGGCGACCGCCCAGGCGCTGGCCGGGTTCGTCCTCCGCGGCGTGCGCTGCGGCGCCGTCGATCCCACCGAGGTGACCGGCAAGCTTGGTGTCGAGCTCGCCGTCGTCGAAGCCCTGGCGCGCCGCCGTGTCGGCTGAGGCCAGCGTGTCGGCTGAGGCCAGCGTGTCGGCTGACCGCCCGCGTCGTCCGGCGGGGATCCGGCCGGCTCAGCACCCGGCTCCTGACGCCGTTTGCCATGTGCACATGGCAGGTTGTCGCCAGGTCGAGGAGTTTGCCGGTTTTGGGCGGCAACTTGCCATGCTCAGATGGGAAACGCCCACAGGTTGACGCGTCGGGCCGGTCCGACTAGTATTCCATTATACAGAATACAGATTTCGAATAACGGAAGGACGCAGGAAGGATGAGCCATCGTCTCCCCTTCGCGGTGAACTGCTCGATGCTGTTCACCGAGCTGCCGTTGCTCGAGCGGCCGGCCGCGGCCAAGTCCGCTGGCTTCGAAGCGGTCGAGTTCTGGTGGCCGTGGCCCGAGCAACCGGTTCCCGGTGATTGCGACATCGACACGTTCGTGGCTGCAGTCGTCGACGCCGGTGTACGCGTGGTGGGGCTGAACTTCTACGCGGGCGACCTCACGGGACCGGACGCCGGCGCCGTCTCCGTGCCGTCGATGGCCGAGGCGTTCCGCGCAAACGTCCCCGTTGCCCTCGGGATCGGCCGGCTTCTCGATGTTCCTGCGTTCAACGCGTTGTACGGCAACCGCGTCGACGACGCGCGACCCGAGGAGCAGGACGAGCTCGGCCTCGAGCACCTCACGCTGGCCGCCGAACAGGCTCGCACCGTCGGCGCCTCGGTGCTGGTCGAGCCGGTGAGCGGGCCGAAGCCCTATCCGCTACGGACCGCGGCGGACGTGATCGCGGTGATCGAGCGGCTGCGTTCGCACACCGACGCCCAGAACGTCAAGATGCTCGCCGACCTCTATCACCTCGCCAGCAACGGCGACGACGTCCCAGCGGTGATCGACGCGCATGTCGACGACATCGGGCACGTACAGATCGCCGACGCACCCGGTCGCGGCGAACCGGGCACGGGCGGCCTCGACCTCGACGGCTACCTCCACCGGCTCGAAGCGGCGGGGTATGCGGGCTGGGTCGGGCTCGAGTACAAGCCGACGACCGAAGACAGCTTTGGATGGCTACCGTACGAGCGGCGCGGCGTCCCGTCGTGACCACGGGTCGTCCAGATCTACGGCAATGGCCTGACAGTGACAGTGACGTCACCGAGACACTCTGACAAGACAGTGACAGAGCCAGCAACAGGGACAAGGATGGCTACGAGATGACCAGCGTCGGTTTCATCGGACTCGGGATCATGGGCGCGCCGATGGCGGAGAACCTCGTCAAGGCGGGATTCGACGTCGTCGGCTACAACCGCAGCCCCGAACCGATCGAGCGGCTGGTCGCCGCCGGCGGTCGAGGGGCGGCGAGTGTCGCCGAGGCCGTCGACGGCGCCGACATCTTCGTCACCATGGTGCCGGATTCGGCCGACGTCGAGAACGTCGTTCTTGGTGCCGACGGCGCCTACGCACACGCGAATGCGGATGCACTCCACATCGACATGAGTACGATCCGGCCCGACGTCGCGACCCGGCTTGCCGACGCCGGTGGCGAGCATGACATCCGCGTCCTCGACGCGCCCGTCAGCGGTGGCGAGCAGGGCGCGATCGACGCGACCTTGTCGATCATGGTCGGCGGAGACGCCGGTGACTTCGAGGATGCCAAGCCCGTTCTCGACGCCGTCGGCAAGACGGTCGTTCACGTCGGACCGGCCGGGTCCGGGCAGACCGTCAAGGCTGCGAACCAGCTGATCGTCGCCGGCACCATCGAGCTGGTCGCCGAGGCGATCGTGTTCCTCGAGGCGCACGGCGTCGACACCGAGGCGGCGGTCGAGGTGCTCGCCGGTGGCCTGGCGGGAAACGCCGTCCTCGAACGCAAGGCGCCGGCGATGCTGCGCCGGGACTTCAGTCCAGGATTCCGCGTCGACCTCCATCACAAGGACATGGGGATCGTCACGGCGGCAGCCCGCGAGAAGGGCGTCGTCATACCACTTGGGGCACTCGTCGCGGAGCTCATCGCCTCGCTCCGTGCGCAGGGCGACGGAGGTCTCGACCACTCCGCCCTGCTCAAGCTCGTCGACCAACTCTCCGGTACCAGCTCGGCCTGACGGCCGGAAAGGAGCGCACCGATGCCACGCATGACCGCCGCCGACGCCGCCGTCGCGATCTTGGAGAAGGAGGGCGCCGTCCACACCTTTGGCCTCCCCGGCGCCGCGATCAACCCGTTCTACGCCGCGATGCGGCGCCATGGCGGGATCTCGCACACGCTGGCACGCCACGTCGAAGGCGCGTCGCACATGGCCGACGGCTTCACCCGTGCCAAGGCCGGCAACATCGGGATCTGCATCGGTACGTCCGGTCCGGCCGGCACCGACATGATCACCGGTCTGTACTCGGCCTGGGGCGACTCCGTCCCGATCCTGTGCATCACCGGCCAGGCTCCCGTCGCCCGGTTGCACAAGGAGGACTTCCAGGCCGTCGACATCGCGTCGATCGCCGAGCCGGTCACCAAGCTGGCGATGACCGTGCTGGAGCCCGCACAGGTGCCGGGCGCCTTCCAGCAGGCGTTCCACCTGATGCGCTCGGGCCGTCCTGGGCCGGTCCTGCTCGATCTCCCGATGGACGTGCAGAACACCGAGATCGACTTCGACCCCGACACGTACGCACCGCTCCCCGTCTACCGTCCGGTGGCGACGCGTGCCCAGGCGGAGAAGGCGATCGAGATGCTGTCGGCGTCGGACCGTCCGCTGCTGGTCGCCGGTGGCGGCATCGTCAACGCCGACGCGGCCGACCTGCTGGTCGAGCTCGCGGAGATCACCGGCGTGCCGGTGATCCCGACACTGATGGGATGGGGAACGATCCCCGACGACCACCCGCTGATGGCCGGCATGGCAGGCCTGCAGACCGCACATCGATACGGCAACGCCACCATGCTCGCGTCGGACTTCGTCCTCGGGATCGGAAACCGCTGGGCCAATCGGCACACCGGCGGGCTCGACGTCTACCGCGGCGACCGGACGTTCGTGCACGTTGACATCGAGCCGACCCAGATCGGCCGGGTGTTCCCTCCGGACTACGCGATCGTCTCCGACGCGAAGGCCGCGCTCGAGATGTTCGTCGAGGTCGCCCGCGAGCGCCGCGACGCCGGGACCTTGCCGGACCGTACGGTCTGGGGAGAGTCGTGTCGCGAGCGCAGACGGACGATGCAGCGACGTACCCACTTCGACGACATCCCGATCAAGCCGCAACGGGTGTACGAGGAGATGAACCGGGCGTTCGGCCCCGACACCAGGTATGTCAGCACGATCGGGCTGTCGCAGATCGCCGGGGCACAGTTCCTCCATGTCTACCGGCCCCGGCACTGGATCAACTGTGGGCAGGCCGGACCGCTCGGATGGACGATCCCGGCGACACTGGGGGTCTGCGTCGCCGAACCCGATGCGACTGTGGTCGCGCTCTCGGGCGACTACGACTTCCAGTTCATGGTCGAGGAGCTCGCCGTTGGTGCGCAGTTCGAGCTGCCGTACATCCAGGTCGTGGTCAACAACGCGTACCTCGGACTGATCCGGCAGGCGCAGCGTGCGTTCGACATGGACTACTGCGTGCAGCTCGCGTTCGACAACGTTAACGTTCACGACGCCGGCGGATATGGAGTCGACCATGTCAAGGTCGCCGAGGGACTCGGCTGCAAGGCCATCCGGGTCCTCGAGCCCGACCAGATCCTGCCGGCGTTCGAGCAGGCGAAGAAGCTGATGGTTGAGTTCCGGGTGCCTGTCGTCGTCGAGATCATCCTCGAGCGGGTGACCAACGTCTCGATGGGCGTCGAGATCGACGGCGTGGTCGAGTTCGAGGACCTTGCCATCTCCGGCGCGGACGCGCCCACCGCAGTCTCCATGCTCGACTGACCCAAGACCGTGTCTCCCCGCGTCGTCGTCGCGCCCGACAAGTTCAAGGGCTCGCTGTCGGCCGGTGCCGTCGCGGTGGCGGTGGCTGCCGGGCTGCGGCGGGCCCGTCCGGCCGTCGCGGTGACGGAGCTCCCGGTCGCCGACGGTGGAGACGGAACGGTCGACGCGGTCTGCGCAGCAGGGTTCGACCGCGTCGAGGTCAGCGCGACCGGACCGACCGGGTCCCCGGTCCGCGCGGCGTACGCACTGCGCGGTGCAACCGCCGTGGTCGAGCTGGCGGCCGTGGTCGGCATCGAGCGGCTGCCCGGCGGTACTCCGGATCCGCTCGGCGCGACCACGTACGGGCTCGGCACGGTGATCCGGCACGCACTCGACGCCGGCGTCGAACGGATCGTGATCGGGGTGGGTGGCAGCGCGTCGACCGACGGCGGCGTGGGGATGCTTCAGGCACTCGGTTTCCGGTTTCTGGACTCTGCCGGTGCCGAGCTCGCGCCCGGCGGCGGATCCTTGTCGGAGTTGGCCAGGGTCGACCCCTCGGGTTGCGATCCGCGTCTGGAGGCGGTGGCGATCACGATCGCGAGTGACGTCGACAACCCGCTGTGCGGGCCGACCGGTGCTGCCGCGGTCTACGGACCACAGAAGGGCGCCTCCCCGCAGGACGTCACCCGGCTCGCCGCCGGTCTCGAGCGGCTGGCCAAGGCGACCCGGTCGGCCGGGTTTCCCGACGTCACGGAGCTGCCGGGGGCCGGTGCCGCGGGCGGGGCCGGTTTCGGGGCGATGGCGTACCTCGGCGCCGACGTCGAGTCAGGCATCGAGCTGGTCCTCGACCTGGTCGGCTTCGACACGGCCGTCGCGAAGGCGGACCTCGTCGTCACCGGCGAGGGATCCCTCGACGAGCAGAGCCTGCACGGCAAGGTACCCGTCGGGGTGGCTCGGGTCGCCGCGCAGCATCGCGTGCCGACAGTCGCCGTCGCGGGGCGATGTCTGCTCAGTGTCGGCCAGCTGAACCGTGCCGGCATCGAGGCGGCGTACCCGTTGTCCGCCGTCGAGCCCGAACAGGCGCGCAGCATGCGCCACGCGGCGGCCCTGCTGGAACGGGTCGCCCATCGGATCGGTGAGCAATGGCTCTGACCGAGTTCGATCTCGTCGTACGCACGGCGCGTGCCGTGACCGACGAACGGAACGGCCCGATCAGCGTCGGGATCCGCGCCGGACGGATAGCCGAGCTCGGACCGTACGACGCCGGTTGGTCCGCCGCCAGGGTCGTAGAGCTGGCGGCCGACGAGGTGCTGCTTCCCGGTCTCGTCGACACGCACGTGCATGTGAACGAGCCAGGGCGTACGCACTGGGAGGGGTTCGATACCGCTACCCGCGCCGCGGCCGCCGGCGGCGTCACCACGCTCATCGACATGCCGCTGAACTCGATCCCGCCGACCGTTGACGTCGACGCGCTCGCTACGAAACGGGCGGCGGCTGGCGGCCGGTGCCATGTGGACGTCGGGTTCTGGGGCGGCGCGGTTCCGTCCAACATCGGACGGCTCCGGGTCCTGCACGACGCCGGCGTCTTCGGGTTCAAGTCGTTCCTGCTCCCATCGGGTGTCGACGAGTTCCCGCCGCTCGACGTCGGCGAGCTCGACGCGGCGTCGGGCGAGGTCGCGACATTCGACGGGATTCTCATCGTCCATGCCGAGGACGCCCGCACCGTCGCCGAGGCACCGCACCGCCCCGGGTCGCGCTACGCCGACTTCCTTCGCTCGCGCCCGCATCAGGCCGAGGACATCGCGATCGCGAACGTGATCGCGTCCGCGGCCAGGCACCGCGCCCGCGCCCACGTGCTGCACCTGTCCAGCGCGGCGGCGGTCCCGGCGATCGCAGCCGCCCGGGAGGCCGGCGTACGACTCACGGTCGAGACCTGTCCCCACTACCTGACGCTCGCTGCCGACGACATTGCCGATGGGCAGACGGTGTTCAAGTGCTGTCCCCCGATTCGCGACCAGGCGAATAGTGACCGGCTCTGGGGGGCCTTGGCGACGGGCGTCGTCGACTGCGTCGTCTCCGACCACTCACCGTCGCCGCCGGAGCTCAAAAACATCGAGAGCGGCGACTTCGCGGCGGCCTGGGGCGGGGTGTCGTCGCTCCAGCTCGGACTCGCCGTCGTCTGGACCGAGGCGCGTCGTCGTGGCCACGGTCTCGCAGAGGTCGTACGTTGGATGGCGACCCGGCCGGCCGAGGTGGCGAGAGTTTCCGGCAAGGGCAGGATTGCACCGGGGTACGCCGCGGACCTCGTCGTGTTCGCCCCCGACGAAGCGTTCGTCGTAGACCCGGCACGTCTGCACCACCGGCATCCGTTGACGCCGTACACCGGCCGGGAGCTCACCGGCGTCGTCCGCACCACGTATCTGCGGGGGAGACCGATCACCGGCAACCAGCCGGCTGGACAGCTGCTCCGTCGACTAGGAGACCCAGATGCCTGACTTCACCGACTTCCCGGACCTCGCCGCGCGCGAGCTCGGCGGCAGCGTCGTCGCCGCCAACGACGAGCTGTTCGCCGAGCGGGAGAACCTGATCAAGTCCGAGCCGTCCACGCATGCCGTGGACGACTTCGGGCACAAGGGCAAGGTGTACGACGGGTGGGAGACTCGCCGGCGTCGTGAGCCGGGGCACGACTGGGCGATCGTGCGGCTGGGCGCACCGGGGATCGTCCACGGGGTCATCGTCGACACTGCTCACTTCACCGGTAACTACCCCCCGCACGTCTCTGTCGAGGCGACGTCCGCCGAGGGCTACCCGAGCCCAGAGCAGCTCGATGCCGCGACCTGGGAGACGCTCGTTGCGAAGACCCGTGCGTTCGGCGACACCGTTAACCGGTACCAGGTGGCCGACGGCCGTCGTTGGACCCATCTACGGCTGTCGATCTACCCCGACGGCGGAGTCGCGCGGTTCCGTGTTCACGGCGAGGTGGTCCCAGACCCCCGGTTCATGGAGGGGACCGTCGACCTGGCGGCGGCGGAGATCGGCGGGCGGCTGGCCGCCACGTCCGACGCCTTCTATTCGTCGCCGGCGAACCTGATCAAGCCGGGCCGTGCCCGCATCATGGGCGAGGGCTGGGAGAACGCTCGGCGCCGCGACGGGGGCAACGACTTCGCCACGTTCCGGTTGGCGGCTCCCGGCGTCATCCGGCACATCGAGGTCGACACGTCGTACTTCGTCGGAAATGCCCCCGGCTGGGTCGAGGTAAGCGCGGTGGACGAGCGTGACACGGACATCCGTGAGCCGGCCGGGTGGCACGTCGTCATTGCGAAGACGGCGGTCCAGCCCGACACTCGCCATCGGTTTCGAGTCGGAGGAGCCGACGCCGCGACCCACGTACGGCTCGACGTCTACCCTGACGGCGGCCTGGCGAGGTTCCGCGTACACGGCGAGCTGGATGCCTCGGCACTCGCGGAGCTCCGACGTCGGTGGTGGGCCACCCTGCCCGCCGAGCACCGGGCGAGCATCCCGGACGAGTCGCCGTGAGGTCACCAGGACCAAGGCCTGTGGACAACTCCTGAGGTCGGCAGCCGATCTGCGGCACCCTGGGCGGCATGTCCGCTCACCGTTCGGCTCGTCGCACCAGGCCGGTCCAGACATGGGCATTGGTGGCGATGTCGGTCGCG
>JBBSHE010000068.1:0-11619 GCA_038253325.1 Propionibacteriales bacterium
ACTCAGATCACTATCCACCCCTGCGCGCTGAACGGTGGGGACATTCGTCCACGACGCGCCCCACGAGTTCGTGCGACGCACGCCCGGTCGGGTCGGTCGCCGTTTGCGAAACCCGCTCGCCCGTTCGGGCACTGCGTCCGAACAACCGTCCGCAATAGGGCTCGGTCACTCGGACGATGCCGCCGAACCAGCTCGCCCCTTCGGGCACTGCGTCCGAACAACCGTCCGCAATAGGGCTCGGTCACTCGGACGATGCCGCCGACCAGCCCGTCCCCCGTACAGCGTCCGAACAACCGTCCGCAATAGGGCTCGGTCACTCGGACGATGCCGCCGAACCCGGTAGCGTCGGTCGCGGAACACCGGCAACCGAGGGAGACGGGTGTGGACGCCCTGCTCTGTGCCAGCACGCTGACCCGAGCGCTGCTCGACGGGCCGCGGCGCCGACTCGTGGTCGTCGACCGCGCCCCGGCCGCTTGGCAGCTCGCCGACGAGACGTCGCGGGTCGTCGGCTGCCTCGTAACCACGGATGCGATCCTGCTCCCTCACGCCCTGCTCGTCGACGTACTTCCGTCCGATCCGACGCGGCTCTCGGTCGGTGACGGCGCGTTCTGGGTCGGGGATGTCTGCTACCGACCGGGTCGCTGGTGGAGTCCGGCTCGACCGACCCTTGCCGGTCGGCAGGTGCCCCGAGCCGCCGTCGCCGAGCTGGCCGCGCACTGGTCGTACGAGCTCGGCCTGGGCCCCGGCCTGACCCCCCATGCCGACGACGTCCTGTGCGGGGCGCTCGTCGTGCTCGCCGCGACCCGGACCGGCGAGGACCTGCGGGCGATGATCGCAGCAAGCGCCCTGGAGCGCCGCACCACCGCCGCGTCGGCCGCGCTGATCCGGCTGGCCTGTGCCGGCTGGTGCATCCCGCAGGTCGCGGACTTCCTGCGCGACGTGGCGTCCGGCGTCGAGCCGAGTACGAGTCGGGTCCGGCTGCTGGAAGTGGGCGGCACGTCCGGGCAGGGGCTGCTCGCTGGGATCAGCACCATGCTTCCCCCTCACGGGTCCGGGCTGGCGGCATGAGACAGGTCGTCGTGCGCAAGGGGGCGTACCGGGACTCGGTCACCCTCATGCAGGTCACCAAGGAGCTAGCCGACCGACCCGACGTCGCTCAGGCCCTGGTCGCGATGGCCACGGAGCTCAATCTCGATCTGCTCGACCAGCTGGGGTTCGCCCGTCCGGACGATGTCGCGCCGTCCGACCTGTTGATCGCGGTCGACGGCGACGAGTCGGCGTTCGAAACCATTCTTGACGCGGTCGAGGCTTCCCTGGACCGTCGGCCGACGACCATGGCCGGGGGACCTGGCGATCTACCGGCGCGTTCCATCACGGCCGCGGCGCGGCGCGCCGACGCTAGTCTCGCGCTGGTCAGCACGCCGGGCCGAGTGGCGGCAATCGACGCCGCGGACGCCCTCGCGAACGACCTCGACGTGATGATTTTCAGCGACAACGTCGGCCTCGCCGAAGAGACCCGGCTGAAGGACCTGGCGGCCGCACGCGGGCGGTTGGTGATGGGCCCGGACTGCGGGACCGCGGTGATCGCCGGCGTCGGGCTCGGGTTCGCCAACGTCGTCCGGCCCGGCCCCGTCGGCATCGTGGCCGCATCGGGGACGGGCGCCCAACAGATGCTGGCCCTGCTCGACGGCGCCGACGTCGGTGTCACGTACTGCCTCGGCGTGGGCGGGCGCGACCTGTCGGAGCAGGTGAGCGGCCGGTCGACGCTCGCCGCGCTCGACCTGCTCGAAGCCGACGATTCCGTCGATCTGATCGTGCTGCTCTCCAAGACCCCGGCGCCGGCGTCGGCCGAGAGGGTGTCGGAGCATCTGTGGTCGCTTCGGACGCGGGTGATCCTGGGCTACCTCGGCCCGGAACAGCCCGACGTCACCGCGACTGCCGAGGCCGCCGTCACCGCCGTCGGCGGACACTGGCTGCCGCCACCGCGGATCGGCGGCACCGCCACCCGCTCTCGCGGCTACGTACGCGGGCTGTTCGTCGGTGGGACGCTTTGCGAGGAGGCCCGCTTGATCGCGACCGCCGCCGGTCACCGGGTCGCATCCAACATCGCGAAGGACGCGGCGGACCGGCTGGACGAACACCTCACGGCCCGCGGGCACACGTTCATCGACTTCGGCGACGATCAGCTCACGTCCGGGCGTCCGCACCCGATGATCGACCCGAGCCTGCGGCTGCAGCGACTGATCGCGGAGCTGGCCGATCGCGCCTGCGGTGTCGTGCTGCTCGACGTGGTCCTCGGCCACGGAGCACATCCGGACCCGGCCGCCGATCTGGTACCCGTCGTCCGCGCCGCAGCGAAGCCGCTTGTGGTCAGCCTGATCGGGACCCGAGACGACCCGCAGGGCTCGGACGACACCGCCCGCCGACTCGCCGACGCGGGCGCGATCGTCCACCGCTCCAATGCCGCCGCGACCCGCGAGGCCCTCGACCTGGCGGCGAAGCCGTGAGCGTCATGGACCCGAACCCGACCGTCGTCACCGCCGGGGTCGGCATCCTCAGCGACGCCCTCGACAACCAAGGTGTGCCGACCGTCCGGGTCGACTGGCAACCGCCGGTTGCGGGTACTGAGGACGCTGTCCAGCAGGTGATGCTCGACCCGCGCCGGACCGACGCCAACCAGGCTGCACTCGATGCGATGCTGAGCGCCCAGGCGAGCCTGGTCGACGTCCGGCCGGCCCGCGACGTCCTCGGCCTCGAGCCCGGGCAGTTCCTCCACGCCGGACCGCCCATCACCTGGGATAACGCCTCGGGTCCCCTCAAGGGCGCGCTGATCGGCGCCGTCCTGTTCGAGGGGTGGGCGGACACACCCGAGACCGCCGAGGCGGAGCTGGCGCGGGGGTCGTACATCTTCGAGCCGTGCCATCACCGCGGCGCAGTCGGCCCGATGGCGGGCGTCGTGTCGCCGTCGATGTGGATGTTCGAGCTGGACGACGCAACCCAAGGCCGGCGGGCCTGGTGCTCGCTCAACGAAGGCCTCGGCAAGGTGCTGCGCTACGGGGCGTACGGCGCGGAGGTCATCGAGCGGTTGCACTGGATGACCGACGTCCTCGGCCCAGCGTTGCAGGCAGCGACCCGTGCGACCGGGCCGATCGACGTCAAGGCGATCGTCGCACAGATGGTGCAGATGGGAGACGAGGGGCACAACCGGAACCGGGCCGGCACGCTGATGCTGCTCAAGGAGTGGCTGCCCGCGTTGGTCACCGCCGGGCTCGACGGTTCGGACCTGGCCGACGTCGTGCGGTTCGTGTCCGGCAACGACCACTTCTTCCTCAACCTCGTGATGCCTGCGTGCAAACTCGTGACGGCTGCCGGGTCGGGTATCGCCGGGTCCACCGTCGTGACGACAATGGCTCGCAACGGTACGGACTTCGGCCTCCAGGTGTCGGGCACCGGCGACGAGTGGTTCACCGGCCCCGCCCAGCTTGCCGACGGCATGTATCTCGGCAGCTTCGGACCGGACGACGCCAACCCCGACATCGGTGACTCCGCGATCACCGAGACCGCCGGCCTCGGCGGCTTCGCGATGGCGACCGCGCCCGCGATCGTCCGGTTCGTCGGCGGCACCGCCTCCGACGCGATCGCGACCACCGCCCGGATGTACGACATCTGCGTGGGTGAGAACCCGGCCTGGGCGATCCCCGCCCTCGAGTTCCGCGGCACCGCGACCGGCATCGACGTGACCGCCGTGGTCCGCACCGGCGTACTCCCGCAGATCAACACCGGTATGGCCGGTAAGGTCGCCGGGGTCGGCCAGGTCGGTGCGGGCCTCGTCACCCCGCCGATGGACTGCTTCGTCGGCGCGATCACCGCGCTGGCCGCCGCGGCCCCGTCGATCGACGAACCGGTTGGCCGGGCTTCGGGAAGTCCCGCTGCGAGCCTTTGACAGGAGCCGGACTTCACCCAGGTTCTCTGCGCTTCACCCAGGAAATTTCCTGGGTGAAGCGCAGACGTCCCATGTAAACGTGGGAAACCGACAGCGGTTCGCGCGGATCAGCTCTCGCCGCCGGCGCGGTCGCCCGCCGGCGCTGTCGCCGGCCGATGCTGTAGCCCGCCGGCGCTGTCGCCGGCCGATGCGGGGTGGGTCTCACGGGCGACGATGGCTAATCGTTGCGGTCGGCTCGGGTCTTCGCTGCGATGATCCCCGCCAGCTCGCGTGCCGACCGCGACGCCCGGTTGCCGTCGACGGCCTGCAGCGCCATCACGTTGGTACTCGTCCCGTCGCTGAGATCGAGGACTGCCCACGGTGCGCTGCCGCCGAACTCGAGGGCGACCGCCTGCGCCCAGTCGTACCTGCGAGTGCTGAAGATGTTCGTGACGGTCAAACCCGTGTCCTCGGCGACCAGCTTGCACCGCCCGACTCCCCACAGGACCACCAGGAACGAGGCGAACACCGAGATCAGGGTGATCCGCTGGTACCAGTCGAAGTCGGCTTTCGACTTGGCAGGCAACGCGATCCAACCGACCACGATGACGGCGACCAGGCAGTTGGCCGCGACGCTGGCGACGATCCGGGTCGCGGCCGGGCGGTACGTCTTCGGGAGGTGCGGACCGGGTGTCACGGCGCCCTACAGGCGGCAGGCGTGGATGTCGGTGACCAGGATCCCGCGGGCGCCGAGCGAGTACAACCTGTCCATGACCTTGTGCGCGTCGGTCCGCGGGACCATCGAGCGGACCGCGACCCAGCCCTCGCGTCGCAACGGCGAGACGGTTGGCGACTCGATCCCGGGCGTCAGGTGGCACGCCGCCTCGACGTTGCCGACCTCGATGTCGTAGTCCATCATCACGAAGTTCCGGGCCACCAGGACACCTTCGAGCCGGCGTACGAAGACGTCGTAGCCCTCGGGGTCGTCGGCGCCGTTCCGGGTCACGAGGACGGCGTCGGACTCGAGGATCGGCTCATTGAACAGCTCGAGGCCGGCCTGGCTCATGCTGGTGCCGGTCTCCACGACGTCGGCGATGACGTCGGCAACGCCGAGCCGGATGGCGGACTCCACCGCGCCGTCGAGCCGGATCACGTGCGCCGTGATCGACTTCTCCTTGAGGAAATCCGAGACGAGACCCGGGTACGCCGTCGCGATCCGAGAGCCGTCCAGATCGGACAGCTCGTGCAGCCGTCCTGGCGGTGCGGCGAGCCAGAACCGTGAGGTGCCGAACTGAAGCGCGAGTCGCTCCCGGACGGCCGCGCCCGAGTCGAGAACCAGGTCTCGGCCGGTCAGCCCGACGTCGAGCGTGCCCTCGCCGACGTAGACGGCAATGTCGCGCGGGCGCAGATAGAAGAACTCGACCTCGTTGTCCGGGTCAGCGAGCACCAGGTCTCGGTGGTCCCTGCGCTGGCGGTAACCGGCCTCCCGGAGCATGCCCTGAGCGGATTCGGAAAGCGATCCCTTGTTCGGTACGGCGACCCTCAGCATGGCGTCAGTCACCTCCTTACAGGTGCTCGTAGACCGCGTCGAGCGGCAGGCCACGAGCCAGCATCAGCACCTGCGCGTGGTAGAGCAGCTGGCTGATCTCTGCGGCGAGGCGTGCGTCCGACTCGTACTCCGCGGCCATCCACGCCTCGGCGGCCTCCTCCACGAGCTTCTTGCCGATCTCGTGGATCCCGCCGTCGAGGGCTCGCACCGTGGCGGAGCCGGCGGATCCGGCCGCGGCCTTGTCGCTCAGCTCCGTGAACAGCTCGTCGAATGTCTTCATCGCCCGTCCAGCCTAACGACCGGGAGACCCCCGGACAGGTGGTCTTACGGTCCGGTGACGAGACGGCCGACCGGTTGCGCAGTCGCGTCCGGCGCCCCACAGTGACGACATGACCGACGACTCCGGTGCGGAATGGGACTTCAGCGGCCTGCGGGCGATGTTCGTCAACTGCACATTGAAGAGGTCGCCCGAACGCAGCAACACCCAGGGGCTGGTCGACATCAGCGTGGCCATCATGCGCAAGCACGGCGTCGAGGTCGAGGTGCTGCGGGCCGTCGACCACGACATCGCCACCGGCGTGTACCCGGACATGACCGAGCACGGGTGGGCCACCGACGAGTGGCCGGCCATCCACAAGCGGGTGATGGCGTCCAACATCCTGGTCATCGCCGGCCCGATCTGGCTCGGCGACAACTCCAGCGTCACCAAGCAGGTGATCGAACGGTTGTACGCGAACTCCGGCGACCTCAACGAGCAGGGCCAGTGGTCGTTCTACGGCCGGGTCGGCGGTGCGCTCATCACCGGGAACGAGGACGGGATCAAGCACTGCGCGATGGACATCCTCTACAGCCTCCAGCACATCGGGTACGTCATCCCGCCGCAGGCCGACGCCGGCTGGATCGGCGAGGCCGGCCCCGGGCCGTCGTACCTCGACGAGGGCTCGGGTGGCCCCGAGAACGAGTTCACCAACCGCAACACGACGTTTATGACCTGGAACCTGATGCACCTGGCCCGGATGATCGACCGGGCCGGCGGCATCCCCGCGTACGGCAACCAGCGGGCGGCATGGGACGCGGGCTCACGTTTCGACTTCGAGAAGCCCACGTACCGCTGACCGTCGTTCGAGCACAACGTCCCGGGCCGACGAGCGACTGGCTGACGAAACGAGCGTCGCTGCGCTCACTTCGTCAGCCGTTGTTTTCGGACGGGACGTCGGCTGCCCTGAGTCGTCAGCATGTGCGCGACCTGGTCGTGCCGCGTTCCGGCAGGCTCGGCGGCTCGGGACCGCGACTGACATGATGCGTACGTGAGCGAGCAACCGAACCAGGGCACGGCTCGTCCTCGCAAGCAGCCCACCGACCGGAAGCGCCGAGTCGTGTGGGCGCTGGTCGTCGTGGTGGTGCTGTTCCTGAGCGCGTGGTTCGCCTCGGCCTTCGTCCCCCGGTGGTGGGCGCATCGGGTCGGCGACCAGGTGAACGGCAGCTTCACCAACGGGACGCTCTGGGGACTGTTCTACGGCATCGTCTTCACGTTCATCCCGCTGGTCGTCGTGCGGCAGGCCGCCCGCCGGCGGTTCACCTGGAAGACCAGGCTCGGCATCGCGGTCATCGCCCTGCTGCTGGCCCTGCCGAACCTGATGACGCTCGGGATCGTGCTCGGCAACGGCAACGCGGCGCATGCCGGCCAGCGCATCCTTGACGTCGACGCGCCCGCCTTCCGGGGTGCGTCGCTGGTCGGCGCACTCGTCGCCGCGGTCGGCGCCGTCGTCGCGGTGTACGGGTGGGAGACGCGCAAGCGCCGCGGTCGCGAGCTCAAGGCGCTCCGCACCCGGGCCCGCAACCAGGAGCGCTCGATCGAACGCCGCGACGGCGACTGAGCAGCAGACAACGCGCCTGAGCCCCGACGGAGAGCGGGCTACTGCGGGAGCCATCTGCCCACAGCGGGCCAACGTGTCCCCGGCACCTTCCACCGGGGTCGCTTCGTCACGCTAAGTGAGAAGGGGTTGCCCACCGTAACCGGCTGCCCTATGGTGAAACCGGTCAAATCGTCTATAACCATCGGAGCAACGTAATGCGTACAAAACTCAAGGTCGTCGGCATCCTGGCCGCCGCAACCGCGCTCGTTGCCGTCGCCGGCGGCGCCGTCGCCGAAGGCAACGGCCAGCCCGTCAAGCTAGCAGGCAATATCATGCACTCACGAGCAACCACCACTGACACGGCCAGTGGCGACCAGACTCCGAGTCTCTGCTCGCAGAACCGCTGGCTGAACGCCAGGCAGACCACGACGGCAGGGGACTCTCCGCTGGACACCAACCACCGGGCGCTGTTCGTGACAGTGTGCGAGAGCAATCCTCCCGTCTCGAGCGAGGACGCGGACGCCTACACCGGTACTTCGCTGCACGTCGACAAAACCGCCGACCACGTTCAGAACCTGTCGTACGACTACAACGCGGACCCTCAGTACCTGAAGGGTGGGGCGCCCAGGATCAGCGTCGACTTCCAGAGCGGTGACGTCGCCTTCCTGGACGGCAGTACGTGCAACCGCCAGATCGGCACCAGCAACTGGTCACGCGCCGACTTCACCGGCTTCATCGGGATCAAGGGTGACGGGACAACGCCCGTC
The DNA here is from genome assembly GCA_038253325.1 of Propionibacteriales bacterium. Taxonomy (GTDB): domain Bacteria; phylum Actinomycetota; class Actinomycetes; order Propionibacteriales; family Nocardioidaceae; genus JBBSHE01. The sequence goes on from JBBSHE010000068.1 coordinate 8,095, forward strand.
TGCTCATTCCACGTCACCAGCGGAGGCGGGACGATCGACACGGTGTACTCGTCCGACAAGAGGCGGTCGGCCTGGCAGTCGTTCGCCAACCAGCACCCGGAGGAGGTTGTCATCGACACGTTCATGGAGTTCGACGTGGAAGGCAGCTACCGGGTGGACCGGATCTCGTTGGGCACAGACAGGCTGTACAACTACGCCGACGACTACGCGGTGAACTGCCAGCAGAACGAACACGTCTGCTGACCTGAGTCGCGGGGGGTGGGGGGGGTCGCTCGGAGCCGCCCACCCCTCCGCCCGGTCCGACAACAGCTGTGCTCGATCAACACGCCGGGGCGCATCAGGCGGGCACGGTCGTCTCGCCGACCGCCGGGCGCGTCAGGCGGGCACGGTCGTCTCGCCGACCGCCGACCGCTCGGCATCCGCTTCGAGGGCGGCGTCCAGGCGGCGCTGGACCCGCGACCAGACGACGAATCCCCACAGGCAGAACCCGCCGTAGACCAGGTACATGACCGCGCTCGGGTAGTACGTGGCACGGATCAACAGGGGGACACCGACCGCGTCGACGCCGATCCAGATCCACCAGAACTCGACCAGCCCGCGCGCCATCCCGTACGTCGCCAGGATGCTGCCGGTCAGGATCCACGCGTCGGCCGGGGGGTTGAACGAGTTCAGCCAGTGCAGCACCGGGATGAACACCGCCATCATGACCCCGGCGGCGGCGACGAGAGCGCGTAGCTCGTTCGCGTTCGCCCAGCGTGGCGCGATCGCGCCACCGTCGCCGGCGCCGCCGCGGCGGACACTCTGAGCCCACCGCACCCAGCCGTACGCGCTGACCACGAAGAAGAAGACCTGTCGTCCCGCCTGCCCCCACAGGTCATGGGTCTGCGGCTTGTCGAAGATGCCGCTGACGAACACCGTGAGGAGCAGCGCGTTGCCGATCATCCCGACCGGCCATGCCCAGGTCTTTCGGCGCATGCCGAACAGCGCGCTCGCGAGTCCGAATCCGTTGCCGACGACCTCTCGGACGAGGACGGGCTTGCCGCCGATCGTCCAGTACCCGTCGAGCAGGGTGTGTACGAGACTCATGCCGCACCAGCCTTCCCGTCAGCTTCGATGAATGTGTTCGACATCAGCCGGGCCTTTCCATAGTGAGCCGTACGTCGTCGCCGACCCGTTCGGCGTCGGTGAGCCGGAACCGTTCGATCTGGTCCACCGTCTCGATCCCCAGGCCGGCGACGGCGGCGACGCCGGCTCCCAGGAACGCCGGAGCGACGCACGCGATGCAGCGGTCCACCAGTCCCGCGTGCAGGAAACCGGCGGCGAGCCGGGGGCCGCCTTCGAGCCAGACATGTTGTGAACCGAGCCGACGGAGCTCCTTCAGCCCCTGTTCGGGTTCGCGGGTCTCGAGCATCACGGTCTCGGCGGCGGCGTCGAGCACCCGGGCGGCCGCCGGGATCGGCGTCAACCCCATCACCGCCCGGCGGGGCTGTCGGCCGCGGGACAGCGGGTCCTCTGACTCGTCGCGAAGGACAAGCCACGGGTCATCCCGCAGCACGGTGCCGGTACCGACCAGGATCGTGTCCGCCGTCCCCCGGAGCCGGTGCACGTCACGACGCGCATCCACGCCGGTGATCCACCGGCTGGACCCGTCGGCAGCGGCCGACCGGCCGTGGAGTGTGGTGGCGAGCTTCCAAGTCACGTACGGGCGGTCTCGCCGCATCGCGAAGAGCCAGTACTCGTTGAGCCGCTCGGCCTCCGCTGCGAGCACACCGGACTCGACGTCGAGACCTGCGGCCCGCAGCCGGTCGGCGCCACCACATGCACATGGATTCGGGTCGTCGACGGCGTACACGACCCGTCGGACACCCGCGTCGACGAGCAGCCGGGCACAAGCCGGCGTCGCCGTCTCGGCGTTGCACGGCTCCAGGGTCACGACGACGGTCGAGCCTCGGGCAGCCTCGGCGGCGAGCCGGAGCGCTGCGTCCTCCGCGTGAGCGGTACCGGATCCGCGGTGCCAACTGGCGGCGACCTCCCGGCTGTCGGCGTCCAGCACGATCGCCCCGACCCGCGGGTTCGGGTCTCGCCAGCCCGGGACCGCGGCGAGCGCAAGCGCCCGCGCCATGGCGTGCTGCTCGGCCTTGGTGGCCATCGAACGGCCTCTCGTTCCCGGACCCACGTACGCCGGGGACGGACGGCTACACCGGTCGCGAGAGCCGGCGCCTGGGCGGCGGCGGGACGCGAGACGGTGCGGCGGCGTGCTACCTCCCATCCGGACTCTTACCGTCGGTCCAGGAGTTTCACCTGGTCAACCGGCCGCTGGCTGCGGTCGGGTCGCGGACTATCACCGCCGGTTCGGATTTTCACCGACCCCGGTGCACGCGAGTGCATTGACTCGTCACCGCCATTGTGCCACTCCTCCCCCGGCCCTGGCCAACAGTTCGCGATCTGTCGCATCCCTCGGGGACGACGGACTTCTCTGCAGGGCCCGCAGGGTCGCCCTCGTCAACCGCGCGGTTCGCCAGGGAGGCGTCGGCGAATACCAGCTCCAGCCCGCCATCGCTGCCATCCATGACCGGGACCGCACGCCGACCAGACCGACTGGCCGCAGATCGCGCCCGGGTCGACCAACGTTGCGACGAACGCGCACGACCCGGCGGGCTGGACACTCCCTGACCTCGTCCGCCGCACCGGTGAAACGCCGCCCTCAGGTCCCGCCAGCGGCGAGCGTTCGTAGTTGATGGATGGCCGCGTCGGGGTCGGTGGCGCCGAACACAGCCGAGCCGGCGACAAACATATCCGCGCCAGCCTCGGCGCAGCGCTCGATCGTCTCGTCCGACACTCCCCCGTCGACTTGTAACCAGACCTCTCCGCCGTACCGAGCGATCAGGTCGCGGGCTGCCCGGATCTTGGGGATGCACTCGTCCATGAACGCCTGGCCGCCGAAGCCGGGCTCGACGGTCATCACGAGCACCATGTCGAGCTCGGGAATGAGGCCCGCGTAACCGTCCAGCGCGGTCGCCGGCTTGAACGCCGCGCCAGCCCGCGCTCCCTGCGCACGCAGCTCACGGGCCAGCGCGACCGGATCGCCGGAAGCCTCGACATGGAACGTCACGCTGCCGGCTCCGGCCTCGACGTACCCCTTGGACCAGCGTTCCGGGTCATCGATCATCAGGTGGCAGTCGAGCGGGTGGCTGGTGGTGCTCGCCAAAGCCTCCACGGTCTGCGGCCCGAGCGTCAGGTTGGGGACAAAGTGGTTGTCCATCACGTCGATATGCAGCCAGTCGGCACTCGGGATCGTCGCGATGTCTGACTCGAGGTTCGCGAAGTTCGCCGCCAGCAGGCTGGGCGCGATCTGGATCGTCATCGTCGGGAGTCTAAGCCGGATGCGCGCTCTCGGTCGTCACCCGATGGGTGCCTCAGCGGGGTGAGATCTCGTCGGTCACCCCGCTGTGGCTGGGAGTACGCGAGGTATTGCCTCACGAACTCCCAGCCGATCGGGACAAGGTCCGATCGGGACAAGGTCCG
>JBBSHE010000069.1:0-10864 GCA_038253325.1 Propionibacteriales bacterium
CGGGGTCGTCGGAGTCGGGGTCGTCGGAGTCGGGGTCGTCGGAGTCGACTGCGACCCTCCCGCGGCCAATGCGAGTCCGCACCGGGTGCACTGCTGCGTGCCGGGCGCATTCTGGTTACCGCAACGCGGACACTGCATGGGACGGCCCCCTTGTTCTGATCTCACGACGCAACATCGATGAGCGTACCGAAGATCGCCTTCGCACCCACCCGGACACCATCACTAGGGAGAGGTATCCAATACGACGACGTCGGCTACTTGAGCAGACGGGACAGTCGTCGGTCCGCGAGAGGTTTGCCACCCGTCTGGCAGGTCGGACAGTACTGGAGCGAAGAGTCGGCGAAGGACACCTCCCGAACGGTGTCCCCACAGACCGGGCATGGTTCGCCGGTCCGGCCGTGAACGCGGAGACCGGACCGCTTCTCCTTCTTCAACTCACTCGCGTCGAGGCCGTCCGACCGCCCGACCGCGTCGATCAGCGTCGATCGGAGCGCGTCGTACAACACCTGCGACTCCTCGGCGCTCATCGCCGCCGGCTTGAACGGAGACATTTTCGCCACGTGCAAGATCTCGTCGGAGTACGCGTTGCCGATGCCCGCGATCACCGACTGGTCGCGGAGGAGTCCCTTGATCTGCGACCGGCCGGCGCGTCCGATGATCTCCCGAAGCCGCTCGACGGTGAAGTCGTCGGACAGCGGATCGGGTCCGAGTCGCGCGATGCCGGGGACGTCGCGGGGTTCCCGCACGACGTACACGGCGAGACGCTTCTTCGTTCCTGCCTCGGTGATGTCGAGCCCCGACCCGTCGTCGAGGAGCACGCGAACTGCGAGCGGACCCTTGCTCGCCCGAGCGGGCTTGGGGTCGATGTGGTCGCGCCAGCGGATCCAGCCACCGCGGGCGAGATGGACGACGAGGTGCAGACCGTCGAGCTCGAGATCGAGAAACTTCCCATGCCGATCCACCCCTGCGACGAACATCCCGTAGACAGCCGACACCGGGGGATCGAACGTCTTCAGTGCCGCGAACGTGACGACGTCGATGCGCGCGATCGCCCGACGGTCCAACCGGGGGGCCAGATCGTGGGCGAGGGACTGGACCTCGGGGAGCTCCGGCATCCTCACAGTGTCTCCCATCGGCCGTAGGAGCGGTTCGCGCAATGCGCGAGCACCTGTTGATCGGAGTCCGGAAGGCGGGCATGATGGCCCGCATGCCAGAAACGTCCGGCCTCGCCTCACACGGTGAGGTGTTCCTCGACGCCCGCGGGAGCGGCCGCGCCCTGCGGCTCACCTGGCATCATGATGCGGACGTCGTGGTGCTCAGCATGTGGCGTGGGCAGATGTGCAGCGCTACGTTTCGCCTGAACCGCGCCGACGTGAGCGACTTTGTCGATGCTCTCGTCGAGGGGCTCGACAGCCGACCGAACCCGTCGACCGATTCCGTTGGCGAACCGGTCCGGACCGGAGCGATCGACGACGCGTGGCGACAAGCGGCCCTGGCTCAGAGTTCACCGGCAAGGAACTCGCCCGCTCCGACGCCTACTGCTCGAGTTCCCGGCCCGCGGCACGCTGCTCCGCCGAGCCAGCCCCCGCAGCCCAACCCCTACCCCCCGCCGTACGCCGGCCCACCACCCCAGTACGCCGGCGCACCCTCGCCATACACCGGCCCACCACCCCAGAACGCAGGGCCACCACCCCAGTACGCCGGCGCACCCTCGCCATACACCGGCCCACCACCCCCGAACGCAGGGCCACCACCCCAGTACGCCGGCCCGCCCTCGCCATACACCGGTCCACCACCCCAGAACGCAGGGCCACCACCCCAGTACGCCGGCCCACCCTCGCCCTACACCGGCCCACCCCCGCCACCGCCCAACCCTTCCGGCGGTGACCCTTCCGGCGATGACCCATCTGGCGATGATGCTGCGTCATTGTCCGACTGGCTGTTCCGCGGTCAACGGAACGCCGGCTGACTGATCGGCTCAGGCTGGACCTCGTCCCCAATCGGGTTCTGCGAGCACCAGCGCCTTCCTGAGCCGCCGTAGGAACTCTGCCCGGTCGATCTCCACCGTTCCCAGCGAGGCGAGATGGTCCGTCCGCCACTGCACGTCGAACAGCCGACCCTCGATCCCGTCCGTCAAGATGTCGGCGAGCCTCATCAGCGCGACCTTCGACGCGTCACGCTGACGGGAGAACATGGACTCCCCCGCGAAGAGTCCGCCGAGCGCGACGCCGTACAGCCCTCCAGTAAGCGTCCCGTCTTGCCACACCTCGATCGAGTGAGCGCGACCGCGCCGGTGTAACTCTGTGTACGCCGCAACGACCCGCCGGTCGATCCATCCGCCGGTCCGGCCAGGATCGCCACAGCCGATCAGCACATCCTCGAACGCCGCGTCAACCGTCGTCGAGTAACGGCGGGCAGATCGCCGCATCGAACGCGTCACCCGCAGACCGTCGACGGGAAGGACACCGCGGCGAAGCGGGGACCACCATCCGACCCGACCCGAATCGACCGGCATCGGGAACACCCCGCTCCGATAGGCCTCGAGCACCACGTCCGGGTCGATGACCGAGCCCAACCCGATCAAGTCGTACGGTGGCCAGCGCGCGGGATCGGCGTTCCACGGCATCGAACCGGCGGCACCAGCCATGACGACACCTTCCCACCGGCACGTTCTCGTTGTAACGTCACGGACCACCGCGGCACGTGGTGGCGTCGCGGAGTCTGGAAGGAGTCGGCATGCCGCAACCGGACCGAGGAACCAAGTCTCGCCTACCGCTGGTGATAGCCGGCGTGATACTGGCGATCCCCGTCATCTTGCCCCTGCTGGTCAGCACCTACGCGAAGACAGATCCGAAGCTCGGCGGGTTCCCCTTCTATTTCTGGTGGCAGTTCGCGCTGATCGTCGTCTCCGGAATCTGCACGATCATCGGCTACCGCATCGTGGTTGGCCATGACAACCGCTCCGACGACGCTCGGTCGCGAGGTGAGCGAGCATGAAGGACGTCAACGGAGTCACGTTCACGATCTTCATCATCCTCTTCCTGTTCGTCACGCTGCTCGGCTTCTCTGCCGCGCGCTGGCGCCGCGTGCCTGCCCTCGACAACCTCGACGAGTGGGGCTTGGGCGGCCGCGGCTTCGGCACGTTCGTCGCGTGGTTCCTGATCGGCGGCGACCTCTACACGGCGTACACGTTCATCGCCGTACCGGCCCTCTTGTACGCGGGTTCGGTGACCGGGTTCTTCGCCGTGCCGTACACGATCATCGTGTATCCGTTGATCTTCGCGTTCATCCCCCGGCTCTGGTCGGTGGCGCACCGGAACGGATACGTCACTCCCGCCGACTTCGTGGAGGGAAGGTACGAGTCGAGGGGACTGTCGCTGGTCGTGGCATTCACGGGAATCCTCGCCACCATGCCGTACATCGCATTGCAGCTCGTCGGCATCCAGGTGGTGCTCAAGGTGATGGGGATCGGCGCGACGGGCAACTGGTTCTGGAAAGAGGCGCCCCTGTTCCTCGCCTTCGTGATCCTGGCTGCGTACACGTACTCGTCGGGCCTGCGCGCGCCGGCGTTGATCGCGTTCGTCAAGGACGCCCTGATCTACCTGGTGGTCATCGTCGCAGTCATCTATCTCCCGACGAAGCTCGGCGGCTGGGGCGGGATCTTCGACGCGGCCGGCAACAGCTTCGACAAGTTCAATGCCGACAACGCCGACGCAATCACTGCCGGTTCGGCATCCGGGAAGGGTCTGTTACCTCCTGGGGCTGCGCAGTGGGCGTACGCCTCGCTCGCGCTCGGCTCCGCACTCGCGCTGTTCATGTACCCGCACTCCGTGACGGCCGTCTTGTCGACGAAGAGCCGCAACGTGATCCGGCGAAATGCTGCGCTGTTGCCTGCATATTCCTTCCTGCTGGGGCTGATCGCGTTGCTCGGCTTCGCCGCCGTCGCTGCCGGTGTCTCCACGACGAACCCGCAGGAGGCGCTGCCCACCCTGTTCCGGCAGGAGTTCCCGAGCTGGTTCGTCGGGGTCGCGTTCGCCGCGATCGTCATCGGTGCCCTCGTCCCGGCGGCGATCATGTCGATCGCAGCGGCAAACTTGTGGACGCGCAACATCTACAAGGCGTTCATCAATCCGGCCGCGAGCAAGCAGCAGGAGGCGCAGCAGTCGAAGGTCGCGTCGCTGGTTGTCAAGCTGGGCGCACTGTTGTTCGTGATCGTGATGCCCAAGGAGTTCGCGATCAACCTGCAGCTGCTCGGCGGGATCTGGATCCTGCAGACGCTGCCGGCCATCGTGATCGGGCTCTACACGCGCTGGCTGCACCGGTACGCGTTGCTGACCGGGTGGGCGGTCGCGATGGCTTGGGGTACGTGGCAGACCTACCAGGTGCCGACCGTCGGCAAGCCTGGCTCACACTTCGGTGGATCAGTCGGGATCGTCAAGATCTTCGGCTGGCAGCTGAGTGAGGACAAGCTCTACTACGGCTTGGCGGCGCTGGTGATCAACCTCGTCGTCGCCGTCGTGCTGACGTTGCTGTTCCGTGCGCTGAAGGTGCCGGCGGGTACGGACCAGACCAAGCCGACCGACTACGTCGCCGACAGCGGCGAAGCCGGTGTCGCCATGCCGGAGGAGCTGGCCGCCGGAACCGTCGCACCTTGACGTGGGCCACGTCCGGGCCAGGCGGGCTGGTCCGCCGGTGGAAACTCGGTCGCCTTCCGCAGCCAGTCAGCGCCCGACGTTGCCAGCTCACCCCAGCCGAGCTTGCGCCGACGTGATGCGGCGTGGGTCATTCCCGGACAGTCCGGGCCAGCTCCCGCGCGTGATGGGCCGCCCATTGCGGCGTGTCCAGCGGGCGCAGCCTCGGTACGCCCGTGCCGAGCACCTCGGTCCGGCGCTCGGCGACCGTCCGCTGAAGCTCGGCGTACTCACGGACGATCCGGATCCACATCTGCTCGTCCGTGCGGGTGAGTGTCGGGACTGTGACGCCACCGTCGGGTGTGAGCATCCAACCCCGGTCCCTGTCGACCGCAACAGGCGCGATCACGCGGTCGGGCGCGATCCGGCCGAGCAGCTCGAACAGCGCCGCCTCGTAGTGCATGGCGGCGGTGTTCTCCTTGAACCACATGGTGCCGCGGTCGGTGGCAACCGTCAGCTGCGTGGACCAGGGCCTGACCCGTGGCTGCCGAACCGGACCGGTCACCGCGATGTGTTCTCGCGTGAGAACGCCGCGGATCCACGACTCGGCCTCTGCCTGCCGCGCCGGCTCGACCAGACCTCATGCACGAAGGTGCCTTCGATGGAGCCTTCCTGCGCTGAGGCGTCGTCGATACCGGCCACGGACCAACGGTGGGTTGCGCGTCCAGCCGTTTGCACCTCCCGGGTGCTGCCGCGCGCACGGCCCCGCCGGGCCGACCGCTCGCCGGGTTGGCGCGACGTGGCAGGCTGGGAGTACCGCTCCGACGACCATGGGTGCGGCCCACACGAGCGTAGGAGACGGCATGAGTGTTGCGAAGTCGGCCGGAAAGCTGCTGGCCAAACCGCTTCTCCGCAGCCAGACGCCGGCGTTCGCCACCAATTTCGTGCGCGAGGCATTCGAGCGGGCGATCGACGGGTTCGGTCCGCTCAAGGGCGCCGTGGCATACGCCGACGCGAAGCTCGAACGGCACGACGGCGACGCCGCCAAGGCGATCCGCGACCTCGTCGACACCCACGTCCGGCTCGCCGGCGTGTCGGGCTTCGTGACGAACCTCGGCGGCATCGCCACCACCGCGGTCGCGCTGCCGGCCAACCTCGCAGGTGTCGCGGTTCTCCAGTGCCACCTGATCGCGGGCATCGCGCACCTGCGTGGTTACGACGTCATCGACCCGAGGGTGCGAAACGCCGTTCTCGCCTGCATGCTCGGCGAGGACACCGTGGCCGAACTGGTCAAGAAACGGAAGCTGCCGACGTCGCCGATGGCGATCGCGACCGCTCCGGCGTACGACGAGAGCCTGAATCAGAAGATCGCGTCGGAGCTCACGATCGAGCTGCTCACCCGGGCAACCGGCAAACGTACCCTCGGCGTGATCGGTCGTCGGACGCCGATCCTCGGCGGTGGCTTCGGCGCCGTCACCGACGGCTACGCGACGTACCAGATCGGAAAGTACGCCGCGCGCGAGCTCCGTCGGCGTCCCTAGCGGCCGATGGCTGGGTTCGTCCTCGTGGCTGGGATCCGCGTATGGCTGGGACCTCGCGAGGTAGTAGTCCGCGTTGTCCCAGCCGTTGGTGCCGGGTCGGGCTTGGTCAGCCGAGCGCCTGGACGACCCGGGAGGGACTCGGGCGTCCGAGCTGCTCGGCCATCCACAGGCTCGTCTCCACCAAGGGCTCAAGGGCGACGCCTGTCTCGATCCCGAGGCCGTTGAGCTGCCACACCAGGTCCTCGGTGGCCAGGTTGCCGGTCGCGCTCTCGGCGTACGGGCACCCGCCGAGACCACCAGCCGACGCGTCGACGGTGGTGACCCCGGCCTGCAAGGCCGCCAGCGTGTTGGACAACGCCTGCCCGTACGTGTCGTGGAAATGGACGGCGACTCGGTCGACCGGTACGCTCGCCGACTTGAAGGCGCCCAGGACCGCACGGACCTGGCCGGGGGTCGCCACGCCGATCGTGTCTCCGAGGGACAGCTGGTCGACCCCGAGGTCGAGCAACCGGCCACCAGCCACCACGACCTGGCCGACCGGGACGTCGCCCTCCCAGGGGTCGCCGAAACACATCGACACGTATCCACGCACGTCCAATCCGGCATCCCGTGCCCGCTTGATGACCGGCGCGAACATGGCGTACTGCTCGTCGAGCCCGCGATTGAGGTTGCGACGGGCGAATGTCTCGGTTGCGCTGGCGAACACCGCCACGTGGCGCACCCCGAGAGCCAGGGCTCGATCGAGGCCGCGCTCGTTCGGGACGAGCACCGGGGCGCGAACGGAGTCGGGGAGGTCGAGGAGACCGAGCAGCTGCTCGGCGTCCGCCAGCTGAGGCACCCAGGTCGGGTGGACGAAGCTGGTGGTCTCGACCGTCGTGAGCCCCGCAGCGACGAGCCGCCTGATGAACTCGGCCTTGACCTCGACGGGGACGATCGCCGACTCATTCTGAAGGCCGTCGCGCGGACCCACCTCGTAGACGGTGACGGCGGGCGGCATGCCGTCAGCGGGCACAACGGTCGGCATCGGGTTCATGGCGTCTCCATGCCGTCAGCATCGGTCGGTTCGATGACGAAGAGCGGATGACCGAGAGCCACCTGCTCGCCGGTCGAGGCGCCGACGACGGCAACCGTTCCGGCCAACGGGGCCTTCAGCATCAGCTCCATCTTCATCGCTTCGAGCGCTCCCAACGCCGCACCCTCGGCCACCCGATCACCGACCGCGACATTGACCGCGAGGATCGTGCCCGGCATCGGTGCCTTCACCATTCCGTCACTCGGATGTGACATCGGCACCGGACGGAACGCGTCGGGTCGCTCGAAGACGTACGTCTGGCCCTGGTATGCCACCAGCACCTCGTGCCCGGTCACCTCGACCACGGCGTCGTGGACCTCGCCGTCCAGCTCGAGACGCAGCACCCCCTCTCGGATGCCGACCGACCGCACTCGTACCGACCCGGACTCCGACGAGATCGACTCTCCGGCCGGGTTGACGTGAAGCGTCTTCGTGGCGCCTCCAGACGTGAGCATGACGGGTACGTCCGCGGGTGGGCCGGCGAGTCGCCAGCCGTCGGCAGCGGCGAACGGGCCGAGGGGCGGCACCACGACGGACGGGTGGGCGAGTGCCCAGGCGGCAATGGCCCAGGCGACGGTCGGTGTGGTGAGCACGAACACGTCGGGATGGGAGTCCAGCCACGAGGTGTCGACCACGGCGTCGCGGTACGCGGCAGACGCCGCGAGCTGACGCAGGAACCCCAGGTTGGTCGTCAGTCCCAAGATCGCCGACTCGTCGAGGGCGCTCACCAGCGACTGCCGGGCCGCCTCCCTGGTCTGCCCGGTCGCGATGACCTTGCCGAGCATCGGGTCGTAGTTGGTACCGACCAGCTGGCCCGGCTCCAGTGCCTGGTCGACGCGGGCGCGGGCCGGCCAGCGTACGACGGAGGCGATCCCGGCTTGGGGCAGGAACCCCGCGAACGCGTCCTCTGCGTAGACGCGGGCCTCGATCGCGTGCCCGCGCAACGTGATCTCCGCCTGTTTCCGTGGCAGTGGAAGGCCCTGGGCGACGTCGAGCTGCCAGCCGACCAGGTCGATGCCGGTGACTGCCTCGGTCACCGGATGCTCCACCTGGAGCCGGGTGTTCATCTCCAGGAAGTAGGCGTCGTCCTCGGTCGCCAGGAACTCGACAGTGCCGGCGTTGACGTATCCCACGGCACGGCACAGTGCGAGCGCCGACTCCGTGACGAGCCGACGCGAGGCATCCGAGATCGTCGGGGCCGGAGCCTCCTCGATCACCTTCTGATGCCGCCGTTGCACCGAGCAGTCACGCTCGAAGAGGTGCACCGCGTTTCCGTGCTCGTCGGCGAACACCTGGACCTCGATGTGTCGGCCGGACTCGACGTACCGCTCGACCAGCAACGTGCCGTCGCCGAACGCGGCCATCGCTTCTCGCCCCGCCGCGTCGACGGCCGCCGGCAGCTCGGCCGGCGTACGCACGATCCGGATGCCCTTGCCGCCTCCACCGGCCGCCGCCTTGACCAGCACCGGAAACACCGACTTGTCGGCGCCAGACAAGGTGATAGCCCCGTCACGTACCGACAAGTCGAAGATCGGCAGGACAGGTACGCCGGCTCGGACCGCGATTTCGCGTGCGTGGTCCTTGCGGCCCATCACCTCCATCACGTCGGCCGGCGGCCCGATGAACACGAGTCCGGCGGCGGCCACCGCCCGCGCGAACGGGGCATGCTCGGACAAGAATCCGTAGCCGGGATGAACCGCGTCCGCCCCCGACCGCTTTGCGGCGTCGAGAAGCGCATCGACGTCGAGGTACGACGCGCGCGCCGCGGCGGGCCCGATCCGGACCGCGGCATCCGCCTCGCGTACGTGCGGCGCCTCGCGGTCGGCATCGCTGTAGACGGCGACCGTGCGAAGGCCGCGTGCCGCGGCCGTCCGCAGCACGCGGATCGCGATCTCGCCACGGTTGGCGACGAGAAGCGTCCCGAAGCGACTCATCACATCCGCCAGATCCCGTACGACGGTTCCGGGACCGGCGCATGCGCGGCGGCGCTCAGTCCCAGCCCGAGGACCCGCCGGGTGTCCGCAGGGTCGATGATGCCGTCGTCCCACAGTCGTCCGGTCGAGTAGTACGGCGAGCCCTGCGTCTCGTACTGCTCGCGGATCGGCGCCTTGAACGCCTCCTCGTCCTCGGCCGACCACGCGTCACCGTTGTCGTCGCCCCCCTCTTGGCTCGCCGCGAGGGAGTCGCGACGGACCGTGGCGAGCACCGCGGCCGCCTGGTCACCACCCATCACCGAGATCCGTGCATTCGGCCACATCCAGAGGAACCGCGGCTCGTAGGCGCGGCCGCACATGCCGTAGTTGCCGGCACCGTAGGAGCCGCCGATGATCACGGTGAGCTTCGGTACGACCGACGACGCGACTGCGGTCACCAGCTTCGCCCCGTCCTTGGCGATGCCGCCCGCCTCATACTCGCGCCCCACCATGAAGCCGGTGATGTTCTGCAGGAACACCAACGGGATCTTCCGTTGGTTGCAGAGTTCGATGAAGTGCGCGCCCTTGAGGCTGGACTCACTGAACAGGATCCCGTTGTTGGCGACAATGCCGACCGGGTAGCCCCAGATCCGGGCGAATCCGCACACCAGCGTCTCGCCGTACAGCTGTTTGAACTCGTGCAGCCGCGACCCGTCGACGACCCGGCGGACGACCTCGCGCACGTCGTACGGAGTCCGGGCGTCGATCGGGACGACGTCGTAGAGGTCGGACGGATCGACGGTGGGTTCCTCCGGTTCGTACTGGGGGAGGCTCGGCGGCGAGGCGGGCTCGAACGTACCGACGATCGACCGGACGATCGCCAACGCCTCGGAGTCGTCGGCTGCGAGGTGGTCGACAACGCCGGACGTGCGCGCGTGCACGTCACCGCCGCCGAGCTCCTCCGCGGTGACCACCTCGCCCGTCGCGGCCTTCACCAGAGGGGGCCCGGCCAGGAAGATCGTGCCCTGGTCGCGGACGATGACGCTCTCGTCGGACATCGCCGGCACGTATGCGCCGCCCGCCGTACAGGAACCCAGCACGGCGGCGATCTGCGGGATGCCGGCGGCCGACATCGTCGCCTGGTTGTAGAAGATCCGCCCGAAATGGTCGCGGTCGGGGAACACCTCGTCCTGCATAGGCAAGAACGCGCCGCCGGAGTCGACGAGGTAGATGCACGGGAGCCGGTTAGCGCGCGCGACGTCCTGCGCGCGCAGGTGCTTCTTGACCGTCATCGGGTAGTAGGTGCCCCCCTTGACGGTCGCGTCGTTGGCGACGACGACGCACTCGCGACCGCTGACGCGCCCGATCCCGGTGACGATCCCGGCGCTCGGCACGGCGTTGTCGTACATGCCGTACGCCGCCAGAGCCGACAGCTCCAGAAACGGGGACCCCGGGTCGAGCAATCGGTCGACCCGGTCGCGCACGAGCAGCTTCCCCCGCGCGGTGTGTCGCTCGCGCGCGCGGGCGCTGCCACCCCGGCGTACGACGCTGAGCCGCTGTCGGAGCTCGTCGACGAGTTCGCGCACCTCGGTCCTCCTCGCGTCGCCAGAGACGTTCCGTCGGTGACGCCGCCGCCGATTCTCGCATTCCCACCGAGTTGTGGGGGGGGGGGGGGGGGGGGGGGGGGGGGCGGCGCCCCCCCCCCCC
>JBBSHE010000070.1:0-10844 GCA_038253325.1 Propionibacteriales bacterium
TCGGAGTTCTGTCTCCGTGTGGTCGGCGACGTCGTGGCGCGGCCGGAAGGGAATGCGAACCCGGCGATCGCGACCGGCGAGATCGAGGTGATCGCGTCGGTTGTCGAGGTCCTCAGCGCGTCCGCACCGCTGCCCTTTCCGGTCGAGGCCCATCACGATGAATCCAGCGCTGCCAGCCAGGTCAACGAGGAGACCCGGCTGCGGTTCCGTTACCTGGACCTGCGGCGTACGGAGATGGCCGGCAACATCCGGTTGCGCTCGGCGGTGACCCGGCTGATCCGGAAGGTGATGGACGCGCACAACTTCCTCGACGTCGAGACGCCGTACCTCACCCGGTCGACGCCAGAAGGCGCCCGCGACTTCCTGGTGCCGGTCCGGCTCCAGCCCGGCAACTGGTACGCGTTGCCGCAGTCGCCTCAGCTCTTCAAGCAGCTGTTGATGGTCGCCGGGCTGGAGCGCTACTACCAGATCGCGCGCTGCTTTCGCGACGAGGACTTCCGAGCCGACCGGCAGCCCGAGTTCACGCAGCTCGACATCGAGATGAGCTTCTGCGACCCGTCCGACGTCCAGTCGCTCGTCGAGGAGGTGGTGGCCCGGCTGTGGCGCGAGTTGCTCGGTCACGACGTCGAACTGCCGATCCCGCACATGACGTATGCCGAGGCGATGGCGCGGTTCGGGATCGACCGGCCCGACCTGCGGTTCGGCTGCGAGCTCGTGGACTTCACCGCGTACTTCGCCGCCACCCCGTTCCGCGTCTTCCAGCCGACCCGGCCGGACTTCCACGTCGGCGCGGTCGTGATGCCAGGCGGCGCCGGACAGGCCCGCCGGGAGCTGGACGCCTGGCAGGACTGGGCTCGCTCGCACGGCGCGAAGGGTCTGGCGTACGTCCTGGTCGGGGATGACGGCGAGCTCGGCGGACCGGTCGCGAAGAACCTGTCCGAAAACGAGCGCGCCGGCCTCGTCGCCCATGCCGGCGCACGACCCGGTGACTGCGTGTTCTTCGCCGCGGGGACGCGCGACGACGCGCTCGCGCTGCTGGCCGCGACCCGGGTGGAGATCGGCGAACGCTGCGGACTCATCGACCGAAGCCAGTGGGTGTTCGTCTGGGTGGTCGACGCACCGATGTTCGCCCGTACGGTCGACGGCTGGACGGCCATCCATCATCCGTTCACGGCACCGACCGCCGACGTCGCGGAGACGTTCCAGGATGCCCCGGGTGATGCGCTGTCCCAGGCTTACGATCTGGTGCTGAACGGGTCGGAGATCGGCGGCGGCTCGATCCGGATCCACCGGGCCGAGATGCAACAGCGCGTCTTCGACGTGATCGGGCTGACGCCTGACCAGGCGCGGGCTCAGTTCGGGTTCCTGCTCGAGGCGTTCGCGTACGGCCCGCCACCGCACGGCGGCATCGCGTTGGGAATCGACCGGCTGTGTGCCCTGCTCGCGGGAACGGAGTCGATCCGCGACGTGATCGCGTTCCCCAAGACCGCCTCGGGAGGCGACCCGCTGACGGGTGCACCGACCCCGATCACCTCCGCGCAGCGCACCGAGGCCGGCATCGACAGCAAACCCGATACCGCGACCCCCACCGCCTAGCCCCGTGGGGCCTTGCCCGAGGAGAGCCGTCTTGCCTGAGTGGGGCGCCGCCTGCCCAGTGGGGGCCATTTGCCATGTCAGCATGGCACGTTGTCGCCCGAAACGGACATATCCGGCGGGAAGTCGACCATTTGCCATGCTGGCATGGCAAATGGCGGGGGTCCGGAGCGGCCGGGATCCGGAGCGGCCGGCGTCCGGGGCCCGGGTTACTGGGTGACGCGGTAGGCGTCGAAGACCCCGCCGACCGTGCGGACGGCCTTGAGGACGTGGCCGAGGTGCTTGGGGTCCGCCATCTCGAACGTGAACCGGCTCTTCGCGATCCGGTCCCGAGTTGTGACGACCGACGCCGACAAGATGTTCAGGTGCATGTCGGACAGCACCCGGGTCACATCCGACAACAGCCGCGCCCGGTCCAGCGCTTCGACCTGGATGGCGACGAGGAACATCGACTGCGCCGTCGGTGCCCACTCGACCTCCACCATCCGACCGGTCTGGGTCGCGAGGTTCGCGACGTTCGAACAGTCCGCACGATGGACGGACACCCCCGTCGTCCGGGTCACGAACCCCACGATCGTGTCACCGGGAACCGGCGTGCAGCAGCGGGCCAGCTTCACATAGACGTCGCTCGCGCCCTTGAGGATGACGCCCGCGTCGCCGCGAGGCGAGGTACGCCGCCGGTCGTCGCCGGTGATCGTCGTGACCTCGGCCGCTTCGTCGGCTGCCGCGTCTTCACCACCGAACGCCTCGGTGATCCGTCGTACGACGGCCTGCACCGTGGTGCCCCCTTCGCCGACCGCGGCGTACAACGCCGACACGTCGGCGTGACGCAGTTCGCGGGCGACAACCGCCAGCGTGTCGTGGGTGAGCATCCGCTGCAACGGCAGCCCCTCGCGCCGCAACTGCTTGGCGATCAGGTCCTTGCCCCGCTCGATCGCCTCCTCCCGACGCTCCTTGGTGAAGAACTGCCGGATCTTGCTGCGCGCCCGCGGACTCTTGACGAACCCGAGCCAGTCTCGACTCGGTCCGGCGCTCGGAGCCTTGGATGTGAAGATCTCGACGACGTCGCCGTTGTCGAGCTGGGACTCGAGCGGAACAAGCCGGCCGTTGACACGCGCGCCGATGCAGTGGTGACCGACCTCGGTGTGGATCGCGTACGCGAAGTCGACCGGCGTCGCCTGTGCCGGCAGTGCAACCACCTCACCTCGCGGGGTGAACACGTACACCTCGCTGGAGTTGATCTCGAACCGCAGCGAATCGAGGAACTCGACCGGATCCTCGGTCTCGCGCTGCCAATCCATCAGCTCCTTGACCCAGGCCATGTCGGCGTTGGCTACCCTGGTCTCCGCACTGGCCATCGAACGACTCGGCTCCCTGCCGCTGCGCCCGTCCTCCTTGTACTTCCAGTGCGCCGCGACACCGTACTCGGCCCGGCGGTGCATGCCGTACGAGCGGATCTGCAGCTCGACCGACTTCCCTTCCGGCCCCATCACGGTCGTGTGCAGGGACTGGTACATGTTGAACTTCGGCATCGCGATGAAGTCCTTGAACCGGCCCGGCACCGGGTTCCAGCGGGCGTGCAGCACACCGAGCGCGGCGTAGCAGTCACGGACGGACTCGGTGAGGACGCGGACCCCGACCAGATCATAGATGTCGTTGAACTCGCGTCCCCTGACGATCATCTTCTGGTAGATCGAATAGTAGTGCTTCGGCCGGCCGCTGACGGTCGCCTTCACCTTCGCGCCGCGCAGGTCGCCCTGGACCTGGTCGATCACCTTGGCGAGGAACTCGTCGCGCTCCGGCGCCCGCTCGGCGACCATCCGGACGATCTCGTCGTACACCTTGGGATGCAGGGTCGCGAACGAGAGGTCCTCGAGCTCCCACTTGATCGTGTTCATGCCGAGGCGGTGCGCCAGCGGCGCGAAAATCTCCAGGGTCTCTTTGGCGATGCGTTCCTGCTTCTCGGGCTTCAGATACCGCAGTGTCCGCATGTTGTGCAGCCGGTCGGCAAGCTTGATGACGAGGACCCTGATGTCGCGGGCCATCGCGACGACCATCTTTCGGATCGTCTCCGCATCGGCGGTATCGCCATACCGCACCTTGTCGAGCTTGGTCACACCGTCGACGAGCCACGAGACCTCGGCGCCGAAGTCGCGCTTCACCGCCTCGATCGTGTACGAGGTGTCCTCGACGGTGTCGTGCAGGAGTGCGGCGGCCAACGTCGGGACGGTCATTCCCATCTCGGCCAGGATCGAGGTCACGGCCAGCGGATGGGTGATGTACGGATCGCCGCTCAGTCGAAGCTGTCCGCGATGGTGCTGCTCGGCGGTCTTGTATGCCTGTTCGAGGGCGGCGAGATCGGCCTTCGGATGCGTCCCACGGACGATCCGGAACAACGGCTCGAGAGCGGGGTTTGAGCTGCTGGTACGACCGAGCCGCGCCAACCTGGTCCGCATCCGCGCTGGGGCGGGCGGTTCCGGCGGCGCCGCGGGGACCGCAGCAACGGAGGGCTCGGCAGTTGGCCGTTCGGACGCCGCGGTGCTGAGAACTTCGTCCGGCACGTCATCACTCCACAGGTTGCGAACCCCAAGCCTACCTTCGACGGCAGCGAATCATCAGCCCGTCGAGTCGCCGGGCGCCTTCGTCACGTGACGGCGACCAGGGAGTGCAGGACGAGATCACCGATCCGAGCCCGGCCACCGAGGAAGGTCAGCTCGATGAGGACCGCGACTGACTCGACCGAGCCACCGCATCGGCCGATCAGGGCGGCCGTCGCGGCAATGGTGCCCCCGGTGGCGAGCACGTCGTCGACCAGCAGCACGCGGTCGCCGGGCTTCAGCGCGTCGCTCTGCATCTCGACGACCGCGGTGGCGTACTCGAGCGCGTACGACTCTCGCTCGGTTGGGCCCGGCAGCTTTCCCTGCTTGCGTACGGGCACGAACCCGACGCCGAGCTTGAGCGCCACCGCTGCAGCGAGGATGAAGCCGCGCGCCTCGATTCCGACCACCTTGTCGACGGTCGGTCGTCCGCCGACACCGCGTCCGTGCCGGGCCAGTGCGGTCACCACATCGGCAAAGGCCACCCCGTCGGCGAGCAGTGGGGCGATGTCCTTGAACACGACCCCAGGCTCAGGGAAGTCGGGCACGTCACGGACCAGTTCGGCTACCACCTCCGCCACTCGGTCCCCCGCCGCCGTCATGAGCGGCGGTTGCGCTTGGACCGCGCCTGCCGCTGTGGTTGCGCCCGTTTCGCGGCCGACTTGTTGACCGGGCGAGCGGTCCGGTGTGGACGTGGAACCGGCACCGGTGCGGTCGCCGCCACCGCGGCGCCGTCCGGGTCGATGCCCGTCGGCACGACGGCGACCTGGCGCGCCTGCGAGGCGCGGCGCGAGACGACCCGCTTCGCCTGCGCAACCATGGCCGGTTCATGCATCTTGAGCTGGGCCGCGAGCGGGGTGGCGATGAAGATCGACGAGTACGTCCCGGCTGCCATCCCGACGAACAGCGCAAGCGCCAGGTCCTCGAGCGGACCCGACCCGAGGTAGAACGCTCCGACGTACAGCAGCGCGCCGACCGGCAGCAGCGCCGCGATCGACGTGTTGATCGACCGGACCAGGGTCTGGTTGATCGCGAGGTTCGCGGCCTCGTCGTACGTACGGCGGGTCGACGTGGCGATCCCGCGGGTGTTCTCGCGGACCTTGTCGAAGACGACGACCGTGTCGTACAGCGAGTACCCGAGGATCGTCAGCAGACCGGTCACCGTCGCGGGCGAGACGTCGAAGCCCGCCAGCGCGTACACCCCGATGGTGATGACGAGGTCGTGCGCCAAGGCGACGATCGCGGCCACCGACATTCGCCATTCGCGGAAGTACGCCCAGATGAACAAGACCACCAAGATGAGAAACACGATCAGGCCCGTGAGTGCCTTGCGAGCGATCTGGCCTCCCCAGGTCGCGCCGATCGACCGTGGGTTGACCTCGGTCGCACCGGACTGCAACAGAGCCTGCCGCACAACGCTGATCTCGTCCGGTGTCAGCGTCTCGGTCGTGATCCGCAACGACGACGGGCCGGCCACGACGACCGGATGGGCAGCATGCCCGATCTGGGTGTCCTTGACCACCTGGGTCACATCGTCGATGTGTGCAGGGGGATTCGCGAGCCGCGCGTCGAACTCGACGCCGCCCTTGAACTCGATGCTGAAGTTCAGGCCACGGAACAACAGCCCACCGATCGCCAGCAGCACGATGACGGCCGAGATCGTGTACCAGAGGCGCCGCCGGCCGACGAAGTCAACGGAGACGTCACCCTCGTATAGCCGGGTACCAAGCCTGCCCAGCCTCGACATCAGGCGTCGCCTTCCGTGGTTCGCGGCCGGGCAATGATGCCGAGGTGCCGACGGTCGAGCCCGGACAGCTTGTGGCCCTGGCCGAAGAACGTGGTCCGGGCCAGCAGGGTCACCATCGGCTTGGTGAACAAGAACACCACGAACAGGTCGATCAGGGTGCTGAGCCCAAGCGCGAACGCGAAGCCCTTGATGACGTCGATGGCGAAGATGAAGAGCACCAGGGCCGCGAGGAACGACACCGAATCGGCCGCCAGGATCGTCGTCCTCGCGCGCCGCCAGCCGGCCTCGACCGCGGTCCGCAGCGACCTGCCGTCTCGCACCTCGTCGCGTATTCGTTCGAAGTAGACGATGAACGAGTCGGCGGTGATGCCGACCGCCACGATGAACCCTGCGATGCCGGGAAGGGTCAAGGTGAAGCCGTAGGCGTGGCCCAGGAGGAGCACGCACACATAAGTGAGTACGCCCGCGATCAGCAGCGACGAGATGATCACCACCGAAAGGCCGCGGTAGTAGAGCATGCAGTATCCGACCACCAGGATCATCCCGATGATGCCCGCGACGATGCCGGCGTTGAGCTGGTTGCTCGCGAGCTGGGGTCCGACGTCCTCGACTCCTTGGAGCCGGAAGCTCAGCGGCAGGGCGCCGAACTTCAAGACGTTCGCCAGCTCGGTCGCGCTCTGCTGCGTGAAGTTGCCCTCGATGGTCGCTTGACCGCCGGCGATGGCCTGCTGCGCGGTCGGAGCGGAGACCACCAACCCGTCGAGAACGATTGCGAACTGCCCGCCGGTGCCCGCGATGTACCTCGTCACATCGAGGAACGTCTTGCTCGCCGAGCTGTTGAACGACAGCGCCACCAGCCAGGACGTCGCGCTCTGTGGGAGCTCGGGCGCTGCGTTCGTGAGTTGGGTGCCCTCGATCACCGCCGGGCTGAGAATGTATCGGTTTCCCTGGGCGTCGCACGCGAGCAGCGGTTGCGACGGGATGTCCAGCTGCCCGGGCGCCGGGCCACCTCCCTTGGGGCACTTCAACGAGTAGAGCTTGACCTGGAGCTCTGTCGGCGGCTTCCAGATCAACGGGTCCTTGATGTGGTATAGGTGCGGCGGAGTCAGCGCAGCGGGCACGCCGTCGCTCGAGGTCGGGTAGACCGGCCTGTGGCTGCTCGGTGTGGTGGCGGTCGGTCCGGTGGTGGGCGTCCCGGTGGTGGTCGGCCCCGTGGTAGTCGTTCCGGTGGTGGCCGGCCCCTTGGTGGTTCCGGTGGTGGCCGGCCCCTTGGTGGCGGTCGGCGTCCCGGTCGTCGGGACGGACGTCGTCTTCTTGGCCGAGGTGTTGCCGTCGTCGAGCATCCACGCGCCGGCCGGGCGGCCGTTTGCGGTCGTCGTGCCGGTGGTCGGGGAGGTCGTCGTTCGGCTTGATCTCGTGGTCGTACCGGAACCGTTCGGGGTGCGGACGGTTGCCGTCGGACCGGTCGTGCCTTGCGTACCTGTGGTGCCGGTCGAGCCCGTCGTGCCCGACGTGCTCGGCGTCGTCGTTGGCGGAGGCGTTCCAGCCGGCCCGATCGGTGGCATCGCCACCATCCGGAACCGGAGCTGGGCACTGCGGGAGACGGTGCGGACCAGGGACTTGTTCTCCGTGCCGGGAATCTCGACGACGATCACGTCGCTACCGAGGGTCGTCACCTGCGACTCGGCGACACCCACGCCGTTGACGCGCTCGCGGATGATGTTGACCGCCTGCTCCATCGCCGCCTTCGTCACCGATCCGCCCTGGGCCTTGGCCTGCAACGTGATCCGGGTGCCGCCCTGGAGGTCGAGACCGAGCCGTGGTTTCCACGACCCGAGCGAGATCGCTCCCGCGAGCCCCGCCGCGACGACCAGGACGAAGATGACCAGGGTCCGTGCCGGATGCGACTTGTTGGCCGCCACGTCAGCCGTCTTCCCGGTCCGTATGATCCGGTCTGGCGTCATCCGGTCTGGCGTCATCGCGTCTGGCGTCATCGCGTCTGGCGTCATCCGGTCTGGCGTCATCCGGTCTGGCGTCATCGCGTCTGGCGTCATCGCGTCTGGCGTCCGACGGTCGCTCCCCGCCGACGATCACACCGACGGCGCGCCGGTCGACGGTGATGACGACGCCATCGGCGACGGTCACGTCGATCTGGTCATCGCGCAGGGCCACTACGGACCCGAAGATTCCACTGGTCAGCATCACCCGGTCGCCGGCGTGCAGCTCTGACTGCATCTGCATCGTCTTGCGCGCCCGGCTGCGCTGCGGTCGTACGAACAGCAGGTAGAAACCCACGAGGATCGCCAACAGATAGAGCAGCGGGACGTAATCCTTGCTGGACATGACCTTCGGCGGACTCCCTGTTGCACCGGCCACGGGCACGGTACGACTCGACGACATGACAACGGACCGGTGGTAGACGGCCAAGGGCGGAGTCTAGGACATGTCTGCTTGTCCCGTAGACATCACCTAACCGTACGCTCGCCGATCAACCGAAGAGATCGGGAGGGTCGGCGGCGCCCGCCGGTGCGCTGAGCCCCAGGTGCCGCCAGGCGGCCGGCGTGGCCACTCGCCCACGCGGCGTACGAGCCAGGAAACCGGTCCGGACGAGGAACGGCTCGGCGACCTCCTCGACCGTCTCGCGCTCCTCGCCAACTGCGACAGCGAGGGTGCCGAGCCCGACCGGTCCGCCCCCGAACCGGCGGCACAGGGCGTCGAGGACGGCACGGTCGAGGCGGTCCAGCCCGAGGATGTCCACCTCGAAGAGCTCGAGCGCAGCGCGAGCGACGTCCACGCTGACCCACCCGTCGGCTCGGACCTGGGCGAAGTCGCGTACCCGTCGGAGCAGGCGGTTAGCGATCCGGGGTGTGCCCCTGGAGCGCGAGCCGATCTCGTCGGCACCGGCGCCGTCGATCCGGACGTCGAGCAGTGCCGCCGAACGGGTCACGATCCGGACCAGGTCGTCGACGCCGTAGAACTCCAGGTGCGCGGTGAATCCGAACCGATCACGCAGCGGACCAGGGAGCAGGCCAGAACGGGTGGTCGCGCCGACCAGGCAGAACGGCGGGATCTCGAGCGGGATCGCGGTTGCTCCTGGTCCCTTGCCGACGACGACGTCCACCCGGAAGTCCTCCATCGCCATGTACAGCATCTCCTCGGCGGGTCGGGACATCCGGTGGATCTCGTCCATGAAGAGGACATCGCCGTCGTTCAGGCCGGAGAGGATCGCCGCCAGGTCGCCGGCATGCTGGATCGCGGGACCGCTCGTGATCCGCAGCGGCGCCGCCATCTCGGCCGCGATGATGATGGCGAGCGTGGTCTTGCCGAGTCCGGGTGGCCCGGAGACCAAGACGTGGTCGGGAACACGGCCGCGTTGCCGGGCTGCGGACAGCATCAGCGCGAGCTGCTCTCGGACCCGCTCCTGGCCGATCAGTTCGTCGAGGGTCCGCGGCCGAAGAGCCGCCTCGGCGACGCGATCGTCGAAATCGGCCTGGGCGGCCATCAGCAGCTCGTCATCCGGAGAGGTCATGGCCGAGACAGCGACTGGAGGGCGGACCGGAGCAGCATGGCGACGTCGGGTCGGTCCTCGCCCTCTGCGCTGGTGGCGACATCGGAAACGGACTCCACGGCCTGTTCGGCCTCGCGGACCGACCAGCCCAGGCCGACCAGCGCGCCGCGCACCTGGTCGCGCCAGGCCGCCGACGCGGTCGCGGAGGAGCCAGCCGGAACGGTTGTGCCGACAGGCCCGATCCGGTCCTTGAGCTCGAGCACGATTCGCTGTGCTCCCTTCTTGCCGATGCCGGGCACCTTGCAGAGCGCGACCAGATTCTCATCGGCGATCGCGGCCCGGAGCGAGTCGGGGCCGTGCACGGCCAGCATCGCCTGGGCCACCTTCGGCCCGACGCCGCTGGCGGTCTGGGCCAGCTCGAACATCGTGCGCTCGTCGTCGTCGGCGAATCCGTAGAGCGTCAACGAGTCTTCACGTACGACGAGGGATGCGGCCAGCGTGACGGACTGCCCGACGCGCAGGCCGGCGAGCGTCGACGGCGCGCACAGCAGCGACATTCCCATCCCGCCGACATCGACGACGGCGGAGTCCACGGTCAGCGCGGCCACCGTCCCGGAAACGAACGCGATCATCGGGTCGTCGCCCTCGCCTTCGCGACGGCGGCGTCGAGACGGGCGTTGGCCGACCCTCGCCAGGCATGACAGATCGCCAGAGCGAGCGCGTCGGCAGCGTCGGCGGGCGTCGGCCGTTCGGTCAGCCGCAGCAGCCGGGTGACCATCGACGTCACCTGCTGCTTGTCGGCGCGTCCGCTGCCGGTGACGGCCGCCTTCACCTCGCTCGGCGTGTGCAGCGCGACGGGTACGCCGCGACGTGCCGCGGTGACGATCGCGACGCCGCTGACCTGGGCAGTGCCCATCACGGTGGTCACGTTCGCCTGCGCAAAGACGCGTTCCACCGCCACCGCATCGGGACCGTAACTGTCGATCCAGCTCTCCAGTGCTCGCTCGAGCGCAAGCAGCCGTATCGCGAGCGGATCGCCGGTCGGCGTACGGACGACGTCGACGGCGACCAGCTCGAGCGGGCCGCCGAGGGCGCCGTCGACCAGGCCGAACCCACACCGGGTGAGCCCCGGGTCGACTCCGAGGACCCGCATCCGACCTCCGTACGACACGAACATGTGTTCGACGAGCGTAACCGGCGGACGCCCACCTCCGTGCGCCGACGCGCCGAGGTTCGGCGGGGACGGCAGTTCCGCAAGAAGCCCAGCCCACGGGAACGCGCCGCTACCCGTAGTCGTCGCCCGGTGCCGCGGGGGGGTGGGGGTGGCGCCAGAGCCACACCCCCCCCCCCCCCCCCACAAAACCGGCGGCCCGGGCCCCCACGCCCCCGAACACTCCCA
>JBBSHE010000071.1:0-10709 GCA_038253325.1 Propionibacteriales bacterium
GACCCCGGCGAGCTCATCACGTTGAGTGCGGTGATCTCGCGGCCACTCAGCCAGCCGCGGTTGTGGGCTGCCAGCAGGTTGTTCTTGGCGAGGATCTCCTGCTCCAGAACCACGGTCTCTGTCACATCCGAAGAGTCCCGTGGTTCGTGAGCGTGGTCGTGGTCCACGGGGTGCGGGTGATGCCCGTGGTCGTGCCCGTGGTCGTGCTCGTGCCCGTGCCCGTGGTCGTGCCCGTGCCCGTGGTCGTGCCCGTGCCCGTGGTCGTGCCCGTGCCCGTGCCCGTGCTCGTGCTCGTGTTCGTGTTCGTGGTCCCGGTCAGCATCCGGCAACGTGGTGACCCGGGTTCCGCTGTCGTCGCTGCACCCGCACGTACTGCACATCTGTCACACCACTTCCACTGAGCTGACCAGGAGCTCCCGGCCGGACTTGACCTCGACGTCGGCGCTGCCGCAGTCGCAGAGCAGGATGGGATCCGAGACCGCGAAGTCGCTGCCGCAGGTACGGCAGGATGCGCGACCCGCGGGTTCTTCGATCTCGAGATCTGCCCCCTCGAGAGCCGTCCCGGCGGTGACCAGGTCGAAGCAGAAACGCATCGCGTCCGGTACGACCCCGGACAACCGGCCGACCTTCAGTCGCACGGTCGTGACCTTTCGTTGCCCGGTTCGGTCGAGCACGGCGTCGACGACGCTCTGGGTGATCGCAAGCTCGTGCATCGACGCTCCTGTCCGTGGATCACGGTACGGCCCGCGGTTCGTACGCACAACGGGCGCTGAAGCCGCAGCCCGAGGCGGTGCGGTTCGGCGACTGCCCTCATCTCTTGCGGGCATGCCGCGCTTGGTACGCCCGCACCTTGGCGCGGTTGCCGCACGAGCTCATGCTGCACCACCGCCGCTTGCCGCGGGTGTCGATGAACAACCAGCCGCAGCCGTCGCCCGGACAGGCCTTCACATCGGTCACGTCGTCGGACGTCAGCAGCTCTCCCGCGCTCTGTGCCACCGCGAGGAGTGGCATCGTCAGCCCGGTGGAGAACGGGAGCTCCCAGATCGCGACACCCTCGGGCCCGGGACGCAGACGCGCAGCCGCCGCGGCTTCGGTCAGCCGAGCCGACACGCGCCCCAGCGCGACCGGGTCACCGGTGTCGATTGCTGCGGAGTGGACGAGTGTCCGAAGCAGCCGCGCCGCGGCAAGCTCGCTGTTCGCCGCCTCGATGTCGCGCCTGGCGGCGCGCCGGAGGCGGACGACGTCGCGGGGTGAGATCAGCTCGACGTAGCCGGCCCACACCGCGAAGGTGTCGTACGTCGTCAGCCACTCGCGGCGGGGGTTGCGCCGTTCCCGCGGGACATGCCGCTCGGACCAGCCGGCCCAGGTGTTGCAGAAGTCGAGCGCAGGGTGACCACCGATTCGCTTCGGCAGGTACGTCCCGTCGACGACTACCCAGTGCATCGAACGATTGTGTCTTGATTCGTGATCTACGACGGTGATTGCGTACTAACCATTGGAAAGTAGTCAACTGGTTAGGAGTGGATTCAGATGAGAAGGACAGTCGGAGCGATCGTGGCAGCGGTAGGAGTGGCCGCGCTCGTTGGGTCGGGCACGGCGGCGGCGGTGCCACAGCACGACGGTGCGGACCGAGGCTCGAGTGTCGCGTCCAGGGCCGGGACAGCGAAGTCTCACACCCGATGGACGAGGTACCACCAAGCCGACTTCTCATATGCCGCCGGCGAGGCATGCTCGTTCGGCGTACATGCGAAGGTCGTACGTGACCGGGAGTACTACAAGAACGTCGCTTTCTACTCTGACGGCACGGTCAAGATCCAGCTCTTCAAGGGCCCGTTGGTCGTCAACTACAAGAACGATGCCACCGGCAAGACGATCCGCAAGAACCTCAGTGGTAGGGCGTTCGAAGAGTTCAACCCTGATGGGTCGTTCTCCTCGATCACGGTCCAGAGCGGGCACTTCGGCACATCGCTTCCCGCCGGAAGCCAGCCGGCGAAGGGGCTCTACCGCGTCGGCGGGCGCTGGTCATCGCTGACGATCAACCCGGACGGGACGCGCACGGTGGTGCTCGGGCCGCACGGAACGATCGAGAACCTGTGCGTAGAGCTCGCTGCCGCGAAGGCGTCCCAGGCCGCGTCTTGATGACGGAGTAGGACCTAGTACGGCGCCAGTCGTTACGCTCAACCGGTGCCACTCGATGAACGGATCGCCGTCGTCACGGGGGCAGGTCGAGGAATCGGCCGCTCGGTTGCGGTGACACTCAGCCGGTCCGGCTTCCGGGTCGTGCTCACCGCGCGTGACGTGGGTCAGCTGGAAGCGACGGCTGCGGCATGCCCAGCCGCCACGATGGTCGTGGCGGCCGACATCACCGCACCGGACGCACCGGACCGGTTGTTCGACGATGTGGAAACATCCTGGGGGCCGGTGGACGTCCTGGTTGCGAACGCGGGTGGCGCGGCGTCCGGCCGGGTGGACAAGATCAGCGACGCCGAGTGGCAGCGAATGCTCGACCTCAACCTCACGTCACCGTTCCGCTGTCTTCGGCGGGTACTGCCGGGTATGCGCGAGCGGCGTTTCGGACGCGTCGTCGTCGTCGCATCGGTCGCGTCGAAGGTCGGCGAGCCGTACATCGCCGCGTACACGGCGAGCAAGCACGGCGTGCTCGGCCTGGTCCGCTCCGCCGCTGCGGAGGTGGCGAGGACCGGTGTGACGGTGAACGCCGTGTGTCCCGGATATGTGGACACTCCGATGACGGACAACTCGGTGTCCGAGATCGCACACCGGACCGGTTGGAGCGAAACCGATGCGCGGAGCTTCCTCGCGAACAAGCAACCGACCGGTCGGCTGGTCGCTCCGGAGGAGGTCGCGGCCGCCGTGCTGTTCTGTGTGGAGAACGGATCGGTCAACGGCCAGGGTCTCAACGTCGACGGCGGAGCGAACCAGTCGTGACCAGCCCTTCCGACGCAGCGGTCGACAGATGAGCGTCGAGCGAGTCAACCCCGACGGTCTGGCAACGCCGCACGGGTTCAGCCATGCGGTCGTCGCCGATGGACGGGTCGTGTGCATGGCCGGCCAGACCGCCATGGACGCCGACGGACGTATCGTCGACGGAGGGATCATCGAGCAGTTCCAGCAGGCGCTCTCGAATCTGCTCACGGCGCTCGAGGCGGCCGGCGGCCGACCGGACCAGCTGGTGAGCCTGACTGTGTACATCGTCGACATCGACGACTATCAGGCGAACGCACGGCCCATCCGGGACGTGTGGCGCCGGCTGGCCGGGGATGACTACCCGGCGATCGCAGCAGTTGGGGTATCTCGGCTGTGGGACGCAGATGCGGTGGTCGAGGTGCAGGGAATTGCCGTCATCTGACCTCGTCGACGAACGTATGCGCCGGTCCGCCGAGACGATCGCGTAGCGCGAAGAACAGGTCCGCGGCCCGTGTCCCGTTCCAGTCCCTCGGAAGCAGGTCGGCCGGAAGTCCGGGATCGAGAAACGGCAGCCGCCGCCAGCTGGTCAGCGTGCGCACATAGTCGGCAAACGCCTCACCGTTGTCGAGCGAGCGGCGCCGCCGCCATCTGCTCAGCACCGGCCCGTTCGAACGCAGGAAGTCCGAATACGACCGCTGGAGCCCGTCGATGTCCCACCACCGCCGGACCAGGTCGGGCACGTGACCGAACGCGAGATAGTCGGCGTGGAACAGGTCGACGTAGGCCTCGAGCCGCTCGCGCCGCAGGACCTCGCGGGTCTCGTCCTCGAGGTGGGCCGGCGCGATCCAGACTCCCGCCGCCACGGTGCCGAACCCCAACCAGGTGAGCCGTGACCGCAACGTGTGTCGTCTGCTGCGCTCCGACTCGGGAACGCTGAACACGGCCAGCAGCCAGCCTCCGCCGGGCTGTGTGTCTGGCCGCTCGAAGATCCGCCGGTCGCCCTCAGCCAGGATCGCGCGCGCCGCGGACGACAGGACGTACCCGGCGACGCCGTCGACCCGCGCTGCCTCGACGATCCCCCGTCGTTTCAGCCGCGAGATCGACGAGCGCACGGCCGCCTCGTCGACCTCGAGCTCGCCCAGCAGGCGGATCAAGGACGCGACACTCATCCACCCCCGCTCGTCTCGGGCATAGAGCCCGTAGATCGTGACGATGAGGGACCGCGGCTGGACTGCCGCCGCCTGCGTCGTCGCGGGCTCGGTCGGCACCGGCGACACCTTAGTGTCCGGCGTTACGCGGGATGACAACGGCCTGGTCGCCGGGGCTTCGGCGTGCGTACGATTGGCTGCGTCATTTGCCGGGGAGGGCCGATGGGCTTGCGGGCGGCAGGACGATATTGGTCGGAGGACCTGATGGAGCTCACGACGTCGGTCCATGTCGACACGTTCTGTCGGGATCATCTGCCAGCGCCCGACGCTTGGCCCGACTTGCTGTTCGACCTCCCCGAGCTCCGGTATCCGGAACGGCTGAACTGCGCGTACGAGCTGTCGGACCGGATGGTCGAGCGGGGATTCGGCGATCGCCTGTGCCTGCTCTCGCCCGAGGCAAGCCCCTGGACGTACGCCGACGTCGACCGTGTCTCCAACCAGATCGCTCAGGTGCTGGTCTCGCGGCTCTCCGTCGTTCCCGGCAACCGGGTGTTGCTGCGTGGACCCAACAATCCTTGGCTGGTGGCATGCTGGCTGGCGGTCCTGAAGGCCGGAGCCGTCGTGGTGACCACGATGCCGCTACTGCGACCCGGCGAGCTCAGCACGGTTCACGAGATCGCCAGGATCGACATCGCCCTCTGTGACCATCGTTTTCTCGACGACCTCCAAGCGGTCGACCTCGGCGGGACGCCGACCGTTGCCTATGGGGGCGGCGGCGATGACGACCTGGTCAGGCTGGCGACCGGACAGAGCGGTGAGTTCACCGTCGTCGACACGGCCGCCGACGACGTTGCGTTGCTCGCGTTCACCTCGGGTACGACGGGCCGGCCGAAGGCCACGATGCACTTCCATCGCGACGTGCTCGCGAATGCCGACACGTTCTCTGCCCACGTGCTGCGACCCACACCCGACGACGTGTTCACCGGTACGCCACCGCTTGCCTTCACGTTCGGTCTGGGTGGTCTCGTGGTCTTTCCGCTCCGAATCGGAGCGTCGACACTCGTGATCGAGAGGGCGACGCCGGACGAGCTCGCCGATCACATCGCCGCGCGTCGGGTGACGATCTGCTTCACGGCTCCGACGGCGTACCGGGCGATGCTCGCCGCCGGCCGGACCGAGCGGCTCGGCACCCTGCGCCGCTGTGTGTCCGCCGGCGAACACCTCCCAATCGGGACCTGGCATGCATTTGCCGACGCGACGGGCGTCCGGATCATCGACGGCATCGGCTCGACAGAAATGCTGCACATCTTCATCTCTGCGGCCGACGACGACATCCGCCCCGGGTCGACCGGTGTGCCGGTGCCCGGCTTCCGGGCATGCGTACTGGACGCGAGGGGCAACGAGGTCCCTCGCGGAGAGATCGGGCGGTTGGCGGTCAAGGGGCCGACCGGTTGTCGTTACCTCGACGACCAGCGCCAGTCGGCGTACGTCCAGCACGGGTGGAACATCACGGGTGACACGTTCCGTCAGGACGAGGACGGGTACTTCTGGTACGAGGCGCGAAGCGACGACATGATCATCTCGTCCGGCTACAACATCGCCGGCCCTGAGGTCGAGGAGGCGGTGCTCGTCCATCCCGACGTCTCCGAGTGCGCGGTGGTCGGCGTTCCGGACGAGGCCCGCGGACAGCTCGTCAAGGCGTTCGTTGTGCTGGCACCCGGAGTGGTGGGCGACGACGCGAAGGCGTCCGAGCTGAAGGATTCCGTGAAGCAGCAGATCGCACCGTACAAGTACCCGCGCGCCGTCGAGTTCGTCGAGGCGTTGCCTCGGACGAGCACCGGCAAGCTCCAGCGCTTCCGCTTGCGGGCCGACGCGCGCCGGGTGTGAACATCGGCGCAGCGGCTGGGAGTTCGCGTGGTACTCCTCGAGGCGGCGCAATGGCTGGGAGTTCGCGTGGTACTACCTCTCGAACGCCCAGCCGTTGAACGCCCAGCCGTTGAAAGCCCAGCCGTTGGCTCTCCGGTCAGCGGTAGAGGTCGCGGGCGATGATCGTGCGCTGTACCTCTGTCGCGCCCTCATAGATCCGCGGCGCCCGGACCTCGCGGTACAAGTGCTCGAGCAGGTGACCCCGCTGCAACGCGCGCGCGCCGTGCACCTGGATGGCCGCGTCCACGACGTATTGAGCCGTCTCGGTCGCGAACAGCTTCGCCATCGCCGAGCTGCTGGAGACGCCCGGTCGGCAGGCGTCATACGCCGCACCGGCGCAATAGACCATCAGCCGGGCAGCCTGGGTACGCGTCGCCATCTCCGCCAGCGCGTGGCCGACCGCCTGCATGTCCTTGAGCGGTGCACCAAAGGCCGTACGTTCGCCGGCATACGCCACGGCGGCGTCGAGCGCGGCCTGCGCCATCCCGACGGCGAACGCCCCGACACTCGGTCGGAACAGGTCGAGCGTCCGCATGGCAACGCCGAAGCCCTGGTCGGGCTCGCCGAGCAGGTCTGACCGTTCGACGAGTACGCCGTCGAAGTGAAGCCGGCCGATCGGATGCGGCGACAGCAGATCGAGGTGTTCTCCGGTCAGGCCCGGTCGGTCAGCGGGCACCACGAACGCGGTGACGCCGCGGGCTCCCGCATCGGCGGTCGTGCGCGCGAACACCGTATAGACGTCAGCCTCTGGGGCATTCGAGATCCACGTCTTCTCGCCCGTCAGCCGCCAACCGTCACCGTCGGGCTCGGCCCGCAAGCTGAGGGCGGCGGCGTCCGACCCGGCGTCGGGCTCGCTCAGCGCGAACGCCGCGATCGCCTCGCCCCGCGCTACTGCCGTCACCCACCGTTGCACCTGATCGGTGGTCCCCGACTGAAGGATCGGGTACGCGCCGAGGCCTTGCAGGGCAAGCGCCGTCTCAGCTTCCGTGCACTCCGTCGCGAGGCCCTCGCGGAGCAGGCAGAGATCCAGGGCGGCGGCCTCGCGAGACGTGGCGCCGTCACGGACTCCGGGGAACAACCGGGTCAGCAGACCCAGGCGTCCCAGCTCGCTGACAAGCTCGGGGTTCACTCGGCCCGCTGCTCCACGGTCCGCGAGCGGGACGAGTGTCGTGCGGGCAACCTCGCGTACCCACTCGAGCAGCTCGCGCTGCTCCCGGCGGAGCTCCCAGTCGGGCACCTCAGCGGCCCTTCCATTCGGGCGGACGCTTGCCGGTGAAGGCGGCGTGGAACTCGCGGTAGTCCGCGCCCTTCATGAGCAATGCCTGAGTCACTGCCTCCAGCTCGACCGCGCCGGACAGGCTCATGTCGAGCTCCCGGCTGAGCAGCACCTTCGTCTGCGCGTACGCCTGGCGCGGTCCGGACGCGAGCCGCGCCGCCAGCGCGGTCGAGGCGGTGTCGACGGCTTCGTCGTCGACGAGCTCCGTCACGAGTCCCCACTGCTCGGCGCACTCGGCCGACAGCGCGTCACCGAGCGTGAGTAACTGAGTCGCTCGACCCAGCCCGACCATCCGTGGGAGCAGGTAGGCCGCCCCCATGTCCGCGCCCGCCAGGCCGACTCTCGTGAACAGGAATGCAAACGACGCCGACCGAGCGACGATCCGGAAGTCGGCTGCCAGGGCGAGCACCGATCCTGCCCCCGCGGCAACGCCGTGGACCGCGGCGACGACCAACGCAGGCGACTCGCGCATCGCCCGGACGACATCGCCCGTCATGGTCGTGAACGCGAGCAGCTCATCGGGACGCATCTCCAACGTCGCGCCGATGATCTCGTTGACGTCGCCGCCCGAGCAGAACGCCCGCCCCTCACCACGCAGCACGACAACGGCGGTGTCATCACGGTGGGGAATCTCCGCGAAGAAGTCACGCAGGTCGGCGTACACCTCGAACGTGAGCGCGTTGAGCCGCTCGGGCCGGTTGAACGTCACCGTCGCCACGCCGTCCGACCGCCGGACGTCGAAGTTCTGCCA
This sequence comes from Propionibacteriales bacterium, assembly GCA_038253325.1. GTDB lineage: Bacteria > Actinomycetota > Actinomycetes > Propionibacteriales > Nocardioidaceae > JBBSHE01. Next base: position 8,027 of record JBBSHE010000071.1, read on the forward strand.
ATGGTCGGTGAACGGCGCAGAGCTGCGGTACGGACTCATCTCGGGGCTGAACCTCCTCGCAGCTGAGCTGCCACCTCGCGCGGCGCTTCGACCGGCCCAGCCGCTTCGACCGGTCCAGCGTATACGTGAGTGTCATGCTGCATCGTTGACGGTCGTCGAACACGCGACATATGCTCCAGCATGACACGGTCTCGCGTCTCGCGGATGCCGTGACGAAAGGCGAGCGATGCGGATCGCAGTGATCGGAGGTGGCCCCGGTGGGCTCTACTTCGCGGCTCTCGCCGCGGCGCTCGGTCCCGACGACGAGATCACTGTGTGGGAGCGCAACTCTGCCGACGACACGTTCGGCTTCGGTGTCGTGTTCTCCGACGAGACGCTGGGCGGGATAGAGCACGCGGACCCAAAGGTCCATGCCGCGATGCAGGCGGAGTTCGCCCGGTGGGACGACATCGACGTCCACGTGCGCGGTCAGCGGATCACCAGCGGCGGGCACGGGTTCGCGGCGATGAGCCGCCGCCGGCTGCTGGAGATCCTGCACGAGCGGTGCCGGGCACTCGGCGTCGAGCTGCACTTCCTCACCGAGGCGCCCGACGTCGAGGACCTGTCGGCGACGCACGACCTCGTGGTCGCCAGCGACGGCGTCAACTCGGCCGTACGCGGCCGGTTCGCCGACACGTTCCGGCCCACGCTCGACGTCCGACAGTGCCGGTACATGTGGCTGGGAACCGACCGGGTCTTTGATGCGTTCAAGTTCTATCTCTCCGAGACGCCGTACGGCGTCATGCAGATCCACGGCTATCCGTACGACGCGTACGGCAGCACGTTCATCGTCGAGATGCACGACGACGTCTGGCGGCGAGCCGGCTTCGACGCGCTCGCACCCGATGGATTGGCGCCCGGGCAGTCCGACCAGGCGTCGATCGAGCGGGTACGCGAGCTGTTCCGCGACGTTCTGGACGGGCACCAGGTGATGGCCAACAACTCGCGCTGGACAAGCTTTGTCACGGTCCGAAACGAGATCTGGCGGCACGACAATGTCGTGCTGCTCGGCGACGCGGCGCACACGGCGCACTTCTCGATCGGGTCCGGGACCAAGCTCGCGATGGAGGACGCGCTCGCGCTCGCCGCCTCGTTGCGCGAGTCTGGCGACCGGGTCGCCGCGCTCGAGTCGTACGAGGAGGAGCGCCGTCCGGTCGTCTTGTCGACTCAGCGCGCGGCGCAGGCGAGCGCGGAGTGGTTCGAGAACCTCGGCCAGTACATGCATCAGGAGCCGATGCAGCTGGCGTTCAACATCATGACTCGCAGCCGGCGCGTGACGTACGACAACCTCAGGGTGCGCGACCACGAGTTCGTCGAGCACGCCGACGCGTGGTTCGCCGAGCACGAGCGTCGCCGGGGATTCGGTGACGGGAGCGTCCGGCCGCCGATGTTCCAGCCGTTCCGGCTGCGCGGGCTCGACCTGGCGAACCGTGTGGTCGTGTCCGCGATGGACATGTACATGGCGGACGAGGGGCTGCCGGGCGACTTCCACTTCACCCACCTGACCGGTAAGGCATTGGGCGGCGCCGGCCTGGTGATGACCGAGATGGTCTGCGTGTCACCGGAGGGGCGGATCAGTCCGGGCTGCTGCGGCATCTACTCCGACGAGCACACGACTGCGTTCCGGCGGATCACCGACTTCGTCCACGAGCACACTGACGCCAAGATCGGAATGCAGATCGGCCACTCGGGACGCAAGGGTTCGACCCGCCGGATGTGGGACGGCATGGACCAGCCGCTGCCAGACGGCAACTGGGAGGTCGTCGGCCCGTCACCTCTGCCGTACCGCGCCGGGGTCAACCAGGTGCCACGGGAGATGACGGTCGAGGAGATGCGCGTCGTCATGGCGCAGTTCGTGGACGGTGCACGCCGAGCCGAAACGGCAGGCTTCGACCTGCTCGAGCTGCACTGCGCGCACGGTTACCTGCTGTCGAGCTTCATCTCGCCGATCACGAACCATCGGACCGACGATTACGGCGGAAGCCTCGAAAACCGGCTGCGCTTCCCGCTCGAGGTGTTCGACGCGGTCCGTGCCGTCTGGCGCGCAGACTCACCGATCACGGTACGCATCTCGGCGACCGACTGGGTGCCAGGAGGTATCGACACCGACGAGTCGGTGCGGATCGCTCAGGCGTTCGCGAATGCTGGTGCGGACGCGGTCGACGTCTCGACCGGCCAGGTCACGCCCGACGAGCGCCCGGACTACGGGCGGTCGTTCCAGACGCCGTACTCCGACGCGATTCGCAACCGCGTCGACGTTGCGGCGATCGCCGTCGGGGCGATCTCGTCGTACGACGACGTCAACTCGATCATCCTTGCCGGACGTGCGGACCTTTGCGCCCTCGGGCGGGCGCACCTCTACGAGCCGAACTGGACACTGCATGCCGCGATCGAGCAGGAGTACGACGGTCCTGGTGCAACGTGGCCGACGCCGTGGCTGCCCGGCCGACGCAAACCACCGACCGGCCGCACCGACGGGCAGAAGCCGCGACTCCAGCTGATCCGCGAGGGCGACACCGGCGTCCGCCACGAGCGCTGGCGCCCGTCGATACGATAGGGCGCTGGTCGCCGGCGTGGCGCAACTGGCAGCGCATCCGACTTGTAATCGGAAGGTTAGGGGTTCGAGTCCCCTCGCCGGCTCCCA
>JBBSHE010000072.1:0-10095 GCA_038253325.1 Propionibacteriales bacterium
GACTTGGCGGCACGGGACTTGGCGGCACGGGACTTGGCGGCACGGGACTTGGCGGCACGAACAGATCCCCGCCGGGCGCCTCGCAGATTGCCGCCGGCCGGAACAGCTGCCAGGCCACGGTCGCCGCGCTGCTCGGCACCAGCGGCGGCTTCACATTCGTCTTCACCTACCCGAACCGGACCGAGTGGCGCCTCGGCCAGCACTTCGGTCTGTGCTGGACCGCAACCTGACCGGCGGTTCCCGGGTCTCTCAGAAACCCAGGCGCCGCAGCTGCTTCGGGTTACGCTGCCAGTCCTTCGCAACCTTGACGTGGAGATCGAGGTAGACGGGCGTACCCAGTAGCGCCTCGATCTGGGCGCGGGCCTTCGACCCGACCTGCTTGAGCCTTGCTCCGTTGCGGCCGATCACGATCGGCTTCTGGCTCGGCCGCTCGATGTACAGATTGGCCTGGATGTCGAGCAGGGGTTTTCCTTCGGGACGCCCGGCGCGCTGTCCCATCTCCTCCACGACCACCGCGATCGAGTGGGGCAGCTCGTCGCGGACGCCTTCCAGCGCGGCCTCCCGGATCAGCTCTGCCACCAAGGTGGCTTCGGGTTCGTCGGTGAGCTCGCCCTCCGGGTACAACGGCGGCCCGGGTGGCAACCGGGCCACGAGCAGATCGGTGAGCAACCCAACCTGGCTGCCTTCGACGGCCGACACGGGCACGACCTCTGCCCATTCGATCCCGAGGCTCTCGCCGAGCTGGACGATCTGCGTGAGGTGCTGCGCCATCCGGTCCTTGGAGACGGCGTCTGCCTTGGTCGCGATCGCAATCATCGGCGTGCCGCCCGCCGTCGCTGCCTCATGCGCGACGTACCGGTCGCCGGGCCCGATCTTTTCGCTGGCCGGTAGGCAGATCCCGATCACGTCGACCTGCGCCCAGGTCGCACGGACCAGGTGGTTCAGCCGCTCACCGAGCAGGGTGCGCGGCTTGTGCAGCCCCGGCGTGTCGATCAGGACGAGCTGCGCGTCCGGTCGGTGCACGATGCCGCGGATTGCGTGTCTGGTGGTCTGCGGTCGGTCTGACGTGATCGCGACCTTCTTGCCGACGATCGCGTTCGTCAGCGTGGACTTTCCTGCGTTTGGACGGCCCACGACGCAGGCGAACCCGCTTCGAAACGCCGCGGCAGCGGGGTCGTCAGTCATCGACGACCCGGAACGCCAGTCCGGCGGCCTGGAGGCGGCTGGTCAGCGCCGTGCCCATCGCCTGAGCCGTCGTGAGCTGCCCGGACGTAACCGGGAGGTCGTCACCGAGCAGGCACATCGCGGACTCGGCAAGCATCTTCGCCGTCTCGTCGTAGCCGGGGTCTCCGCCGGCCACCTCGGTCACGATCCGTCCGGCCGGGGTGGTCGCGACGAACCGGACGTTGAACCACGCGTGCGCTCGGTCGCACGGGCTGGGTCCGGCACCAGCTGCCCGGCGGCGAAGCAACGCGTCCCGGACCGGCGGGAGCTGGGCCGCGACCACCAGTCCGCTCACACCCAGCGCCGCGGCGGCCACCATCGGCAGCCCGCCGACGACGACGTAGTGACGATAGGAGAAGTCGGGTCCGTAGCGCTCCAGGGCTCGGGCGGAACGTTTGACCACGAGGGGGTCGATGGTGGGAAGCGGCACGGCCCACCGGGTCGAGCCCGGCACCTTCTTCGGCCGCGGCTTCGACACCTGGATGCGCCGATCCCCGATGTCGCAGTCACCTCGCACGGCTTCGGCCGTACGACGCTCGGCCGCGACCGCCTTCGTCTGGCGCGCTCGCGAGAACGCCTTCACAGCTGTTTGGTATGTGCCGCTGGAAAGACGCGCTCTGACGCGGACAAAACCCTCGACCCGGATGGGTGTCCCCTCCGGCAGCTGCAGCACGGTGAAGAGGACGCCGAGGTCGTGCGGTACCGAGTCGAAACCACAGCTGTGCACGAGCCGAGCGCCGGTCTCTTTCGCTCGCAGACCATGGTCGAGGTAAGTGCGGTCGACGAACTCCGGCTCGCCGGTGATGTCGACGTAGTCGGTTCCGGCATCGGCGCACGAGCCGACCAAGCCTGCTCCGATGTCGGAGAACGGCCCCGCGGTCGTGGCGACAACGCGACTCGAACGAGCCACCTCGGCGGTCGATCGGCGATCGCCCAGGTCGACGGTGACCACACCGACGCCCGCGTTCCGTCGGTCGATCGCGACCAGCCGCTGATGTACCGCCTCGAGCTTCGCCCGGTGGCGTCCGGCGATCGCCCACCGGACCGAGGCCGGCGCGTGCGCCGCGAGGTAGTCCGCGGTCAGCCCGCCCGTGAAACCGGATGCGCCCACGAGCACGAGGTCGTACTCAGGCATGGGACCGGAGCTCCAACGGTGTTCCGTCCAGTCCCGTCCGGAGCAGCCGGACACCAGACCCGCCCAGCGCGCGGACAACCGACACGTCGTCGGCGCCGAAGCCGGCCGCGTCGGTCACAACAACCGCGGCCTCGAGTGAGTCCACGCCGCTGCTCGCGGCCATCGCCACCGCGACCTCGAGCGCCGACAGCCGCAGGTCGCCGACCTCGATGTTCGCTGCCGCGTATGTCCGGCCGTCCTGGTCGCGGACCGCCGCGCCCTCGGCCCCGCCGACCCGAGCCCGCGCCGAGCGCGCGAGCGTAACGAGCAACTGGTCCTCGGGGTCCGCGGTCTCGGCGATCGGAGGTGAGTCCGCCACGTCAGGCGTTCCCCGCCAGGTCCGAATCCTGATCGGTGTCCGTGCCGTAGCCGTTCGCGAGGCCGTTGTGCTCGGTTTCGGGCACGACGCCAGGTGACACCTTCGACACCACGACGGTCCCGAGCCGGTTGCGTCTACCCGCCACACCGTCGGCGACGAAGTGCAGGCCGTCGGCGGTGACCTCGGCACCGGGGATCGGCACCTTCCCGAGGTGCTTGGCCATCAGCCCGCCGACGGTCTCGACGTCCTCGTCGTCGATCTCGACACTGAAGAGCCGACCCAGGTCGTCGATGTCGAACCTCGAGCTCACTCGTACGGACACGTCGTCCAGGTGCTCGACGGCGTGCGGTTCGACGTCGTACTCGTCGGTGATCTCGCCGACGATCTCCTCGAGGACGTCTTCGATCGTGACGAGTCCCGCGGTCCCGCCGTACTCATCGATCACGATCGCGAAGTGCGTGCGCCGGGCCTGCATGTCGCGAAGCAGCTGGTCGATCGGCTTCGAGTCCGGCACGAAGTACGCCGACCGCTTCACCGACTCGACCCGCTCGGTGGACTCGGCCTCGTGCCGGTCGTACACCCGGCGGGTGACGTCCTTGAGGTACGCGACGCCGACGATGTCGTCGAGGTTCTCGCCCGTCACCGGTACCCTCGAGAACCCGCTGCGCAGGGCGAGCGACATGAACTGGCGCAGCGTCTTGTGCCGCTCGATGAAGATCATGTCGGGCCGCGGGACCATCACCTCACGGACCAACGTGTCACCGAGCTCGAACACGGAGTGGATCATCCGGTGCTCATCCGACTGGATGGCGTCGGACTGAGCGGCCAGGTCCACCATCTCGCGCAGCTCCGCCTCAGTCGCGAACGGGCCCTCCCTGAACCCACGTCCGGGAGTGATCGCGTTGCCGACGAGGATCAGCAGCTGTGCCAACGGTCCGAGCAGCCTGGCGAGCGCGGTGACAGGTGCCGCCGTGAGCAGCGCGACGCGCTCGGAGTGCTGGCGACCGACCGTCCGAGGGCCGACACCGACGACCACGAAGTTCACGACGGTCATGACCGCGGCCGCCACGACGATCAGCACCCAGGCGGGACCGACGACATCGGCGAGGATCAGCGTCACGAGCACCGTGGAGACGATCTCGAGCATCACCCTGAGCAACAGCACCGTGCTGAGGTAGTGAGGCGCGTCGGCGGTGATGGTCACCAAACGTCTCGCGCCGCTCCGACCCGAGGCGGCAAGCTCGGATGCCCGGGACTTCGAGATCGACGTGAGCGCTGCCTCGGCGCTCGCCGTCATACCGGCGAGAGCGACCAGTCCCGCGGCAAGGATCAGCCAGCCGACATCCATCCCGCTCATTCACCCTCCCGAAGCGGGGTCTCGCCGTGCTTGACGCCCTGCCACTCGGCCAGCAGCCGAGCCTGCAACCCGAACATCTCCTGCTCCTCGGCTGGGTCGGTATGGTCGTACCCGAGCAGGTGCAAGATCCCGTGGATCGTCAGCAGATGCATCTCGTCCTCAGGGGTCCGGGAGAACGAAGGCGCCTGCGCGCTCGCGTACTGCGGGCAGAGCACGAGGTCGCCGAGCAAGCCCTCGGGCTCGGGCTCGCCCTCGCGGCCGGGACGGAGCTCGTCCATCGGGAACGACAGCACGTCGGTCGGTCCGGGCTTGTCCATCCAGCGTTCGTTGAACTGCGCCATCGTCGGCTCGTCGACGAGCTTGATGCACAGCTCGGCGCCCGGGTGGACACGGAGCCGACCCAACGCGAAACGGGCAAGCCTCGCGAACTGGCGTACGTCGGTGTCGACGCCGGACTCGTTGAGGACCTCGATGCTCATGAAGGTAGACCCGGCTGTCCTCAGGAACGCGACTCGCGATAACGACGGCCGGTCGGACCGTTGGGATCGCGTGTGTCGGCGCCCCGCTGCGCCTCGAAGGTGTCGTACGCGGCAACGATGCGCCCGACCAGCTTGTGGCGGACCACGTCGTGCGACGTCAACCAGCAGAACTCGACGTCGTCGACACCGTCGAGGATGCCCTGGATGATTCGCAACCCGCTGGTCGTGCCGCCCGGCAGGTCCACCTGCGTGACGTCACCGGTGACCACCATCTTCGAGCCGAACCCGAGGCGGGTGAGAAACATCTTCATCTGCTCGGGCGAGGTGTTCTGCGCCTCGTCGAGGATGATGAACGCGTCGTTGAGGGTACGACCGCGCATGTACGCCAGCGGCGCGACCTCGATCGTCCCCGCCGTCAGTAGCCGAGGGATCGACTCGGGGTCGATCATGTCGTGCAGAGCGTCGTAGAGCGGACGCAGGTAAGGGTCGATCTTCTCGCTGAGCGTCCCGGGCAGGAACCCGAGATGCTCGCCTGCCTCGACCGCCGGACGGGTCAAGATGATCCGGTTGACCTGCTTGCTCTGCAATGCCTGGACGGCCTTCGCCATCGCCAGGTAAGTCTTGCCGGTGCCGGCCGGTCCGATACTGAAGACGACCGTGTGCTGATCGATCGCGTCGACGTATCGCTTCTGGTTGAGCGTCTTGGGCCGGATCGTGCGGCCGCGGCTGCTCAGGATGTTCAGGGTCAGGACCTCGGCCGGCCGCTCGTTGGTCTCTGCCCGGAGCATCGCGATCGAACGCTCGACCGCCTCGGCCGTCAGCCCCTGGCCGGTCCGGATGACCGTGACGAGCTCATCGAGGAGCCGCTCGACGGACGCGACCTCGGCGGGCTCGCCGGCGATGCTGATCTCGTTGCCCCGGACGTGGATGTCGGCGTCGAACTCGCGTTCGATGATCTGCAGGAACTCGTCCCGCGGTCCGAGGAGGGCGACCATCGGAATACTCGACGGCACGATGACGGTGCTGCGGGGTGTTATGGGCTGCGACATTCCGCCGGATCCTGCGCTCCGTTCCGGGTGAGGTGAACTGACCGGACCATGCTACGGCCAAAGGCTGCTCCACGGTCCGGCAGAGGACCATCTGAGCGTCCGTCGCGCGTCGGCATCAACGGCGGCCCGCAATTCACATTCGACGAGGCCGTCTCCTTCCAGATCACCTGCGAGACCCAAGACGAGGTCGACTACTACTGGCAACGGCTGTGCGACGGGGGCGAAGAGGGACAGTGTGGCTGGTGTAAGGACCGGTACGGACTGTCGTGGCAGGTCGTTCCGACCGGGATCGAGGAAGTGTTCACCGATTCGGATCCGAAGCGGGCCAAGCGCGCTATGCAGGCGATGTTTACGATGCGCAAGATCGACATCGCGGCGCTGCGCAGCGCCGCCGACGGCGCGCCTGCAGCCTGACCGGAGGCTCGCGTCACTGCACCATCGGTGCGTCCCGCAGGAGACGCCAGCGGTTCCGTGACAACCTGGCTGGACCGCAAGGCGTGCAACGGTCGTGGCTGCACAGACACGGACGCGGGTGGAGTTACCCATGGTCGAACGCTGGGATGCCGACGAGGCGTTGACGCAGCTCTACCACGCTCACTACGCGTCCCTCGTGCGGATGGCGAGCCTGCTCGTCGGCCATGGTGGCGAGGCCGAGGAGCTAGTCCAGGACGCGTTCGTCGCCATGCATCGTCGGTGGCGACGACTGGCCGAACCGGCGACCGGCCTGGCGTACGTCAGGCAGGCTGTCATCAACCGAGCCCGCTCGGCCCTTCGTCATCGGGGCGTCGTCGACCGCAACCGACCTGAGGTAGCGCCCGACATACCGAGCGCCGAGGAGTCAGCCGCCGCGAATGAGACGCGGACCGCGATCCTGACGGCGATCGGCAACCTGCCACAACGGCAGCGCGAGGTTCTCGTGCTGCGCTACTACCTGGATCTGTCCGAGTCCGACATCGCCGACGCTCTCGGCATCGGTCCGGGTTCGGTGAAGAGCCACGCCTCGCGAGGGCTCTCCGCAGTCCGCGCAACCTTGGAGAGATCGCGATGAGACACGACGAGCTGGAAGCCGAAGTCCGATCTGCCCTGCGAGCCGACGCCGCACGCAGCGAGCCCGCGCCCGACGCATTGCGCGCCATCCGGTCCCGGGTCGGCGTGAGCCGGGCCCCACGGCGGCGTGGACCGTTCTGGGCAGTCGCCGCGGCCGGGCTCGCCGCGGCCGCCACGATCACCGCTGTCGTGGTCGTGAGCAACCACGGCGGCGGGAGCAGCCCGACGGGTCCACCGGCCAAGACCGCCAATGTGGTGTTGTATTTCGTCGACCAGACCCAGCCCGGGGCCGCGGGCAGGATCTTCCCCGAGCGTCATCAGGTGCCTGTACCCAGCGGTGCCGGCGCACGACTGGCCGCGGTCAACGAGTTCCTCGCGGGCGATGCCGCAGATCCCGACTACGCGTCCGGTTGGCCCTCGGGCGTCACCGCGACCGCGGTGACCACGGCGGGAGGTACGACCCGGCTCAGCTTGACGGGCACGGCCGACTTAACCCGAGCGAACGGGCTCAGCCGCGAGCAGGCGTTCGCAGCACAGCAGGCGCTGCTCTACACCGCTGGAGCGGGGCGGCAGTTCGCCGTGTCGTACAACGCGAAGCCGCTCATCAAACTGTTCGGGGGTCTCGTGGGGACCTATCAGGTCAAGTCGCCCTGGAGAGACGTCCGTCCCTACGTGCAGATCATTGCGCCGGCCGACGGCGCGTCGGTCTCGTCGCCGGTCACCGCCACCGTGAGCGGCAACGTGTTCGAAGGAAACGTCAGCTGGGTCCTGAAGGACGGCCGCGGCAAGCTCCTGACGCGGGGCTACGTGACGACGGCGTCGATGAGCTGGCGGGACGCGTCGATCGATCTCGGTCACCTGGCAACGGGGCGGTACACCCTCACCGCGTTCGCTGCGAACCCTGGTCACCCCGCGGACGGCGGACGGTACTCGTACCTCGTCGACAGCACGTTCCGGGTGAGGTAGCAACTGGTCCCCGCGATGTGACGGCACGCGGGATGCAAGACGTCCCCGGCAGTGGTGACAACCTGCCGGGGACGTCTTGGCACTCAGTGCCTAGGGCCTCGGGGCCCGGGCTCAATGACCGCCCAGGGCGTCCTTGAAACGATCGAACACCGACTTGTGCGGTCGAGTCTCGACCTGCACGGTCGGCTTGTCCTCACCGCGAAGAGCGGCCAATCGTCGCAGCAGATCCTCCTCCTCGGTACTCAGGCCCGACGGCGTCTCGACGACGATCGTCGCGACCGTATTGCCTCGACCGGCGCTGCGAAGCCGAGGTACGCCGCGCCCGCGCATCGTGAGCTGGTGACCGGACTGGACGCCCGCCGGAATCGGCAGCGTCATCGTCCGCTCGATGTCCGAACCCGGCTTGGCGACGTCCGCCTCGAGCGTCGGAAGCTCTACGACGGTTCCGAGGGCGGCCGACGTCATCGGAATCGTCACAGTGCACCGCAGGTCGTCGCCGTCTCGCACGTACACCGGGTGCGCGTTGACCGTGGTCTCGATGTAGAGGTCACCGGCAGGACCGCCGCCCTGACCGATCTCGCCCTGTCCCGGCAGCGTGATCCTCGTCCCGTTGTCGACGCCGGCGGGCACGTCGACGCTGATCGTACGCCGTGCCCGGACCCGCCCGTCCCCGGCGCACTCTGGGCAGGGACGGGGGATGACCGTGCCGAAGCCTCGGCAGGTCGGGCAGGCACGCATCGTCCGCACCTCACCGAGAAATGACCGCTGCACCTGGCTGATCTCGCCGTTTCCGCGACACGTCGAGCACGTCTGCGCCGCCGTCCCCGGCGCCGTGCCGGCGCCGGCACACACCGTGCAGGTGACGGCCGTGTCGACCTTGACCTCCTTGGTGACGCCGAACGCCGCCTCCGCGAGGTCGAGCCGCAGCCGCAGCAGGGCGTCTTGTCCACGCCGGACCCGTGGACGTGGTCCGCGCTGGCCGGTGCTCTGACCGAAGAACGCATCCATGATGTCGGTGAATGAGAAGCCGGCGCCGCTCGCGTAGCCGCCCCCTCCGGCGCTCAGCGGATCGCCGCCCATGTCGTACACCTGCTTGCGTCGCGGGTCCGACAGCACGTCGTAGGCACGCGTGACGTTCTTGAACTGCTCCTGTGCGGCCGGGTCGGGGTTGACGTCAGGATGGAGCTCCCGCGCCTTTCGGCGGTACGCCTTCTTGATCTCGTCCGGGGTCGCCTGACGAGATACGCCGAGCATGGCGTAGTAGTCGGAGCTCATCGAGGTGGTTGCCAATCGTCGGCGAGGATGCTGCTGACGTAACGGGCGACAGCACGCACCGAGGCCATGGTTGCGGGATAGTCCATGCGGGTGGGTCCGACGATACCGAGCGTCGCCAGCGACTTCGAACCCGAGCCGTATCCCGTCGTGACAACCGACGCACCGGTCAGGTCCTCGTACGGGACCTCGTGGCCGATCCGCACGGTGAGCGTCGACGGATTGGTTGCCTCGCCGAGCAGCTTCAAGAGCACGACCTGCTCCTCGAGTGCCTCGAGCATCGGCTTGACGGACGCCTCGAAGCCCTCGCCGAACCGCGCCAGGTTCGCGGTGCCGCCGATCGCGACCCGCTCGTCGCCGCGATGGTCGGAGATCGCCTCGACGACCGTGGCGACGACCGCCGTGACCGAGCTGCGGAGTTCGCCGTCGAAACCGTCAGCGAGGTCTTCGAGCTCCGCCGCCGAGTCGCCCAGAGGCCGTCCGACGAGCGCAGCGTTGAGCCGGGCCCTCAGGTCGCCGAGGTCGTCGTCGGCCAGCGCCTCGGCGATGTCGACGTACCTCTGCTCGACCCGGCCGGTACTGGTGATCACCACGAGCAGCAGTCGGTGCGCGGTCATCACCACCAGCTCGACGTGTCGTACGGTGGAACGAGACACCGTCGGATACTGCACGATCGCGACCTGCCGGGTCAGTTGGGCGAGCAGCCTGACCGTGCGGCGTACGACGTCGTCGAGGTCGACCGCGCCTTCGAGGAGGGTGGCGATGGCGCGCTTCTCGGCCGCCGACATCGGCTTGACGGTCGTGAGTCGGTCGACGAACAACCGGTATCCCTTGTCGGTCGGGATGCGCCCGGCGCTCGTGTGCGGCTGCGCGATGAAACCCTCCTCCTCCAACACCGCCATGTCGTTGCGGACCGTTGCCGGGGACACCCGAAGGTCGTGGCGCTCGACGAGCGCCCTCGACCCGACCGGCTCGTTGGTGGCGACGAAGTCCTCGACGATGGCGCGGAGGACGGCATGCTTGCGATCGTCGAGCATGGCGGACCTCCTGAACGGGCTCGGGACTGCGCTCCTGCGTACCTCGGCACTCCTGCGTACCTCGGCACTCCTGCGCGCCTTGGCACTCCTGCATACGGAGTGCCAAGCCTACCGCTCGGACCAGGAGCACGATGCCAAACAAGTCTTTGCGAAAATTTCTTTGCGGTTGTA
>JBBSHE010000073.1:0-9357 GCA_038253325.1 Propionibacteriales bacterium
ACCGACACCTGCCGCCAGGCGGCCTCGGTGTGCGCGGGTGCACCGTCGCGGTCCCCGGCGGCGCCGGACTCGGCTTGCTTCTCGGCCCAGCCGCGGAGCGCGAGCACCTGTTCACCGAGCTGGCCGACCGGTACGTCGACGAGCACGCCCTGGTCGTCGGGTGCGCCCTCACGCACCCGGTGCAGGCAGGCGTAGTTGCTGCGTCCCTTCAGAACGGCGTACGTCGGCGACATGTGCAGGGCCTCCCGGACCGCGGCGAGCATGGCCGGCAGGTCTCGTTCGACCAACTGGTGCTGCAGGGTGAGCGTCGCGGTCGCGACCACGACCTGCTTCCCGGACAGGATGCAGGGGATCAGGTAGCCGAGCGACTTCCCGGTGCCGGTGCCGGCCTGGACGAGCAGGTGCGTACCGCTCCGCAGCGCAGCGCCGACCGCCTCCGCCATGGCAACCTGACCAGGGCGATCCTCGCCTCCCAGCTGGTCGACCGCTGCCGCCAGCACCTCCCGGATGCGATCCGCCGACATCCGGATCCGGCCCGCCGGCATCGTCGCGCTACCCGCGGTGCCGGGCTCACGGAACTGGCGGGTGTTCACCGCCCGAGGCTACCCGCCGCGACCAACCATCGGCCCGACTCTCCACCGCCCCGGGTCGCATTGTCACCCCCGGTCTCCCGATCACCACGTCCGTCGACCAACAAAGCGACCATCTCCCATGTTGGCATGGCAAACGGCCCTGACGAACGGACGACCGTCGGCAAGGAGCGCAGCGCTACCGGACAACGGTCAGCGGAACGGGGCGAGTGCACCGGCCAGGTCGGCGTTCACCCGCGCCTTGAGCTGAGTCCCGTCAGCGGTGTGCTCGACCGAGATGATCTCGCCGTACTCGTGGACACGGCTGATCAGGTCACCGCGTTCGAACGGCACCAGCGCGTCGACCTCGACAGCCGGGCGCGGCAGGTCGGCCTCGATCGCGGCCCGCAACGCCGTCAACCCGAGGCCCGTACGGGCTGACACGACAACCGCATGCTGCTCGCGCGCGAGCAGCCGGCCGATCGCCAGCGGGTCGGCAAGATCCGCCTTGTTGATCGCGATCAGCTCGGGTACGTGCCGCGCTCCGATCTCCGCGAAGACCTCACGGACGGCCGCAATTTGTCCCTCGGGATCGGCATGCGAACCGTCGACGACGTGGACGACGAGATCGGAGTCCGCGACCTCCTCGAGCGTCGACCGGAATGCCTCGACCAGCTGATGCGGGAGGTGACGGACGAAGCCGACGGTGTCGGACAGGGTGTAGACGCGGCCGTCGTTGCTGGTGGCGCGCCGGGTCGTCGGATCGAGGGTGGCGAACAAGGCGTCCTCCACGAGTACGCCGGCATCCGTCAGCCGGTTGAGTAGTGAAGACTTACCCGCATTCGTGTACCCAGCAATTGCGACGGCGGGAATCTGGTGACGCCGGCGTTCGGCCTTGCTGGTCGTGCGTGCGCGCACCATCTCCCGCAGCTCCCGGCGCAGCTTCGCCATCCGGGCGCCGATCCGACGCCGGTCGGTCTCGAGCTTCGTCTCGCCCGGTCCCCGGCCGCCGATCCCACCGCCCTGTGAACCGACACGTCCGCCAGCCTGGCGCGAGAGGTTGCCGCCCCAGCCTCTGAGCCGCTGGGTGAGGTAACCGAGCTGGGCGAGCTCGACCTGCGCCTTTCCCTCCTTGGACCGGGCATGCTGAGCGAAGATGTCGAGGATCAACGCCGTGCGGTCGACGACCTTGATCTGGGCGCGGTCTTCGAGGTTGCGCAACTGCGCTGGGGTCAGCTCACCGTCGCAGACCACCGTGTCGGCCCCGGTCTCGACGACCGCCATCCGGAGGTCGTCGACCTTGCCCGGGCCGATGTACGTGGCGGGGTCGGGCTTCTGACGGCGCTGCGACAGCGCCTCGAGGACCTGCGAGCCAGCCGTCTCGGCCAAGGCCTTCAGCTCCGCCAACGAGTTGTCGGCGTCCTCGAGCGTCCCCTCGGTCCAGACGCTCACCAAGATCACCCGCTCGAGCCGCAGAGCACGATACTCGACCTCGGTGACGTCACGAAGCTCCGTCGACATGCCCGCAACCCGGCGCAGCGCGTGCCGCTCGTCGAGCTCGAGGTCGCCGGTCGAGACCTCGTCGACGGCGTCTGCCGCATCATCGACTACCGCCCGGTCAGGCAGCGGATCGGCCGACAAGGTGATCGCGGAGTCGGCAGGCTGGGGGTCGGAACGTCCGTAGTCGTGTGCAGTCATGTGCGGTCAACTCTATGCCGTACGCCCGACAGCCTCATCTCGTTTTCCGCGGTCTCGTGTCCGCCCATCAGGGCGACAGCACAACGGGTAACGCCAACACTTGGTCGTGCCGCACCAAAGTACGGGCTGGGATGGTCCGCTCTATGCAAGATCGACGCTGAGGATCATCGCGACAACGCTGCAATGCCTTCCACGATCACCGAGATCCCGAACTCGAACCGCTCGTCGGGTCCTCCGCTCGTGAGAGGCACCGCCATCGCGACCAGCAGCGGGAACTGCTCGACCGGCAGGGAGCCGAAGTAGCCTCGCAACTCCTCGACGAAATCGGCCCCCCATCCCGGATCACCTTCCACCTGGGGCAGCGACTCCTCGTAGGCCAATGCGGTCACGTACAGCGGGATGAGGTCACACGCCCAGGCCGCAATCTGATCGGGAACCTTGCCCGCCTTCAAGATGGCGAGCGTCCGTTCGACGCTGCGCAGGGCGTTCGGACCGGTAGGAACCAAGCCCATGGTGGCCCTAGCAACCCCGGGATGCGCACGAAACATGCGGAACATCGCCCGCATCGACTCCTTGAGCTGCTCCTGCCAGCGTTCTGGATCAGCATCGGGGATCAATGTCGGGTCGATCACCTCGTTGATGACCAACTGGTCGAGCTCCCGCTTGTTCTCGACGTGTGCATACATGGACGCCGGGCCGGTACCCAGCTCGGTGGCGAGCCGGCGCATGGTCACGGCGTCATAGCCCTCCCGCCGGAGCAGCGTCAGCGCGGCCTCGACGATCCGCTCTTGGGTGATCGGTGGTCGCGGTATGCGCCGTCCCCGTCCGTGCAGGGTGCGACGCCGTGAGTGCCACGGCGGGTCAGGGATCGACACGCTGGACACCTCCCTGCTGTCTGTCCGCCGATGCGGGACGACTCCACGACCGCGCGCAGGCTGCGGCACCCGCCAGCGTTCCACACCAGCCCGCCACCCGGCCGTACCGCCACGTTCCGCGGCCGACCGCGACCGGCATGGCCGGCCATTCGGGAGGACACCGAGCTTGTTGGGGTTCACTCGGACGCGCCCGATACGAACAGCGTACTTGACACGAACGTCGTTCGGGTATAGAACGATGTTCGATACAACGCTGCATGACCTGGAGGACTCATGTCAACGCCCGTCTCCGCGGCTCAGCAGCCGCGCGACGCCGCCGAATCGGCCGAAGCCACGTCCCTCGAGGGCTACCGCTACCGCTGGATCGTGTTTGCCTGCGTCCTCGCCGCCGATGTGATGGACCTGCTGGACTCGACCATCGTCAACATCGCCGGACCGTCGGTCCGCCGCGACATCGGCGGCGGCGCCAGCACATTGCAGTGGATACTCGCGGCCTACACGCTCGCGTTCGCGATCGGGCTCGTCACGTCCGGCCGCCTGGGCGACATCTTCGGCCGACGCCGGATGTTTCTCACCGGGATGTTCGGCTTCACGACGATGTCACTGCTGTGCGCGCTCGCGCCCAGTCCCGCGTGGCTGATCACCGCCCGGGCCGCCCAGGGTTTGTTCGGCGCGATGATGATCCCGCAGGGCCTCGCGTACATCAAGTCGCTGTTCCCGCCGGACGAACGCACGAAGGCGTTCACCGTGTTCGGTCCCGTGATGGGTCTTTCGGCCGTGCTCGGCCCGATCATCTCCGGAGTCCTGCTGCAGGCCGACCTCTTCGGCACCGGGTGGCGGATGATCTTCGCGATCAACCTGCCGGTCGGGATCCTTGCCGGGTGGCTCGCATTCCGCCGGATGCCTGAGATCCGGTCGCCGGACGCCGATGTGCGGCTCGACCTTCGCGGCTCTGCGCTGCTCACGATCGCGTCGGCGATGCTGATCTACCCGCTCGTCCAAGGCCATGAGCTCGGCTGGCCCGGCTGGCTGGTCGCCATGCTGGTCGGTTCGTTCGCGGTGTTCGGGTTGTTCGCCGTCAACGAGCGCTGGTCGGACCATCCCGTGATCGAGCCGAGCCTGTTCGCCAACCGCGGGTTCGTGGCCGGAATGTTCGTGATCCTCGGGTTCTTCATCGCGATGTCCGGGTTCGTGCTCACGTTCAACCTGTTCTTCCAGAACGGCCTTCGGTACGACGCGCTGCACACCGGGCTCGTGTTCGCGCCATGGGCGCTGGGAATCGCGGTCGGCGCGACGTTGTCCGGCGCGGTCCTCGCCGCGAGGTTCGGGCGGCTGACGCTGCACCTCGGCATCGCGATCGTCTGCGTCGGGATGGACGGGCTGTGGTGGACGCTGCACCGCAACGGCATGAGCACAACGGGCTGGGACGTGGTGCTCCCGATGAGTGTTGCCGGCGTCGGCTCCGGACTGATCTTTGCGCCGCTCTTCGACATCATCCTGGCCGACCTGGGGGACGCGGAGGTTGGAACCGGCGCGGGTCTGCTCAACGCCGTCCAGCAGTTCAGTGGGGCGACCGGCGTGGCACTGCTCGGCACGCTGTTCTTCGAGCTCCTGCCCGGCCACCTGTTCATCGGCGCGCTCGAGTGGGTGGTGTGGGTGACGGTCGGCTTCTTCGCGTTGACGTTCCTGATCGCGTTCATGCTGCCGAAACACGCCCGGGAGGGTGCCGAGTTCAGCTGACTCCTTCGTGGCGGGCGGTGCTTGCTCGGTTCCCGAACCGCCCAAGATCAAGCCGGGCGGAGCCGCTCGCCACGAAGGTCATCCGAAGTACGTACCGGTGACCGTGAGAGCTGCCGGCCCCTTGAGATGCGCATGGCCGGCCTCATCCAGGGTCACGGTGAGGCGTCCTCCGGGCACGTCGACCAGGTATTCCGCCGGCAGCGGCGAGGCGTCGCCCGCGTGGAGCGCAGCAGCGACGGCGCACGCGCCGGTCCCACAGGAACGGGTCTCCCCCACTCCCCGCTCGTGGACGCGCATCTGGACGTGATGCGGACCGCGGCGCACGACGAGCTCGACGTTGACGCCGTCGGGGAAGTCCGCCGGGTCGAACATCGGCGCGACCGAGAGGTCGACGGAGGCCAGGTCGGCGACAAACGCCACCGCATGCGGGTTACCGGAGTCGACCCGGGTGGCCGACGTCTTCAGGTCCCGCAGCGCGATTCGTACCTCGTCGGCCGCCTCGACCACACCCATGTCGACGCTGATCTCACCGTCCGGGCAGTACGTCACCTGCTTGACGCCGTCTCGGGTGTCGACCTCGAGCCGCCCGTTCGCATCAACGTGCCCCGAGTCGGCGAGGTAGCGGGCGAAGACCCGGATCCCGTTGCCACATGTCTCTGCCGGCGAGCCGTCCGCGTTCCGATAGTCCATGAACCAACGGTCACCGGTCCGGACCACCGCGAGGACGCCGTCGGCCCCGACGCCGGCATGGCGGTCGCACATCGCGCTGATCAGATCGGGTCCGAGCTCGGTGGTCCCCCCCGGGTCGTCGACGACCAGGAAGTCGTTCTCCGTGCCGTGGCCCTTGACGAACGGCACCACGACGGCACCGGGCGGCACGCGGTCGGGGCTGTTCACGCCATCGATCGTACGACCGTGACCGCGCTGTCGACGGCGTCGTGCGCGTCGTACGGCAGCCAGCGGATCCGCAAATCCTTGCGAAACCAGGCGTCCTGGCGGCGGGCGAACCGCCGGGTTGCCCGCAGGGTGTCTGCGCGCGCCTCATCCTCGCTCACCTCACCGGCGAGGAAGTCGAGCAGCTGCCGGTAACCGAGTGCCCGCGATGCCGTCCGTCCGCGGCGCAGCCCCTCGCGCTCCAGGCGGCGCACCTCGTCGACGAACCCGGCCGCCCACATCCGGTCGACGCGTTCGGCGAGCCGGTCGTCGAGAAGGTCGCGCGGCACATCGATGCCCAGCTGTACGGTGCGGCCGAAGACATACTCGCGGGCCGGAAGCGTTGCCCGGAACGGCTTGCCGGTGAGCTCGAGCACCTCGAGGGCTCGAACGATCCGGCGCCCGTTCGACGGCAGGATCGCCGCCCCCGCCTCGGGGTCGCGCTCGGTCAACGCCCGGTGCAGATGCTGCGGTCCGAGCTCGGCGAGGACGGCCTCCCAACGCGCTCGGACGACGGCGTCGGTACCGGGGAACTCGAAGTCGTCGAGCACCGCGCGTACGTACAGGGCGGATCCACCGACGAGCACCGGAACAGCTCCGCGCATCCGGCAGTCCCTGATCGCGGCCCGAGACCGCTGCTGGAACTCCGCCACGGTGGCAGGTTCGGAGACGTCGAGGACGTCGAGCAGGTGATGCCGGACGCCGTGCCGCTCTGACACCGGGGTCTTCGCGGTCCCGATGTCCATCCCGCGGTAGATCTGCATCGAGTCGCCGTTGACGATCTCTCCGCCGACCGCCCGGGCAATGCCGATCGCGAGCGCCGACTTGCCGGCCCCGGTCGGCCCGACCACGGCCACGACGGGAGGGACTGACTCAGCCACCTCCCGATTGTCGCGTCAGCGTGGCGTCGTCGGCGAATCGAGCCAGCGGTTGACGAGCGGCGTGAGGTTACGGCCGGTGAACTGGTTGAGCCAGCGCACGAACGAGGCCCGGTTCTGGTCGGAGTACGCGTGGTCCGCCGGCCACGCCCGCATCATCGCCTCGAACCGGCGGTCGCCGATTCTCTTGCGGATCGCGTCGAGCATGAGCGCCGGGCAGATGTAGACGTTCGCGGAAGCGAACTGGCGTGGATCCGGCTCACCCGGCGGCCCCGCCTCGTCCCGGAACCGCTGGTCGAGCGCGCGCCAGTGATCGATCCCGCCGGCGTACTGGTAGTGCCCCGTGCTCTGCTCGAACCATCCCTGGACGTACATCGCGAACCCCTCGTTGAGCCACAGCGCCTTCCAGTCGCTCGGGCCCACGCTGTCGCCGTACCACGAGTGTGCGTACTCGTGCGCGAGCACCGCATCCGGACGCTGCAGCGCCCCCGCGCTCATCGTGATCAGACTCTGCGTCTCCATCGCGCTCTGGCCGCCGACGATGACGACGCCCAGCGTCGAGAACGGGTGCGGGCCGAGGTGCGCCACCAGCCAGCCGATCGCCTTCCGCGAGTCGCGGCGGAGGAGCGGAAGCTCGCCGCGGTCCTTGTCCATCACCCAGTACGAGATCGGGAGCCCGCCGGGACCGGTGTCCTTGTACTGCCGGTATGGCCCGATCGCGATCGTGGTGAGGTACGACGCGGCCGGCGAGTCGAGGTGCCAGGTGTTGATGCGGACCTGGCCGCTCGTCGCCGACGACACTAGCTGACCGTTGAAGACGCCCTGCCAGCGCGCCGGTGTGGTGATTGTGACGTCGTAGAACGCCTTGTCCGACGGGTGGTCGTTGACGGCGTACCAGGTGTACGCGCCGTACGGCTCCTGGAAGGTGTAGACGGTGCCGTCCGGTTCGGTGGACCAGCCCAGTCCGGCACCCTGATCACTGCGCGTGCTCGGGGCTGCTGTCGGACGCGGTGTGCCGTCGTACGCGATGACGGCGACGTGATCGGAACCGGAACTCAACGGCCCGGTGGCGACGACGAGCCCGTCCCGGGATTGCTGGTGGCCGACCGCTGACCCGTCGAGCGTGACCGACGTGACGTGCATCGCGGATGCAAGATCGAGCCGGATCCTGCCGACGGACTCGGCCGCGCGGAAGATCAGCGTCTCTTTGCCGGTCAGCACCCGGCGTTCCGGGTCCCAGCCCAGGACCAGGCCGTAGTGCAGGGAGTCGACCTCCGGGTTGCTGGTCTGTGGGTACGCCGAGTCCTCGACCGGATGCGACAGCGCCGCCTTGTACTGGTCGGGGCTCAGCGTCGTCGCGGTCGGACCCTGCGGTATCGGCCGGTGCCGGGAGGCACCCCCGCCCCCTCCACACCCGGCAACGGCCATCAAGACCAGTGCGGTCGCCGCGGCGTGCCGTCGGGTGAGGTTCCGCATCGTCTAAACCCCCTGAGTCGATGGCAGGAGGCTACCGGGCCGGCCGGCCGCGTTCGAGGGATCAGCCGCGATCGCGACCGCAGTGCAACAATGGGAGTTCCGACAACCCGAACTTTTGGAGGACACGGTGGGTTTCCTGGACAAGCTCAAGGACAAGGTGTCCAGCGTTGCCAAAGGCCACGGCACACAGATCAAGTCAGGCGTCGACAAGGCCGCCGACCTTGCGGACAAGAAGACCGGCCGGAAGTACACGGACAAGATCCAGACCGGCAAGCAGAAGGCGGCCGAGGCCGTCGACAAGCTCGCCGACGACGACAAGTCAGCCCCGTAGCCTCCAACTCGCCACGAAGTAACCGACGCCGAACGGTGCCGCGTCGTAGCGCACCACGGCCTCGACGTTCAGGTTCCCGCGGAGGGCACCGGCCGCTGCCTGCCAGGCGACCCGCCCGGCGACCCAGAGATCGTCCGTCGGTTGTTCGTCGAGGGAGAGCAGCGCCACCGTATCGGCGTCGGCGAGCGCGGCCGACACCTGAGCGTCGTAGGCGTCCGCACGCCGGTCGAGATGACCTGGCCCGGTGCTGCTGCGCCTGACACTCCCGTCGCCAATCACGAGCAGCGCCATCCGACCGACGGTCTCGGCGACCAATCCGCGGCCGACCCGAGCCGCCTGCTGCGCCGTCGCTCGCTTGTCGAGCACCTGGTAACCGCGGCGACCCCGCCAACCGCTCGAGTCGAGCAGGTACGCCCCGATCGTCGCCGCGAATGGCAACCCGATCTCGGGTCCGCCGTACGCCACGTCAGGCCCGTAGCCGCGCAGCGTGCCTCCCGCCCGCCTGTCTGCGTGGTACGTGCGTGGTCCGGCACCGACCACGACGATGACATCCGGTGATTCGGCGACGAGCTCCGCGACTGCGCCGGCGCACGCTGCTCGGAGCCGGCGGTGGACCGCGGTGGTTGCTCCCGCGACGGCGGGCACCAGCAGCGGCGGATGCGGGCAGAACGCCGCGGCGACGAGCACGTTCGCGGACGTCAGTCGGTGCGGCAGGGAGCGGTCTCGGGTACCGGGGTCCCGACCGCCGGCACACCAATCCCCGGAGCGTAGAGAGACGGAGCGCCGACGGGAGCGCCGACCGCCGGCATGCCGAGTCCGGGAGCGCCGACGGGAGCGCCGACCGCCGGCATGCCGAG
>JBBSHE010000074.1:0-8885 GCA_038253325.1 Propionibacteriales bacterium
GGGGCGGCCGGCGTCGGGGGGGGGGGCGGCGCCGCCCCGAGCCCCCGCGGGGGCGGGCGGGCGGGCGGGGGGGGGGGGGGGGGGGGGGCCCCCCCCCCCCCCCCCCCCCCCTCCCGTCTGCTGAAAGCTCAGGCTCTGCCGAGGATCCGGTTCAGGTTGATGCCGCAGACAGGGCACTTGGCCTTGGCCATCCGGGTGCCCTTGTCGTTGACATGGACTTCACCGCTGGCTTCACGCTTTTCCTTGCACTTGACGCAGTAGAACTCGCCGCTCCACGTCTCCGCCATGCCAACTCCTCTTGTGCTCGTCGCTCGGTGGCAGGCCATCGGGCTCGCCACGGGGTGCAGGCCATCGATGACCTCGCGTCACCCTATGTCAGTCTGGCGGCTCGGTCCGCATCCGCCCCGCACATGGCGGCGTGTCCGCGTCTTTCGAATCCGACCAAGCACCACCAAACCGGTCTAATCGGTCAGTACTTTGCCCATGTGTACGCGGGGGACGACCAGTCGACGCCTTCGAGGAATCCACGGGCCCGCTCAGTCTGCGGGTAGCGGTCGACGAGGTCCCAGAAGTCCCGACCGTGGTCTGCGACCAGCAGGTGCGCGATCTCGTGCAGCAAGACGTAGTCGACGACGTAGGCCGGCATGCCCTCCAGTCGGGTCGTGAGCCGGATCGTCTTGTCGATCGGCGTGCACGACCCCCAGCGGGTCTGCTGGTTGTCGACCCAGCGAACGCTTTGGGGTTCGGCCCGACCGTCGAGGTACTGTCCGGACAGCCGCCGCGCCCGTTGCTGCAGCACCGAGTCGGTCGGCATCCGTCGCCGCTCGGCCTTCTCGAGACGGGCCATCATCGTCGCGACCCATTCCGACTCTTCCCGCCGGCTCAGCCGGGCAGGGACGAGGACGACGACTCGGTCACCCTCGCGGTATGCCGAGACGGTCCGCTTGCGCCGGGTGGACCGTCGGACTTCGATCTCGGGCTCGTACAGCGACGCGGGAAACGTGGTCGAGGTGTGCACGTCGTCAGCCTAAGACAGCGCAGAGGTATTTCTCCTCCACAACGCGTGGACGGTGTATCACCAGGTCAATGCAACCCAGAGGGGGGACGGCGAGGGTTTTGCACAACGTTGTGCACCGTCGGACCCCGGGGAGTCCACAGGGTTCAGCGGATCGGTCCACACGGCGTCCACACCTTGTCCACAGGGGGTTCGGTGATCGCGTTGACGGGCCCGGTCGCTGCCCGTACGGTCGACCAATCGACGTGGCCTTCGGGACAACGGAAGCGCTCTCGCAAGGGGAAGGCGAGTGGGTGACCGGACCCCGGGGGCCTCGTCGATGTGGTCAACGGCGGCTTGAGCCATCGACGGCGCGAGAGACCAGTTCCCGAAGCTGGGGCTCCAAACCGGCCGGCACGGCGCCTACATCGAACCATCGAACGTCCAACGACTCAGCGCTGACTACCGCTTCGGCGTCAGCCGGCGCCATCGCGAGATAGCGGACGTCGAGGTGGTGCGAGGGGCGGATCGGGCCGCAGCGCACCTCGTGTTTGCTGAGTTGCGCGATCATGCCGTCGAAGACCAGGTCGGTGATCCCGCACTCCTCGACCGTTTCGCGCCGAGCGGCCGACACCAGGGCTTCGTCG
Source organism: Propionibacteriales bacterium (assembly GCA_038253325.1). GTDB lineage: Bacteria > Actinomycetota > Actinomycetes > Propionibacteriales > Nocardioidaceae > JBBSHE01. The sequence continues at coordinate 1,642 of JBBSHE010000074.1, forward strand.
TCGGGCTCACAGTGACCGCCGAACTGGACCCAGATCCGGTAGCGCCGGTGCAGATTCAAGAGCACCTGCCGACGGTCGTGGCTCAACACCAGTGCGCTCGCGGTCAGGTGGTCGGGGTGACACTCTCGGCTCAGACCGTCGGGGTGCTCGTCGAGGTGGGCCAGGTACGCGTTGCGAAGCCGTGCCTGCTCGTCGCTGTACGGATGCCATCGGCTCAGCGAAGACACCGCGTCGGCGAACAGGCTCACCGGTGGTTCTCGTCCTCCGGACCTTCGGCCTCCGGCTCCTCCAGGAATGCCTTGAGCTCTTCGTCGAACTCGTCGGTATCGGCATCGGAGCCGACAGCCTCTCGTGACCGCTCGGCGAACCCGAGAGGGTCGTCGAGGTCACCCGAGTCCGGAACCAGGTCGGGGTGGGCCCAAACCGCGTCCCGGGCGGCGGCGCCTTCGGCGGCCCGCAGTGCGCCCCACAGGGCAGCTGCATCGCGGAGCCGGCGGGGTCGCAGCTCCAGGCCGACCAATGCGCCGAACGTCTGTTCGGCCGGTCCGCCGGTACCGCGTCGTCGGCGGATCGACTCACGCAACGCAACGGCATCCGGCATCCGGTCCGCTGTCGCCTGCGCGACCACCTCGTCGACCCAGCCTTCGACGAGCGCGAGCGTCGTCTCGAGCGTGTCGAGCGCCGCCCGCTGCATTGGCGTGTCCTCGGGCTCGAAGATGCCGCTGTTGAGTGCTTCTTGCAGTGCCTCCATGTTCGTCGGGTCGAAGCCCGACATGGTGCTCTCGATCTTGGCCGTGTCGATTGCGATGTTGCGGCCGTACTCCTCGACCGCGCTGATCAGGCGCGAGCGTAGCCAGGGCGCATGGGCGAACAGTCGTTGGTGGGCGAGCTCGCGCAGGACGAGGTACAGGAGCACGTCATCGGCAGAGACTCCCAGCCCGCTCCCGAACGCGGTCACGTTCCCGACCACGATCGCGGGTTGCCCCTCGCGCCCGAACGGAATCCCGATGTCGGTGGCGCTGACGACCTCCGCCGACAGGGCACCGACGGCTTGGCCGAACTGCTGGGTGAACAGGGCACCGCCCACCTTGTTCAGCATGCCGATCATCGGCCCTGCCATGGTCCGGGCCTCGGCCGGGAGTGCGTTCTGCATCGCCGAGACGACGTTGGCGGCGACGGGTTCGACCAGCTTCTCCCAGGTGGGCATCGAAATGTCGACCCACTCGGCGCGGCTCCAGGCAGCGATCGGCGCCGTGGTCGCGGGCAGCTCGGTAGCGGAGTCCAGCCAGTGGTCGGCCAGCTGTGCGACGTCCCGCAGCCGGTTCACGACCCCGGTGTCCGGGCTCGGGTCAGGTGAGCCGGCGACGGCCTGACGAGCCAGGTCCTTCGCGAACGCCCAGTTGATCGAACCATCGTGCGGTTCGAACACCCGGCGGAGGGACTCCATCATCGCGGCCATGGCTGCGGGGTCACCCATCAGACCGCCCAGGATCTGTTCGAACGGAGTGCCGGCGAGCGGATTGTCGCCAGGCTCGGCGGGGGTGTCGTCGTGGTCGGGCATGCCTCCACGGTACTTTGCCGGCGTCCACGATCCGAGCGGCGCTCACCGCGGGCACCGGGAGCCGGCTGCTGTGTGCAATAGGGTCGGTCCGTGTCGACTCCTGACCCAGACCGCGTGCGGTTGCTCGCGATCGAGGTCGAGCCGATCGACGTCGAGCGGGTACGCGCTGCCGTCCGAGACTCCCGGGCGGGGGGCGAGTCGGTTTTCGTCGGTGTTGTACGCGACCGCGACGAGGGCAAGCCGGTCGGCAGGCTGGAGTACACCGCGCATCCGACCGCGGCAGATGTCCTTCGGGCCGTCGCCGACGAGATCACCGGCACGTACGACGTGATCGCGGTCGCCGGCGTGCACCGGGTCGGCGAGCTCGAGGTGGGTGACGTCGCCGTGACGGTCGCGGTCGCGGCAATCCATCGTGGCGAGGCGATTGCGGGCTGCCACGCGTTCATCGACGCGCTCAAGGCCCGGGTGCCGATCTGGAAGCACCAGCTCTTCACCGACGGTTCCGACGAATGGGTCGGGACACCGTAGCCGTCGACTCGCGTCCTCCCGAGGATGCGGACTCGGCAGCCGTAGGGTCGGATTCGAGGAGGTTCATCATGCAGGTGTTGTGGTGGCTCGTACCCCCCGCGACGCTGACCTTGCTGGCGATGCTCTGGGCGACCTGGGCCGGCCGCGAACGCGCCGGCAACCGCGTTCGCGACCCTGATGCGGCGGCGCAGCACATGCAACGCGCACTGACGCGGCCGATGCCGACGTCGGTCTCGCGCAGTGGTGCGCCCGATTCTCGGCGTCCGCTGCTGCGGAGGTTTGCAAGCCCGTCCAAGGTGGCACGGGCGACGCCAGCTCCGCCTTCGCACGGAGTCGTGGTTCGCCGACCGCCCGGGAGCGCGTGACAGACTTGGCGGCGTGCGTCGCCGATCAGCCACCCTCACGCTGTCCGGCGTGCTGCTGGCAACGCTGGCGTTCGTCGCGTTGCTGCTGCCGTTGCCGTACGTGATCTTTTCGCCCGGACCCACCGAGAACACGCTCGGAACGTTCAAGGGCCACGAGGTCATCCAGATCGAGGGCCCGCGAACGTATCCCGTCGCTGGCCACCTCGAGCTCACGACGGTCTCGGAGAATGCTCCCGAGTACAAGCCCAAGCTGGGCGAGGTGCTGAAGGGATGGGTTTCGAGCACCCAGCTGGTGCTTCCGCGCGACATCATCTACCCGCCGGGTACGTCGGTGCAGCAGGCCAACCAGAAGGACAAGGCCGACATGCTGGACTCCCAGTCGGCGGCGGTCGCTGCGGGCATCGGGGCCGCCGGCTTCGCCGCATTCGCGCCGACCGTCACGGCCGTCGACGTCGGATCCCCCGCGAAGGGCAAGCTCCAGGCCGGCGACGCGATCGTCGCCGTCGACGGTCGCAAGACCCCGAAGTCCTCGGACGTGGTGAACATCGTGTCCGCGCTGAACGTGGGCTCGTCGGTCGTGCTCACGGTCCGCCGCGACTACGTCGAGCGGACCGTGCAGGTGTCGACGATCGCCGCTCCGGGGCCAAAGACATCGCGGATCGGTATCGGTATCCGCGACCAGTTCAACCCGCCGTTCAAGGTCACGATCGACCTCGGACAGCCGATCGGCGGTCCGAGCGCCGGCCTGATCTTCTCCCTCGGTGTGTACGACAAGCTCACCCCCGGCGCGCTCACCGGCGGCCGGTTCGTTGCCGGGACTGGGACCATCGACCAGAGCGGCAACGTCGGACCGATCGGCGGTATCCAGCAGAAGATCGCCGGCGCCGAGGCCAACGGAGCGACCGTCTTCTTGGTCCCCGCTGCCAACTGCGGGGAGGCGACCCAGTCCGGGTACGCGCACAAGGTGCACCTGATCAAGGTGTCGACGATGACCGATGCCGTCGACGCGTTGCACGCACTCGACAAGAACGACCTGGCGGACGTCCCGTCGTGCTAGGGGTAGGCGGAGACGCCCTTCGAGACGTCGTCTCCGAGGTCGAGGCGCACGTCGACGGATCAGGTTGGGACCAGCCCGGGAGGCTGTTCGCCCTGGTCTCGACCCGCTCACTGGTCACCGACGAACCGGAGATCGCCGCCGAGCTCGGCATCCAACCACCGCGAGATCCGGACACCCCGCACTACACCGCCGTAGAGCAGGAGCCGGATGACCCCCCGCTGTCGATCGAGCGGCTGCTGACCCGCATCGAGTGGCCCGCGACGGTCGACGGGGCACTGGCCGTGGTCCAACGGCTGGTCCTGCCGCCGGAGGCAGAGGCGGACCTTCCAACAGGTCCCGACGACGCGGCGCGGTTCGCGCTCGCCCACCCGTTCCGAAACGAGGTGCGGATGGCCGTCGGAGTGCTGCGAGGTGGACCTGCCCACTGCGTCGTACGGGTACGATCCGACGATCCAGAGAAGCCGGTGTTGCAGGGTCGTGACCTGGTGCCTGCTCTGGTCTCAGCATTGCGTGCCACTCTGGACGAAACGGCCGACCCGGAGGTGAGTTAGGTGAGCGGAGTCTTCGACGACCCGTCGGAGTCCACCCGGCCGTTGCGGCGCCCCAACCGACGGCCGCGTGCGCTGGTTCCGACGCTCGCCGTCGTCGTCGGGCTCGTCATCGCGTACTCCGTTTTCGTGAGCATCTACACCGAACGGCTGTGGTTCGAGTCGGTCGGATACACCAGCGTGTTCACCAAGCTGCTGGTGACCCGCGTCGTGCTGTTCCTGGTGTTCGGGGTCGTGATCACGGCCGCGGTGATCGGCAATTCCCTGCTTGCGTATCGGCTGCGCCCGCTGGTGACGTCCGGCGGCTATCGCAACCCGACGATCGAGCGTTACCAGGACAACATCGAGCCGCTGCGCAAGTGGCTGGTGATCGCCGGTGGAGCGATCCTGATGCTCGCCGGCGGCATGACCGCCTCCGGGCGTTGGGCCCAATATTTGCTGTGGCGCAACCGGGTGAGCTTCGGGCAGAACGACGTGTACTTTCACAAGGACATCTCGTTCTTCGTGTTCTCGTACCCGTGGTACCGGTTCCTGATCAGCTTTGTGTCGGCGTCGCTGATCTTGACCATCCTCGCGGCGGCGGCGACGCACTACCTGTACGGCGGGATCCGGCTCCAGGCCGCCCGGGACAAGGTCTCTCGGGGGACGCAGACGCACCTGTCGATCCTGCTCGGCCTGTTCATGCTGGTCCGAGCGGTGTCGTACTGGCTCGACCGATACGGGCTCGCGCTCTCGCAGAGTCACCGGTTCACCGGCGTCTCGTACACCGACGCGCACGCCGTGCTGCCGGCCAAGAACATCCTCGCTGTGATCGCGCTGATCTGTGCGGCGTTGTTCTTCGCGAACGTCATCCGCCCGACGTTGACCGTGCCGGCCCTCGGGTTCGGGTTGCTCATCTTGTCGGCCATCCTGATCGGCGGGATCTGGCCGGCGATCGTGCAGCGGTTCCAGGTGAAGCCGTCGGAGCCGGACAAGGAGAGTGCGTACATCGCCCGCAACATCACGGCGACGCGGGACGCGTACGGCCTGACGTCGAGCAAGGTGGAGGGATACCCGGGAACCTCGAACACCAGCGCGCAGGAACTTCGCAATGCCGCCGACCAGCTTCCCAGCGTACGGCTGATCGACCCGCAGCTGGTCTCCCAGGCGTTCGAGCAGCTTCAGCAGGTCCGCGGCTTCTACCGGATGCCGAACGTGCTGGACGTCGACCGCTACAACGTCGGGGGAGTGAGCCGCGACATCGTCATCGCCGCCCGCGAGCTCAACCTCGGCGGCCTCGGCGTCGGGCAGCGCAACTGGAACAACGACCACACGGTCTTCACCCATGGCTACGGGCTGGTCGCGGCGTACGGCGCCGACAAGGGCACCAACGGTGCGCCGCACTGGGCCGAGCAGGACCTGCCGTCGCGCGGTGATCTCGGCAGCTACGAGCAGCGCATCTACTACGGTGAGATGGAACCCGACTACTCGATCGTCGGGAGGGCTCCGGGAACGCCCCCGGTCGAGCTGAACATCCCTGACAGTGCCGCCAACGGCGGCCAGCCGGACTACCGGACGTACGACGGCAAGGGCGGGGTGCCGATCGGGTCCACGTTCCGCCGCCTCCTCTACGCGACGAAGTTCACCGACTCGTCGATGCTGCTGTCCGGTCGAGTCGACGCCGAGTCGCGGATCATCTACAACCGGTCACCGAAGACCGAGGTCAGCAAGGTCGCGCCGTGGTTGACGCTGGATGGTGACCCGTACCCGGCGATCGTCAACGGCCGGATCCTGTGGATCGTCGACGGTTACACGACGTCGAACAGCTATCCCCAGTCCGAGCGGATCAGCCTCACCCAGGCGACGAACGACAGCCTCACCGGTGCAAACGTGTCCAGGACTACGACCGAGGAGCACGTCAACTACATCCGCAACGCGGTCAAGGCGACGGTCGACGCATACGACGGCACCGTGACGCTCTACCAGTGGGACACCACCGACCCCATGCTGAAGGCATGGATGAAGGTGTTCCCGGACACGGTGAAGCCGAAATCCGCGATCCCACCCGACCTGATGGCGCACCTGCGCTACCCGCAGGACCTGTTCAAGGTGCAGCGTCTGATGCTGTCGCGTTACCACGTGATGGTCCCGTTGACGTTCTACAACAACTCCGACGCCTGGAAGGTGCCGACCGACCCGACACAGTCCCCGGGGAGCATCGCGCAGCCGCCGTACTATCTGTCGGTCGCGTTGCCCGGTCAGCAGCCTGAGTTCTCGCTCACGAGCACCTACGTACCGCAGAGCCGACAGAACCTCGCCGCGTTCGTCGCGGTCAACGCCAACGCGACGTCGCCGAGCTACGGGCAGATGACGGTTCTCAAGCTACCGACGGACAACACGGTCCCGGGTGTCGGACAGGTCGAGAACCAGTTCAACTCGGACGCCACCGTGACGTCGAAGCTGCAATCCTTCCGGCTCCAGGGAGCGCAGTCGAAGGAGTTGTTCGGGAACCTGCTTGCATTGCCGATCGGCGGCCAGATGCTGTATGTGCAGCCGATCTATACGTTCCGCGGGGGAGAGGGCTCGTACCCAATCCTCCAGTTCGTCGTGGTGTCGATCAACAACGAGATCGGCATCGGGACGGACTTCAACTCGGCTCTGGCCGATGCCCTCTCGACCACCTCGAACCAGGGGGGCGGCGGCACCGGCGGCGGCACGGGGAACGGCGGGAACCAGACTCCCACCCAGCAGTTCAACACGTACCTCGACAACGCAAAGCAGGAGTTCCAGGCGGCCCAGACAGCTCTGACCGGGGGCGACCTGGGTGCGTACCAACTCCACAACAAGAACGGTCTCGCATGGCTGGACAAGGCGATCGCGCTGCGCGATCAGCCCCCGGCGAAGAGCTCGGGAGGCTAGCAAGGAACGCTCGCCGCTCCCGGCGATTTGCGTAGGCCGAAGGCGCCCCGTAGCCTTGATCTTCGCCAACGCGGGGTGGAGCAGTTCGGTAGCTCGCTGGGCTCATAACCCAGAGGTCGCAGGTTCAAATCCTGCCCCCGCTACAATGTGATGTCTCAAGACATCGGCGACAGCCGGACCTACGAAAGTAGGTTCGGCTGTCGTTCATTTCGGGGGTCTGCGGGTGGGGCCTTTGGGTGCGCCGGTGGGCTGGTAGTCGCGGCTGGGGTCGAGGACCAGTTCGCGGA
>JBBSHE010000075.1:0-8573 GCA_038253325.1 Propionibacteriales bacterium
ATCAGCACGGATCATCGTTACCGGGCACGCGTTCATACAGAACTTCAAACGTGGCCACTACGACATCGCCACCGACGCACCCGTCCACCACCGAGTTCGAGTTGCATTCGATGAGCTGGCGCTCGCCATCTGATCCACCGCAGGCGGACAATCAGCCATGCCACGCGATCACCCAACGCAACAGAGCCGTCCTGCGTCGTCGATGTGATCCAGGTCGAGGAGAGCGGCACCGCCCGGGACGAGCTCGCGACCGTCCGCATCGAGGAAACGGGCACCGAGCGCCTGGACCATTCCCGCGCCACCGTCGGTGGTCGCGCTGCCGCCGATCCCGAGCACGATACGCCGGGCACCGACGTCCAGCGCGTGGCGTACCAGCTCGCCCGTGCCGTACGTCGATGCCGTCAAGGCTGCCGGCCGGCCGCCGGGCAGCCGGGAGAGCCCCGATGCCTCGGCCAGCTCCAGAACGGCTGTCTCACCCTTGATCGCGATGTCTGCCTGCACCGGCTCTCCGGTCGGGCCGCGCACCGTGATCGTGCTTGCCCGGTAGCCGGCCGCGATCGCCGCCTGGACGGTGCCGTCACCGCCGTCGGCCACCGGCAGCACGACCACGTCGATCTCTGGGCAACCCGCCGTCAGCCCCTCGGCGATGGCCTCGGCCGCCTCGACGGCTGTGAGACTGCCCTTGAACTTGTCCGGAGCCACCACGACGCGGTGGCGCCGGGCTTTCCTCACAACAGCATCCACGACAAGACGGGGGTGGACTGCAAGAAGACCAGGATGCACATCAGTAACAACAATCCCAGGCTCCACCCCACGACCTTGCGGAACAGCTCGCCTTCCTCACCTGCCATCCCCGTGGCCGCTGCGGCGATGGCCAGGTTCTGTGGCGAGATCATCTTGCCCAGGACACCCCAGAGCTGTTGGCAGCGGCCATCAAGACCTCGTCGAGGCCCGCATTCTTGGCGGCGGCGACCTGCAGCGTCCCGAACAGTGCATTGGACGACGTGTCCGAACCGGTGACGGCCACACCGAGCCAACCGAGGACAGGCGCCAGGAACGCGAAGGCATCACCAGATCCGGCCATCCAGCTCCCGATGGTGATGGTCTGTCCGGAGAAGTTCATCACGTACGCGAGCGCGAGGACTGCGGCCACGGTGAAGATCGCCCACTTGAGCTGGTTGAGCGTCTTGCCATAGGCACGCAAGGCAGCAGCGGGAGTCAGCGAGAGCACCACCATGGTGATCAACCCGGAGAGGAGCAGGAGGGTGCCGGCCGCAGGCAGCCAGTTGAAGGTGAAAGTTGCCGCCGCGGGCGGGTCACCGGTGGGCGTGACGATGTTCAGGCCGGGCCAGTCGAAAAGCTTTGTGCCCTTGGCAAGGGCGTCCTTGACGACGGCTACCTGGGCCAGTGAGAACACCGCGATGATGATCAGGTACGGCGCGTAGGCCCTGAGCACCTCGGTGCCTTTGTCGCGTGGAGCCCGGTCGGGGCTGCCCGCACCGGATCGGTCCGGCCCCGCTGCCCCGCGGTCGCCTGTCGCATCGGGCACGGCGTCAGCTTCGTTCTGGGATGCTCCGCTCGACACGGTGCGCTTCTTGGACCCGGTCTCGACGGCGTGGCCAGATGAGCTGGCGCCGCTGATCCGGCTCTGCATCTCGTGCTCGTTCAGGAGCTCGACGGTCAACTCCTCGCTGGGCTGCCAGACACGTAGCAGCACGACGACCGATGCGGCCGCGGCGAGGGAGGCGATGATGTCGGTGAGCTCGACGGACAGGTAGTTGGACGAGATGAACTGCGCGACGGCGAAAACGACGCCGCACACCACCGCAGCCGGCCAGGTCTGCTTGAGACCACGCCGACCGTCGACCATGAACACGAGGATGAGGGGGACGAAAAGCGCGAGCACCGGGGTCTGGCGGCCGACCGTGCCGGCCAGCTCATCGACCGGGAGCCCGCTGACCGCGGCCAAGGTCGTGATCGGCACCGCGATGGCACCGAAGGCGACCGGCGCGGTGTTGGCGACCAAGGCCACCGTGGCGGCCTTGATCGGCGTGAAGCCGAGCGCGATCAGCATCACCGCGCTGATCGCCACCGGTGTCCCGAAGCCCGCCAGTGCCTCCATCAGTGCGCCGAAGCAGAACGCGATGATGATCGCCTGGACCCGCTGGTCGCTCGAGACCGTGCCGAAGGATCGTCGAAGGACGTCGAAGTGGCCCGACTCCACGGTCATCGAGTAGATCCAGATCGCGTTCACGACGATCCACATGATCGGGAAGATCCCGAACGTCGCACCTTCACCTGCGGTGCTCAACGCCTGACCGACCGGCATCGAGTACACGAACACCGCCACGATCAGGGCGACACAGAGCGAGGCGAGTCCGGCCCACTGGGCCTTGACCTTCAACACTCCAAGCAGCAGGAAGATGGTCAACAGCGGTAGGACCGCGAATATCGTTGACAGGGCGAGTGAGTTCCCCACCGGGTCGAAGATCTGCTCGTACAACAGTGGTCTCCTACGTAGTCGACGATGAGTTTTGGTCTGCGCTGATCAGGGAGAGGTCGGTCCCGCGAATCGACGCGTCGAGCAGCTGGACGGGATGGAACAGTGGTACCCCGGCGTCGAGGTAGCGACGGATCTGCAGCAGGCAGCCCGCGTTGGAGGTCACGACGGCATCGGGCCTGGTCTCCTCGATGTGCTCAACCTTGCGCCGACCGAGCCGCTCAGCCGGCTCGGGCTGGACGAGGTTGTAGATGCCTGCCGAGCCGCAGCAGATCTCAGCCTCGGCGATGTCGAGCACCCTGAGCTCTGGGATCGTCGCCAGGACCGCCCGGGGTTGCGCGGTGATGCCCTGGGCGTGGCCGAGGTGACAGGCGTCGTGGTACGCGACCCGACCCGGGACGGGATGACGTGGTGCGACCGAGCCCAGCTCGTCCAAGAGCTCGGAGATGTCACGCACCTTGGCCGAGAAATCCGCTGCCCGGTCCGCATAGTCCGGGTCGTCGCGGAGCAGCACCCCGTACTCCTTCATCGACGAGCCGCACCCGGCGACGGTCACCACGACCGTGTCCACCTCAACGGACTCGAAGGCGTCGATCAGGTTCCTGGCTCGCGCAATCGCCTCGGGTTCGCGTCCCGCATGGCTGGACAATGCCCCGCAGCACTGCTGGCTCCTCGGCGCGACCACGTCGCAACCCTCCGCCGCGAGCACCCGCGTCGCTGCGGCGTTGACGTCACCGAAGAAGACGCGCTGCACACATCCGGACAAGATCCCGACACGACGACGCGACGGCCCGACCGCCGGTGTGAACGCCGGTTGACGGGCGACAACGCTGCGCATCGACAGGTCTGGGAGAAGGGCCTCCATGGCGCGGAGCCGAGCCGGAAGACGTTCGAGCAGCCCGGTGGCATCAAGCAGGCGATGGAGCCCCAGCCGCTGGTACAGGGTGCCGAAGAATGCCGCCGCCCGCAGCCGCGAGGGGTAGGGGAAAAGGCTGAAGATCATCGTCCTGAACAGCTTGTCCGCGCGCGTACGCTCCCAGTTGCGCTCGATCTGAGGCCGCACCGCCTCGATCAGCTGGTCGTACTTCACGCCGGACGGACAGGCTGTCACACACGCCATGCAACCGAGGCAGGCGTCGAAGTTTCCGACGAACTCCTCGTCCATCTCCACCTCGCCGGCCTTGCCTGCCTTCATCAGGTAGATGCGACCGCGCGGGGAGTTCGTCTCGATGCCCTCCAGGAGATAGGTGGGGCACGTCGGGAGGCAGAACCCGCAGTGAACGCAGTCGTCTATGAGCTCACCACTCGGTGGGTGCAACAGGTCGAAGACACCAGCGACCGGGCCCTGCTCGGCCTGCATGCCCGCCGTCATGGCACCAGAGTCGTCGCCTCCATCGGTATCTCCTCGGCCCGTGTCCTCGGATCGACGGGCTGTCTCCTGCGGCATCTGGTCTCCCGTTCGTGGGCGGTGGTGCGTTCGGTGGTGACGGATCGGCGCTCGCTCAGTACCAGGGGTGGAAGCGTTGCGGCGCGAACCGCCCCGCCGGGTCGAACTGCGTCTTGATCCGCTTGAGCAGCTCGACCGTCGACGGCGGTGGGCCCAGCGCGTCGACGAGCCCGTCGACCTCGAAGGAGCGGCTGCGCAGCAGGACGCTGGCTCCTTGGGCGAGTGCGCGTTCGCGCAGCTCGGTGAACGCCGTCGCATGGCCCTGGGCATCGCCGCCACGGATCCGGACGGTGTGCATCCCCAACGACACGCTGGAGATTAGGCGGGCCTCGACGTCGGCGGCGGCGGCGATGTCGAGGGCGTCGGAGGTGAGACCGCCGAGCCTGGTGGGCAGGGTGCAGATGCGTACGACCGTCTCTTGCTCCTCGCCTCGAACGGCGGCGGCATGCTCCTGCCAGGAGGTCTCGGCGTCCTCATCGGACAGCTGACGGGTGGTGACGCCGAGCCCGTCGAGCATCGAGGTCAGCTGAGAGCGGGAGCTGTCGAGGTAGCCCGCGGCACCTTCGGTCTTGACCAGAAGCGTTCCGGAGCCGGACTGGCTGATCCATTCCACAGCTGACGGCTCGAACGGGCCGGCTGCGATCGCGACGGCCGCCGCGGTGGCTTGGTCCGCATCGGCCGTACCGGTGATAGTGAGGGCGCCAGATGGCCGCGGGTGCAGGCGTACGACGACCTCGGCGATCATCGCGAGGCTGCCCAGCGACCCGTGCACGAGCTTGGCGAGGTCATAGCCGGCGACGTTCTTGATCACGTGACCGCCTGCACGAGCCACCGTGCCGTCGGCCAGGATCAGGGTGACGCCGATGACGAGGTCGCGAATGCCTCCGTAGCGCAGCCGGGACGGCCCTGAGTCGCCCGCCGCGAGCAGGCCCGCGACCGTGGCACCCGTCTCGGCGGTCGGCGGGTCCAGCGCCAACCACTGGCCGTCGCCCTTGAGGTGCCGCTGCAGCGCGGTGAGTCTCGTCCCGCCTCCAACCGAAGCCGTCATGTCGGCTGGGTTGTGGGTGAGGACGCCCGCGAGGTCGCTCGTGTCGATCAGCAGGTCCGGCTCGTCGACCCGTCCGGCCCAGTCGAGCTTCGTCGCCCCTCCTCGCAGGAGCACGCTCCCCTGGGTCGCGCGCAGCAGCTCGGCCGCCTCGCTCGTCGACGACGGCCGCTTCTCACGGCCGGCCGGCACCGCTGGCGTGCGCTGCTGTGTCGTCACCTCGCGCATCGGCGTCACATCCGCTCGATCTGGCCCGATGCCTCGAGCGGATGCTCTCGGTACGGGCCGGGCTTCTCGCCGCACAGGCGGGGCGTGGGGAAGATCTTTCCCGGGTTGGAGATGCCCGTCGGGTCGAACGCCGCGCGCAGCCGCTTCATCACCTCGAGATCGTCCTCGGAGAACATCTTCGGCATCGAGCACGCCTTGTCCGTGCCGACCCCGTGCTCTCCGGTGATCGAGCCGCCCATCTCGACGCAGAGCTCCGCAATCGCCGTCGACAGCTCTTCACCGCGTTCGGACTCCCCCTCCGTCGCCGCGTTGTAGAGCACAAGCGGATGCAGGTTGCCGTCGCCGGCGTGGAAGACGTTGGCGACACGGAGGCCGGCCTCCGAAGCCATCTCCTCCATCCTTGCCAGGACCTCGCCGAGCTTGGTGCGCGGGATCACGCCGTCCTGGACGAAGTAGTCGGGACTGATCCGACCCATCGCGGCGAACGCCGCCTTGCGTCCCTTCCAGATCAGCATCCGTTCGCCGGCGTCGGCAGCGACCCGCACGTGCGTCGAGCCGGCCTCCTGGCAGATCTCCTGGACGCGGTCGAAGTCCTCCTCGCACTGGGCGGCCGGGCCGTCGATCTCCACCACGAGCGCGGCCGCGGTGTCGAGCGAGTAACCCGCGTGCACCGCCGCCTCACACGCCTCGATGGCCAGCTCGTCGAGCATCTCGACCGCCGCTGGGACGATACCGGCCGCGATGATGCCACTGACCGCCTCGCCCGCCTGGGCCGCACTGGGGAAGTCGGCGACCATCGTCTGGACGTCCTCGGGCTTTCGCAGCAGACGAACGGTGATCGACGTCGCGATCGCCAGCGTGCCCTCGGACCCGATCACGGCGCCGCGCAGGTCGGGCCCACACTGCTCGATCCCGTCACCGCCGACGGTCACGACGCTCGCGTCGGGGAGCACCAGCGTCATCGCGTACACATGGTTGGTGGTGAACCCGTACTTCAGGCAGTGCGCTCCCCCGGAGTTCTCGGCGATGTTGCCGCCGATGGTGCAGACGATCTGGCTGGAGGGGTCGGGTGCGAAGTACAGGTCGTGCGCGGCGACCGCCTTGCTGATGTCGGCGTTCGTCACCCCGGGCTCGACGGTCATCCGCTGATTGTCGACGTCGGGGGGGAGAACCTTGCGCATCCGGGCCAGGCTGATCACGATCCCCTCCGCGACCGGCAGGGCACCGCCGGAAAGTCCAGTGCCCGCTCCCCGGGCGACGTACGGGATGTGCTCACGGGCGCAGACGCCGACGACCGCCGCGACCTCTTCGGTCGTCTCGGGGAACGCCACCAGCGCCGGCACCACGCGGTAGCCCGTGATGGCGTCGCACTCGAAGGTGCGCAACCGGGTCGCATCGGTGATGATCCGATCGGGTGCGAGCCGGCGTCGGAGTTCCTCGGCGAGTTCGTCGGTGACGACGCCCGCCTGGTGGTCAACGTCTACGAGTTGTGCGCTCATCGGCCGCCTTCCACATCACGGAGGCTTTCTTTCGCAGAACGATCCACCCTTACGAAGTGATGTGTCAAGGCTCACACCCGACTGGAGCACCTGGCCTTCAGGAAGAGATGCCGACCAGGTCGCGCGAGAGACCCAGGGCGACGCGCTGCATCACCGGCGCAATCTCGGTCACCCTGCTGACCGTGATGCGCCCCGACGGTCCAGAGACCGAGACGGCGGCCATCGTCGGAGCACCGAGCACCGGCACCGCGATGCACCTCACCCCGAGCTCCTGCTCCCCTGAATCCATCGCCCAGCCCTGTTCCCGAACCTCGCTCAGCTCGCTCAACATCGCATCGGGCTCGGTGATGGTGCGTGGGGTCTGTGCTTGCATCCCGGTCCGGTCGAGGAGCTTCAGCACCTCCTCGTCGGTCATCTGGGCGAGCAGCGCCTTCCCGACGCCGGTGCAGTGCACCGGCACTCGCCGGCCTACCTCGGTGAACATCCGCATGGAGTGGCTGGACGGGACCTGGGCAACGTACACGACCTCGTCGCCTTCGAGAAGAGCCATGTTGGCGGTCTCACCGATGTCGGCGACCAGGGTCGTCAGGTGCGGGATCGCGTACGACCCGATCGAGCGAGCGGCGATCTCGCCGAGCCTGATCAGCCCGGGTCCGAGAACGTACCTGCGCGCAGAGTCGCGGCCGACATAACCGTTGTGGACGAGCGCGCCGACCAGACGGTGGACCGTGGGCAGCGGGAGTCCGGTCGCGGTCTCCAGATCGGCGAGCCGCATCGAACCGTCCGCATCGGCGAGCAGCTTGAGGATGCGCAGCGCGCGATCAACCGACTGGACTCCGCTGCCACCAATATCGTTGACGGCCATTACACGCCTCCCGCGCGTTCTGCTTCCACCATCCGGAACATACTTGCAAGCCTTGACAGGCCGAAACCAGCGCCACCATAGTTTCAAAAGACAGAGGTTCTCTTCCAAATGGTGGAGGTTGCGTTGGCTCGCAGTCTGCGGTTCGTCGTGAACTGCTCGATCCTCTTCACCGAGCTCCCCCTGCTCGAGCGACCGCGGGCGGCGAAGGCCGCCGGTTTCGACGCGGTCGAGTTCTGGTGGCCGTTCGCCACGGCGACGCCCACGAGCGGCGAGAGCGACGACTTCGTCGCCGCGGTCGAGGACGCCGGCGTACGACTCGTCGCCCTCAACTTCGCAGCGGGCGACATGCCGGGCGGGGACCGCGGCCTGCTCTCATGGCCCGGCCGCGAGTCGGAGTTCTCCGACAGCGTCGGGACCGCCGTGGAGATCGGCGGCCGGCTCGGCACGATCGGCTTCAACGCGCTGTACGGCAACCGGGTCGAGGGTGCAGATCCGGCGGAGCAGGACGGGCTCGCGGCGACGAACCTGGCGGCCGCCGCCGAGGCCGCCGCCGCTATCGATGCCGTCGTCCTGCTGGAGCCGGTCAGCGGTACGGCGGAGTATCCGCTGTAGACCGCAGACGACGCTATCGCGGTCATCGACCGGGTGCAGTCCGACTCCGGCGTCGACAACCTCCGTCTGCTCGCCGACCTCTACCACCTGTCGGTAAACGGGGACGACGTCGACGCGGTGCTGGAGCGTCACCTCCCGCGGATCGGACACGTCCAGATCGCCGACTCCCCCGGACGCCACGAACCGGGCACAGGTGAGCTGCCTGTCGACCGGTGGCTGCGCGACCTGCAAGCAGCCGGTTACACCGGCTGGGTCGGCCTGGAGTACCAACCGAGTGAGACGACCGAGGCCAGCCTGTCCTGGTTGTGCGCAAATCTGCGGGCAACCACCTGAGGTGCGGGGGTCGGGGGGGCCGCACCCCGCCCACCAACGAGGAC
>JBBSHE010000076.1:0-8533 GCA_038253325.1 Propionibacteriales bacterium
AATTCGACCTCGCCCATGCGCCCGACGAGGTCAGCGAACACTATCCGGGTGTCGATCACGACTTGCTACGCGAGTGCCGGACCCTCGTGCTGGCGATGATCACAACGTGGCGCTGGGATGGAGGCGACCAACTCCCAAACGGGCGCCAGCTGGGCACCGAGTGGCTCAGCCAGATCCGAGCAGCGCTCGATCGCTAAGGGCTGAATACCGATCGACCACCGGGTTAGCAGACTTCGCATGGGGGCGTGCCTGTCGCGCGCGCCGCTTTAAGGTGTTGGGCGGATGCCGCAGAAGGGAGTGCCAACCATGATCCTCCCGAAGGTCCGAGACCCGCGCTTCGTGACGATCCGCCGCGGTGGGACCCTCACCGATTTCGATCACCAGCTTCTGGCTCTTTGGGCGGCATCGTGCGCGGAGCACGTCCTTGACCTGTTCGAGTCGGCTCAGCCTGAGGACTCGCGACCGCGTCAGGCGATCGCGCATGCCGCGCCTGGGCGCGTAGCGAGGTCAAGATGATCCAGGCTCGCACGGCGGCCGGCCATGCAATGGCCGCGGCCCGAGACCTGCGTGGGGCAGCACGGCATGCCCCGTACGCTGCTGGTCAGGCCGGGGCCGTCGCGCACGAACTCGGTGCGGCCGCCTATGCGATCAAGGCCGCACGTGCTGCCGCTCCGGAAGGCGAGGCCGCAGGACTAGTTGAGTGCCGGTGGCAGCGTGACCAGCTCCCGGAGGCGATTCGCGAGCTCGTACTTGACGACCAGCGGTTGCAGAACGGCATCTGCTGGTCAGTATTTGACTGCTAAGGGCGCGTCGGGCGCCAGTCAACGATGGGCTTGCGGCGACCCAGGTTGGACCGCCTGGACCGCGTCAGGAAGGGTTTGCTCGTGAGTCGCGGCCGGCTCGTCGGCGTAGACTGACGCCATGTCGCTGAGCGAATCGGAGTTTTACGAGGCCGGGATGTCCCTGCCTCCTGACGTGCGCAAGCACGTTGCTCTGCGGTTGCTCGAATCGGTCGACCCGGACGAGGCCTTCGACCTGGGGTCGGAGTCGTGGTTGCGCACCGAAGCCGCTGCCGCTTACGACTCGCTGAAGGCCGATCCGTCGCGGGCTATCCCGGCCGAGGACGTCCGGGCTCGACTCGAGAGCAAGTGGGCCGCCCGTTCATGACGGGCCGGATCAACTTCACTCCCGAAGCCGAACGGCAACTCAATGAGCTCGACGACTGGATCACCAAATTGGCGTCGGCTGACAGCGCTCGACGTTTCGTTTCGGCGATCCTCGACCACATCGACGGCATCCTGGTGTTCCCGCTCGCCGGCCGAGCTCGCGACGACGTCCGACCGGGCCTGCGGACAACCACTTTCAGGAAGCGGACGCTCGTTGCCTACGAGGTCGACGAGTCGTCCGGTGAACTCGTGGTCAACATCCTCGGCGTCTTCCACGGCGGCCAGGACTGGCAGGCCGCGCTCGGCGACGAGGAAGACGGATCCGAGGAGGGTCGGTGACGCGTCTGTGCGTGGCAAATGCGTGGCAGGAGGATCGTCGGCGACCGTTCGCGACCAACGCTCGCCAACGCGTTTGCGCAGGTCAGCCGCACAATGCCAACGATGACCGACAACGGCCGCTGAGCGTGCCGCGCTTCCCCTGGTACTACTGACCCGCACCGAGGGTATGGGCAGCGGGGAGATCCTCAGCCGCGGGTCACCAGGCGGTTGGTTTGGTCGATTCGTCGAGCCAGACGTGGAAGAAGTGGCGCAGGTCTTGGCCGGAGACATGCTCGGCGAGCCGACGGAACTGTTCGGTGGTGCCGTGCCCGTAGGCGTGCTGACGCACCCAGCTCCGCAGCACCTTGAAGAATGCCGCGCTGCCGATCTTGTCGCGCAGCGCTTGGAGCGTCATCGCGCCGCGGGCGTAGACCGGTCCCGAGAAGAGCTGGGCCGGGTCGGTGAAGTTGTCGGGCGCGATCGTCCAGAACCCTGACGATGCCGGGATCATGTACAGCCGGTTGAAGTTGCGCTGCGGCGCACGCGGGTGGAGTCGTGCCTGCCACAACCATTCCGAGTACGTCGCGAATCCCTCGTTGAGCCAGATGTCCTGCCACCGGCGCAGGCTGACGGAGTCGCCGAACCACTGGTGCGACAGTTCGTGGACCAACGTCTGCACGTCGGTGCCGCCATCGAACGTCGGGCGCGTCTGCGTCTCTAGCGCGTACCCGACGCCTGTCGTGTCCACGATGATTCCCGCGTCGGCGAACGGGTACCGGCCGTATGTTGCAGTCAGGAACCGCAACGCGTTCCGGATGTGCTTGGTGTGTGTCACGCTGCCGGTTAACGGGTCGATGAATGACCGGATCCGGATCGGCCCGGCGTGTGTTGTGACCTGACGAAACCGCCCGATCGAAACCGTCGCGAGGTACGACGTCATCGGAGCGTTCTCCGCCCAGACCCAGATCCCGCGCGGATGGTGGGTGGTGTGCCGGATGAGCCGTCCGTTCGACGCCGCAACGAGTCCCGCAGGCACGTCGAGGCTGATCCGGTACGTCGCCTTGTCGAGCGGATGGTTGTTGCACGGGAACCACGACATCGCACCGACGGGCTCGGAGACGGCATCTGCGCCATCGGGCGTCTTGACCCATCCGTCTTGCGAGCCGTCCGGGTCGATGATGGTCTTCGGTACACCGTGGTACCGCACGACGACCGTGAACCGGGCGTGACGCGCCAGTGGATGTGCCGGTCGGATGACGAGTTCGTCACCGGCACGGTGGTATGCACTGCGTCGCCCGTCGACGGTGAGGGAGTCGATGCGCAGCCGGTGGAAGTCGAGGTGGAAGCTGCGCAGCGACACCTTGGTCATCGCGCTGAGCGTCGTGGTGGCATTGATCACGCCGGTCTGCGCCGCGAACCGCAGCTTTATGTCGTAGTGCGCGACCTGATACCCGCTGTTGCCCGCGTACGGGAACAACCGGTCGCCGACTCCCGGGCCGCCGGCGACCGGTTCCGGATGCGTTGCCGCCGTTGACCGGGCCGCCGCGGTTCCGGGCAGGGTGGCGAGCAGCACTGCAGCGACCGCAGCAAACCTCGTCGCCCCGCGCGCATAACGAGGTTTCCACCAGGGTCCGTTTGGCATCGCGATCCTTCCACGGGCAGCGACCGCATCACTGCTTCGACGTGATTGGTTGTGACGCTACCCGGGCCTGACGTCGTGCGCGACCGCGTGCCCCGGTCGACATCGTGGACGCCGGCATCGGCGCCTTGGCGCGCGCATCCCGAGGTTGGTGTCTCCGGTTCCGCTGGCGGACGGCGAAAGCGTTGCGGGACACCCAGCCCCGGGTTCGTCGGGGTGATGGCCGGGTGCAATAGGTTCGACCCTGTGCTGATCGCTGTCACCAAAGAGACCCGCGAAGGCGAGGCCAGGGTCGCCCTGGTCCCCGACCTGGTCTCCAAACTGGTCGACTGGGGATACCACGTCGGTGTCGAGCACGACGCGGGTGTCAGCGCGCTGTACGCCGACGACGCCTACGCGGACGCTGGTGCCGACGTGGGCGGCGACGCGTTGGCGACGGCGGGTTTGGTGGTCAGCGTGCAGCCGCTCGCCACCGCACAGCTACGCCGGCTCCAGCCGGGGACGAGCACGATTTCGTTCCTACCGACGAACCAGCCCGTCGCTGAGGTCACCGACCGACGGGACCTCGACCTGACGTCGTACGCGATGGAATTCGTCCCGCGGATCTCGCGGGCGCAGTCGATGGACGCGCTCAGCTCGCAGGCGCTCGTGTCGGGCTATCGCAGCGTGGTGGTGGCTGCCGGGAGGCTGCGGAAGTTCTTCCCGCTCAGCATGACCGCCGCCGGGACTGTGTCACCTGCGGAGGTACTCGTGCTCGGCGCCGGGGTGGCCGGACTACAGGCGATCGCGACCGCGAAGCGGCTGGGCGCCGTCGTCAAGGGGTACGACGTGCGTGCCGCGGCCGCGGAGGAGATCCGGTCGATGGGGGCGGTCGCCATCGAGCTGGAGCTCGAGACGCTCGAAGGTGCCGGCGGCTATGCCCGCGAGATGACGGAAGGTCGCGCCGAGAGGCAACGCGAGCTGCTCGCGCCGTACGTCGCCGACGCCGACGCGTTGATCACGACCGCTGCGGTCCCCGGACGGCAGGCTCCCCTGCTCGTCACGTCCGCCATGGTCGAGCAGATGCAGCTGGGCTCGGTCGTGATCGACCTCGCCGCCGAGTCCGGTGGCAACGTCGAAGGCGCCGTCGCGGGAAGCGTGGTCCAAATGGGCGGCGCACAGGTCTGGGGAGCATTGAACGTACCCAGCCAGATGCCCGGACCTGCGAGTCGGCTGTATGCGCAGAACGTCGTGAACGTGATCGAGCTGATGACGGGAGACGACGGCTTCGCACCCGACTTCGACGACGAGATCGTCGCCGCGATGTGCGTCACCCATCAAGGCGTCGTCCGACACGAGCCGACCCGCGCGCTGTTGGAAGGGGACCCCGATGAGTGAATCCGTCGTCTGGTTGACGATCTTCGTACTCAGTGTCTTTGTTGGGATCGAAGTGATCTCCAAGGTGTCGTCGACGCTGCACACCCCGTTGATGTCCGGCGCGAACGCGATTCACGGCGTGATTCTGCTCGGGGCGATCCTCGTCACCGGTTTGACCGACTCCACGCCGGTGGTGGTGCTCGGCCTGGTGGCGGTCGTGCTGGCCTCGATCAACATGGTCGGGGGCTTCGTCGTGACCGACCGGATGCTTCAGATGTTCAGTAGCCGCAATCGAGGCCCGCGCTCGTGACGCCGACCTGGGCGCAGGTCGCGTACCTGCTCGCTGCCGTCTGCTTCATCGTTGCACTGAAGGGGCTGTCGTCTCCGAAGACCGCCCGAACCGGCAACCTGATCGGAGCGACCGGCGCCGTACTGGCCTGCGTCACGGTGTTCTTCGCCGAGGATCTCAAGCACGTCGTGCCGATCCTGGTCGCGATCGCGGTCGGGACGGCGCTCGGGTTCGTCGGCGCGCAGCGGGTCCAGATGACCCAGATGCCGCAGCTGGTCGCGCTCTTCAACGGCGTCGGTGGTGCCGCCGCCGCCATCGTCGCGCTGATCGAGCTGCACGCGGCCGTCGCAGTGGGTCATGTCGCGAGGTTCGACCTGGTGGCGATCGCGTTCA
Organism: Propionibacteriales bacterium; assembly: GCA_038253325.1. GTDB lineage: Bacteria > Actinomycetota > Actinomycetes > Propionibacteriales > Nocardioidaceae > JBBSHE01. The sequence continues at coordinate 5,162 of JBBSHE010000076.1, forward strand.
CGATCCTGATCGGCACGGTCAGCTTTTCGGGATCGTTGGTCACGTTTGCGAAGCTTCAGGAGCTGATGACGACCCGGCCGGTAATCTTCGGCGCCCTGCCGGTCGCGTTCGGCGGGGGTCTGCTGGCGGCGATCGTCTTGGGCGTGGTCGTCGTCGCGTCCCCCGTGATCTGGGCAGGGATCGTCCTTGCGCTTTTCGGGCTGGCCCTCGGTGTGCTGCTCGTCCTGCCGGTCGGTGGTGCCGACGTACCGATCGTGATCTCGCTGTTGAACGCGTTCACCGGTCTGTCCGTCGCTGCCGGGGGATACGTCCTCTCCAACACATTGCTCCTGGTGGCGGGCACATTGGTGGGCGCATCCGGGACACTGTTGACGAAGATGATGGCCACGGCGATGGGCCGGTCGCTGCTCAACACCCTGTTCGGGGCGTTGCGTGGCGGCTCCACGATGGGCGCAGGTGAGCTGAGCGACCGGCCGGTGCGTTCGGGCGCGCCGGCGGATGTGGCAATCCTGCTGGCGTACGCGAACCGGGTGATCGTCGTACCGGGCTACGGGTTGGCCGTCGCCCAGGCCCAGCACACGTTGCGCGAGCTCGTCGACGTCCTGGCGGAGAAGGGCGTCGAGATCGACTACGCCATCCATCCCGTTGCGGGCCGGATGCCCGGTCACATGAACGTGCTGCTCGCCGAGGCACGCGTGCCGTACGAGCAGCTCAAGGAGATGAGCGAGATCAACGGTGACTTCAAGCAGGCCGACGTCGTGCTCGTGGTCGGCGCGAACGACGTCGTGAACCCGGCCGCGAAGACAACGCCGGGCGCTCCGATCTATGGGATGCCGATACTGAACGCCAACGAGGCCAAGCAGGTCGTGTTCATGAAGCGGTCGATGCGACCGGGGTTCGCGGGGATCGACAACGAGCTGCTGTTCGAGCCGACGACGACCCTGCTCTTCGGCGACGCCAAGGACACGATGAGCAAGCTGCTGTCGGCCGTCAAGGCGCTCTGACCGTCGGCCTTGTCGCTTTGACCGTCGGCCTTGTCGCTTTCCCAGGTTAACGTGGGAAGTCTGCACTTCACCCACGAAATTACCTGGGTGAAGTGCAGACGTACCAGGTAAACGTGGGAAATCTGCGACGCCGAAGTGATGGACGCGGGTGGACGCGGACCCCGTCGTACCGAGTTGTCGGTCGCCCATCGGGTTATCACCTCATGGGGCGCCGGCAAGTCGGCAGAGCGACCGCCTAGTGCACGACGCCGTACAACCGGTCGCCGGCATCTCCGAGGCCGGGCACGATGTAGCCCTTGTCGTTCAGCTTCTCGTCCATCGCGGCGGTGAAGACCGTGATGGGGATGTCGAGTCCGCCGAGGTCTCGCTCGAGACGCTCGCAGCCCTCGGGCGCGGCGAGCAGACAGATCGCGGTGATGTGGTCCGCCCCGGCGTCCACGAGGAACCGGATCGCGGCCGACAACGTGCCACCGGTGGCGAGCATCGGGTCGAGGACGTAGCACTGCCGCCGGGACAGGTCGTCGGGCAGCCGGCGGGCGTACGTCGAAGCAATCAGGGTGTCCTCGTCGCGCATCATTCCCAGAAAGCCGACCTCGGCCGTCGGCAGTAGTTTGACCATTCCTTCGAGCATCCCGAGCCCGGCCCGCAGAATCGGTACGACAAGGGGTTTCGGTGCCGCCAGCCTGCGCCCGCGAGCGGGCCCGACCGGCGTGACGATGTCGATGGGTTCGGTACGCACCTCGCGCGTCGCTTCGTACGCGAGCAGTGTCACCAACTCCTCGACCAGCTGGCGAAACGTCGGCGAGTCGGTGTTCTCGTCGCGCAAGCGGGTGAGTTTGTGGGTGACGAGGGGATGCACGATGACCTGGACCTGCATCCGCACAACCTAACGGTGACGCACGGCCCGACTACTCCGTGGTTCACCACGCGCAACAGATTTCCGAGGTTTACGTGGTACGTCCGCACTTCACCCAGGAAATTTCGTGGGTGAAGTGCACACAACGTCGGTGAAGCCCGCTACCGAATGCGGTCCGCCTAGCGCTCCGGCGTGTGGCAGCATCGTCAGGATGGATTACGACGCGGACCGGACGGGAGCGCGTACGGCGCCATGGCCGAGCACCGCCGCCGACCAAGCGGCCATGCAGACCGCGATCCTCGTTGCCCGCCAGACCGCGGTGTCCGAGGACGTCCCGGTCGGCGCCATCGTCGTGTCGCCTGAAGGTGTGGAGCTCGGCCGGGGCAAGAACAGTCGAGAGGCCACGGCCGACCCGACCGCGCACGCCGAGATCGTGGCCATCCGAGCCGCCGCCGCGGAACGTGGCGCCTGGCGTCTCGACGGCTGCACCCTGGTGGTGACGCTCGAGCCGTGCGCGATGTGTGCGGGAGCGCTCGTACAGGCCCGGGTCGCCCGGTTGGTGTTCGGTGCGTACGATGCGAGGGCCGGTGCGGTGGGTTCGCTCTGGGACCTGGTACGCGACCGGCGACTCACCCATCGGCCAACGGTTACCGGCGGCGTACTCGCCGAGGAGTCGGCCGAGCTCCTGCGTCGCTTCTTCGACGACCGCCGCTGCTGACCGCCCGTACTGCTCCGGCGGCTTCGACGCCCTCCGGTAACCTGTCCCGCGGTGGCGTGTCCGAGCGGCCTAAGGAGCACGCCTCGAAAGCGTGTGTGGGTGCAAGCCCACCGTGGGTTCAAATCCCACCGCCACCGCCATTTGCGACCGCCCGGCAATCCGGAGCCTGTCAACCGTTTCTACCTGCGCCGGACCTACGGGACGCGACCGCAGCCGGATCCCTCTCTGTCAACCCTCTTGAGACACCCTGTCAGGTTGGAAATACCGAGCGATGAGGATGGGCGGCCCGGGCGGGCCACCAGTGACGCCCCAGAGGCGCGACAGTAGGCAACCCGCTTCGTACGCTCCGCACCATCGTCGCTCTGAACAGTTTCCACGCCCTGGCAACTTCGACACTCTCTGCATCGATGAGGCAGGGTTGGCGCGTGGACGCGGGCCAGCTCGATGACTACCTTCTGGTGGGCTCGGCTGTCGTCCTGCTCGCGGTGATGGCTGTCCGGTTGAGCGTCCGCCTGGGGTTGCCCAGTCTGCTGCTGTACCTGCTGATGGGCGTCATCCTTGGCGAGTCGGGGATCGGCGTCGAGTTCGACGATGCGCGGCTCGCGCAGGCACTCGGCTTCGCGGCGCTCGTGGTGATCCTCGCCGAGGGCGGGATCACCACGAAGTGGTCGGACGTGCGGCCCGTCCTCGGCTGGGGCCTGAGCCTGGCCACGATCGGCGTCGCCGTCAGCGTGGTGCTCGTCGCCGTCCCGACGCACTACGTCCTCGGCGTCGGGTGGCAGACGTCGCTGCTG
>JBBSHE010000077.1:0-8146 GCA_038253325.1 Propionibacteriales bacterium
CGCCATACCGCTCACCTCGTCGGACGAAACGACCGACCGCACCCGCCGACGCCCCAGCGTCCGGGGAACGCGCAACGTCCGAGCGTCCGGGGAACGCGCAACGTCCGAAGAACCGGGCGCCATACCGCTCGCCCCTTCGGACGCAACAACCGAGGCCGCCGGGTCGGGCCAGCCGGGTCGGACGCCGGTGAGCTGTCAGTCCGGGATCAAAGGCACGGACATGCCCTGGTCGCGGCCGATCAAGCCGGCGCGAGTGACCGCGCCGGCTCCGAACCGCTGCTGTACGTCGTCGAGTGCGGCGTCGAGCCGCTCTCGGTCGTGCCGGTCGAACGGCAGTTCGAGCTGAACGTTGCCGTCGTCGTCGAGGTTACCGACCGCGACACCGATGAGGGTGAGACCGGCGTGCTGGATCATCGGCATCGCCGACGACAGCAACCCGCTCGCGGTGGCGCGGATCGCCTCCGTCTGCGCCGTGGGCCGAGCCAACGTGTGCGACCGAGTCGCCCGAGAGAAGTCGTCGAAGCGGAGCCGAAGGACCACGGTTCGGCCGACCCGACCGGCGCGGCGCATCCGGCGGGTGACCCGGTCCACCAGGCCGACCAGAGCAGCTTCGATCTCGGCCGGTGACTTGGGCCTTCGTCCGAGGGCGCGCTGTGATCCGATCGACCCGCGGCGGCGACCCACTTCGACCGGCCGCGGATCACGGTTACGGGCGAGCGCGTACAGCTGGCGGCCCGACCCGCGGCCAAGGATGCCGATCAGGGCCGCCTCGTCGAGGGTTGCGACGTCGGCGACCGTCACGAGCCCGCGGGTGTGGAGCTTCTCGGCGGTAACCGCACCCACCCCCCACAACCGCTCGACCGGCAGCGGATGGAGAAAGTCCAGCTCGCCGTCCGGCGGAACGACGAGCAGACCGTTGGGCTTGGCCACCCCGCTGGCAACCTTGGCCAGAAACTTTGTCCGCGCTATGCCAACCGTGATTGGCAGTCCGACCCGTTCGAGCACCTCTCGCCGGAGTCGCAGGGCGATGTCGGTGGGCGACCCTGACAGACGGCGGAGCCCGGCGACCTCGAGGAACGCCTCATCGATCGAAACGCCATCCACCAAGGGCGTCGTCTGCCAGAACACGTCGAACACCGCCCTGCTCGCCTCGGCGTAGGCCGCCATCCGGGGCTCGACCACGATCGCCCGCGGACACAACCGGCGAGCCTGAGCACCGCCCATCGCCGTACGGACGCCGTCAGCCTTGGCCTGATAGCTCGCTGCCAGCACAACGCCCGCTCCGACGATCACCGGACGACCGCGCAGGCGCGGATCGTCTCGTTGCTCCACCGAGGCGTAGAACGCATCGAGGTCGGCGTGCAGAACCGTCGCTTCACCGTCCACGAACACATGTTCGCATTTAAATGCCCGCAAGGCGAGCCAGCAAGGTCGTCCTTCCCACACGACGGTGGCTGCGGGGCGAGCTTCGACGCCGGTCCCACCCGTGCGGCGTCAGCGGCGAGCGGCGGCCTCGTCGATCCGGTTCGCTGCGGTGACGCTGAGCGTGGCGTCTCCCAAGCGACGGGATCGACCGCATCGTTGGCCGCTTGCGTGAACGTGGGCCAACGGTCTTCCCGACCAGGGTCCAGCACGGCCAGACGCCGGTGCCCAGGTTGTATGCGTCGGGTCCCGGACGCGCTGAGCACCTCTTGGAGATCTCGAGCCGGACTGCTGTGTCATCCGTGGCGCACAGCGTCAGCCGTTCGGGCCTGGTGTACGCGAAGCACTGCGGAACCGAGCGTCTCAAGGCTGGCTCGCGTTCCACCAGACGCCCCGGACTCCGGTCGTTACGCTTTCGCCACCGCTCACTGAGCACCACGGCGGACATTCCCTCCACTACGTGGCGTCGTCGTCAGCGGCGTGGCCATCGTCGCGTCCATGCGCGTCCCGCAACGCGCGGGCCCGCCGCACGTCGTCGTCGTGCTTGGACTGGGCCCTCTCGATGTTGCGACTGTCGCGCGGCGGGAGCTGGATGGTCTCCTCGGCCGGCAGCCCTGCTTGGAGCTCCCGACCGCGTTCGGTCTCCGCGTCGAGTTCGGCCCCGAACAGCAACGCAAGGTTGGTGATCCAGAGCCAGAGCAAGAACACGATGACCCCGGCCAGGGAACCGTACGTCTTGTTGTAGCTGGAGAAGTTTGCGACATAGAAACCGAACGCCAAAGACGCCACTATCCACACGACGATCGCGACCACGGCTCCGATGCTGATCCATCGGAACTTCGGCTGCTCCACGTTGGGCGTCGCGTAGTAGAGGATGGCGACGATCACGACGACGATCGCGAGCAGGACCGGCCACTTCGCGATGTCCCACACCGTGACGGCGGTCGACCCCACGCCCAACTGGTTACCGACCGCCTGGGCGACCGGACCTGTCAGGACGAGAAGTGCGGCGGCGACCGCTGCCAAGACGACCGCGGCGAGGGTCACCAGAAGCATCGTCGGACGCAGCTTCCAGAACGGTCTGCCTTCCCCGGTCTCGTACATCCGGTTCATTGCCCGACCGAACGCGCCGACGTAGCCGGATGCGGACCACAGCGCTCCGAGCAGCCCGGTGACCAACGCGATACCGGCACCCGGCGCCTGGCTCAGACTCTCGAGCGTGGGACGCAATGAGTCCGCGGCCGACGACGGGCCGACCTGCGAGATGATATTGAGAACGGCATCGACGGTCTTCTTGCCCTGACCGAACACTCCGAGCAGCGAGACCAGTGCGATCGCGGCGGGGAAGACGGCGAGCACCGCGTAATACGTGAGCGCGGCGGCCAGATCAGTGCACTGGTCCTTCGAGAACTCGCGCGCGGTTTTGCGAGCGACGTACAACCAGGACCGCTTCGTCAGGTCGCCCGGCGCGTCCGGTTTGCGTTCGTCGTCGGGGTCTGGTGCCGCGTCCTGCCCACATGGTGACGCATCCTTGCCTGGCGACTCCGGCTCGTCCGCCGTTCTCTTGCTGTTGCGCGCCCCCGACGTCGCGGAGCGATGCGTACCCGCGCCGACGTCCTCAGACGCAGACGTACGGTCCGTCACTGCTTTCGTCTCCACACCGCGAACGCAACCACGGCAACGACTGCAATGACGAGCGCGACGGGGACCGGGGTCTTCACCTTGCCGTCGGTCGTGGTGACGCTGTCCTTGGCCTTGGCAGCCAAGTCGGTCCCGCGCGCCTTCAGTGCATCGACGTCACGAGCAGCACGTTGCTTGGCGTCCTGGGCCTTGTGCTTGGCTCGCGCCTTGACGTTGAGCCGTTCCGCCAACGTCGCGACCGTGACCCCGAGCTGTTCCCTCGTCTGCGCCAGGTCTGCTTCGATCCGCTCGACCTCGGGGTCGCCCGCGAGGTCGTCTGTTGTCCCGTCACTGGTTGCCGTCACGGGGGGCGTCCTTCACTTGCTGGATGTCGCGTTTGACGTTCTCTACTGCTCGCTCTGGGGTCGGCGAGACCTGTTGGACTTCCTTCTTTCCGACCAACGCGGCAACGCCCGCCGCGATGAACAGCACGACGGCCACGATCAGGGCCGACGCCCCGACCGGCAGCGCCAGCGCGAGAGCCGCGATTGCGGTCGTGATGAGTGCCGCCAGGGCGTACAGCGCCAGAATGCCCGCCGCGCCGAAGAGTCCCGCTCCGAGACCGGCATGCTTTGCCGTCCTCTGGAGCTCCTTCTGGGCGAGCTTGAGCTCACCCCGCACCAGCTGCGAGGTCTGCTCGGACAACCGCGTCATCAGCTCGCTGACGGAGGGTTCGGCCGACGCGCTCGACGGCTTGTACTCGGCCGACCTCCTCGCCGGCTTGTACTCGGCCGACGTGCTCGCCGGCTCGTAGTCGCGGCTCATAGGCTGGTGGTGGAGGTGCCAGCGCTGCCGGCGGCGGGAGAGCCTGCGTGCCGGGCGTCGTCCTGGTCGCTCGACTTCACCTTGCTGGTCGCCTGCTTGACCGCGCTCGCCATCTGGTCTCTGACCTCGGGCGCCTTGTCCTTGATCATGTCACCGGCCTGCGACGTCGTCTTCTGTACGCGCGGGTCCGACCAGGCGCGGCGGGCCGTGGTCATGATCTGGTCGTACCGTTGGCGGCCCGCCTTCGCACCGAGCACGTATGCGCCTGCGCCGACGGCCAGGGTGAGGATCTTGCTCATCAGTTCTCCTTGTCGTCACCGCCGGTCAACGGGGTCGGCCGGCGCCGGTCGAGGATTGTCCTTACGCCGTAAGTTACCTGTCAAGCCCTCCGTACCCAACCCCTGGACCCGCAAACTCGGGATGGAGAACGTCACTCAGCGAAGCGCACCGTCCGATCCGCCTTGGCTGGCCGAAAGCAGGCAGTCGACCGACCGTGATGTGATGTGCTGGCAGCCGAGCGAGCACGCGAAGGAGGCGACAGCCGATGAGCAGCCGACCCGAGTCCCGACTCGAGCGGGAGACCGCCGAAACGCCGGACCGATCGCCATTGTCTCGCGCTGCGATCATCCAGGCCGCGATCGAGTTCGTCGACAACGGCAGCCTGGCGGCGCTCACTATGCGGAGGCTCGGACGGCAGCTCGGCGTCGAGGCGATGTCCCTGTACCGGTACGTGAACGGCCGTGAAGACCTCCTCGAGGGCATGGTGGACCGGATGGTCGCGGAACTGCACCTGAACCCCAAGCGCCAGCTTCGGCCAGGAGACGGCTGGCAGGCGTACCTCCAATGGCTCGCCCACGCAGTACGCGCGCTGGCCACTGAGCATCCCCAGTTGTTTCCCCTGATCGCCACCCGGCACCCGGCGGCGCCGTGGCTCCGGCCGCCGCTCCGCAGCTTGCGCGTGGTCGAGGACTTCCTCACGGCGCTGACGTCACGGGGGTTCGGGGACGCCGCTGCGGTCGAGGCCTATCGGGCCTTTTCCAGCTTCCTGCTCGGACACCTCCTTCTCGAGGCCTCGGTCCTCGGGGCACCGACGTCACCGGCCGAGGAGCCGCTCGACGAGGGCGATGCCGAGGTTCCGACCGCTGGCGCAGACCTCGACATGGACGGGTATCCCAATGTCCAGCGACTGGAGGCCGAGTTATCCGAGGACCACGCCGACGAGGAGTTCGAACGCGCCTTGGAGAACCTGTTGGACCGGCTCGACATGCAGCTGGCACAGTAGCCGGCTGACGCATTACGCAGCACTCGGCGAGCCGTACGCCGAGTTCCTGCTTGTGGCTGGGCGATCGCAAGGTAGTAGTCCACGTTGTCCCAGCCACCGCGGTCTCCATGTGGCTGCCGGACGACGTCGAGCAGGCGAAGTGAGTGGGGATGCGAACCGTCGAGATGCTGACGTGTCATGAGGAGCGAGAGGCTACGCTCGCCGGATGCCTGAAGCGCCGACTCGCTACCAGTCGGCCGAGGAGGACAGCGCGCGGTGGCGCGGACTGGAGTTCCGGCAGGGCGACATCGTGATCAGCACCCGGTCCAAGAGCGGAACGACCTGGATGCAGATGATCTGTGCATTGCTGGTCTTCCAGACCCCCGACCTGCCGGCGCCGCTGTCAGAGCTCTCACCTTGGCTGGACTGGTTGGTCGTCCCTCGCGACGAGGTGTACGCGCGACTCGCCGCCCAGGATCACCGCCGCTTCGTCAAGACGCATACGCCGCTGGACGGAATCCCCATCGATGCGAGGGCGACGTACATCGTTGTCGCAAGGCACCCGCTGGACATGGCGGTGTCCCTATACCACCAGGGCGACAACCTCGACCGGGAGCGGATCCGCCGGCTGACTGGTCAGCCGCAACCTGACGAGCCACCTTCTCCGCGGCCGCCGATTCGTGAGTGGCTGCTCGGGTGGATCAACCGGGACGTCGAACCGCGCGAGCAGCTCGACTCCCTACCCGGGGTGCTGTGGCACCTGTCCGACGCCTGGGCGCGGCGCGCCGAGTCCAACGTCGTACTCGTTCACTACGACGATCTGTCCACGGACCTCGGCAGCGAGATGCGGCGTCTCGCCACGTTGCTCGACATCACCGTCCCCGAGGAGGCGTGGCCCGAGCTGGTCGCGGCAGCAACGTTCGAACAGATGCGTGCCGCGGGGCGACATGTCGTCCCCGACCCATCCGGCGTTCTCAAGGACACTGGGGCATTCTTCCGTCGGGGTACGTCCGGTGCTGGTCGCGAGCTGCTCACCGCCGACGAGCTGGTTGACTACCGCGCCCGTACGGCGCAGCTGGCATCCCCGGACCTGTTGGCGTGGCTGCACCGCGATCCCGGGGCAACGTGCAGGCAACCCTGAGTCGTCTACCCCCACAGGAGGCTCATGGCGAACCGTACGGACTTCGAAACGTTTGTGGCCACGAGGTCGCGACCGTTGCTCAAGGCTGCCTGGTTGTTGACAGGCGACTGGCAGCTCGCCGAAGACCTGCTGCAGACGGCCCTCGCGAAGGCGTATCTGGCCTGGGGTCGAATCCAGGGCGGCGGCACCGAAGATGCGTACGTACGCCGGGTCCTGATGACGACGTATGTCACGTGGTGGCGCCGACACTGGCGCGGTGAACAACCCACCGATCTGGTCTTCGAGGTCCAGGATCTCGAAGACTCGTACGGCGGCGTCGACCTGCGGCAGGTCGTGATGGCGGCGTTGGCGCAGCTGCCGCGCCGGCAAAGGGCGGTCGTCGTGTTGCGTTACTACTGCGACCTCTCCGAAGCCGACACGGCTGATTCCTTGTCGTGTTCGGTCGGGACCGTCAAGAGCCAGGCCGCAAAGGGGCTGGCAAAGCTGCGCGACTCCGGTCTGGCCGCATCGATCGAGGAAGGACGGACGCGATGAGCAAGTTGACCGAGCAGGAGCTCTCCGCTGCCCTGCAACGGGTGGTTGCCGAGCCGGACGAGGTCCCGCGACGGCTGACCCAGGTACATCAGCGGGCACGCCGGCTACGGGGCCGCCGCCTGGCTGCCGGATCGTCCGTGTTGGCGGTCACCTTCGTGATGGCGATGACAGCGACCCAGCTCATCCGCGGGCCCAACGACTCTGCAGGACCGACCGACCAGCCGAACCTCCCCACAGCCTCAACCGCTCCCCACGGCTGCCCCACCACGAACGCCTGTCGCCCCGGGACCATCCCGGCGTCGCTGCGGCGTCCGCTCACGCTGCCGCGTCTACTTGCCGGACAACCCTGCCCCGTCAGCGGCTCACGACGCTTTGGAGCCGGCGGCGGCTTCTCCAGTGCCTTCCGGGCGCTCGGACCTGGCCCGTTCTATCTCACCGGCGGGGGTACGATCTCCTTCGACTACCCGCCGACCAAGGACTCAGGTTACGCCGGCACGGGTTGGGGCGGAGCGAAGGTCATCTGGGCAGTCGACCCGGCGTACTCAGGGCCGCTGCTCATCCGTGGAGGACAGATCGACGGAAACCACGGGCTGCGGTTCGACCACTACATCGATTCAATCGGCTACTCCGGCAGCGGTCCCGGTGACGGGAAGGCGTATCGCGACCTGGCGTACCCGGGAGCGAGCGGTAGGCCGATCCTGCGAACGTACCCGAGCGCGATCCGGCTGCGGGCAGCCGGCTGCTACGCGATGCAGGTCGACGGCATCGGATTCTCCGAGCTGATCGTCTTCCGCGCCCGCCTCAACCCCGCACGATGACCGCTTGTGCTCTGGGATCAGGGCACTGTCAGGGTGCGATGTTGGGATGCGGGGGGTGCTCGCCAGCTCGCGGCACGATGCCGACGTTGACGAGCAGTGTCCGCACCTTCCGATGGACCGGCCGAAATCCGGCCCACCAAGCGTGCCCTTGGGTTGATTCTCAGGAAAGTCTTAGCTCATATGTTCGGTTATCGATGGAGAACTGTGGTGGAGTGTCGGTGCGGGTGGTTAGCGTTGCCGGTATGTCGACCAGCCCGCTCGCCGCCGCGACCGCCGCGTTGCGGGCCGCGCGGGAAGCACTCGGGCAGGTCGACCCGTGGTCGGCGCCGCCGGTCGAGCTCGGCGAGCAGATCGGCGCGCTGCAGATCGAGATCGACGCCTTGACCGGGACCGCCTGCCGGTGGACCGGCGTGTTCGCCGAGCAGGACGGTCCGGCCGATGCCGGGGCGGGGAGTCTGGCGACCTGGCTGCGCCGCGAGCTGCGGGTGACCGGACACGACGCCCGGCGCCGGGTCCGCACCAGCC
>JBBSHE010000078.1:0-6579 GCA_038253325.1 Propionibacteriales bacterium
CCCGGCGCTCGTGTGCGGCTGCGCGATGAAACCCTCCTCCTCCAACACCGCCATGTCGTTGCGGACCGTTGCCGGGGACACCCGAAGGTCGTGGCGCTCGACGAGCGCCCTCGACCCGACCGGCTCATTGGTGGCGACGAAGTCCTCGACGATGGCGCGGAGGACGGCATGCTTGCGATCGTCGAGCATGGCGGACCTCCTGAACGGGCTCGGGACTGCGCTCCTGCGTACCTCGGCACTCCTGCGCGCCTTGGCACTCCTGCATACGGAGTGCCAAGCCTACCGCTCGGACCAGGAGCACGATGCCAAACAAGTCTTTGCGAAAATTTCTTTGCGGTTGTACGGTGCGGAATGACCTCGACCCCCGAGACGTCCGACCCCGCCCCGCGGCGGCGCGAGATCCGCCGGATCGTCCCGCCCGCCACCGCGCTCAAGGCGCTGGCCCATCCGATCCGGATGCGGATGCTCGGGATGCTCCGACTCGACGGCCCGGCGACCGCGACCCAGCTCGCCGAGCGCCTCGACGTGAACTCCGGCGCCACCAGTTACCACCTGCGCCAGCTAGAGAGCCACGGCTTCATCGAGGAGGCGGCAAACCTCGGTAACCGTCGTGACCGCTGGTGGAAGGCGGCGCACGAGGCGACCGGCTGGGACGAGTCACTCGACGACGAGGAGAGCCGCGATGCGGCGGACGCGTTCTCGCAGGCGGTGGTCATCGCGCAGACCGACCTCGTGCAGCACGCAGTGCAGGAGCGGTCGCGCCTTCCCGATGACTGGCGCAGGGCCAGTGGGAGCAGCGACTACTTCTTGGCCGTCACCGCCTCGCAGGCCGAGGACATCTTGCGCCGCGTGACAACGATCCTGGACGAGGCAAAGCGGACAACTCCGCCGGTCGACCAGGCGCCCCTCGGTACTCGCCAGTGGATGGTCCAGATCCACGCGTTCCCGCGACCCGGCCGCTATCTGGCAACCGACAAGGCTGGTGAGCCAGGTCCGAGGAGCGCGTCATGAGGCCGGGCCCCCGCGCGTTCGGGAGCTGGCTCACCGCCGAGGTGATCTCACTCACCGGCACCCGGCTGTCGATGGTCGCGATCCCCTGGTTCGTGCTCACGACGACGGGTAGCGCGACCAAGACGGGCATCGTCGGGCTCGCCGAGATGCTGCCGTACGTTGTCGCGAAGGCGGCCGGCGGTCCGCTGATCGACCGGATCGGCGCCCGCCGGGTCAGCATCGTCGCAGACGTGGCGAGCACCGCCGTCGTCGGACTCGTCCCGATGCTCCACCACCTTGGCCTGCTTGGTTTCGGAGCCCTGCTGGGTCTCGTCGGCTTCGCCGGCCTGGCCCGCGGCCCGGGCGACGGCGCCAAGGCGGCCCTGGTGCCTGACATCAGTGAGCATGCCGCCATGCCGCTCGAACGCCTCACCGGCATCGCCGGGGCCGCCGAGCGACTGGCCGGGACCATCGGGGCGGCCGTCGCCGGGCTCGTCGTCAGCGTGCTGGGGCGGGGCGCGTCACCTCACTCAACACTGCTTTGTGCTGGGCAACGATCCCGTTCGGTGGGGTGCTCGCTGGTGGCTTGATCGCCGCGGCCGGACTGGCGCCCGCTCTGCTCGTCGTCGGCGGCGCCTACTTCGCGACAACGATGCTACCCGCGTTGCTGCCGCAGTGGCGCCAGATCAACCGACCGCCCGCTGACACCGATATCCGCCGCCCGAACCTGGTCAGCTGAGCGGCGCGTGGCCAGTCACGGCAGTAGCCGGTGCACGACCGCGTCGGCCAACAACCGTCCCTGCAGCGTGAGCCGGATCCGGGTGCCGGTGCCTGTCGGCTCGACCAGTCCGTCGTCGACCAGTCCGTCGACGGCGGACGCTGGAACGCCGGAATCGAGTGCGCCCATGTCGAGCCCGGTGGCGAGGCGCGACTCCAGCAGCACGCGTTCGACGCGACGGTCGGCGGCTCCGAGCAACTCGCGTCCGTGCGCAGGTGACGCTCCAGCCTGCAACCGGTCCGCGTACGCCGTTGGGTGCAGGACGTTCCACCAGCGCACGCCGCCGACGTGCGAGTGCGCGCCCGGGCCAGCCCCCCACCAGTCCGCTCCCGTCCAGTACAGGACGTTGTGCCGGCACTCGTGCTGCTCGTCGCGTGCCCAGTTCGACAGCTCGTACCAGCGGTAGCCCGACGCCGTCAGCCGCTCGTCGGCGACCTCGTACTTGTCGGCCAGGTCGTCGTCGACCGGCGCCGGTAGCTCCCCGCGACGGACCCGGCGGCCCAGCGCGGTACCCGGCTCGACGACGAGCGCGTAGGCGCTGACGTGGTCCGGGGCGAGCCCGATCGCCGAGTCGAGGCTCGTCGACCAGTCCGCGAGCGACTCGCCGGGCGTACCGTAGATCAGGTCGAGGCTCAGGTTGTCGAAACCGGCGAGCCGGGCAGCATTCACGACGTCAGGCAGCCGGTCGGGATCGTGCGTGCGGTCAAGGGTGGCCAGCACGGAAGGGACCGCGGACTGCATGCCGAACGAGATGCGGTTGATCCCCAGCATCCGGAGCCGGTCGAGTCTCGTGGCGTCGACGCTGTCGGGGTTGGCCTCGGTCGTCACCTCTGCGTCGTCGGCGAGGCCGAACTCGGCCCGGATGGTGGCCAGCACCTTGCCGAGCTCGGCAGGCGGAAGCAGCGTCGGCGTACCGCCCCCGAAGAACACCGTCGAGACCGGCACGTCACCGTCGCCGAGGACACGTCGGGCCAGCCGGATCTCCTCCCGCACCGCGTCTCCCCATTGCTTCGCCTGCCGAGGTGGCAGAGCTGGCCGGGTTTCCGTTGGGTCGTTCCCGCGGAGCTCCGACGGGACGTACGTGTTGAAGTCGCAATAGCCGCAACGGACCCGGCAGAACGGGACGTGGAGATAGAACCCGAACGGAACCTCGCCCCAGCCCGCAACGGCGGCAGCCGGCAGTGACCCGTCGACGGGAGCGGCCTCGCCTACCGGCAACGTGGAGGGCACCAATCGAGGGTACCGACCGGGTCCAGCTCAGACCCGATGCAGCTTGAGGAAGACGCTCGGTCCGAAGTCGTACCTCGCCAGGGCCCGCTGGGTGGCCTTCTCGAGGCCGAGCATGACCTGTCGAGGGAGCAGCCGCTTGAGGCGCCGGCTGCGCAGGTTGGACACGGAAAGCTTGTCGTCGAGGACGAATCCCGCACTACCGAGCTGCCGGATGACGGTGCCAACGTTGTGGTTGACGAACGGGATGCTCTCGTCGCCGTGTTCGCGATCCGTGAGGATGCTGACCGGCTCCGTCGGCAGCGCCTCACGCCGGCGGCGGTGCCTGACCCGGTTGACGAAGTGGCCGTAGTTCGCCACCTCGATGATCGCGGTGCCGCCGGGCTCGAGGACGCGGGCGAACTCCGCGAACTCGGCAGCCGGCTCCGGCAGGTGGTGCATGACGCGCACCATCGTGAGCAGGTCGAGCTGCCCGTCGGCGAACGCCAGGTCGTCGGCCTGCATCTGGATCTGTTCGACCTCGGTGCCGGCAAGTGCCTGCTTGGCCGCCTGGAGCTGGGTGCGGCTTGGCTCGGCGAGCGTCACCTTGTCGGCGTACTCAGTCAGCAGCAGGCAGAGCCGACCGAATCCCCCGCCGATGTCGGCAGCGTGACGGAACCGCTCGTTGTCGAGGAGCCGCCGGATCGCGATCTGCTCCGCGACGTTCTCGTAGTCGCGGTCGTTCCAGTACGCCGTGTAGTCGTACCCACGGTCATACTGGTTGGCCGTGCGCCTCGCCGCCCGCCGTCTTGGCGCGCCCGCGTCCGGTTCCGTCACGCGTGCACCCTAACAAGGCGGGCACCTCGGTTCAGGTGTAGAGCGCGTCCAGGTCGGACCTGAAGTTGTCCTCGACGACCCTTCGCTTCACCTTGAGACTCGGCGTCACCTCGCCTTCGTCGATCGAGAGGTCCCGCGGCAAGATCACGAACCGCTTGACCGTCTCCCACCGGTTCAGCCGGGAGTTCAGCTCGTCCACGTAGCGCTGAACCATCTCCCGCGCCGGGTCTGACGCCACGACCTCTGCGTACGTCCTGCCGCCGAGACCGTTCGCGCTAGCCCATTCCTCGATCGCCTCCGGGTCCAGGGTGATCAGGGCGGAGACGAAGTTGCGCGAGCTGCCGTGGACCACGATCTGGCTGACGTACGGGCAGACGGCCTTGAATTGACCCTCGACCGCGGCCGGGGAGACGTACTTGCCGCCTGACGTCTTGAACAGGTCCTTCTTGCGGTCCGTGATCCGCAGGAAGCCCTCGGCGTCCACCTCGCCGATGTCGCCGGTGCGGAACCAGCCGTCGCAGAGCGCCTCCGAGGTCGCCTCGTCGAGCCGGTGGTAGCCACGCATGACGCCCGGCCCCTTCAACAGGATCTCGCCGTCCGAGGCGATCTCGACCTCGCTTCCGTCGAGCGGGATCCCGACCGTCCCGAACTTGTACCTGTTCGGGCGGTTGATGAAGGTCCCCGCACTCGTCTCGGTCAGGCCGTACCCCTCGAGGATCAGCAGCCCCGCGGCGTGGAACCACCGCGCGATGTCCTCACTGAGCGCCGCGGAACCGGAGACCATGAAACGGAGCCGGCCACCGAACCGCTCCCGGATCTTCGTCATCACGAGCCGGTCGGCGAGTCTGCGCTGCAGAGCCAGGAAGGCCGGAACCGGCTTACCGCCCAGCGTCAGCTCATCGGCGGCCAGGGCGACCTTGAACGCCCAGCCGAAGATCTTCTCCTTCACGCCGCCCTCGTTCGCCTGCATCGTGACGATGCGTGCGTGTGCCTTCTCGAAGATCCGAGGGGCCGTGCCCATGAACGTCGGTCCCACGACCGCGAGATTGTCGATGATCTTGTCGACCCGCCCGTCGACCGCGGTCTCGAAACCGACGGCCAGCTGAGCCGTCAGCAGCACCTTGCCGAACGAGTGGGCGAGCGGCAGCCACAGGTACTGGAGGTCGTCGTGGTCCAGGATCTCCAACGCCTGCACAGCCGTGCCCTCGTACGTCCAGGCGGAGTGCGGGATCAGGACGCCCTTCGGTCGTCCCGTCGTACCCGACGTGTAGATCAAGGTGGCCAGGTCATCGGGCTTCGAACCGGCTATCCGCTCGTCGACGACAGCCGGATGCGCGGACAACAGGTCCGCGCCGGCATTCTCGAACTCGTCGAGTCCGACCACCCAGTCACCGTCCGGTGTTCCCTCGAACGTGACGACCTTCTCGACGGCTGGCAGCTTCGCCCGCTGACGGCGGAGCTTCGCTACCTGCGTATCGTCCTCGGCGAAGACGACGCGGGACCCCGAGTCGCTGAGGATGTACGCGACGTCGTCGGCGACCGACGACGGGTACACCGTCGTCGTCGCGGCACCGGCGCACATGATCGCCAGGTCAGCCAGGATCCACTCGTACCGCGTGCTGGCCGCGATGGCGACCCGCTGCTGCGGTTCGACTCCGAGCGAGATCAGTCCGGCGGCGAGCTTCTGCACTCGCCCCGCGGTCTCCGCCCAGGTGACCGACTGCCAGCTGCCGTCCGGGCCGGGGAAGCGGTACGCCGGCCGGTCGGGCGACTCCTCAACCCGGTCCGAGAACATCCGCCCGACGCTAGGCGCCCTATTGTCGATCGGCGACGGTGCCCGGAAGGTGTCAACCATGCAGGGGACGCTAGAGCAGTTCGCGTCCGGAGTCACGAAACCTTGCTCTGCTTGGCGAGGTACCTGTTCACGTGCCCGACGACCTCGGGCGGGATCGGTGCCGCCAGCAGGGTGGGCAGCAACGAACGGTCGGTGGTGAAGGCCCGGAACATCTGCGAGATCGTGACATCGTGGTCGGGTCGGTGCACGACCTCGATCGCGTCCCCGGCCTGGAGAACTCCCGGCTCGACAACCCGCAGGTACGGCCCGGGACGCGCCTCCCGGGTGAACCGCTTGACCCACGCGGTGTTGTCGAACCCCGACACTCCCAGCCACCGCTTGAAGACGTTGCACGGGATCCGCACCTCGATCGGCTCGAGGACGGCAGTGCCGATCCGCCAACGCTCCCCCACCAGCGCCTCGTTGACGTCGAGCCCGAGCGTGGTGAGGTTCTCACCGAACTGGCCGTTGGGGATCTCGGCACCCAGCCGGTCGGCCCACAGGTCGAGGTCCTCACGCGCGAATGCGTAGACCGCTTGATACGTGCCGCCGTGGTACTTGGTGTCCGCCACCTGGTCACCGGCCAGCCCCATCGGCTCGACCCGGACCGGACCGACAACGGGCCGCTTGTGGATCGCCGTGCGTTCCTCGGCGGACCACGGCGCCTGGACCGGCGTACCGACGTTGACCGACAGCACCACGGGCGCTGCGGAGGACTCACTCATGGCTGCCTCGGTTTCTATCGAATTCCCCGGCTGTGTTCCCCCAGCTGCGTTCCACAACTGCGTTCCCACAGCAGCATTCCACCCACGCTGTTCCCCCCAGTGTCCCAGGTCAGCGACCGGCCTTGTCGCTGGTGTTCAGGGCGGCGATGAAGGCCTCCTGGGGCACCTCGACTCGGCCGACCATCTTCATCCGCTTCTTGCCCTCCTTC
>JBBSHE010000079.1:0-6416 GCA_038253325.1 Propionibacteriales bacterium
CGCGTAGACGACCGGGAACACGAGTGCGATGTAGAACAGGTAGCCGTGCCGAAGCGCCTGCGGGACCCAGAGGCCGGTGTAGGTCAGGATCGTCGCAAGTACGAGGAGCAGCGCGCACCGGTCTATAATCCACGGCGCGCGGCGGCGGTACATGAGTACGAGGATGCCGACTGCGGCGGTGACGGCGACGTCCAAGGTGACCGGATCCACCCATCCTGTGACCGGGACCGACCGCTCGAGGTAGTCACCCGAGAGGCCGACCCTCCAGACCAAATCCGGGTACCCGAACAGGTCGGCGAGCACGGTGCCGAGACGAGGACCGCACCACACGAGCACGGCCATCGCCAGCGCGATCACAGGCACCGATCGCGTCGAGCGTCGGATCGACGCGACGGTGAGCGCGACGAGGAGCACCGCGATCCACCAGCTCGGACTCCAACGAAGGACGAATGCAGCGGTGTGCGCTGCCTCGAGGTGGAAGTCGCTCGCGTCGCTGTTCGAGAACACCTCGGAGTAGACGCCGACGCTGTCGAAGACGCTGCTTGCGGCCAGCGGCATGACGACGGCCGCGACGAGCGCCCAGCTCCAGGTGAACGCTCGGCGGTCCGCTAACTGCCGCTGCTTGTGGCCCAACGTGTCCAGCCGCGGGATGCCGACCATCACAACCACGCCGACGGCAGCGGCGATCGCCAGCGACACCCATCCGTCCGACCGCACGCTGCGCAGCGCGTCTCCGGCACGGTGGTGGACCAGGCCGACAAGGCCGAGCAGAATGAAAACCACCTTCGCGATGACAAGGACCCAAGGCGCCGCCGGGGACTTGCGCACCAGACGGTGCATGACGAGCGCGACGTCTCGGGACGCGCGGACGCCTGTGACGACCTGAGCGCAGACGAGAACGACGGCGGCAAACACCGAGACCGCCGTCGCGGAGACGACGGCGTCGACGACAAGGTCGCGAGGCGAGATTGCCGACGGCCAGCCCATGTAGGAAAAGACCTTCTCGTCGATCGGAAGCGGCGTACCGCTGGCGAGAACGTACGAGCAGCCCGCGACGACGAACGGCAGGGCAGTCACGCCGCCAGCCGTGCGCGGCAGCGACCGGCACAGGCGAGGGGTGATGGCGAGCCCGAGGACGGCCAGTGCCGCGATACACCATCCCGCGACCGTCGTTGCCCGGGAGTCGAGGGTTGCGTCGTCCGCGAGGTTGCCACGAATCCGGTTCGGCGTCCAGATGAGGTATGCAGCGAGACGCAGCACGACGAGAGTGCGCACCGCCACGACGAGAAGATAGAACAGCCGACGACGATGTGCCGCTGCCACCGTGAGCAGTCCAGCAGCGACGGCCTGACCGGCCAGGGAACCAAGGAGAACGATTGACGACATACCTTCGTACTCCGACCTCCCGTGGACCCCCCTGCCCGTGCCCAGGACAAGGATGCCGAGGCTGGTCGCGACGACGGCAGCGACGCCGATCACGGCGAACACGCGTGCATGCGGTGGAAGGCCACCGAGGCGGAGCCGTCGCTCGCTGAACTCGGTGCGCAGTGCGTCCCGGTTGTCGGTGAAGAACGACGTCATCGACCGACCACACGGATCGTGAGCTCGACCTGGTCGATTGTGGCGAGATCTCGCGGTGCGTACCCGGTCGCTCGCAAGAAGACGACCACCGGTCCGGTCTCTGCGAAGTAGCCCCACATGAGGATGTCGACCACGACCGTGCGATGCATGCCGCAGCCGGTGGAGACCTGCTTGAACCCGGTGAGCCCGCTGGCGTTGGCCCTGTAGACGACCGCGTGCTCACACTGGCGTGAATGGTCGAGGTGGCTTGCGAGGAACCCGCGCAGCGTGTCCAACACGTCGCGGGTACGGCGGTCTCCGAGGCGTAGGCGGTCCGCCAGGCCGACCGACCTGCTGATCTCGATGCCGCCGAGCACGGTGTCGGGGAACTCGTTGAACCATCGCTGGGGGTCGGGACTGACAATGAGACTCGGCGCGAGATCACCCAACCCATCAACCTTCCAATGCGAGCTACCACGGGCCCAGTCGTTCGGAGCCTGGATCTCGACTCCGCCATCCGGCAGTCCGACCCACCTGAAGTCGTGTTCGACGCCACAGAAGGGCAGCCAAGCCTGCGTCGCCCAGGCACCGAGCGCGGCGTAGTGCTCGGCCAGGCGTGGGACGTGTCCCCCGCCGCCGACAGTCCGCAGATCCTGCTCGAATGTGCGCAGCGTATTGCTTCCGGCGCGGGCGTTATCACGCATTTCCGGGTCGACGCTGCTCTCGAACACGTCGCTGTCCGCGGCAAAGTCGTCGGCAAGGCGCCCAACCTTTTTCATCCGCATGTCGGCGAACGACCAGTCGTCGTCCTTTTCGAGCGTCTGCAGGTAGCCGGCGAGCTCGCTGATGTGGCTACAGAACGGTTGAAGGATCTGCGGAAGGAGCCCTGCGTCCTCTGGTGGCTGCGTCCTCCCGCATGCCACGAGTGCAGGGAGGAGCACGACGGCCACGATCCCGAGGCGGCCGCGACCAAACAGCCCAGACATGAGCAAAGGATGCTCGATTGGGCTGCGATCCGCAGCGCTTTCGCAATGACAAGCCGTGCCCGAACTCTTGGTAACTCCTTCCAAAGAGAGACCAAGTTGGGAACCATGAACCCATGACCTCGAGCACCGCGTGGGACCCCGCCACGTACCTCGAGTATGCCGACGAGCGGACGCGCCCGTTCCTGGACCTGCTCGCCCGGATCCACGTCGACGCCAGACGCATCGTCGACCTCGGCTGCGGGCCTGGCCACCTCAGCCGACACCTGCGCGCGCGGTGGCCCGACGCCCGGATCGTCGGCGTCGACTCCTCACCAGCGATGATCGACCGGGCCCGGCGCGACGACCCGTCGCCGGCGACCGAGTACGTGCAGCAGGACCTGAGGACCTGGGTGGCCGTAGCGCCCGCCGACCTGGTCATCAGCACCGCGACGTACCAATGGGTTCCCGGGCACCGGACACTCCTCCCGCAACTGGCGGCGTCTGTTCGGCCCGGCGGTGTGTTTGCGTTCGAGGTGCCCGGAAACTTCGACGCACCCAGCCACCGGCTGCTGTCCGAGCTCGCCGCCGATCCACGGTTCTCGACCTACCTCGATGACGTCGAGTGGCCGGCGGCCCACGCCGCCGCGGCGTACCTCGCGGACTTCGCGAAGCTCGGCTGGTCCGTCGACGCCTGGGAGACGACGTACCTGCACGTGCTCGATGGGGAGGACCCGGTGTTCGGGTGGATATCCGGAACCGGCGCGCGACCGGTGTTGCAGGCACTTCCCGATGACGCGCGGGAGGAGTTCGCGACCACCTACAAGTCCGCGCTGCAAGATGCCTATCCGCGGCAGCCCTTCGGCACCGTTTTCGCGTTCCGCCGGGTGTTCGTGGTGGCGACCCGTCCGTGACGCCCAGCGGCCTCGACGAACCCGCGCAGACGCGAGGTCGACGGTCTCGACGCCGACGGGTTCGCGAAGGCGGCCAGCCCGGTGAGCAAGGCACTGACCGGCGCCGACATCACCTTGGACGCTGCCCTGGCGTGAGCGTCGGGTGATCCACGTCGATTCCTGACGCGAGGTCGCCGCACTCGACCGCGGTGACCTGCCTGCCTGCCAGGTATGAGCGCGCACCTTGGTCCCCGACCGCCGCGTCGGTCACCGCGTCCCAGTGCGTACGTCCGATCAGCACCGGATGGCCGGCTCGTCCGGCGTAGGTCGCTCGAGCCAGGCCGTCAGGAGCCGCGTACGTCACCATGCGTTCGATCACAGCCGACCCGACGTCCGGGACGTCGACGAGGTGGATGAGCGCCGCGATCGCTCCGGGAGCCGCCGCGGTCACCGCCCGCAGACCCGCACGGAGCGACGCGCCCATCCCCTCGGCCCAGTCCGGTGCAACCACAACCGTCGCGAAGCCGGGCACCAACGGACGCACGAGCTCGGCCTCTGCTCCGATGACCACGACGACCGGCTCGCAGCCCCCGTCGCGTACGGCCCCGGCCGCCGCGGCGACCCACGACCGGCCGTCCGTTCCGGTGACCCGCGCCTTAGGCATTCCCATCCGGCTGCCGGAACCCGCGGCCAGGACAACCCCGACGACTCCGCTGCGCATGAGCCAAGGCTAGATCGCACCACCGGCGCCAGGTGCGGAGGAACCCGATCCCGGTGCCGTGACGTCGCAGCATGCATGCCGCCCCGATCTCGCCGATTCATGTTCTCCGGTGTCGCTGCCGTCGCGGCGATCGCTGTCGTTGCCAGCGGATGCTCGGCGGGTCGCGTCCCGCGGCAGCCCGGAGACCTTCCCAGCGTCGGGCACATCCCTCAGCGCGCCAATGGACCTGACTCCGAGCTGCTCAGCTGCCGGCGGCATCGCGACCAGGTCAGGATGACCGCAACCTATACGAACACCAGCACCACCACCGTCTTCTTTCAAGGCCTGCGCTACCGCCTGACTGCGACGGACGGCTCCTTGGTCGAGGAGGACACTGGACTCGGTCGCGGTGGCGGGTTCGACGTCGGACCTGGTCGGCGCGTCTTCGTCGAGGTGGTCGCCGACAGCCGAGACCTGCCCGCGTCAGCGATGCCGCGTTGCGCGCTGCTCGATCCCAATGTCCATCCCGAGGGATGGGCGGGCGGGACACCGTTTGATGCGCGCGACCTCACGCTAAGCGGTTGTCGGCGGGGCGCCGAGCTGACCGTACGCAATCCGACACGCGACCCCATCGCCGTGCACACCAGCATCGAGTTCTTCGACAGCTCCGGGTACTCGCTCGGACAGTATGACTTCGACAAGATCCCCAGGACCTACAGCGACGGTCGGCCCGACGACCCCGCCGTCGCGCCCCGAGCGACGACGTACTTCGTCATCGGACGAACGGACGGCATCTGGTGGGGTGACCTTCCAGCAGCTGTGTCCTGCGAGGTCACGGGTTCGACGTACACACGCAATCCCGATCCGTCCGAGGTGATCGTCGACTGACGTCCACGACACTCGGGAGTATGGTCGCCTTGAGGCCGCTGGGACTACGCGTGACGGAGGAGAGCGGACTGCTGACGCTGGTCTAGGCAGGAGAGCTGACCGATCCAGGGCCGTCCGTTCCGCGGCCGCCACGAGTACTCCGTTGGGGGCGGCCCCTGACGGGACCGCCCCCAACGGACACGGTTCTTCGTTGATCAGCCGATCAGCTCAGAAGTCCATCCCACCCATGTCAGGCGCGCCGCCCGGAGAGGCAGCTGCCTTCTCCGGCTTGTCGGCGACGACCGCCTCGGTGGTCAGGAACAGGGCCGCGATCGACGCGGCGTTCTGCAGCGCCGACCGGACGACCTTCGTCGGGTCGGGGATCCCTGCCTTGAGCATGTCGACGTACTCGCCGGTCGAGGCGTCCAGGCCGTGACCGAACTCGAGATTGCGAACCTTCTCGACCACGACGCCGCCCTCGAGACCGGCGTTGACCGCGATCTGCTTGAGCGGCGCCTCGACCGCGACCTTGACGATGTTGGCACCGGTGGCCTCGTCGCCTTCCAGGTCGAGCTTCTCGAACGCCGTCGACGCAGCCTGCACGAGTGCGACGCCGCCACCGGCGACGATGCCCTCCTCGACCGCGGCCTTTGCGTTGCGCACTGCGTCCTCGATGCGGTGCTTGCGCTCCTTGAGCTCGACCTCGGTCGCAGCGCCGACCTTGATCACGGCAACGCCACCGGCCAGCTTGGCCAGTCGCTCCTGCAGCTTCTCGCGGTCGTAGTCGGAGTCGCTGTTCTCGATCTCCGCACGGATCTGGTTGACCCGGCCGGCGATCTGGTCGGCGTCACCAGCGCCCTCGACGATCGTGGTCTCGTCCTTGGTGGTGACCACCTTGCGGGCGCGACCGAGCAGGTCCAACCCGGCGTTCTCGAGCTTCAGGCCGACGGTCTCGCTGATGACCTGGCCGCCGGTCAGGATCGCGATGTCGCCGAGCATGGCCTTGCGGCGGTCACCGAACCCAGGTGCCTTGACGGCGACCGACTTGAACGTGCCGCGCACCTTGTTGACGACCAGGGTGGCGAGCGCCTCGCCCTCGACGTCCTCGGCGATGATCAGCAGCGGCTTGCCGGACTGCATGACCTTCTCGAGCAACGGCAGCAGCTCCTTGACATTGCCGATCTTGGACTCGACGACGAGCACGTACGCGTCCTCGAGGACGGTCTCCATGCGCTCGGCGTCGGTCACGAAGTACGCCGAGAGGTGGCCCTTGTCGAAGCGCATACCTTCGGTCAGCTCCAGCTCAAGGCCGAACGTGTTCGACTCCTCGACCGTGATGACGCCTTCCTTGCCGACCTTGTCCATCGACTCGGCGATGATCTCGCCAACCTGGGAGTCGGCGGCCGAGATCGAGGCGGTCGACGCGATCTGCTC
>JBBSHE010000080.1:0-6188 GCA_038253325.1 Propionibacteriales bacterium
TCACAGTCCTTCGTCGCGGCGTGCGGGACGCCGGCCGTTACGTACGGAGACCGGATCGAGTTCGTCACCGGCTGCTGTCTTGACATGTGGATCCCTGCACCGTCGTACCCATCGGCTGGATCGCGGTAGGCGGCCAACCAGGCCGGCTGTTCTCGCCCGATCGTCACGACGAGCTGTGGGCCGCGCAGGAGCCATTGGACTTCCCGGGCACGGTGTACGGCGTGCTGTCGAGGCACCTCCATGCGCGAGATCATGCGCAAGCAGTGCGCGACCTCCGGACGAACCCACGAGGAGTAGGTAGCGCAGGATCGGTAGCCGTGGCCAGAACTCTGGTGGCCGCGGCTGGCCCCTACCTGACAGCCGACCAGCGATCATGTGCATGATGCCCATATCCGTCCGTCGGCCGGTGCTGGCCGACGTGCCGGCGCTTGCTGCGATCAACATCGCGACCTGGCGCGTTGCGTACGACGGCATCGTCCCCCCGGCGTACCTCGATCGGATGAAGCCCGCGGCGTACGAACAGCAGTGGCGGGCCAGGATTCGGGACGAGCAGTCAGCGGACGATGCCTTCTTGGCAGAGCGCGGCGGCGCCGTGGTCGGGTACGTGGTCGCCGGCCGATACCGGATGCAGCAGGACGCCCCCAGGGAGGACACGAGCGGCTGGGGAGAGCTGTACGCGTTGTACGTTCATCCCGCCTCGCAGCGCTCGGGTGTGGGAAGTCGGCTGCACCAAGAGGCAATGGCGTACCTGTCGAGCCACCCGTACGTCCAGGCCGCACTGTGGGTGCTCGAAGCGAACCTGGCCGGCATCGCCTGGTACGAGGCGCACGGCTGGCGCACCGACGGTGCGACGACCGAATGGGCGGCCGCCGGCGTGATGCTGCCGGAGATCCGGATGGTCCGCCGACTGCCGGCAGCATTGGACGGCGGTGGGGACCGATGAGCGGCTCGAGGGCGGCACCCCCGAGCGCGGTAGGGTTTGCGTCGGCGTGAGACGCGGGTCAGCGGGGTATGGCGCAGTTTGGTAGCGCGTCCGCTTTGGGAGCGGAAGGTCCTCGGTTCAAATCCGGGTACCCCGACCAGCCGCTGGTGGTCAGCCGGCTGCCAGATAACGCTCCAGCCAGACGGCGCCGCGGGTGGCGAACGGCTCCAGGTTTGCCTCGACCGCGGCGTACACGTCGGCGCAGCTTCGCTCGGCGAGCTCGACGAGCTCTGCCGGATAGGCGTAGAGCTGCTGGTGGGCGGCGAACTCGTCTTCGTCCAGCACCCGCACGATGCCATCCCAACCGCGGACCACGTCGAGGTCGAGATCGACGAGCGTCACCAGTTCGCCCTCCCACACCGGCGGAGTCGTGATGTCGACGTAGATGGCGACGCGCGCATCGGCGTCACGCTCATGGAAGAACGCCATGGAGGGCAGGCTGCGCGATACGGCGGCCGCGCTCGCATAGCTGAACGTCACCCGGGAGCCCGGACGACTCATCTGGCTCCCCGCGCCCGAGGCGAGCCAGACACCGTACTCGTCCTCACCGATCCGGTCCATGTCCATCTCCCAGTGGGGCCGGTCGCCCCACTTTCGGAACGCCACATGGACCCGCACGAACGGCATGCGCCGACAGTAGCGGTGGCACTGGTCGGCATCCCAAGAAGTCCGCTGCCCCGCGGACCTGGTGAATTTCCCGCAGCCGAGCGTCCGCGGATATGGTGGACCCCGCCGCGCTGACTGTCCGCAAGCAGACCCCGACTCGAGGAGAGACCTGTGAAGAGCGCCGTCGAGACCTTGAACCCGACTCGGGTCAAGCTGACCGTCGAGGTGCCCTTCGACGAGCTCAAACCGAGCCTCGACGCGGCGTACAAGAAGATCGGCCAGCAGATCAGCATCCCGGGCTTCCGCAAGGGCAAGGTGCCGGCTCCGATCATCGACCAGCGGGTCGGGCGTGGTGCCGTCGTGGACGAGGCGGTGAACTCGGCGCTCCCGCAGTGGTATTTCCAGGCACTCAGCGAGAACGAGATCACACCGCTCGGACAGCCGGATATCGATGTATCGGACTACCAGGACGGCTCCGACTTCTCGTTCACCGCCGAGCTCGACGTCAAGCCACACATCGACCTGCCTGCGTACGACGGGCTCGAGGCGACCGTCGCCGACCTGGTCGTCACCGACCAACAGGTCGACGACGAGCTCGAGCAGCTGCGGAAGCGGTTCTCGACCCTCACCACAGTGGAACGCGCCGTCGGAGACGGCGACTTCGTCACGATCAACCTGGCCGCGTCGGCAAACGGCAGGGCGATCGACGAGGCTCAGGCCACCGATCTCAGCTACCAGGTCGGTGCGGGCACGATGCTCGACGGCCTCGACGAGGCACTCGTCGGGATGAGCGCGGACGAGTCGCGTACCTTCACGTCCCGGCTTGTCGGTGGCGGCCTTGCCGGTCAGGACGTCGATGTCGACGTCACCGTGACCGCGGTCAAGGAGCAGGAGCTGCCCGATCTCGACGACGAGTTCGCCCAAAGCGCTTCGGAGTTCGACACGCTGGAGGACCTGAAGGACGGCCTTCGTACCCGGTTGACCCAGATGGCGCGGCTCGAGCAGGCGAACCAGGCCCGCGACGCGATCCTGACGAAGCTGGTCGAGGCGGCCGAAATCCCCTTACCGGACGCAGCGATCGAGAGCGACGTCGAGTCGCGCCGCCAGTCGTTGGCCCAGCAGCTCGAGTACTCGCAGATGACGATGGCGCAATACCTCGAAGCGCAGGACCAGTCGGAGGAGGAGTTTGCCGCCGAGCTGCGCGAGAACGTCCGAGAGTCGATGATCGTGCAGTTCCTGCTCGACGACATCGCCACCGCGGAGTCGGTCAGCGTCGACCAGGCGGAGCTGACCCAGGCAATGGTTCGGCGTGCGCAGCAGTCGGGCGTCAGCCCCGACGAGTACCTCAAGCACGCGATGGAGCACGGGCACATCTCGGAGATCGTGACCGAGGTACGCCGGGGCAAGGCGCTCTCGCACGTCATGGAGAACGCGCACGTGACCGACGAGTCCGGCAACCGGGTCGAGCTCAAGGCGCTGCAGCCCGACGGCACGTACGTCGCGGAGACAGACGAGGAGGAGACCGGTCAGCCTGACCCCGCCGAACGCTCCCTCGGCGGAGGATCCGACGAGGACGCCGCCCCCGCGGCGCCGGGTGACGCATCATCGATCGTGACGGTCGGCGACTACGTGACGCCCGCGCCGCCCCCGACGGACGAACGCTGAGCCCCTTCGACTCGCCGAGCTCTCCGACTCGGGACGGCTGCCGGTTCGTGAGGTCGTAGCTCGCGAACTCCCAGCCACAGTGACGACGTGAATCATCACGTGGGGAACGTTGATGCGGTGCCTTCGGCGGCCTCGATCCTGACGGGCGTTGCCGGTGGACCGTGTACGAGCAACATGTCGAGCAGGTCGATCAGGTTGCGCGGGCTGAACACCGTATAGCCGGGTTCATCAGGTTGGCTGCCGGCGAACCTCGCGTACGTCGCACTCAGCTCGTCCCACGACCACCAACGGATGTCATCGACATGCTCGACCTTGAGCTCGTCGTTGGTAAGTAGTCCGCGCGGCTCGAAGTGGTCGGTCCGAACCAGGTAGTAGACGTCGTGCTGCCCACGGAAGGGTCCGGCCGGCCAAATGCCGTTCTTGTCCCAGATCGGCTCACCGACCTCGGTGAGCTCGAGCCCGACCTCCTCGCGCAGCTCGCGCTGCAGTGCGTCGACGTCGCTCTCACCGGGATCCTTTCCACCGCCGGGACACGCCCAGAACCCGTGCGGGATCTCGGGTGCCTCGAAGTCGAAGTGGACGAGAAGCACTCGACGATCCGGGTCGACGACGAGCGCGCGTACGGCTTCGCGCCACGGCAGCGCCGACCGGTCCATCACCGCGTCGACTGACGACTCGATCTGCGGCGTCGGCTCGGTTGGTGTCGGCTCGGTTGGTGCCCGCTCCGTGTCCATCCGCCGATGCTAGTGGTGTCGACGTAGCGCGACGCGTATGACGCCGTCTACGGGTCATGAGCAGGATGCGCTCTGGGCGAACACCTCATGATCGGGCGTGGGTTTGTCGAAAGCGGCCGATAGGGTCGATGCCGTGAACGACATCTCGATGAACGGGTCGACCGTCGGCCTTGACGACCACATCTACGAACGCCTTCTCAAGGAGCGGATCATCTTTCTGGGCGCCGAGGTGAAGGACCAGAACTCCAACGCGATCTGTGCGCAGATGCTGCTGCTCAACGCCGAGGACACGGACGCCGACATCTACCTCTACATCAACAGCCCGGGCGGGTCGGTCGACTCCGGGATGGCGATCTACGACACGATGCAGTACATCTCCAACGACGTGGCGACGGTCGCGATGGGCCTTGCGGCGTCCATGGGGCAGTTCCTCGTCACCGCGGGTGCGTCCGGGAAGCGTTTCGCTCTGCCCCACGCGCGGATCATGATGCACCAGCCGTCCGGGGGGATCGGTGGGACTGCGTCCGACATCAAGATCCAGGCCGAGCAGAGCCTGTTGCTGAAGAAGGTCATGTACGAGCTCCAGGCCCGCCACACCGGTCAGACGGTTGAGCAGATCGAGATCGACTCGGACCGCGACCGGTGGTTCACCGCCGAGCAGGCCAAGGAGTACGGCTTCATCGACACGGTGGTGGCAAGCGCGGGCGAGGTCACCGCCGCAACCACCAACAGCGACAAGTGAGGACCGTGATGGAATCCTTCGACCTTTCCGGACCGGGCGGGATGAACGTTCCGCTTCACCAGCTCACTGCGCCGCAGGCCAACTACTACATTCCGCAGTGGGAGGAGCGCACGTCGTACGGATTCCGCCGGATCGATCCGTACGGCAAGCTGTTCGAGGACCGGATCATCTTCATCGGAACCCCGATCTCCGACGACGTCGCCAACGCGGTGATGGCCCAGCTGCTGTGCCTTCAGCAGATGGACCCGGACCGCGACATCAGCATCTACATCAACTCACCGGGTGGCTCCTTCACGGCGTTGACAGCGATCTACGACACGATGCGCTACCTCAAGCCCGACATGCAGACGGTGTGCCTGGGACAGGCCGCATCGGCTGCGGCGGTGCTGCTGGCGGGGGGCACGAAGGGCAAGCGGCTCGCACTTCCGAACAGTCGAATCCTGATCCACCAGCCGTCTACCGAGGGCGGATCGTTCGGGCAGGCATCCGACCTGGAGATCCAGGCCAACGAGATCCTCCGGATCCGCACGTTGCTCGAACAGATGCTGGCCGACAACACGGGAAAATCCCTCGCCGAGGTCGCCCGAGACATCGAGCGCGACAAGATCTTGACGGCCGAGCAAGCGGTCGAGTACGGCCTGATCGACGGTGTGCTGGAGTCCTTGAAGGCAGCGAAGCTGAGCGCGTGACCCGCCGTGACGACCGAGGCGGCCGCCCGTATCGTTCGCCGTCGGCGTAGACGGTTTCGGTGCGTCCTGGCCACCGCGCGACACGCTGACGGGGTACGGTCGGGGCAGACGTTGTCTGAGCACGGGTCGCCCGATCACACACATGTGGTCGGGACGGATGGAAGGAATCGCCGGCGTGGCACGAATCGGTGACGGGGCGGACCTGCTCAAGTGCTCGTTCTGCGGAAAGAGCCAGAAGCAGGTCAAGAAGCTCATCGCCGGACCCGGCGTGTACATCTGCGACGAGTGCATCGACCTCTGCAACGAGATCATCGAGGAGGAGCTCACCGAGACGGCCGACCTCGGACTGGGTGAGCTGCCGCGACCGCATGAGATCTACGAGTTCCTCAACAGCTACGTGATCGGCCAGGACGCAGCCAAGAAGTCGCTCGCCGTGGCCGTCTACAACCATTACAAGCGGGTCCAGGCGGCCGTGTCGGCCAACGGTCGGCACAGCAAGGAGGACCCGGTCGAGCTGGCCAAGTCCAACATCCTGGTGATCGGCCCGACCGGCTGCGGCAAGACGTACCTCGCTCAGACGCTTGCCCGGATGCTCAACGTCCCCTTCGCGATCGCCGACGCGACGGCGCTCACCGAAGCCGGGTACGTAGGCGAGGACGTCGAGAACATCCTGCTCAAGCTGATCCAGGCCGCCGACTACGACGTGAAGAAGGCCGAGACCGGCATCATCTACATCGACGAGGTCGACAAGATCGCCCGCAAGAGCGAGA
>JBBSHE010000081.1:0-6092 GCA_038253325.1 Propionibacteriales bacterium
GGCTGCTCGTCGACGATCCCGACACTCCGGTCGGCGTGTTCGTCCTGGGTAGGTCGGCGGCTCATACATAGACGAAGGCCCTGATGTCGGCGAGCGTCGCGTCACCGATCCCCGACACCTCGAGCAGTTCGTCGACCGTTGTGAACCGACCGTTCTGTGCACGCCAGGAGATGATCGCCGACGCCGTCACCGGCCCGATGCCGGGAAGCTCCTCGAGCTGCGTCTGAGTGGCCGAGTTCAAGTCCATCGGTGCCGGGGCGGTGGAGACGACAGTCGAAGGCGACCCGGCTGTCGTGATCTCGCCGCCAAGAGGGCCGATGCTCGCTGGCCGGACTCCCACCAGGATCTGCTCGCCGTCGACCAGCAGCCGTGCCAGGTTCAGCGACCGCAGGCTCACGCCGGGACGACCTCCCCCTGCAGCTTCGATCGCGTCGACCACTCGGGAACCCTGGGCGAGTTCGACGATGCCGGGCCGCCGAACCTTGCCCTCCACGTCGACGATCAACGTCGGTGTCGTTCCACCGGTCGACGGACCCGGCACATCGGCGGAACCGGTCGCAGGCGGCGGGGTCGAGCCGCTGACCGGGACTGTCGTCCGTATTGATGTGTCGCGGGTCGCGACAGGTACGACGTGCGGCCGCGAACGCCACCACATCCAACCCGTCACGGCAACCAGCATGATCAGGATCGCAACGGTGACCGCGACCTGGTCCGTCGACCATGCCCAGCGGCTGAAGCCTTGCTGGCCCGAACGGCGGCGGCGCGCGTGGTATCCGCTTCGAGCCGGAGCGGTCGTCGCCGCTGCGTCGGCGTGGTGAGCGGTCACCCGATCGCCCGGTGGCCGGGAGGGACGGTCGCTACCCGCCGATGTGGCGGCGAGCTCCGCGCTCAGCTGGTCAAGCCGACGTCGCGCTGCCAAGACGACATCGGCGTCGGGTCTATGACGGCGAAACATGTCCGCAGAACATAGACGACCGAAGCGCTGACGGCCGCCGTTTCGTTCGACTGTGGACGAGTCAGCGCTTCCGGGCTCGTGTGGACAACCTGGCGACTCCCCGGCGACCGGCGTCGACATCAGCATCCCGAAGGGGCGATATCGTCGCGCGCATGGCCGTCGCGATCGTCACCGACTCGACGGCAACGCTGCCACCATGGACCGTCGAGCGACACCGGATCACGGTCGTACCGCTGCATGTGGTCATCGGCTCGACGGCGTACGACGAAGGCACCGAGCTCTCCCCCGCCCAGGTCGCAGAGGCGCTGCAGGAGTCACTGCCCGTGAACACGAGCCGGCCCTCGCCGGAGGAGTTCGTTCAGGTGTACGAGAAGGCGATGGCCGACGGCGCGGGCGAGATCGTCTCGATCCATCTGTCGGGCGAGATGTCCGGAACCTTCGAGTCGGCCCAGATGGCCGCGCGCAGATGTGAGATCCCCGTCCATACCGTGGACTCGCGGCTGATCGGGATGGGCACCGGCTTCGCCGTGGTCGCCGCTGCCCGGGCGATCGAGTGCGGCCGGACGGCGGTGGAGGCGGCCGCGGCGGCGCAGCGCTCAGCAGCGGAGACGACGGCGCTGTTCTACGTGGACACCCTCGAGTACCTGCGGCGCGGCGGCCGGATCGGTGCCGCCGCGGCCCTGGTCGGCTCGGCGCTCGCGATGAAACCGCTGCTGCGGCTCTCCGACGGGCGGATCGTGCCGCTCGAGAAGGTCCGCACCAAGGGTCGGGCGTTGGCCCGGCTCGAGGAGCTCGCGGTCCGGGCCGCCGACAGGCGCGACGTCCAGGTGGCGGTCTCACACCTCGCCAGTCCCGCCAGCGCCGCCGCGCTGGCGGAGCGGCTCAGGTCGCGGATCGGCAGGCACCGGACACCGGCCGACGATGAGGCGCAGCTGCCCGACGACGAGGAAACTCGGCTGCCCGACGACGACATCGCGATCGGTGAGGTGGGCGCCGTCATCGGCGCCCACGTCGGCCCCGGCATGCTCGCCGTGGTCATCGCCCCCACCCCAAGCCGACTCTGGCGCGCTGACGTCCCACGTTAACGTGGGAAGTCTGCACTTCACCCAGATAATTGCGTGGGTGAAGTGCAGACTTCCCAGGTAAACCTGGGAAAGCAGACGGCCACCCGGGACGTCAGCCGAGGACGAAGTTGACCAGCTTCGGTGCCCGGACGATGACCTTCCGGACGGCGGAACCGCCAATGGCCCGCTGCACGGCCGGATCGGCCCGGGCGCGGATCTCCAGGTCCACGTCCGACGTGTCCGGCGCGACCTCCATCCGGCTCCGTACCTTGCCCTGCACCTGCACGACACACGTCACCGTCTCCGCGACCAGCAAGGCGGGGTCGGCACGCGGCCAGCCCGCGGTTGCGACCGACGGCTCGTGGCCCAACCGCTCCCACATCTCCTCGGCGGTGTACGGCGCGAACAGGCTCAGGACGACCGCCACGGCCTCGGCCGCTTCGCGAACGGCCGGGTCCCGCGCCCCGGACCCCGAATCGATGGCCTTGCGCGTCGCGTTGACCAGCTCCATCATCCGAGCCACGACGACGTTGAAACGCTGTCCCTCGAGTAGCTGGGTGGCCTCGTGAATCACATGGTGGGTCGTCCGGCGCAGTGACTCGTCTCCGCCGGCCGGGTCCACGCCGACAGTGCTCGCCACGTCCCCGGCCAGCCGCCAGGCACGCTGCAGGAACCGCAGCGTTCCGGCCGGGGACAGGTCAGCCCAGTCGATGTCGTCCTCAGGGGGTCCAGCGAACACCATCGTCAGCCGCACTGCGTCGACGCCGTACTCGTCGATCTGCTCGCCCAGGTCGACGCCGTTGCCCAACGACTTCGACATCGACCGGCCCTGGTTGATCACCTGGCCCTGGTTCAGCAGCCGGGTGAACGGCTCGAGGAAGTCGACCATCCCGAAGTCGTACAGCGCCTTGGTCAGGAACCGCGAGTACAGCAAGTGGCCGGTCGCGTGCTCGATCCCACCGATGTACTGGTCGGCGGGCAGCCACCGCTTGACCGCTTCGGCGTCGAACGGACCGCCCTGGTACGACACGTTCGGGTACCGCAGGAAGTACCACGACGAGTCGACGAACGTGTCCATCGTATCGGTGTCTCGGCTTGCCGGACCGCCGCACCGAAGACACTCGACGTTGACCCAGTCGGTTGCTGCGGCCAACGGGGACACCCCCTTGGGCTGCAGATCGTGTCCACGCAGGTCGGGCAGCCGGACGGGCAGGTCCTCCT
The DNA here is from genome assembly GCA_038253325.1 of Propionibacteriales bacterium. Lineage (GTDB taxonomy): Bacteria > Actinomycetota > Actinomycetes > Propionibacteriales > Nocardioidaceae > JBBSHE01. Next base: position 3,241 of record JBBSHE010000081.1, read on the forward strand.
TGGGTATCGGCGCCTCGCCGCACGCGGAGCAATGCACGATCGGGATCGGCGCGCCCCAATACCGCTGCCGCGACAGCAGCCAGTCGCGCAGGCGGAAGTTGACGGTGCCACGCCCGACACCCTTTGACTCCAGCCAGTCGACGATGGCTCGCTTCGCCTCAACGACGTCCAGCCCGTCCAGGCTGATCTCGGCGTTGGCAGAGTTGATGGCCGGGCCGTCACCGATGTACGCCTCGCCGGCGAAGCCGGATGGCGGCTGCACGGTCCGTACGATCGGCAGGTCGAACGCCCTGGCGAAGTCCCAGTCGCGCTGGTCCTGGCCAGGCACCGCCATGATCGCGCCGGTGCCGTAGTCGGCCAGCACGTAGTCGGCCGCGTACACGGGGATCTGGCCGCTGGTCGCCGGGTTGATCGCGTGGACCCCCAGGAACACACCGGTCTTGGGCCGCTCGGTGGCCATCCTCTCGATCTCGGACTCTTGTCCGACCCGTTCGCGGTACGCCTCGAACTCCGGACGTTGTTCGTCTGTGACCAGCTCGTCCGCCAGCGCGGCATCGACGGCGACGACGAAGAACGTCGCCCCGAACACGGTGTCCGGCCGGGTCGTGAACACGGTCACCGGCTCACGGCGCCGTTGGCCATCGGGACCCTCGATCGGGAAGTCGATCTCGGCGCCCTCGGAGCGGCCGATCCAGTTGCGCTGCATGGTCAAGACCGGGTCGGGCCACTTGCCCTCCAGGTCTGCCATGTCGTCCAGCAGCCGTTGGGCGTAGGCGGTGATCTTGAAGAACCACTGGGTCAAGTTGCGCTTCGTGACCGGAGTCCCACAGCGCTCACACGCGCCCGCGATCACCTGCTCGTTGGCAAGCACGGTCTGGTCTCTCGGGCACCAGTTGACCGGGGACGCCTTGCGGTACGCCAGGCCGTGCTCGTACAACAGCAGGAACAGCCACTGGGTCCACTTGTAGTACGTCGGGTCAGACGTGTGCAGCCGGGTCCGCCAGTCGAACGAGAGCCCGTACCGCCGAAACGACTCGGCCTGCGTCTCGATGTTCTTGCCGGTCCAGACGGCCGGGTTTTCGTTGCGCCTGATCGCCGCGTTCTCGGCCGGCAGCCCGAACGAGTCCCACCCGATCGGGTGCAGCACGTCGTAGTCCTGCTGGAACCAGTACCGGGCGACGACGTCGCCGATCGCGAACGCCTCGGCATGGCCCATGTGCAGGTCACCCGACGGATACGGGTACATGTCGACGATGTAGCGGCGCTCGCGCGAGCCGTCGTCGTCGGCCTCGAAGTGGTCGAGCTCGCCCCAGACCTTCAACCACTTCTCCTGAGTCGCGGCGACGTCGTACGTCTCGCGCCCTGAACGTCCGTCGTGGTCGGTCATCGGTCCTCGTCTCCTTCGAAGTCGCTGCCAGCTCGGTCGGCCCGGGCTCCGGGCACAAAAAAGCCCCTCTTCGCGAGGGGCAGCCGCACTGAGGATCGGACGTCGATCAGCGCGGCTCGATAAGAAGCAGGGACTTCCGCATGACACCATCGTAGCCCAATTTCGCGGATGCGGACGATCTTGCTCCACGCGCGCTATCGCCCGCTGTGGATAGACTCGCCCGGATTCGGGCGGTCCCTCACGAAACGGAAATCACGACATGACTGTTCCACGCCGACTAGCGGTGAGCGCCGGCCTGGCGGCCGTCTGCATCTTTGCATCCCAGGCCTCCCAAGCGGCGCCCACGCCGTCCACCGCGGCGGCTCCCGTCGGTTGGGCGCATCCCTCGGTCAAGGCCGGCAGGGTCCTCGACGATGCCCGGATCAACGAGTCCAGCGGGCTCGCCCAGAGCAGTCTGCACCCCCGGATCCTCTTCACCCACAACGACAGCGGTGATACCGCCCGCTTCTTCGCGGTGGGGTCGACCGGGCAGACCCGGGCGGTCTACACGCTTCGGGGCGCGGGCTCCCGCGACTGGGAAGACATGTCGGCGGGCCCCGGCCATACGTTGTGGTTCGGCGACATCGGTGACAGCCGGACCGTCCGTTCTTCGGTCTTCGTCTATCGCGTGGATGAGCCCCGCAGACTGAGGAGCCACAACCTCCGGTATGTCAGGTACGAGCTCCGGTACCCCGACGGCGCACACAACGCCGAGACCCTGATGGTCCGGCGTCACACCGGACGGCTGTTCATCGTCACCAAGGCGCGTTCCGGCGCGAAGGTCTACGTGGCGCCGAGGCACCTGGCAAGGTCATCGGTCAATCGGCTGCGAGCCGTGGCGACCGCGCCACCGACGATCACGGCCGGCGACTACTCCCCGCTCGGCGGCCAGTTCGTGCTCCGCGGCTACCGCAAGGCATACGTGTACGACCGTCTCGGCGGGAGACCCACGGTGTTCGACCTTCCCCCCGAGCGGCAGGGAGAGTCCATCACGTTCAACCGCACGGGGACGTCGTTGCTCGCCGGAAGCGAGGGCAGCCGGAGCCGGATCTGGCGCATCAGATCATGACACCAGTCGCAGCAGATGCCCGCCGCCGGGCCGTGCGTGACCGGGTGACGGGCAGCTGCTGCGTCGTTCCGCTACGGGAGCGGGGCGAACCGGATACCGAAGTGGTACGCCCCATGGAAACGCATGCCGTCGGTGGCGAACCAGACACCGCTCGAGGTGGCGAACATCTGGTAGCCGCCCTTCTGCTGCGGCATCACCGGGTTCCAAGCGACATCCTTCGCCATGCCGGTCACCGGGTCGACGGCTCCACCACCCAGCCGATCGACCGCTGGGGGGCACTTCTGGTCGAAGCAGTACGGGTTGTCCAGCCACCGGCTGTGCCCCTGCACGTACACCGCGGCGCCGGTGTCGATCACC
>JBBSHE010000082.1:0-5924 GCA_038253325.1 Propionibacteriales bacterium
GGCCCGCGCGTTTCAGGCCCGCGCGTTTCGGGCCCGCGCGTTTCAGGCCCGCGCGTTTCAGGCCCTGGGTCGATCTGGAGGGCCCGGCCCCGGTGCTCAGCTTTCAGCGCGTCGATGGCTAGCTGGCGTCGTGGCTACCGCGTGTACGCCGATCCGGCCGGTCACCCGTTCTGCCTGTGCCGCAGCAACGAGCCGGCGGACCAATGACTGTGGCATCGGATGACGCGACCACCCGTCCGTCCTGACGGCAGGTAGCCCAGCCGAGTGTTGGCAACCACGACAGGTCTGACGTCGGGAGGGCCTGAGCCGTGCGCCCTGGATCAGCCGTACATGAGCGATCCCGGCGTCGTGAGCAGCTCACCCGTCTCCAGCCAGGTTTTCAGGCCAGAGAGAATCATCGGCCAGCCGCCGTACAGCTCGCTGTTGGCACCCTCGCGCAGTTGGTCATGAGTGACGGTCAACCGGCACGAGTCGCCGATCGGCTCGATCTCCCAGGTGACCCGTGAGGTCCCCTCGCTCTTCACGTCGTCGCTCCAGAGCGCAACCATGCTTTGAACCAACCGGCGCGGCGGGTCGACCTCGAGGTTTTCGCCCGCACCGAGCAGACCGTCGGCTCCAGGGTGACTCATCTCGAAGCGCGAGCCCGGCGTCCAGTCGGTGGTGATCTGGGAACCGAAGTTGTACTTGCTCCTGACCTCTGGGTCGGTGATCGCTTCCCAGAGACGCTCGGGGGTGGTGCGGATGTAGATCTCGAATACCTTCTCCATCGGACTCTCCAATCTGTGCTTGATAGCGCTGAGCGCGGCGGACCAGGGCTCGGCGTACTTGCTCACCCAGCGGTCGTGGACGAGCTGGATCGGGACGGGGTTCAGGTAGTGGAGCTTCTCGCGTCCTCGCCGCCTGGTGACCACCAGGCCCGCGTCCTCGAGCTGCTTCAGGTGCTTCATCACACCGAAGCGGGTCATCGAGAAGCGGCGCTCGAGCGCGCTCAACGTCTGCCCATCTTCGCGGAAGAGCTCGTCGAGCAGGCTTCGCCGGGTCGGATCGGCGAGGGCCTTGAACACCTCGTCCATGGAAGGACAATAGGTGACCGTTTAGTCACCCGTCAACGAGACCGGCGTGTTTTCGCCGAACGGCGGCACTTGTTTCGTACTCCCGGCAGGCGTTGTGGCCGAGCAGCCCGCAGACCCGACACTGCTGGTGACAATCGTTTGACCGTGTGTAACCGTTGGGGATGCCCTCTCGGCCCTCTCGACTCCTTCCGCTGGCCAGCTGCCTGGTCGTTTCAGCCCTCGCCGGCGACATGATCGGTCCCGCCTCCGCCCGCTCGCCGTCGCCGGCACCCACGTCGACGAGGCGTGAGGTCGGCGGGGACGCGGCTGCAGAAAGGGGACTCGTCCGGCGAGCATCCCGTCCCGACGCCTCAACCGACGTCGCGGCGCCGAGTCTCCGGGCCAGGACCGTCGTGTCGGGGCTCGACCACCCGTGGGACCTGACGTTCCTTCCGAGCAAGACGATGCTCTACACCCAGCGTGACCGCGAGACCATCACCTGGCGGGCGCCGAGGGGCGCCTCGCACGTCGTCGCGCATCAGCCGCCCGGGATCTGGCACGGGAACGAGACCGGAATGGAGGCCATCTTGGTCGCTCGCGACTTCAAGAAGACAAGGCACTTCTTCACCTGCAACGGCGCTGGGACGGACGCGAACCACGAGGTGCGCGTGGTGATGTGGCGGCTGTCCAGAAACGCGCGCCACGCGTACCGGGTGCGCAACATCGTCACGGGACTCCCCTCTACGTCCGGCCGCCACGGCGGATGCCGGCTGAGGTACGGGGCCGCTGCGCTCTACGTCAGCACTGGTGACGCCGCGACCGGAACCAACCCGCAGAACCTCCGATCCGGCGGGGGCAAGGTGCTCCGGGTGCACGCGAACCATGGAAGGGCGTGGGGAACGAACCCGTTCGCTCACTCGAAGTACTCGATCACCCGCAAGATCTTCACCTACGGGCACCGCAACGTGCAGGGACTCGCGCGTCGCGCGAACGGGCAGATGTGGTCGGTCGAGCAGGGCACCTATCGCGACGACGAGGTCAACCTGCTCCGAGGAGGGGGAAATTACGGGTACAACCCGGTGCCGGGGTACAACGAGTCGGTGCCCATGACCGACCACAGCCTTCCCGGTCGACAGATCAGCGCCAGGTGGAGCTCGGGCGACCCGACGATCGCGACGTGCGGCGGCATCTGGCTCCGCGGCAGCCGCTGGGGACCCTGGCAAAACTCGCTCGCCGTCGCCACTTTGAAGGACTCGAGCTTGCGAATCCTCAGGTTCACGCCGAAAGGCGTGTTCGTGCGGATGTGGATCCCTCCCGAGCTGAACCAGACGTACGGTCGGCTACGCAGCGTCGAGATGGGCCCGACGAACGCATTGTTCATCACCACCGACAACGGCAACGGTCAGGACAGGATCCTCCGGGTATCCCCGCGCTGAAAACCCTGCCGCACCTGGTGTCGCGGACCCGCGCTCGCGGGATCAACGCGCTACACGAGTTGGCGTCGGCCCTCACGTCGATGGTCGGGCAGCGCTGCCTGCGCGGCCGCCCACCCGGGCGGGTGGCCGACCCTGGACGGGCTCGTAACCAGCCGGCTGAGAGAAGAAGAACCCCTCGCCCTGGGTGAGACCGGGGAGCCTCTGCTCGAAGGCTTGCACCTGGTCGGCGGGTATGGCGCCGGTGATCCGGCAGCGCGTGATCCGCATCTCGGGCGGCCCGGGAGTGGCGCCAGCGGCGTGCAGCCCCTGCAGTACCTGGCTGACCGACCCGGCTGGGATCTCGACCTCGAACTGGCTGACCGGCGCGCACACCGTCGTACCCGCGGCTTGAAGTGCCTTCCGGAGCACGACGGAGGTCAACCAGCGGAAGTAGCCGGCCGGCGGGGTCGGGGCGCAGTAGCGCGACTGGGTGAGCGTCACCACGCAGTCGGTGACCCGCCAGCCGAACAGACCCACGCTGAGCTCGGTCGGCAGGGTCTCCTCCACGGCCGTGTGGAACGAGGGCAGCAGCCACCCGCGTTCGACGGCGAGCCGGTAATCGACCCCGGAACCGACCGGGCCGGGTTCGACCCGCAGCCCCAGTGTTGCGTTCTGGGTAGGTACCCGCTCGAGCGCCTCGCCTACCCCCGACACTCGCTCGACGTAGACCGTCATGGTGGGCAGGAACTCAACGTCGACGCTGAACTCTGTGGCCAGCCGCGTGGCGAGGACCTCCTTCTGAACTTCGCCATAGAGGCTGACAGTCAACTCCTGGTCGATTCCGTCCAGGCGAGCATCGATGAGCGGATCCTGCTCCGACAGCTGGTGCAGCGCCTCGAAGGCCGCGGACCCGTCTGCCGGATCCTGCGCGCGGACGACGGCTTCGAGACCGGGCGGCGGGAACTGTCGGCCACTCTTGGTGTGGTCCCACGTTCCGAGCTGATCGCCGATCTCGATGTCAGAGAGGCCCCCGATCTTGGCAATGTCGCCGCCGTGAGCTGGTGCAGCGACCGTGACGGTACCGGTGGTGAACGTGCTGACGCTGGTGACCCTGCCCTCGCGCCTGTCGAGAGTGCCGGTACGCGAACGGTGATGGTAAATCACGTGGTCGCGTGGAGCGAGCGTGCCGGCATGGAGCCGCGCGAAGGCCATCTTGTGACCGGCTGGCCCGCGTTCGATCTTGAAAACGCTTGCATGCAAGGGTTCGTCGGCCGACGCGGTCGCCGCGGGCAGGTACCGGCTGACCCCGTTGATGACGTCCGCGACCCCGATGCCGGTCAGCGCCGAGCCGAAGTAGACAGGATGCATATTGCCACTTGCGGCGATGCGCGAGAGAGTAGCCAACGCCTCGGCCTCGGTGAGCGGACGCGCTCCATCGACGTACCGGCGCAGCACTTGGTCGTCGTACTCGGCTAGTCGCTCGACGAGGTCGGCGAGGAAGTCGGCGTTGTTGGGTGGCCTCACAGTGGCCGATCGGCTCCCGAGTTCGATCGGTCGAGTGAGCGCGACCGCGTCGCCAGCGAGCGCCTCGCGGATGGCGGCCATCGTCTCGTCGTACGTCGCACCGACCCTGTCGATCTTGTTCGCGAAGATGAGGAAGGGGATCTGCAGCCGCTCGAGGATGCGGATGAGGACGCGGGTCTGCGGCTGGACGCCCTCGACGGCCGAGACCACCAGCACCGCCCCGTCGAGCACGACGAGGGCTCTCTCGACTTCTGCCACGAAGTCAGAGTGGCCGGGAGTGTCGATCAGGTTGACCTTCAGGCTTGCACCGTCGACGCGGCGAATCGTGAACGTGACGACGGCCGAGCGGATGGTGATGCCGCGCCGGCGTTCGATTGCGTCGTCGTCGGTGATGGTGTCGCCGTGGTCGACACGCCCGATCTGGGTGATGACCCCCGTCTCGAAGAGGAGACGTTCGGTCAGGGTCGTCTTACCGGCGTCGACATGGGCGACGATCCCGAGGTTGAGGGTGAGCATGGAGATGTATTGCCTTCGGGTTGCTCGGATAGGGCAGGTCGATCTGTCCGAGCAGTTGCCGCATCTCCCGTACTCCTTCTTGGTCCGTCGTGTCTTGGATCTGACGCTACGGCGCCCGCCGCGCACAGGCGAGAGGTTTTCGCCCGACGCCTGCGGTCACGCTAAGTCGGCGAGGACCTCACGAATTCCGCGGCGGGCCGTCGCCACCATCGATGGGTTGGAGTTCAGGTAGTACGGAAGGGCGATCACACCCCCGGACACGACGAGCCCACGGGCACGGCGCCAGGTCGCCTCGTCGGCCCCGACAATCGCGCGGAACTCGGGGCGGGTGTCGTGGTCGAGCAGATGCCAAGCCGGAGTGACGTCGTAGGCTGGATCGCCGGTCGCCATGGCGCCGAAGTCGAGCACTCCGACCAGGCGACTGTCTCGGACGAGCAGATTGCCGGGTATCAGGTCGGCGTGCAGCCAGACGGGCGGTCCGTCCCATTCCGACGCCGCGAGTGCGTCACCCCAGACCTGCGAAACACGCTCGACGTCGACCAGGCACGCACATTGCGCAAGAGCGGCGCGGAACGTCGAGTCGCGCCCGACGAGCGGTAGCCCGCGGATGAAACCTTCCGCGCCGGGCGGCGGCGCGTCCGTCATGTCGACGCCTTGCAGCTCGGTAACGAACTGGCCGAGAGTGAGGGCCGCTTCACGGATCGAGCCGATCGGCCTGGTCAAGGCGTCCTCGCCCTCGAGCCAACGCGCAACCACCCAAGGAAATGGGTAGCCCTCGCCCGGCTCGCCCAGCGACACGACCTCGGGCACGGCAAGCGACAAGTGGTCGGCGACAAGCGGCAGCCAACGCACCTCCTTGAGCAAGCCACCGACCGCACTGGGGTGCAACGGCATCCGGATCGCGAGGTCGGCACCGAGACGGAACACCGCATTGTCGGTGCCTCCCGAGAGGACCCGGCGGAGCGGCAACCCGCCGTACTCAGGCATCTGCTCGACCATCAGCCGTCGAGCCAGCGACGCGTCGATGTCGACTTCGTCCTCGTGGAGGCGGGGCGGCGGCATGCGCTCATCCTCGACGGCGGTTGACGCGCGGCACCACCGATTTTGCTTGGGCATGCCGCTCTCGGAGTGTGCCGCCGTCAAACCTGGACGTTCAGTGGACCGCATCCCGGCCAATTTGCTTGACGCGCCGCATAGGTTTCGGCGTATGGAGTTGTCCGTCTGCGTCACCGACGGCGACTACGATGCGTGGCGGGCGATCCGGATCGCGGTCGTGCGGGGCGAGCGTTGTGACACCGTCGCCGAGCTGCGCGCACAGGACTCCGAGAGCCGGCTGATGCTGCTCGCCGTGTTGGACGGCGCCGTGGTCGGGTCCGGCATGGCAGACCGTTCGGAAAGCGCCGGCATCGGGTTCGCC
>JBBSHE010000083.1:0-5651 GCA_038253325.1 Propionibacteriales bacterium
AAGGACGGTTTCGCCGTCATCTGCTGCTCGGCCGTCGTCAGCTCGGTTGCGGCCGTCATCCTCACCCTCGTCGCCAAGCTCGCAGGCTGAGATGGCGGAACATCACACACCCGTGCTGCGCGACCGGGTCGTGGCCCTGCTTTCGCCAGCCCTCGAACGACCGGGCTCGGTCGTCGTCGACGCCACCGTCGGACTCGGCGGCCACGCGGTCGCGATCTTGGACCACTGCCCGGCTACCCGCCTGGTGGGACTCGACCGGGACCCCCGGGCACTCGAGCTGGCGGCCGAACAGCTGCGCGCGCACGGAGAACGCGTCACGCTCGTTCGCGCCGTCTTCGACGAGCTGCCCGCCGTGTTGGAGGACCTCCGCCTGAGCCGTGTCCACGGTGTCCTGTTCGACCTCGGGGTGTCCTCGCTGCAGCTCGACAGCACCAGTCGCGGCTTCGCCTACGCCCGCGACGCGCCGCTGGACATGCGGATGGACCCCGACTCGCCGAGATCGGCGGCCGACATCCTCAACACCTGTCCGGTCGACGAGCTGACGCGGGTCCTCCGTACGTACGGAGAGGAGCGTTACGCCCGGCGGATCGCCGATCGGATCGTCGCCGAACGTGCCCGCGCACCATTCACCAGCAGTGCCCGGCTCGTCGAGGTCATCCGTCGTTCGATCCCGGCGGCCGCCCGACGTGTCGGTGGCCATCCGGCCAAGCGAACGTTCCAGGCACTGCGGATCGCGGTGAACGACGAGTTGACCGGTCTTGCCCGCGCCCTTCCCGAAGCCGTCGACGCGTTGGCCGTGCACGGACGGATCGTCGTGCTGTCGTACCACTCCCTGGAGGACCGGATCGCCAAGCAGGTACTCGGCGCGGCCGCCCGTAGCGACGTTCCCGACAACCTGCCGGTCGTGCCTCCCGGCCACGGGCCACGACTCCGGTTGCTGACCCGGGGCGCAGAGCAGGCCGACGTCTCCGAGCGGGAGACAAACCGCCGATCGACGTCCGTACGGCTACGGGCAGCCGAACGGATCGAGGTGGCAGCGTGAGCTCACTGCTCGATCAGGCGCGTGCGGCCGTCCGGCGACCCGTCGAGTCGCCTGCCCGGCCTCGGTTGACCATCGTGCCACGGGTCGCTGCTCGCGCCCCGAGGATCCCGTTCGTCGTCCTCGTCGTCGCGGTGCTCTCGGTCGGGCTCGTCGGACTGCTGCTGCTGAACACCTCGCTGGAACGCGGGGCGTACGGTGTCACCGCCCTGCAGAGCCATGCGGACGGCCTCGCGATCCAGCAGCAGCAGCTCGAGCGCCAGGTCTCCGACCTGAGCCAGCCCCAGCGGGTGGCCCGCAGGGCCGTCGAGCTCGGCATGGTGCAGGACCTGACACCGGCCTTCCTCGACCTGACGACGGGCAAGGTGCTCGGCCACGCGAAACCGGGGGTTGCCGGGAACCAGTTCGACCTCGGCGCACCCGCGGGCAGCGTCGCCGCGCACAACCGGGCCAGGCACACCGTCCAAGATGCCGAGCGTGCCCACGACATCGCGCGGGCCCAGGACCACGCATCTCGGCACCGGGCGGCGAGCCAGCAGCACCGCGCGATGCGGCATCGAGCGGCCGGCCAGCACCACGCCGCGACCCGGCACCGAGCGGTCGGCCAGCACCACCGACAGAAGGTGCACCGGTGACCCGAACCCGCCGAGTCCGTCGAGGCCGCCGGACGAGGACCAGATCGAGCGGCTTCCGGCTCTGGACCTCGTTCCTCGTCGTCGCGTTCGTCGTGTCGTTGTTCGCGGCCCGCTTGGTGCAGCTTCAGGGCCTCGATGCCGGCTCGTACGCATCGATGGCGCTGAAGGAAGACACCAACACCGTCGTCCTGGAGGCGCCGCGGGCGTCGATCTACGACCGCGCCGGCACCCCACTTGCCGAGACCGTCGATGCGTCGATGATGACCGCCGACCCGACGTACACCAGGACCCACGCGACCCAGATCGCGCGCCTGCTCCACCACCGTCTGCACGTGGACTACTTCGACACCGTCGCCCTGCTGCGCAAGCCGAACACCCGGTACGTACGGGTCGCCCGGCATGTCGACCCGACGCTCGCGAAGGCGGTGCTCGCGGAGCTGGAGCGGCGGAAGCTCCCGGGCATGTACATCGACAAGGACAACCTGCGCCGGTACCCGGCAGGTGATGTCGGGTCGAACCTGGTCGGCTTCGTCGGCGCGGACGGCAACGGGTTGGCAGGCTTCGAGTACGCGCTGAACCGGCAGCTGTCGGGCAGGGACGGATCTGCGACGTTCCAGGTCGCCGGCGGACAGCAGCTCCCGCTCGCCGACAACACCGTCGTCAAGCCCCGGCTCGGCACGGGTGTCCGGCTGACGATCGACAGCGACCTCCAGTACCTTGCCCAGCAGCGGATGGCGCGTGCGGTACAGAGCTCGCACGCCACCTCGGGATCGGCCATCGTGATGGACGTCCAGACCGGTCAGATCCTGGCACTGGCCGACTATCCGTCGTTCGACCCGAACGACATCGCAGGTGCCAACCCGCGAAACTTCGGCTCCCGTGCCGTCCAGAACCCGTACGAGCCGGGCAGCGTCGAGAAGGTCCTCACGTTCTCGGCCCTCATCGACTCCGGGCTGGTCGGGCCACGGACCAAGATCGTCGTACCCCCGCAGCTGGTCGTCGACGGAAAGCCGATCCGCGACTACTTCCCCCATGGCACATTGCACCTCACCGCCACCGGTGTGATCGCGTTGTCGTCGAACCTCGGCACCGTCCAGGCAGTTCGGCAGATCTCGAAGCAGCGCTTGTACGACTATCTGCGCAAGTTCGGGTTCGGCCAGCGGCCGAACCTCGGCCTCGACGGCGAGAGCAAGGGCATTCTGCACCCCGCCTCGCAGTGGTCCGACATCAACGAGGCGACGATCGCCTACGGCCAGGGCGTCTCGGTCACCGCGGTCCAGATGGCCGCGGCGCTCGGCGCCATCGCGAACCACGGTGTGTACGTCGCACCCAGCCTGATCTCCGGGACCGTCGACTCCACCGGCACCGTCACCCCTGCCTCCGCACCGGAGGAGCATCGGGTGATCAAGGCGTCGACGGCGCGCAAGGTGGCCCGGATGATGGAGGCGGTCACGGGGCCGAACGGCACCGGGGCCGAGGCAGCGATCCCCGGTTACAACGTCGCCGGGAAGACCGGTACCGCCAACCGGGTCGACCCCCTGTGCAGCTGCTACCGCGGCTACACCGTGTCCTTCGGCGGGTTCGCGCCGGCCGACGACCCGCGTTTCGTCGTCTACGTGGTGATCCAGAACCCGCAGGGTGCAGCCGGAGGCGGCGCCACGACCGGTCCTGTGTTCCACGACCTGATGGCGGCGGCGCTGGCCAAGTACGGTGTCGCGCCGACAGGGAAGCGGTCCCCCGAACTGCCGATCGAGTGGTAGCCGTCGATACGCTCGAAGTGTGTCGAGTCAGGAAGCGTCACCGGTGCCGCTGACGGCCAGACCGAGGCGCCCTCCGGCACATCCACTCGCGGACATTGCGAGCCTGCTCGGCACGTCCCTGCCGCCGCGAGACCCGACCGTCACCGGAGTCAGCCAGAGCACCGCGTCGGTCGTGCCTGGCGACCTGTTCGTGGCCGTCCCGGGCGCGCGGGTGCACGGTGCCCGCTTCGTCCAGCAGGCGATCGGCGACGGAGCCGTTGCCGTGCTGACCGACCGGGCCGGCGCCGCGAGCATGCAGCACGTCGACGTTCCCGTGCTCGTCGTACCCGATCCGCGGGCGGTTCTCGGAACGGTCGCCGCGCACGTCTTCGGTGACCCGGCGGCAGCCATCACGGTCATCGGTGTGACCGGGACCCAGGGCAAGACCACCACGACGCACCTGCTGTACGCGGGGCTCCGGGCTGTCGGCGTGCCCGTAGCGGTCATCGGAACGCTGGGGACCTGGATCGACGGCGTCAAGCTCGACAGCCGGCTGACCACGCCGGAGGCACCGGAGCTGCACGGGTTGTTCGCCGTGATGCGTGAGCGCGGCATCACGGTGTGCGCGATGGAGGTCTCGAGTCATGCGCTGGTACAGCGACGGGTCGACGGCGTCGCGTTCGATGTCGCGGTTTTCACGAACTTCGGCCGTGACCACCTCGACTTCCATCGCGACGAGGCCGACTACTTCGCGGCGAAGGCGAGTCTCTTCACGCCGGAGCGGAGCCGGTTCGGGTTGCTGAACGGCGGCGATGCCGCCGTTCGGTCGTTGCTCATCGACCCGTCGATCCCGCTGCACACGTTCGGGCTCGAGGACGCCGGGGGTTCAGAGAACGCTGCGGACGACTGGCAGGCGACCGACGTCCGCTCCGACGTCACCGGCTCAAGCTTCGTGCTGCACGGCCCGCGCGGTGAGGCATGGGACGCCGAAACCCGGCTCGCCGGTGGCTTCAATGTGGCGAATGCGGTCGCCGCGTCGGCCGCGTGCGGTGAGGCCGGCCTCTCGGTCACCGACGTGGTCGCCGGAGTCGGGACGGTGGCAGGCATCCCTGGCCGGATGGAGCGCGTCGACGCCGGTCATCCGCTTTCGGTCGTGGTGGACTACGCGCACAAGCCGGACGCCCTGCGCGCCGTCCTCGGCGCGCTGCGCCGACCGGGAAGCGGCCGGCTGTGGGTCGTGATCGGAGCCGGTGGCGACCGGGACCATGGAAAGCGTCCCCTGATGGGGGAGGTGGCCGCGGAGCTCGCCGACGTTGTCGTCGTGACCGACGACAACCCGCGTGGTGAGGAACCCGCATCGATTCGACGGGCCCTTCTCGAGGGAGCCGCACGGTGCGCCTCGACCGAGCTGCGCGAGATCGCCGACCGGGGAGAAGCGATCTCGTGGGTGCTCGACTCGGCAGCGCCGGGTGACGTCGTCCTGGTTGCCGGCAAGGGGCACGAGCAGGGGCAGGAGATCGACGGAGAGATCCATGCCTTCGACGACCGCGAGGTGGCAAGACGGGCGCTCGCTCTCCGATTCGGCGGCGACAGATGATCGCCATGACGATCGGCCGGGTGGCCGAGCTGGTCGGCGGACGCACGGACTCGACGGTGCCAGACCTGCTCGTTCACGGTGACGCGTTCATCGACTCGCGCCGCGTGGTCAGAGACGGACTGTTCGCGGCCCTGTTGGGCACGCATCGAGACGGTCACGACTTCGCCTCCTCGGCGATCGAGGGTGGTGCGGCTGCGGTGCTGGCCGGACGACCGGTGGGAGTCGCGGCAGTGGTCGTCGACAGCGTGCCGGCGGCGCTCGGTGGACTCGCCCGTGCGGTCGTCCAAGGGATCCCGGGACTCACGGTCGTCGCGATCACCGGGTCACAGGGCAAGACCAGCACAAAGGACCTGCTGGCTGCCGTCCTCGAACCCGTCGCGCCGACCGTTTCACCGGTCGACTCACTGAACAACGAGATCGGGGTTCCGCTGACGGCGCTGCGGGCGCGAACCGACACCAGGTTCCTCATCTCCGAGATGGGGGCCAGAGCCGTCGGCGATATCGCCGACCTGTGCGCGATCGTCGGTCCGCAGGTCGGGGTCGTGCTCAATGTCGGCGTCGCTCACCTCGGAGAGTTCGGTGACATCGCGACGACCGCCCGCGCAAAGGGAGAGTTGGTCGAAAGCTTGCCGGCAGACGGC
>JBBSHE010000084.1:0-5482 GCA_038253325.1 Propionibacteriales bacterium
CGGGCCTGAGCAGTCGACGGACGGGCCTGAGCAGTCGACGGACGGGCCTGAGCAGTCGACGAGCGGCAGGTCTGAGCAGGCGCCGGGGCGGGCCCACGTACGTGCCTCTCCTAGAGTGTTGCCGTGAGACCTTCACGTCCGGTCGGGACCACGGCACATCGGGCCGCCGTCGACGCTTTGGTCGAATCGTACGCACGGATCCCGCCCGGTTCGCCGGTCCGGCTCCAGAAGGCGACCTCGAACCTGTTCCGGTCGCGCCGTCGCGTCGACAGCCCCGGACTCGACGTCTCCGGTCTCACGGGTGTCGTCGACATCGACGTGGCCGGACGGACCGCACAGGTCCAGGGGATGTGCACCTACGAGACGCTGGTCGCCGCAACCCTTCCGTACGGTCTGATGCCCCTGGTGGTTCCCCAGCTCCGCACGATCACCCTCGGCGGCGCGGTGACCGGGCTCGGCATTGAGGCCACGTCGTTCAGGTCCGGTCTGCCACACGAGTCGGTATCCGAGATGGACGTCCTCACCGGCGCTGGCGAGGTGCTCACGCTCACACCCGACGGCGAGCACGCCGACCTGTTCGCCGCCTTCCCGAATTCGTACGGAAGCCTTGGGTACGCGATCAAGATCACGATCGAGCTCGAGCCGACCCAACGGCGGGTCGCCCTGCGTCACGTCCGGTTCGACGACGTTGACCGACTGGCCGCCGCAGCCGACCAGATCGTCGCCGACCGGGCGTACGACGGTGAGCCGGTTGACTTCATCGACGGCGTCGTGTTCGCCCCCGATGAGTCGTACCTCACGCTCGGCCGCTGGAGCTCCGACGACTCACCGACCTCCGACTACGCGGGTCAGCAGATCTTCTACCGCTCCGTGCGGAGCCGGGAGCGCGACCTGCTGACCGTCCACGACTACCTGTGGCGATGGGACACGGACTGGTTCTGGTGCTCGCGCGCGTTCGGCGCCCAGCACCCCGTCGTACGCCGGCTGTGGCCACGGCGGTGGCGCCGCAGTGACGTCTACCACCGGATCGCCGGCTTCGAGAACCGGCACGGTTGGTATGCCCGGCTGCAGGCGTCCAGGGGGGAACCACCACGCGAGCTGGTGATCCAGGACGTCGAGGTTCCCGTGACGAAGCTGGCGTCGTTCCTGCGCTGGTTCGACGCCGAGATCGGGATGCGGCCGGTCTGGTTGTGCCCGCTGCGCCTCCGCGAACCGACCGGCCCCGGGTCGGCGAAACAGTGGCCGTTGTACCCGCTCGACGCGGCGACCAGGTACGTCAATGTGGGCTTCTGGGGAGCAGTGGCGATGGCGCCCGGAGCGTCGGACGGCGACCTCAACCGGGCGGTCGAGCAGGCGGTGGCCGACCATCATGGCCACAAGTCGTTGTACTCGGAGGCGTTCTATGACCGTGAGACGTTCGACGCGCTCTACAACGGGCCGCTGCTGGCGGACGTAAAGAAGCGCTACGATCCTGATCAGCGACTGAGCGGGCTGTACGAGAAGGTGGTACTGCGGACGTGACCCGAGCCAGCACCAAGGTCCATGTCGGCGATCTCCTCGAGGCAGTGATGCCGGATGGCGTCCCGTTCGCGTTCAAGGCGTACGACGGGAGCACCGCCGGGCCACCCGACTCGCCGATCAGCCTCGAGCTCCTGAACGAGCGCGGGCTCGACTACCTCCTGACCGCACCCGGCGACCTCGGCATGGCCCGAGCCTATGTCTCCGGCGACCTGGTGGTGACCGGGATGCATCCGGGGGATCCGTACGAGGGCCTGAGGCTGATGCAGTCACGGGCGTTCCAGACGCCGTCGCCGACCGAGATCGTCCGGCTGATCCGAGGCCTCGGCTGGAGCCACCTGAAGCCCCCACCTCCGCCGCCACAGGAGCAGATGTCGCGTTGGCGAAGAGCCTTCGAAGGGCTGCGGCACACGCGGGGACGCGATGCGGCAGCGATTCACCACCACTACGACGTCTCGAACCGCTTCTATGAGATGGTGCTCGGTCCGTCGATGACCTACACCTGTGCCGTGTTCCCGAAGGTCGGCTCGTCACTGGAGGAGGCACAGACCGAGAAGTACGACCTGGTGGCCCGCAAGCTGGGGCTTGCCCCGGGGATGCGGCTGCTCGACGTCGGCTGCGGCTGGGGCGGCATGGTGCGCCACGCGGCCCGCGAGTACGGCGTCGAGGCGATCGGGGTGACGCTGTCGACAAAGCAGGCGGCGTGGGCAGAAGACGCGATCCGCCGCGACGGGCTGTCCGCGCTCGCCTCGGTGCGGTTCGCTGACTACCGCGACCTGTCCGAGACCGGTTTCGACGCGGTCAGCTCGATCGGGCTCACCGAGCACATCGGCGTCCGTAACTACCCGTCGTACTTCGCGTTCCTCTTTGCCCGACTCCGTCCCGGCGGCCGGCTCCTCAACCACTGCATCACCCGCCCGTACAACGTCGGGCGCGGCTCGATCGGCCCGTTCATCGACCGCTACGTGTTCCCGGACGGCGAGCTCACTGGATCCGGTCGCATCATCACCGAGATGCAGAACGCCGACTTCGAGGTGCGCCACGAGGAAAACCTTCGCGAGCACTACGCGCTGACCCTGGCCGGCTGGTGTCGCAACCTCGCCGACAACTGGGAGGCCTGCGTCGCCGAGGTGGGCATCGGCACCGCACGGGTCTGGGGGCTCTACATGGCCGGGTCGCGCCTCGCCTTCGAACGCAACGAGATCCAGCTGCACCAGGTCCTCGCCGTCCGGGTGCCCCACGACGGGGATGCGGGTTTCCCGCTGCGTCCAACGTGGGGTAGCTGAGCCCGCGGCTTCATGGCCCGCCGGGCTCGCCGGGCGGCCGCGACAACCAGCTCGTGAACGCCTCGACGTTGTAGGGGCGGCCGAGGAACGCCTCGACCAGGTCGGCTGCGTCCATGCTTCCCCCGGGAATGAGGACGGTGTCGCGGTACCGGTACGACGTCGTCGTGTCGAGCAGGCTTTCCGGGTCAAACGCCGAGAAGAGATCCTTGGCGATGACGAGGCTCCACATGTACGTGTAGTACGCCGACGTGTAGCCCTCCAGGTGGCCGAACGCCGCATGGAAGTGGGTGCCTTCGATGTACGGGAACACGTCGAATGTGGCCTGCAGGGTCTTGACCAGCTCCGTGAGGTCGTCGACGGGCTCGCGGTGCAGGACGTACGAGATGGCGGCGTAGAACATCTGCGTGCGTGCCAGGTAGCCCTTGCCGAACTCCTTCCCGGCTCGCATCTTGGCCACCAGCCCGGCCGGTATGGGCGCGCCGTCGGCGTTCGCTGCGAACGACTGGAGTACGTCAAGGTCCCACGCCCACTCCTCGAGCATCTGCGACGGCGCCTCGACGAAGTCCCACTCGGTCGCGACGCCGGCGAACCTCGCCCATCGGTGCCGGCCGGCCAGCACGTGGTGCAGGAGGTGGCCGAACTCGTGAAACAACGTGACCACGTCGGAGTGCTGCATGAGACCGCGAGGGACGTTGCAGGCGAGCACTCCCTCCGGGAGCTGCTTCCCGGCGATGCCCGACGCCAGGGTGAACTGCGCCGCATGCTTGAACTTTCCTTCGCGCGGATGCAGGTCGAGGTAGATCCGGCCGAGGCGCTGACCGTCGGCCATCACGTCGTACGCCGTCACGTCCGGGTGCCACGTCGGCGGGCCGTCCACCGGCACGTACGCGAGTCCGAACAACCTTCCGGTCACGTCGAGCAGACCGGCCCGAACCCTCGGGAAATCGAAGTACCGCCGAACGTCCTGGGCGTCGACGTCGAAGTTCTCGCGACGGATGAGCTCTGCGTAGTACGACGCGTCGGCGCCGTCGATTGCAGTGGCGGTCGGCCGGTCGAGCTGCATACGCTCGAGCAGGACGGCATAGTCCCGCTCGGCCGAGCTCTGCGCGCTCGATGCGATCCGGTCGATGAAGTCCGCGATGGCAGCACCGCTGCCGACCATCTTGACCTCGGCGTCGTAGTCCGGCCAGCTTTCATAGCCGAGGAGACGCGCGTGTTCGGCCCGGAGGGCCAGCAATTCCTCGAGCAGCGCATCGTTGGCAGGCCAGGCCCGGTTGAGGAACTCGATCGTCAACGCTCGGCGAGCATCTGCGTCGACGGCGAAGGTCCGGAAGGGGACCACGTCGGGGTAGTCGGTCGTGATCTCGACGAGCCCGTCGTCGCCTGCCGGGTGCGCGTCGATGAAGTCTTGCGGTAGGCCGACCAACCGGCTCGGGTCGAGACGTACGGAGCGGACATCGTCGCGGATGTTCTTGGAGAACTCCTGGGCGACCTGGGTCTCACGCTCGGCCAGGTCCCGGATCCGAGAGCGCGTCTCGTCGTCCTTGTCGACACCGGAGCGACGGAAGTCGCGCAGGCTCCGCTCCAGGACTCTGGTCGCACCCGCATCGAGTCCACTCCCGTCGACCCCTGCCAGTGTGGCGTACAGGTCCCGGTCGAGCCCGATGTCGGTGGATAGCTTCTCCGCCTCCTGCTCGCGCGCCTCGCACAGCGTCCGGACGTCCTCCGACGGGTGGACCTGCTCGAACAAGGACACGACGGCAAACGCCTGGTCGAGAGCGATGTTCACCTGGTTCCACAGGTCGAGCGTCGTCTCGGCATCTCGCGGCGTCCCGTCCTTGAGCTGGTCGACCAGCGCCCGGGCGAGCCCGAGGCTGCCGTCACAGTGTTCACCGACGAAGTCATTCCATGGCCCGTCGGCGCCGGGAATCGCGAGCTCAGACAGTCTCTCGTTGCTGATCACAGCCGGCACCTTAGTCTCGATCCTCCGATCAGACCTTGGCGGGTACGACGGTCACCAACCCGAAAGGTCACAGTGGCAGTGGTCGGGACACGGTGATGCTGACCTTGCCGGTGAGGTAACCGAGGTGCTGGTTGAGGCGCAGCATCGACGAGTTAGCGGCCTGCGTCCACGTATAGATCTCGCGCACGCCGGTCGCCGCCGCCCACTGCAGCGTGCGGCGCTTCAGATGCGATGCGATGCCACGGCCGCGCCAGTCCCGGCGTACCGCGGTCAGCGCGTTTTCGCCGCGTTCCGGCCGATCGGTGTCGCGGTCGAGGCCGGCGCAGCCAATCACATCGCCGTCATACAAGGCCAGGAACATCGGGTCACCGGCCCAGTACGAGTTCCACTGATCGGAGCTGACCTGCAGCGGTGTGTACAGGGCGAAGTCGGCGAGCACCTCGGTGCCGAACGTATCGAAGCAGGACGCCCACAGTTCCGGGCGCTGCGCCAATGTGACGACCTCGACGCCGGGCGGCAGCGCAGAGGGTGGTTTTTCTTCACCGATCGAACTTACCTGATATATCTGTGGGTCAATTTGGGCGAAGCCGAAGTGTTCCGCAAACCCCATCGACTCTGAGTCGTCCACGCCGGCCCGTAGCGTGAACAGCCCAAGACTGGTGCAGTGCTCGGCGAGCGTTCGCAGGAGCGCCGACCCGACGCCGTGACGCCGGCA
>JBBSHE010000085.1:0-5398 GCA_038253325.1 Propionibacteriales bacterium
CGGATCGGCGGGAAACCGACGGTGTTCGACCTACCGCCCGAGCGGCAGGGAGAGTCCATCACGTTCAACCGCACGGGCAAGTCGTTGCTCGCCGGAAGCGAGGGCAGCCGGAGCCGGATCTGGCGCATCAGATCATGACACCAGTCGCAGCAGATGCCCGCCGCCGGGTCGTGCGTGACCGGGTGACGGGCAGCTGCTGCGTCGTTCCGCTACGGGAGCGGTGCGAACCGGATACCGAAGTGGTACGCCCCATGGAAACGCACGCCGTCGGTGGCGAACCAGACACCGCTCAAGGTGGCGAACATCTGGTAGCCGCCCTTCTGCTGCGGCATCACCGGGTTCCACGCGAGCGCCATGCCGGTCACCGGGTCGACGGCTCCACCACCCAGCCGATCGACCGCTGGGGGGCACTTCTGGTCGAAGCAGTACGGGTTGTCCAGCCACCGGCTGTGCCCCTGCACGTACACCGCGGCGCCGGTGTCGATCACCGAGTGCAGCGAGTCCCCACCCGTGTAGTTGATCCAGTACGGGACGACGGGGGACAGGTTGCTGACTTGGAAGCGGGCCACCGAGTCGCACAGCACCTGGCCGGGTGGTTCGCCGTTGATCCGGAAGCCTCCGGTCGACGCGACGTTGAAGTACTGGCTGTTCGGGGAGAAGTCGACGTCCTTGACGTAGTACTGGTAGACCGGCGCGACAGCGGCCGCATGACAGTCCCGCTCGGCCGGCTGGTAGTACCACGCCGACATCGTCGCCGAGGTCGCACCCAGGTCGGCCATGAACACCCGGTAGTGCCGGGCACCGCCGACGCTGGTGAAGTTTCCGACCCCGACGAGGTGCTGGCCGTCCGGGCTGACGTCGAACCGGAACACCTCGGTCCGGGTGGTGTACTGCAGCGGTCCGCTCACCACGATGTTGTTGAAGTAGCTCGACGCCGCACCCGTGTTGGGGTCGAGAGCGACCAGCTTCTTGCTGAACGCGCCCGAGACGAACAGCAGGCCGTGCGAGAGCTGGAGGTCGGTCACGCGTCCGCCCGAAAGCTTGGGGTTGAAGTTCGGGTCCAGCTGGCCGGTCGAGAGGCTGAGCTTCGCCAGGTACGGCCGGGCGACGCCGTTGACGGTGGTGAACTCACCGCCGATGTAGACCGTGTCGCCGTTGCCGAGCACTGACCACACCTGCTTGTCGACGACGGGCGCGAACGGGCTGACTGCACCCGTCGTCGCGTTGAACGCGAAGACGTTGGAACGGTTGTACTGGACGGTACGAGCAGAATTCTCGACCTTGCTGAAGTTTCCGCCGACGACCATGTTGGAGCCGGCCTGGTTGATCGTCAGGGCGTACGGCTTGAAGGTCCCCACCTGCACGAGGTTGGGGGTGAACGTCGCGGCCGTTTCGCTCACAACCGTCGGATGGGTGACGTTCGAGGCAGAGGCCGCCGAAGGCAGACCGAACGTCAACGCCACGAGGATTGCGGTGGCCGTCCCCAACTTGACCCGCAGATGCCGCATTGTTCTTGCTCCTTTTTTGCTGCGGGGGATCACCCAATGCGATCACTCGTCCGCATCTAATTGACGCTGACGATACGGGAGTGTGACGCGGAATTCGGAGAAACGTCGGAAAGCAAAACAAATACCGTCGGTGATGGACCGACTACCTGTCGTAACCACATTCCTGGGCTAGATCTCAAACCGAAGGGCATCTCAATGTAAGGCGGAAATTGGAAAGCGCCCGGATCTCGCCAGTGTCGGCTCGATCCGGGCGCCTGATCATTGGTGACCCCACCGGCGGCCGTCGTTACGGCAGCGGCGCCAACCGGATCCCTTCACGGTGCTTGCTGTTGAACCGCTCGCCGTCGGTGGCGAACCACACGCCCTGCGTATTGGCATACATCTGGTAGCCACCCTTCTGCTGCGGCATGTTGGGGTTCCAGGGCAGCGCCTTCCCCGTGACTGGATCGATCGCTCCACCACCGGGGCGGGAGACGGCCCCGGGTCCGGCGAAGTCCACGCCGTCGGGGTTGTCCAGCCAGCGGCTGTGCCCTTGGACATAGACCGCCGAGCCGGTCGTGATGACCGAGTGCAGCGAGTCGCCACCCGTGTAGTTGATCCAGGCCGGCGTGGTTGGGTTGAGCACATTCGTGTCGAACCGAGCCGCGGCGTCGCAGATCATCTGGCCGGGGCCCTCTCCGTTCAGGCGAAAACCACCCGTCGCGGCGGTGACGAAGTACGAGCTGTCCGGGGAGAAGTCCACGTCGTGCACATACATCTGCTTGACCGGCGTCATGTGCGCATGGCAGTCGCGCTCCAGCGGCTGGTAGTACCAGGGCGAGAGCGTCGCGGCGGTTGCTCCGAGGTCGAGCATGAACATGCGATAGTGGGTCGCGCCGCTGACGCTGGTGAAGTTTCCGACGCCGACGAGGTGCTGGCCCTCCGGGCTGACGTCGAACCTGAAGACCTCGGTTCGCGTTGTGTACAGAAGATGCCCGCTGACGACAACGTTCTTGAAGTAGCTCGACGCCGCGCCCGTGTTCGGGTCGAGAGCGACCAGCTTCTTCCCGAACGCCCCCGAGACGAACAGCAGACCGTGCGAGAGCTCGAGGTCGGTCACCCGTCCGCCGGTGAGCGTCGGATTGAAGGTCGGGTCCAGCTGGCCGGTCGAGAGGCTGAGCTTCGCCAGGTACGGCCGGGCGACCCCGTTGACCGTGGTGAACTCACCGCCGACGAACACGCTGTTGCCGTCGCCGACCACGGACCAGACCTGCCGGTCGAACGTCGGGGCAAAGGTGCTCACGGCACCCGTGGTCGCGTCGAACGAGAACAGGTTGCTCCGGTTGTACTGCACCGTTCGCTTGGAGTTCTCGACTTGGTTGAAGTTACCTCCGACGATGATCTGCGTGCCGGCCTGGTTGACCGTCAGCGCGTACGGGTTCCCGGCTGCCGCGGACAGCAGATTGGGGGTGAAGGTCGCCGCGGTCTCGCTCACAACAGTCGGATGAGCGACGTCGGAGGCCGTTCCGGGTGCCGAAAAGCCCAGCGCCAAGGCCCCGACGAGACCTGTGACCAGGCCCAGCTTGACAGTAACGTGCCGCATATTCCTTGCTCCCTTGTTTGCGGCCGTACCGCCCGACGCGATCAATGTTCCGCAAAGTTTTCAACGATGACGGTAGGGCTTCGTGACGAAGAAGTCCGGTAAGCGACGGGGATCGTGAATCAAATCCATTCAGTAATTGGCCGAACACACACTGTGATAGTTTTCCCGTTCTCGTCGACCCGGATCCGCCGCTGTCAGTCGGTTCGGCGCGCAGCGACGACTCTCTCGTACACGTGCTCGAGGCGACCGACGTCGACCGACGGCGCGTAGCGCCGGTCGTACGACCGGCGGGCAGGCAGTCGCAGCGACCGCGCCAGGCTCGGGTCGGCCTGGAGCCGAGTGAGCTGTGCCGCCAGTGATCCGGCGTTCCGCACCTTGAACGACCAGCCGACGCCGTCCCCCTCGACGTCCTCGCAGAAGTTCTCGAGATCGGACACCAGGACCGGGGTGCCCACGGCGAGGCTTCGCAGGATGACCAGGGGCAGGCCCTCGTACCACTCCGACGGCACGACGACGACCTCCGCGCCGCCCATCAGCTCGAGCACCTCGTCCTCGTCGACCCAACCGACAAACTCGATCGAACGGTCTCTGGCCATCCGCTCTTCGACGAGCGGACGGAGCTCCCCGTCACCCGCGATCACGAGCTTCATCCCCTTCGGGACATCGGCCCAGGCGTCGAGGAGCGTCCGGACGCCCTTGATGTCGATGAGCCGTCCGGCGAACACGATCCGGCGCTCGTCTGTGCGGGGCTCGGCGCGATAGCCCGGGTCGGGGACCGAGTTCGGCTTGACGGTGATGCGGTCTGCCGGATAGCCGTCGCGGATCAGCAACCGCTTCGAGAAGCGCGTCAGCGTGAGGTACTGGTCGACATGCCGATGAAACGTCCCGATCGCGCGGTGTAGGCCCAGACTGATCGTGAGCGACGCCGATCCGCCCAGGCTGTTGTGATAGCACCGGTGGCGCACGCCGGCCAGCTTCAGCCGGCTACCGACGCAGTCTTCGCAGATGTTGTCGTGACGGATACACGTACCGACGACGCACGAGTAGCGATAGCTGTGCAGCGTTGTCACCGTCGGTACGCCGCGCTTGCTGGCCGTGCGGAAGACCGCCGGAGACATCAGGGGGAACGGCGTGTGGACATGGACGACGTCGGGTCTGAACGACGTGATGAGCCCGTCGACATCCCGGGCCGCCTCGATGTTCCACACCGCCTTCGCGCCGGCCCGGATCGCGGACAGACCGAGGTCGTCGGCTGGTGCGACGGTGTACTCCTCGACGTCATGTCCGCTTGCCGAGAGGAGTGCTCCCTCGTGAGCCAGCACCTCCATCGCACCGCCCTTGGTTGCGTGGTGGTTGTGAAGCTGGAGGATACGCATCGGGCGATCAGCCGTCCTCACGAAGCCAGGACGGCAGCTCGCCGGGAAGCATGGCGCGCAACCGCACGACGTCGTCCTCGAATCGTGGGGCCAGCTCGAGCCGGGCGGCTTCGGGAACACCGCCGCGTTGAAGTGTCGAGCGACGGATCCGCTCACGGAAACGGTACGACGTGCTGCGCTTGACCGCTCGGCGCAGGACATCGTGGCTGGTCGCCCACCAGAGCACCTTCTGGATTGCGGCGAACCGCGGCCGGCCCGAGATGTTGACGCGTGGGATTCCGGACGCTTCGCCTTCGACCGGAGGTACACCGAGAAACCTGAGCACCTGCTGGACCGTACCCTCGTAGTCGCGATCGAGGTCCTCGTAGTACCAGATCCCGATCTGCTCGGGCGCCAGGGCCGCCTGAAAGGCGGCGATCGCGTCGGCGTACCTGCTCATCTGCGTGTAGTGCCAGATGTGGTGCCAGTGCTGCTCGATCCGTTGTGGTTCCTCGGCGACCGCGGTGATGAAGTCCTCGATGGGCTCGAAGCCGCGCGCCCTCATGTACTGATGGCTGGAGTAGGCACGCTCGACCGGCTCGCGCAGCATCACGACCACGCGCATGTCGGGGTTGATTCGCTGTATCTCGGGAAGGGCGTCCTCGTAGTAGTAGAGCGTCGACACCGAACCGTCGCCGAGGACGGTGAAGCCGTGGTCGCGCGGATAGAGAGCCAGGTAGTCGTCGAGGTCGGTGACCGCGACCCGGTTGATCGTGGCCGCGTCACCGGGTCCTCGGAAGTCGGCACCATGTTCGTGCAGCGCAAAGTAGTGCGGTTCCTTCGGCTCTGTGACGAAGACGCGTGGATGTGAGCGCAGCCCTTCGACCAGCCCGGTGGTGCCAGATCGGGCCGCTCCCACGACCAGGAAGGTTGGCCCGGTCAGCGCGCTCACG
>JBBSHE010000086.1:0-5397 GCA_038253325.1 Propionibacteriales bacterium
CCAGGACGTTGGCAATGTCGATCACCAGTTCAACGGGGAGGAGTAACAGGCGAGCACACCCAGGCCAAGGAGTCGAGCAGCGCACGTACCTCGGCTTCTTGGCCTGTCGTCCCCGCCCCTATCGGTCATCTCATCGAGGGAGTCTGCTGTTGCCGTGCTGCACTTGTCTGAGCATCGTTCGCCGTGCCCGCGGAGCGGCCGTCCTGGTGTCGGTAGTCGCCGTCCTTGGCGCGACTGGTTGCGCCGGGACGAGCAGTGCTGACACGACGACTGCCGATCCGACAACGGGCGTGGCTCGTTCCGGCACGGTTGGTACGGACAGGGCTGCTGGGGTCCTGCCGCGTCATCACTCGGCCGCGTGTTTGAGGACGGTGGTTGCCTCGGGAGACATGAACTCGCACCGATCGGCACGGGCGACCGGCAGCCTGGCGGTGAGCCTGAACCCGGATCTGGTCTCGGTGCTGGGTGATCAGCAGTATCCGGTCGGGTCTCTCGCCCAATACCTCCATGGCTACGACACGACTGCCTGGGGTAACCTCAAGGCCAGGACCCGTCCGGTTCCGGGCAACCACGAGTACGGCACCCCTGGCGCAGCGGGCTACTTCGCCTACTTCGGCCAGTCGCACCCGTACTACGCCTTCGCTGTCGGCTGCGGCTGGCGCGGGTACGCCCTCAACAGCGAGGTCAACATCGCGACCGAGGCGCGGTGGCTGCGTATCGATCTGACCGCCCACCCGGGGAAGGAGGTCCTCGTCTACTGGCACCGACCGCGTTACTCATCTGGCATCAAGCACGGCAGCGACCCTGCGATGCAGCCGTTCTGGACCGCCCTCGCCGGGAGGTCGGGCATCGTACTCAACGGCCACGAGCACAACTACGAACGGTTCGCTGCGCGCGGCGGATTGCGGGCGTTCGTGGTCGGAACCGGTGGATCCTCCAGCTATCCGTTCCGAGCAAGGCCGGTACCCGGCAGCGTGAAGCGGATCGCAGGCACGCCGGGCGTGCTGGTCCTGCATATCAAGACCGGGTCGTACACCTGGAGCTTCCGCAACACCAACAACCGTGTACTCGATGCCGGGGCTGCGCGGGCGTCGTCTGGTGCTGTCCCGTGCCGACAATGTACGCGCCGTCAGGGGAGCAGATCGACCAACTGAGTTCAAGCTTGCTTGAGGTTTGTGAATGCGCACTCTAGGCTCGCCTTGTGGCCGTACTCCGGGACCAGCTGACGATCGGTGAGATATCAGCGCGATCCGGCCTCGCCCCATCGGCCCTGCGGTTCTACGAGGACGAGGGCCTGATCTTCGCCACTCGTACGACGGGCAACCAGCGGCGCTTCGCCCGCAGCATGCTCCGCCGGCTCGCGTTCATCCGAGCAGCGCAAAGGGTCGGGTTGAGCCTCGACGAGATCCGCGACGCGCTGGCCGCACTCCCCGATGGTCGTACACCGACCAAGTCGGACTGGACGAACGTGTCGCAGAGCTGGTCGAGCCGACTGGACCGCCAGATCGAGAACCTGGAGCGGATCAAGGACCGGCTCACCCGGTGCGTCGGTTGCGGGTGCCTGAGCATGCGCACGTGTCTGCTGTCCAACCCGGACGACGAGGCCGGGCAAACCGGCGCCGGCCCGGCGTGGCTGTCGACCGACGAGTCGCCAACGATGCGCTGAGGCGGGGTACGCAGCAACCTTCATCGGCTCGGATCGGTAGCGTTTGCCGTGACAGGGAGGTCCGCCGATGGCGTTGCACATCATGGCCACCAGGCCGGTGCCCGGCCTGGTGACGCTGCCTTGGGATCGACCGCTCGAGGAGTGGCTCGGTGACTTCGTCCTGGACCTGCCCCGCGGACTGTCGCGGCACGTCGTGAGGTTTATCCGCATCGACGACAACTACCTCGCCGTCAAGGAGACTCGCCAGCCGATCGCGATCCGCGAGTACCGGCTGCTTCGTGACCTGCGCCGAATGAACGCGCCATCCGTCGAGCCGGTCGGCGTCGTCACCGGCCGGGCGGCGCCGGACGGCGCGCAGCTCGAACCGGTGCTCGTCACGCGCCACCTGTCACACTCCCTGCCGTACCGCGAGCTCTTCTCCCGAGGAGTCCAAGCGGACACGGCGCCCAGGCTGATCGACGCACTCGTGGTGCTGATCGTGCGGTTGCACATGATCGGGTTCTTCTGGGGCGACTGCTCGCTGTCGAACACGTTGTTTCGACGCTCGGCCGGCGAGTTCTCCGCATATCTCGTCGACGCCGAGACCGGCGAGCTCCATCCCACACTCAGTGACGGCCAACGAGCGCATGACCTCGACACGGCGACGGGCAATCTGTTCGCCGAGATGCTCGACCTCCAGGCCGGTGGCTTGCTCGACCTGGAGCTCGACGCGTTGGCGCTCGCCCGGAGTCTTGAGCCGCGGTACGGCCAGCTGTGGCAGGAGCTCACCGGCACCGAGGAGTTCAACGCTGACGAGATGTGGCGCATCGAACGACGCATCGAACGGCTCAATGACCTGGGCTTCGACGTAGACGAGCTCGACATCGTCACCGACTGGGACGGCGCGACGATCCGGATCCACCCGAAGGTCGTTGACGCCGGCCACCACCGGCGCCGGCTACAGTCCCTCACCGGTCTTGACGTCGAGGAGAACCAGGCGCGTCGATTGCTCAACGACCTGGACGCGTACACCGCCGCGAACGACCTTCAGCAGGAGTCACCCGCGATCGTCGCCCATCGGTGGCTCGTCGACATCTACGAGCCGGTTCTAGCGCTCGTACCGCGGGAGGCACGGGACGACCTCGCAGCTCCGGAGGTCTTCCACGAGATCCTCGAACACCGGTGGTACCTGTCGGAGGCGGCTGGCCACGAGGTTGGAATCTTCGATGCCGCGAAGGACTATGCCGCGTCCAGGGCGGCGGCGCCGACGCCAGCCCCCGCAGCCAGCTGAGGTGCCTGGTGTTGAGGACCGGTCGCTCGTTTGGGAGTCGGCCAACGAAAGCGTCGGTCAGCTCACCGTCGATCGCGCAACGTACGGTATGCATCCGCGGCACGTCGGACCCAGCGGCGCGTCATCTCGCTTTGCGCCATCTCGCGCACGATCCGTTCCAGCGTGGACCCGCCGGCCGGCTCGATGACGGGAACTCCACCGGCGCGGCTGGCACCATGCGTCGCGAGCTTGAGACGCTGCTTGTCGAGCCGATCCTCGAGGCTGCGGCGACCCTGGTCACGCGCGAGCGCGACGTCGACGAGAACCTCGACCGCCGCCTGAAGCAGGTTCTCGGTGGACACCTCGTCGGGCCGCGCGTCCGGATTGCTGCTGAACGCCGTGGGTCCGAGGTCGGTCAGGCTGCCGACAACGTCGCATCCGGCAGACTCGACATGCTCGATCGCCCGTCTCGTCGCGGCATCGACCCACGGGCGGTTGGACTCGTCGAGCTCCACCCGCACCTGGCCGGGCCGCTTCGAGAGGAAGCCTTGGACGAGGCCCCCCTTGACGATCCGGTGGTATTCGTCCCAGGTGTAACGACTCCGCGTCACGGCATTGATCCGGTGCAGCAACGCGACCTCCGTGGCCCCGAGCGACGGGTTGCGTACGGCCGTCCCCTCCTTCGGGTTCGGGACCTCGACACCCAGCACGGAGCAGAAGCGCTCGAGCAGCACCGCCGCCTTGTCGGCGCGTTTCGGAAGCGTGACGACATGGAACCGCTCGGCGGGGACGAACTTCAACCAGCGGTCGACGATGCCAGGCACATTCTGGAGGCGCCAGAAGTCGTGGCCACCTTCCGGCCCGCGCCGGGTCTGCTCGACGTATGTCCGCCACGATTCAACCGTCTGGTTCTTGGCCCGCTCCTGCCAGGTGGCGGGCAACACCTCGGAGATGTCGCGCCAGGTCATGACCACGTGGACGTCACGGTCGCCGAACTGCGGCAACATCTTCGCGATCCGTCTCGGTCGGAGGCCGGCCAGCAGCTCATGGGAGTACAGCGCGCAACCGTCCCACTCGCGGATCTGCGTGAACAGTGCGTCCGCCACACCGACCGACTGCGCAACGGGGTTTCCGGCAAACTTCTGGCCTTGCAGGTCGACGACCGACAGGTAGTGGTGGTTGCGCGGACCCGGGTAGAGCAACCCCTGCTCGGCCAGCTCGCGGCGGGCGTCGAAGAGTACGGCCTGGACGTACGTCGTCGCCGTTTTCGGCAATCCGATGTGGATGAAGACCGGACCGGCTGCACTCATTGAGAACTCCTTCGGAGACAGGCCCGGGACGAACCGGGTGCTTCACCGGCGCGCACGCGCAACCTCGTACAGGGCGATCCCCGCGGCGACACCAGCGTTCAGCGATTCCGACTCCACCCGCATCGGTACGCCCACCAGCAGGTCACATGTCTCGCGGACCAACCGGCTGAGCCCGCCACCTTCGGCGCCGACGACCAGCACGAGCGGGTCGGACGGATCGACGTCGTCCATGCCACGTGCAGCACCGGCGTCCAGTCCGGCGACCGTGAATCCGGCCTTCTGGTACGTCTGCAGCTGGCGGGTCAGGTTCGTCGTGCGAGCGACGGGCAGGCGGGCCGCCGCACCGGCCGATGCCTTCCACGCACTCGCGGTCATCGGTGCGGAGCGACGCTCCGGTACGACGACACCGTGCGCGCCGAACGCGGCAGCAGACCGGATGATCGCACCGAGGTTGCGCGGATCGGTGATCTTGTCCAGCGCGACGATCAACGGCACGTCACCGCTGTCGGCTGCACGGTCGGCCAGCTCGTCGGGGTCGGCGTAGTCGTAGCTCGGCATCTTCAGGGCAATCCCTTGGTGCACCGCTCCATCGGTCAACCGGTCGAGCTCAGCGCGCGGAACCTCCAGGACCGAAGCGCCCAGCTGCGCGCCCAGGGCAAACGCCAGCCGCATCCGGTCGTCGTGCTCGGCGCGCTCGGCGACGTACATCGCCGTCACCGGGATCCGCGCCTGAAGCGCCTCGACCACGGCGTTCCGACCAGCGATCCACTCACTGCTCGCTGTCGTCGGTCGTGGTCCGGGATTGATCGAACGCCGGCGTTCGGAGGCCCGTTTCTGCTTGTACGCCTTGTGGTTCGGACGGTCCGCGGCCTTGGGAGTCGGGCCGGCACCTTCTAGCTGCTTGCGCCGACGTGCGCCAGAACCGGCGGTCGGGTTCCCGGCCTGGCGCTTGCGGGTCGCGCCTCGACGGCGGCTGTTTCCCGGCATCTCAGGTCACCGGACGGTCCACCGGGGACCCTGCGGAGTGTCCTCGATCTCGATCCCGGCCGCAGCGAGCTGGTCGCGGATGGCGTCGCCGGCTGGGTAGTCCCGACGCTGCCTGGCCGCCTCGCGCTGCTCGAGCAGCAGCGGCACGAGGACCTCGGCGACCGGACCATCGGCGTTGTGGACCC
>JBBSHE010000087.1:0-5340 GCA_038253325.1 Propionibacteriales bacterium
AACAGCTCGCGCGCGTCGACGGTGTCGATGACCTCGCCGGTCTTGCGGGCGCGCAGCCCGAAGTCCGTACCCTCCTCTACCGCGCGCATGAACGCGTCGGTGACGCGGACGGAGTTGTTGGCGTTCTGGTACTGCACGGAGTGGATGTCGTCGCCGCCGAGGTCCATGTCGAAGCCGGCGTCACGCAGCGCGCGGATCTTGTCCTCCTCGCGCGCCTTCGTCATCACGAACTCCTCGATGTCGGGGTGGTCAACGTCGAGCACGACCATCTTCGCCGCCCGTCGAGTCGCGCCGCCGGACTTGATCGTCCCCGCGCTCGCGTCCGCGCCGCGCATGAACGACACCGGCCCGCTGGCCGTACCGCCGCTCGACAGCAGCTCCTTGCTCGACCGGATCCTCGACAGGTTGAGCCCGGCGCCCGAGCCGCCCTTGAAGATGAAGCCCTCTTCCTTGTACCAGTTGAGGATCGAGTCCATCGAGTCGTCGACGCTCAGGATGAAGCAGTTGTGCACCCGCAGGTTGTTGGAGAGGTACTCCCCCGACTCCGTCTGGATGTCGTAGACCTCCATCGCGCCACGTGACTCGATCCGGTCGATCTCGAGCCGCTTGACCGGCAGGGCAGCGAGTCCGGGCTTGGCGAAGCTCGCCTCGAGCTTGTCCGCCTTGATCGGATCGATGAAGCCGATCTCATCGGCGAAGGTTCGCCGATCGCCGGCGCTCTGGATCCGCAGCGTCCAGCAGCCATGCCGATCGGCGCGCTTGTCGACCTTGAAGCCGACCCTGGCAAAGATCCCGAACCGCGCGAGCAGCGATTGCATGCCACGAATCAGGCTCTCCGAGATCATGTCGACCTCGACAACGGTCGAACGCTCCCGCGCCGACACGAAACCCTCGGCTTGGAAGACGCTGCGCAGGTATGCGGCAACGACCGGAAGTGGCGCGTCGAACAGCTGTGCCGGAACGACCATGTCGACGCCGCGGGCGCGCAGACCCCACTGCTCGACAAACTGCGTCAGGCCCGCGCCGTACAGCCGAGTCCGGCGGCAGTCCAACGACTGGTCCTGGGTCACGACCGTGCGCTCGTGTCGGTGGACACCAGGGAAGATCTCGTCCAAGGCCTTGGTGACCCACGCAAGCTCAGCCGGCGTTACTGTCATCGCCTCCATCGTCAACGACCTGTTGGTGCCTTGGTACTGACCCACGAAACCGTCAGATTGCATCCACCCAGCGAGCGCTGCCTCGGCGATCTCGCGCGAGGTGATCTCGGCCTCACCGTGCGAGTCGCGACGGTGCCACTCGAGCTTGTCGCCGGGCTGCAGCGTCCCAGCCTCGACGAAGCGGCCCGATCCGTCGCCGGACGACCTCCAAACTAGGTGGTCGGCCGTGACGTCGAGGGCATGGCCTGCCTTGGTGTGGATCCGCAGCACGTCCTTGACGCCGTTGGCCTTGACCGCGACGACGCGGGTTAGCCCGTGCGCGTCGTACACCTTCGCGCCGATCGCGTTCGCCTCGACCAGCTTGCCGATCGGGACCATCCCGGCGGGCGTGCTGACCAGCGCGTCGTGCGGCTGGCAAGCGCTCACCTGCTGGGGGCTGCTCGTGCCGACGTTGAACCAGACCGGTGAGTTGAAGCTGAACACCTGGTGCAGCAGCATGTGCGTCAACTCGTGCTCGAACACCTCGGCGTCGGCCGGCGTCGCGAAGTACCCGTTGTCCTCGCCCGCCCCGCGGTACGTCTTGACCACCCGGTCGATCAGCTGGTGCAGGCTCCACTCGCGTACGTCGGTGCCGACGGCGCCGCGGAAGTACTTCGTCGTCACGATCGTCGACGCGTTCACCGACCAGAAGTCGGGGAACTCCACGCCGCGCTGCTCGAAGACAGTCGCTCCCGTCTTCCAGTTCGTCTGCACCACGTCGCGGCGCTCCCACGTCACCTCGTCGTACGGGTGCACGCCCTCGGTCGTGAAGATCCGCTCGACCGTCAACCCGCCGGACTTGCGCGCCGCCCTGGTCGCCGCCACCCGTGCCTCCACGCCGGCGCGGCTGGCGTCAGCGCCGGTGGCACCCGTGGCTTTGGCACCGGAGTCCGCGTCCTTGCGGCTGTCGATTTCGGTCATTGCTTCTCCTGTACGGGCTTTCGTTGGTCGGAGCGGTTGGGGGTCGTACCTCTGGATCGCCGGCACGGGGCGGTTGTTTGCGGGCCTTGGTCTAGGGCGATCGGTCGTCTTCACGTACGCCTGCGGGACGAGGCGAGTCGTGAGCAGGTTCGGGTACGCCCGCGCGGCTGGCCGGATCAGAGTCGGCGCGCCCACGTACCCCCCCGACGGCATCGGCCCTCTGCCCCAGCTCAGCGGAGCCCTCGGCCGTCAGCTCGTCGGTCATCATCGCGGCGATCTCGTCGGCGAACGCATCGATCGAGTCGAAGCTCTTGTAGACGGAGGCGAACCGCAGGTACGCCACCTCGTCGAGCGCCTTCAGCGGCTCCAGCACCGCCAGGCCGATGTCGTTGGACGGCAGCTCCGCCTTGCCGCTCGAGCGCAGGGCGTCCTCGACGGCACTACCGAGCCGGGCCAGGTCGTCCTCGCTGACCGGCCGGCCCTTGCACGCCTTACGGACGCCGGCGACCGCCTTGTCGCGGCTGAACGGCTCGGTCGCGCCGGAGCGCTTCACCACCGTCAGCTGCATCTGCTCGACCGTGGTGAACCGCTGTCCGCACTCCTGGCAGGTCCGGCGCCGCCGGATCGACGTACCGTCGTCAGCGACCCGCGAGTCGAGGACGCGCGTGTCGGTGTGACGGCAGTACGGGCAGTGCACCTGGCGCCTCCTCACTCACTCGTTCTATCTCTCGCCACCGACGTTTCCCGCCGACACGTGCTCGGTGTCGTGGGCGCCCGGTTTCGAGGCATTTCGTGCCTCGTGCTGTGGACGCCGCTGGGGACGAACTGTGGACCGACCGGGGACGACCTGTGTCACACGGTGGATGACCGACCACTACCTGTGGAGGAAACACATCCGTGTAACTACTACATCTAGACGGACAGTACGCCGCCGCGGCGGTGCACGCAAGCACCCCGGACCACGAGTTCCCACCATCACGTACGCGAGAGGCCCGACCCGCGTACCACAAGGGAAAACGGCTCAAGACCGGCTAGGACTCCCGGCGTGTCGCGGTCCACACCGGAGTTGTCGGTCGCTCACCAGGTCATAGCCCCATCAGCCACCGACAACTCGTGAAGCAGGCGCAACCGGTTCGATTGCGTCTTGATCGGCGACCGCGTTCGCCGAACGAGCGGGCCGGCCCGGCTTGCGCTCCCACGTCCGCGCGAAGTGTTCGACAGCGGACAGTGCCCAGACCGGACCAGCCCGGAGGCGGTACAACGGTTCTGGGAAGGCAGCCGTGTCTTGCAGCTGGTGGACACGCTGACGCGAAACGCCAAGGATGTCTGCGATTTCCGGGGCAGAAACCAGCTCAGGCAGAGTCGGTTCGTCAGCGCGTCGCTCGTACTCGCTCTCCGACCAGACCTCGACGCCGACGGGCTCAGTTGGCACAACGGGCCTTGCGATGGCTGACGCGACACCAGTTGCGTTGACAAGGTCCGGTCCGTCGATGTGCATTGTGACCGTGAAGCCCCTCCCAGGAAGCGCAGCGATGAACGCCTCGTGGTCGGCCAATGCGTCCTCGTATCGGACCAGGCGCTGCTGGTCGGCCGGCTCATGGTAGGTGAGAATCACGACCCACGTGTCCGTCACTTCGCTTCCTTTCGCCGTGCGGCGCGTTGTTCCTTCTTGCTCGGAGGAGGGATCTGGAGACCTGCCTTCTTCAGTGCGACCTTGAGATCAAGTAGTCGGCGACGTGGTTGCTCGAAGTGGCGGGATACCGGGCGATGTAGGTGCCATCGGGGTCGAAGAACTGCGTATAACCATCGGCGGTGTCCTCAACCGTCCAGCCTTGCGAGACCGCCCACGTGGCCCAGACCTTGATCGCCTTGTTCATCCTGCCCCTTTCCCTTGCGATATGTCAAGGATAAAAAAACACCTTACACGGTCAAGGGTTTAGTCAAGCGGTCCAGTCCCGCGACGCGCGGGAGACGGCGGGGTCGCCGAGCGCGAGTCCGCCAACGGCTGGCAGCCCCGCGACGTCCGCCAGATCGAGCCAGCGGGCGTCACCGACCGCATCGCATCCGACGCGTCAAACCTGCTCCAGCCTCTCGCGGGGGCTCGCCCGTACGCCGCCCCATCAACGACTTGTCGGTCGCTCATCAGGTCATGACCCGACCAGCGACCGACAACTCGATCGCTTTCCGCCGCCCGTGAGGCCGCAGATCCACGGACCGGGCTCCTTAGACGTCGACCGGGCACGGCAGCCGCGGCCAAGATAAGCAGTTCTCCCGATGTGACGACCCTCCTCAGGCGCGCACGATCGAACACATCAGATCATGCGACCGAGGAGCCCACGATGATGCGCAACGACCAGCCATTCCTGATGGCAGAACTCGACTACCGGCGTGAGCGGATGACCCGATACGCCGCCGCAGAAACGCTGCGCCGACGGTTGCGGACCGCCCGCATACCCGATCGGCACGTCGCCAGCAGAAAGGTCACCCGCCCGGTTGCGCTGAGCCATTGAGCTCAGACCAAGCAACGCAGGCAGACTGAGGCATGCCCGTATCCCTGCACCACATCGTCATCGACGCCCGTAACTTGCCGGGTCTGGCCCGCTTCTGGGCGAACGTACTGAATTGGAATGTTCTCTCCGAGCGCGAACACGAGGTCGTCATCGGCCCCGACGTGAACGCGCAGGTGGGCATCTGCTTCATGCCGGTAGCCGACCGCAAGTCGACCAAGAACCGTCTCCACCTTGACCTGACCTCTGACACCGACGACCGGGAGCCGGAAATAGCGCGCATCCTTGCCCTCGGAGCGCGGAAGGTGGACATCGGGCAGACCGGCGATGAGTCATGGACCGTTCTTGCCGACCCAGAGGGGAACGAGTTCTGCGTCGTCCGTGCAAAGAATACGCTCGTCAGCTGATCAGGCTTCCCGATATCGCCGAGGTACGCCATAGGCACCGTTTCACACCTGTAAACGGTCGCTTTCCCGTACCTCGGCGCGCGCAGCAGCCGAGACTGACCACGCGCGCTTCAGTCACGAGTGACCACGCGCGCTTCAGTCACGAGTGACCACGCGCGCTTCAGTCACGAGTGACCACGCGCGCTTCAGTCACGAGTGACGACGTGTGCGTCGGCACCGGGGAAGAACACGCCCTCGTGGCCGTCACCCCACCGCACGACGTACGGCGGACCGCCGTCGGGTCCTTGCACCTCCAGCACCTCACCCTCG
>JBBSHE010000088.1:0-5025 GCA_038253325.1 Propionibacteriales bacterium
CCACCGCCCACCCCGACACGGCGTGCGATCCGGCAACAACGGCTCCAGACGCGCCCACTCAACATCAGTCAGATCATGACGAGCATGCATGAGCAAGATCTACCGCACCCGAACATCAAGATCCCGCAGACACGCCCTAGCAGGAGATCGGAATGGCCAACGCGGGCGAGGCACCGGACACGGCTACGGCGCTCCGGCATGCGTTCGTCACATCCCGCGGGAGGCCCGGAGTCGCCGCAGGACCAGACGTGGTCGTCCCTGTGTCCGAGGACATCCGGTGTGGAATTGGAGTGCTGTGACTCGGTGGCAATCCGACGAGAACGACGTAATCGGCACGAAGGTGCTCGACCCGGACCCGGGCCTCGTCAAGAGCCTCGGCGCGCACCATAGTCTGGAAAGCGCGATAGCCGATCTGGTCGACAATAGTGTCGATGCTGGCGCACGTACGGTCCTCGTTCGGTTCGTGGTCGACGGCTCCCGACCGACCGGCCTCCTGATCGTCGACAACGGCCGGGGCATGGACGACAGTCGGATCGACGACGCGATGCGACTGGGACGCCAGCGAGACTATGCGCCGGGATCACAAGGCTTCTACGGTCTCGGCTTGAAAGCTGCTTCTTTCAGCCATGCTGACACCCTGACTGTCTGGTCCAAGACGTCGTCCTCGGATAGTTCATGCGGGCGGCGCCTTCGCAAGCTGGATGTTCAACGTGACTACAGCTGCGCGATCATCGATCCGGACGTCATCGCCGAGTCGCTCGTCCAGTTGCTCGCTCTCGTCGATTCGACGGTCGGCACCATCGTCTCGTGGCGGGACACGACGTTCCCGCGTCCCAGCTCCATGGTCGAGGCCGACAGCTGGCTGGAGAACGCCAAGACATCGGTTCGGATGCATCTGGGTTTGCTCTACCACCGGCTCCTCTCCGACGGGCGTCTCCGCCTGGACATCGACGTGTTCGACACGTCGCTTCAACGTCCCGGTCCGCCCGAGCGTGTTGTCGCCATCGATCCGTTCGAGTTCTCGGTGGCAGGCGTCGCCGGTTATCCGATCACCGTTCACGCAGTCGTAGATTCTACGACGATTCCTCTGCGGTGTCACATCGTCCCACCGAAATCCAGCGGACCTCAATATCGGCTCTACGGCAGGGACGGGGCCGACTCGCAAGGTTTCTTCATCTACCGCAGCGATCGCCTGCTTCAAGCCGGAGGGTGGAATGACGTGGTGGCCAAGACCCCGGCGAGGGCACTCGCCCGGGTCGCCGTCGACGATTTCGACAGCCTCAGCCCGTACATCCGCATGAACCCCGAGAAGCGCGGGGTCATCTTCGGTCACGAGTTCGTCGCGGCCGTGGTCCGCGCATCCGATCAGCACGGAACGTCTCCGCCCATCGGTTTCGAGGACTACCTTGCCCGTGCCGAGTCCGTTCTGGTCGAATCCCGCCGCCGCCGCCGGGACAGGAGACCGGTCGTGGAGCCGGCGCGGGGGTTCCACGAGGAGATCCGCCGGATCGTCAAGTCGGAGATACCGATCAAGATCGACGAGGACCCGGTCGACATCCGTTGGCGGCGGATGCCCGAGGGGAAGCTGTTCGAACTCGACCGCGAGACACGCACGATCCATCTGAACCAGCGTTACCGCGAGATGCTCACCGGCGGCCGGACAGGGCTGAGCGACGCTCCGTTGCTGAAGACCTTGATGTTCCTGTTGACCGAACAGCACTTCACCGGTCAACGCTCGGGACCGCGGGACAAGGACCTCGTGGACATGTGGGACGCGGTACTCGGGGGCGCCGTGCAGTTGGAGGCCGAGTACCGCAGCCGTGGACGGGGCACCAGATGAGCACGACGTCGAACCGGCACCTGTCGCGATCGGCGCTGGAGGAGTACCTCGCACTGACCGCTCCTGCGGCGATCGTGGTGCCGGGCGAGCCGACCTGCCGGATCAGCATCGATCCGGTCCACGGGGAGATCTCGCTGGGGGTGCCTTCATCCGGCGGCGCACTGGATCTGACGGAGTTCGAGAACGTCGAGTCGCGACTGGTGATCGACGACGGTCGCAGGTGGTGTGAGGTGTCGTTGAGTTATCACCAGCATCCACACGAGGCATATCTGCTGCTCTGCGACGTCGCGGACCTGGTCCAGGAACGTGCCCTCGGCCTCGAGGACGCGGTCCGGTCTGCGCTCAGCACCTTCGAGGAGCTGATCGCCCGACACAGCAGCCTGAGTGCTGAGCGCCAGCTCGGGCTCTACGGGGAGCTGCTGTTCCTCGAACACTGTCTCAAACTGGCCGATGAACCCGTTTCCACGGTGGACTTCTGGAAGGGGTTCGCCCCGCACGAGCACGACTTCGTGTTCGCCCACGCCTGCTTCGAGATCAAGACCACCAGATCGGAGAAGCGGCGTCACCAGATCGGCGGTCTCGAGCAACTCCAACCCCTTCCCGGGGTGCCGCTCTGGTTGGTCTCGATCCAGCTCACCGATTCCACAAGACACGGAGGTCGCACCCTGTCCAGCCTTGTGGCGGACATCAGAACGATGGCCGGGGCGCTGCGGGCCGAGGTCGAGGCATCTCTCGCGCGCGCCGGTTGGCGCGACCGGGACAGCTCCCTCTACGGGGACTCGCTCGCACTGCGTACGGTGCCCTCCGCCTACCCGGTGGACGACCAGTTTCCTGCCCTGACCAGGGCCGCGGTCGCGGACGCATGCCCTCGACCCGAACTCATCATCGATGCTGGCTACCGGCTCGACATCACCTCGTTGGTTCCGGGTTCTCCACCCGACCCCGCCACGGGTTTCGTCCAAGGAGGAAGCACACGATGACGGTCCCGCCGGAATCCTGGGAGCTCGATCTCGTCTCGGCTGTCGCGGGGCTCCGACCGAAGGGGCCCAACAATCTCCTGCGCCGGGTCAACATCGACCGTGACGGGGACGAGCGGGTGACCCCGGATGACCTGTTGGCGTTGATCGAGGACCACAACCAGCAGGACAGCGCCGGGGTGCTGCAGCTCGGGCTGGCGCTGGCGGAGTGGGATTTCGCCCAATCTCCGCCGTGGGACTCCGTTTCCGAGGTGACGCCACCACGTACCGAGCAGCGGCGCGCGAAGGTCTACCAGCTACTTGGCCTGTCATCGGCGGTGGCGGAGCGGCTCGATGCGGTCGCTCCGGTCGCGAAGATGCGCAACACGATCATCACCACCCGATGGGATCCCTGGTACACCGAGGCACGCCGCGCCGAGAAGGCCTTCTATTGGCCGCACTACGAGAAGTACCTGCTCGCCGCCCGAGGTTGGCGCCCAGAGTCGGTGGCCGCACTCGACATCGCCACCACCGAGGTCGTGCAGCGGCTGTCGGATCCGACCGCCGACGCGCAATACCAGTCCAAGGGCCTTGTCGTCGGCTACGTGCAGAGTGGGAAGACGGCCAACTTCACGGGCGTGATCGCGAAGGCGATCGACGCCGGCTACCGGTTGGTCATCGTCATGACCGGAACGATCGAACTGCTCCGCTCCCAGACCCAACGACGCCTGGACCGCGAGCTCGTCGGCATGGAGAACCTCACCCGCGGGCTCACCGACGGAGCCGACTCGCCCGACGAGTTCGACTACGCCGACGACGAGGACTGGCTGCACGAGCAGTTCATCCGCCACGGCGACGACTTCCTGGCCCGAGGGTTCCCAGGGATCGAACGCATGACCCTCCTCCACGACGACTACAAGCGGCTGAAGCAGGGCCTGACCCGCATGCAGTTCCACCTGCGGGACCGATCCAAGCCGTTCTACGACCCCGAGAACCTCCTGCCGTCCGACGCACGGCTGCTTGTCGTGAAGAAGAACGGAAGCGTCCTACGAAAGTTGGCCCAGGACCTGATGCCGCTCAAGGACAAGCTCGCCGAGATACCGGCGCTCATCATCGACGACGAGTCGGACCTGGCGTCGATCAACACGAAAGACCCTCGCAAGACCGCCGAACGGACCGCCATCAACAAGGCCATCGGGGACCTGCTGAGTCAGCTCAAACGCGCGCAACTCGTGATGTACACCGCGACGCCCTTCGCCAATGTTTTCGTCGACCCGGACGATCCCGCCGACATCTTCCCGAAAAACTTCATGCTCGCCCTCGACCGTCCGCCGCACTACATGGGCGTCAGAGACTTCCACGACGTCGACTGGAACACCGAGGACGACAAGTCCGACCCCGCGGTCTCCAACGAGAAGGCCTATGTCCGGGCGGTCGGCCCGCCGGTGGAGCGCGACGGCGAGGAGGGTCGACGAGCCCAGGAGATGACGGCCGCCATCGACTCGTTCGTCCTCGCCGGCGCGGTGAAGGTGTTCCGTGAGGAAGCCGGAGTCCTCGTCTACCCGCACCACACCATGCTCGTCCACGAATCCATGGAGACCGGACTACACCGGGAGCAAGCGGAGCTCGTCCGCGGCGTGTGGGGTCGCGCCGCATACGGGAGACCTCAGTCGCTGCAGCGCCTGCAGCGACTCTGGAACGAGGACTACGAACCGGTGTGCCGAGCCCGAGCAGAGGGCCTACCCGTACCCGCAGACTTCGAGCAGCTCATCGCACCGATCGGTGAGGCATGTCGACGGATCCGCGAGGTCGGGGACCCGGTGCTGGTCGTGAACAGCGATGCGGACATCCAGAGGAATCAACAGTCCCTCGACTTCGACCGCAACAGCGTCTGGCGCATCCTCGTCGGCGGCGCCAAACTCAGCCGAGGGTTCACTGTCGAAGGCCTCACCGTGTCGTTCTACACGCGAAGAGCACTCCAAGGTGACACCCTGATGCAGGCCGGGCGATGGTTCGGTTTCCGGCATGGCTACCGCGACCTGGTCCGCCTGTTCATCCGTCGAGATCCTCATGACGCACTCAAGCGGGTCGATCTGTATGAGGCCTTCGAGGGTAAACATTCAGGTGCCGGTTCCGGCCCTGGTCGGGGCATGATCGGGGCCGCCGTGATGGTTCGGCGGTGAGGGGGTGTCGGGGTTTCGGGCTCAGGTCGGGGCGAGGGCGGGTGGG